>JANOIG010000062.1:0-1653 GCA_031407405.1 Deltaproteobacteria bacterium
ATGTCGCTACTCACGGGGCTCTCCGCCAAGCGGGGGCAGGCCACCTCGCCCACGCCAGCCGTCGCCGCCGCGCAGGCCGTGGGCGCTGGCGCAGCAGCTGCCACCGAGCAAGCGCTCGCAACGGCGCAAGCGGCAGCGGCCGTGAAGACCGCAGCGGCAGCTCAGACCGCCGCAGCAAGTGCCGCGGGCACACCGCCCATTGCCGAGCCAGAGCTGATTTTGCCCGCGTCCACCGTCGTGCCCATCGGCGCTCAGCCGGCGGCTGCGAAAATGAGCCCTGACTGGGTCGATCTCATCTCGACCTGGAACGAGACAACTAAGCAGGTGGAGCTTTCGATCCCGAAGGCGCAAATGGTCTTTTGGACCGTGATCATCGTCGCGCTGTTTTGCGGAAAGAGCGTGCTCGGCGGCGAGCTGTGGTCGGTGCCGTGGGCGATGGTCGCGCTCACCGGCTTCAGCCAGGCGGGCTACATCGGTGACAAGTTCGTAAAGGGCAAGGCCTAGGGGTGTCCTGGCCGAGAAGGCCGAGGCTCAAGGCTTGCGTCAAGCCCCACTGTGGTAAGGCGTCAGCGAGTCCCTGTGAAGGGAAATGGGCGTCCGATTCCGGTGCTCGGCGATCTGGACACTGCACGAGGGCAGGGCGACCAACCCTCTCTCTGTCAAGTCCTGCGATCGTCAAGGTAGCCAGCCGGGGTTCACCATCGTTACGCGGGGGGCGGCATGATGGATGAGATCCCTTTCTAGTCGCTACCGCAACGGACTAACCCAATCGAATCTTGAGCGTTCCGTTGCCGTACTCGGTTCGGTAAGCGGGAGCGCCAGATGGAGGCATCTCCCACTTCTTGGTGGTGGCAGCGTCGTAGTTGAACATCAGCTGGGGATTTTCGCCGCGGTGCTGAACCACGCGGGCCAGTGCCTCGTGATCGGGATGGCGGAAGCGATCCCCGCTGACGGACTGTGGAAGGCCTTCAACGGTCCAAGGTCCGAGAGGTGAACTCAATCCAACCGAGCCGTCTTCGCGTTGGCAAAGCTGTCTTTAAGGCGCCCGGACGCGTAGGCCATCGCCTCCTTCGCGTCGGCGACCACGGCGCTCATGCCGAAAAACTCGTGCGCTACGCCTGCATAGGTCTTTTGCTCGACTGGGACGTGCGCGGCTTCGAGTTTCTTGGCCAGCTCTTCACCATCGGAAAGCAGCGGATCAATGGAGGCGTTGATGATGGTGGTAGGTGGCAAGCCTTCTAGTTTCGCGGCGACCAGATTGATGCGCGGGTCTTGCCCGTCGGCAGGAGTGCGGAAGTACTTGTCCGTGAACCACGCCATCATCGCCTTGTTCAAGGGCTTCGCGACCCGGTTGTCCGAGTAGGATGTGGAGCTCATGTTCGAGCTGGCAACCGGGTAAACTAGTAGGACGTGCACTGGCAAGCGCTCGTGTTGATCGCGCGCCGCGATGGCCACGCTCTCGGCCAAGTTTCCTCCGGCACTCTCGCCTGCCACGGCGAGGCGGCGCGCGTCGCCGCCGAAGCTGCCAGCGTTTTTCGCAACCCACTGGTAGGCGGCGAAAGCGTCGTCGTGCGCTGTCGGGAACTTATGCTCAGGTGCTTTGCGATACTCGACCGAAACAACGATCGCTTTGGTGCCGTTGGCGAGCGCGCG
>JANOIG010000073.1:0-16363 GCA_031407405.1 Deltaproteobacteria bacterium
GACTTATTGAAAATGACGTCGGTCACGCTGAGCTCAATCCACCTCGACATACTTTGCCATTACACGATATTTCACGCCCAGTTTCACCGAGTAAATGCAGCCCTCTCAGGGGCACTTTGCAACAGTCCAGGAGTTACACGGCTGCTCGGAGCTAACGAAAGGCTCGCGCGACGAGGCGCAAAGCGAAGTAGGCAGCGCCGGCGCCAATTCCGAACATGCCCGCAGAGGCCAGCCGATTGGCCCCGCGTGGACGCTGGGTCAAGCGGGCTCCGGCTGGAGGCTCCGAGGGTGCTCCCGGCGACACCGCGGCACCTCCTGCGGCAAGCGTGACCTCGGTAGGCGGCTGCCCCCCTCGGCGTACCAATGCAGTGTTGAATGATACCGCGTAGACGACGGCCTGATCGGTAACACGGACCTTGGCCCAGCGCGGGCGCAGGGCAAACGCCTCGACGTCTTCGAGTAACGCGGGCAGGTGCGCCGATAAAGTCAATGCCCTGGAGAGGTCCCAGCTCAACTCCGCATCATTGGCCGCCAGCTTGGAGTTTATGGTCGCCGTGATGCGCTTGTCGATCATTTCGGGCACGGCGGTAAAGTCCGCATGCTCGATGCTGATCCGAAAGACGAGAGTGTCCCCGTGGGGGCCTTTGCCGATGCTGGGCACGAGCATCAGCGTCAGCGCGTTCAAGGCCACCGGTAGCTCAATGCCGAGCACCGGCCAGCGCACACGCGCTTTGCATTCGACACGTAGGCCCTCGTCTGGGACCAGACGCACCTCGCCCAGGTCACTGAGCGCGAGGGAGTTGTCGCTTTCGGCGTCTCCCAGATGGATGGTGAGGGGAAACGCCTGCGCCATCAGACGTCCCAAGTCTTCACGCGGGATGATAATCTCTGTCCACATTTGCGCAGCAGTATACGCCTCTGCGCTGCCTGGCCGAAGCCCTGGTTGGAGTACCTTTTTGCCACACCCGGTGCGGTATGCTTAGCCGGTGCGCTCTGTCGCCAGCGGGAACCGCATCGTCACCCGCGTGCCCCCCTCGGGGCCGGGCCGGAGCTCCAGGTCGCCACCGTGCTTCTTCACGATCGAGTAGGTGATCGGTAACCCGAGGCCGGTACCTTGACCCATGGGTTTTGTGGTAAAGAAAGGATCGAGCACGCGATCGCGAATACTCTCGGCGATACCGCTGCCCGTATCGGAGACCATGATGCGATACTCGGAGCCTTCGGCGCCGGTAGCGAGGGTGATCGACCCACAATCGGTGATGGCATCAACGGCGTTGGAGATCAGGTTGAGCAGTGCCTGGTTGATCAGGCTGGAGTAGCAAAACACCCGGTCCGGCTCGCCAAAGTGAGTCACGATGCGGATACGATCGCGCAAGCGGTGCTCGAGAATCATCAGCACCGATTCGACGCTCTCGCGCATGCTCACCACTTGTTGTTCGCCTTCGTCCAGCCGTGAGAAGGTACGCAGGCGCAGCACCATGTCCCGGATACGTTCGAGCCCGACCTGCATCTCGCCCAGGCGCTCGAGGGCTCGTTGCCACTCGGGCCGTAACTGCTCCGTGAGCGTCACGCCGAGCTTCGAATCCAGGCGACCCCAGCTGCGTTTCACCGTGTCGAGATGGCCCAGGGCAAATGCCAGGGGGTTATTGATCTCATGAGCCACACCCGCGACGAGCTCGCCGAGCGAAGCCATCTTGGCGGACTGTACGAGTTGGGACTGTGCCCTCTGTAGCTCTCGATACGCCAACTCGAGCTCCGCGTTCTTGCGTTCTAGCTCGGCGACGAGCGTCGCGCGCGTTTCTGCAAGCTCTCGCAAGGCTGCTTCAGCCGACCGGCGCAGCCGCGCCATGGAGAGATGAGCTCGCACGCGGCCGAGCAGCTCACGCGCCGAAAAGGGCTTGACCAGGTAGTCGTCGGCGCCCGTCTCTAGACCCGCGAGCAACGCGTCTTCACCAGCTCGCGCCGAAAGCAGAACGACCGGGATCGTCCGCGTCAGGGGATCCTCGCGCAGCGCCGCGACGAGCGACACTCCGTCCATCTCGGGCATCATCACATCGCTCAGCACGAGATCCGGAGGAGCTTCTCGCGCGAGGGCGAGCGCGGCCTTACCGTCAAAGCAGGCCAGCACCTCGAAGTGGGGCTCGAGCAGCCGGACCACGTAGCCCTGCATGTCCGCGTTGTCGTCGACCACCAGGATGCGCCCTTCGGCCGCGAGCCGTGGGTTGTCGCCCACGCGCCGGCTGCGCTCCTCCTTGCCGCGCACGGACCCCTGCAGCGCTGCCACGAAAGTCGTTCGGGTCGGACATTCCGGAGTACTCAGCGAGTTGATGCGGGCTTGTGGCAAATGGCTCGAGCCCGTGGGGATCGACACGGTAAAGGCGCTGCCTCGGCCCTCGACGCTCGAGACCCGAACGGTTCCGGAATGCAGCGCCGTGAGCTCCTGCACGAGCGCAAGCCCAATGCCGCTGCCTTCCACGCTTCGACCGCGCGCGCCCTCCACTCGATGGAAGCGCTCGAATATTCGAGGCAGCTCCGCTTCGGGAATGCCAATACCCGTATCTCCGACGGAGAGCTCTACGTGCTCTCCTCGCCAGACCAAGCTCACGCTGATCTGCCCCTCCAGCGTAAATTTGAAAGCGTTCGAGAGCAGATTCAAGACGATCTTTTCCCAACGCGAGGGGTCGACGTAGACCGGCGCGGGTAAGGCCGGGCAATCAACGCGAAGCTTCAAGCCCGCATCTTCCACGAGGGACTGGAACGCGCCGGCGAGCCCCGCCGTCAACTGCGCGAGATCGGTAGCCACAAAGGAGAGCTCTAGCCCTCCGGACGTGATACGCGAGAAATCGAGAAGGTCATTGACCAGATGCAGCAGCCGCACCGAATTCCGGTGCACCGCGCGCAGATCTTCGCCAGTCAGGGCGCCGCTCGTCCCGGCCAAGGCGTTTTCGACGGGCCCGAGAATCAACGTGAGCGGAGTGCGGAGCTCATGGCTGACGTTGCTAAAAAATGCGGTCTTTGCTCGGTCGAGGCCCTCTAGCTTTTCGTTGGCGAGCCGCAGCTCCCGATTGGCGGCCGCGAGCTCGCGGCTGCGACTGATGACCTCCCGCTCCATCTGGTTGGCTCGCCCGCGAAACTCCTCGTGCAGCTCGCTCGCGTGCACGAGCTCGGTGACGTCTTCCACGCGGTGCAGAATGTAGCGGACCGCGCCCCCCGAGTCGAAGACAGGGAGATTCTTCGGGCTCCAGTATTTCACCTGGAAAGTGCCGTCAGGCCCTCGGATGTCATACTTCTGCACGGCCATCGTGTCCGGCGCCCGCGTGGTCAGCACGCGCTCGAGCGACGTGCGCAGGTTATTGAGCCCCGTCGCCGCTGGGTCGTCGGGGTTGTCAGGGAACACCTCGAACAGCCCCCGCCCCAGGCTGCCTTCACGCGTCGTATGTGTCGCGGCCAAGCGTGCGTCGGTGGCGGCGACAATCGTGAATCGAGGCGCGTCCGGCAAGAGCACCAACAGGACATCGGGCGATGCCTCGAACAAGAGGCGAAAATCGAGCTCGGCATCCCCCATCAATGGGACATAACGCCCGCACGGCGCGACGCCTTCAGGGCCACGCGCCGGCAAGCAGCCATGCCGGGGCGATGCCACATACGCGGAAATGTAGGCGCATTCGCGATCTCGGTCAGTGTTTACGCCCAGCCGTTCAGTGCCAAACTGTCCCTATCGTCAAACCCGCCACACGATATACGATGTGTTTCCGCGTCGCTTCGCTCACAATCGGTGGATCTCGTCACATGGCCGCCGATCGCGCGGCCTGCTACGTCTAGAGCGATGAAGAAGCCTTGGGCCTGGGTGAAGACGGCAGTAGGAGTCGCGCTGTCGAGCCTGGTGCTCGCGAGCTGCCAGGGCGAGAGGATACTGTACGCGGACACTCGAGAGAGTCAGGCCGCTTCGAACGGGGTTGCCCTACCGGAAGCTGCGCCGGCATCCGGACCGCTCGACAGACAGGGGGAGAGACAGGGGGAGAGCAGTGCCCCGAACGTACCCGACGGCACGGGCGCGAGCGTGGGGGGAGCTCCGGGGTCATCGAGTCCGAGCGAGCCCGCGGTGAGCCCGGCGCCGGGCCTGCCGGGCGGCACGGGGCCTAGCGAGCCCGCGCTGAACCCGGTCTTCTCCGACGCTGAGGTGCAGCAGTATGCGCTTCAGCTGGACCCGGTGATCTGGCAGCAACTTCAAGACGAGGCGTTCGAGGAGCGCTACGTGGAGGCCGAGCTCGACGTGCAGGGCCAGCATCTCTCGCGCGTCGGGGTTCGCTTCAAGGGCAGCTTGGGTACGCTGTATTCGTGCTTTTCCTCCGACGGCACGCGCTACGCCTCCGACGGCTCGCTCATTTGCCCGAAGCTCAGCATGAAGCTCAAGCTCAACGAGTATCTGCCGGAGCAAAGCCTCTCGGGGCTGAAGCGTCTGAACTTCAACTCCATGGCCAAGGACCGAAGCCAGCTGCGCGAGCGCCTGGCGTATCGCGTGTTCCGCGACATGGGCCTGCCGACTCCGCGCGCGGTACACGCGCGGCTGTCGGTCAACGGCGAGGACCAAGGCCTGTTTACCTTGGTGGAAGACGTGGACGGGCGTTTCGCGGACGATCGATTCACCGGGGGGGGTGACGGCAACTTGTACAAGGAGCAATGGCCGACCACTGCCGACGCGGCCGTGCTGGATGAGCACTTGGAGACGGGCCCGGAAATTATCGACCATAGCGCCTTGCTCAGCTTCAAGGCCGACCTCGCCGCGGCGGAGCCGGCGGCGCTGCCCGAGGTCGTTGCCCGCTACATGGACGTCGACAAGGTGCTCGCGCACCTGGCCGTGGCACGCGCCATCCACGACTGGGACGGCGTCATGACGTTCCTGTGTGAAGAGGTCGGGCCGTGCACTAATCACAACTTCTTCTTGTACCAGCACGAGGACGAGGCCCGCTTTTCGCTCATCCCGTGGGACGTCGATCGCGTGTTCGAGCTCGAGCCGCCGCTGGCGGCGATGCCGGATGTGTTCGGCCCAGTCCCGGATTGCAGCCTGACGTATCCCGACCCCGGCGGTGTGCTGATCGCGCCCGGCTGCGAGCCACTGCTGCGGGGGGCCGTGGGCGCCGGCCCGGAGCGCATCGCGGCGCAAATCGAGCGCCTCCTCGCCGGGCCCTTCGCGCCCGGCGTGATCGAGAGCTGGCTCGATACCTGGCAAGCGCAGATCGAGCCGGAGGTCAGCACGGATTCTCGAGGTCCAGGCCTGGACGAGTTTCGCGGTGCCCTGATCGAGCTGCGCGAGACCGTGGCCACGCTCCGCAGCCGGGCAGCACTGTAGCAGCCCCCGCAGCGTCCCGGGGCTGCGGCCAACAGGGACCGCAGCACGGGGGATTTGCCCCCACGTTAGGGTCGACGTCCTCGGGATGGACGAGACTCAGCACCATTGTGTCGTCATGTCGATGACCGGCTCGGTCAGCACCGGAGCCGAGGAAGCCGAGCTGGCCGACTCGGACGCAGGCAACGGCGTGGGCGCATTGGTGCCGGCCGGTTGCTGTGCATTGGCGAGCGTGGTGCATTTTAAACCGCGCCGCGACCAGCGCAGCGCCAAGGCACCCAACATGCCGATGGCGGCCAGGGCACTCCATTGGGAACGGGCGCGGACGACGCCGCAGCTGCAGCCGTGCACGTTTGATGAGGGACGAGCGCCAGGCGCCGACTCGGCGACACCTCCAGTGCTCACCGTACCGACCGGACCTGTGGTTTCCGAAGGAACACCACCTGTCGCGAAGCCGCCCGCGGCGGCGCCGCCTCCCGCGGGCTCGAAGCCGCTGCCCCCTGACGCACCGCCAAGGCCGCCAGTTTCCCCCGTTCCCCCGGTACCTACCACACCGGGATCGCCAGGGCCTGCGAATTGCCACCAATTGACGTTGAACCCGGCGCCCTTGAACTTCAGAAACAGATCATGTTTGCCCGTTGCGCCGCTGACCGTAGAGGACTCGGTTGCCCAGGTCTGTTCGCCGCCCGTGCTCGGGACCGCGCATGTTCCGATCAGGGTGCCACTCTCACTGTCCAGGCGGAGCTCTATCACTCCGCCGCCTGATGCTGACGCGACCCGTGCGGCGAAGGACGTGGCACCGCTACCGAACTCGACCTCCTTTACCTTGATGAAGTCCCCATCGTCGATGGCTGTGACATCGAGCCCGCCTTCGCTACACGCCTCGGTCTCGATGCCTGTTTCCCAGGCGATCGTTTCGGCCTCCGTTCGTGCAAATGGATTCAGCGTCGCCACGGCCGTGGGACCTTCGGTCGTCATCCTCTGCTGCGGGATGCTGCCATCGGCACCATATGAAAACTGCTCGACTGAAACCGAACGATGAAAGCCCCCACCGCCCGGGAGCGCACCGTCATGGTAGAAGAGGAACGACTTGCCTTTGTAGTCGATGACGCTCGGGTGATTGGTGAAGCTGGCCCCCTCAGTCGGCATGACCACGCCGCCATACGTCCACGGCCCCGTGGGGCTGGGGCTCGTGGAATAACCAAGATGCTCAGAGATGGGGCCAGCCGCGAAGACCAGGTAGTAGCGCCCTTCGCGTTTGTAGAACCACGGCCCTTCCTCGTAGGTCGTTGGCCGATCCGTCGTGCTCCGGATCCCGAAGCTCGCCGTCGTCAAAGGCACGCGGACGACATCCCCCTGATACGACGTCATGTCCTCGTTCAGCCTCACGTAGCAGAGATTTGGGTTGCCCCAGTAAAGATAGGCCTGCCCGTCGTCGTCGATGAATACCGACGGATCTATGTCCCCGCAGTCGGACGTAATCAGCGGGGCTCCCAGCGCGTCTTGAAAGGGTCCGATGGGGCTGTCCGCTACTGCCACGCCAATGGCGCTTCCGCCAGCGGTACGCACGACCGGAACGTAGAAATAGAATTTGCCATTTCGACTAATGGCATGACCCGCCCACGCGTCGCCACGCGCCCACGCGAACGCGCTATAGTGCAGGGGCGAACCGTGATCCGTCCAGTTGACGACGTCGGTCGATGAATAGACTCTCCAGTCATTCATGGTGAAGAAATTGTTGATTGTGATGTCTTCGTCGTGCGTGGTGTAGAGGTACAGTACCCCAGCGTGCACCATAGCCGCCGGGTCGGCGGTATAGAGGGTCTGCACGATGGGATTGTCTGCGAACGACGTGGACGGTCGCGCTGCAAAGAGGCCCAGCGCTAACGCGGTGATGAACGGCTTGGTGTAACGGTGTGTCGTAGTCATGGTCGTAGTCCCGACGTTTTCTACATCATCGGACTGTGCGGCGCGTGCAACAACTAGCGCGAGCGGCACACGACCCATTCTGATATTTCTGTCGACGCATTCGCGTAGGTGACGACGCACTCTATGAGGCATCGCGCTCGAGCGAGTCTGCCTTGCGCATCTCGTGCGCGAGTCACTGCCAAAAATCTCCCCACTCGTTCGGATACCTGGTAGCGTTACCACACGCTCTCTTGCGCTCCATTTCGAGCAAAGCAATCGCGAGCAACGCTACTTCGAGCAATGCCGCTCTATTCAGACGGTTTGCTCGAAGAGCGACCTTCTGCTCGACTCGGAGTCCTACGCGGACCACGGGATCGATCAGGCGTACGTCGAAAGGCTCACCATGAAAACTCGACACAGCTCACGTGAATCTCGCTTCGGCCACCGCCCGGGTCTGCAGCATCAGTCTCTCATGGGTGCGGTGCTCGCTCTCGGATTGGCTGCCTGCTCGGCCGACGAACGAACGCCCAACGCTTCACCATCCGCGCTGTCTCCGGCTCCCGATCCGAACGAGCCGAACGCTCCGAACGATCCTGCAGATACGTCGGGTGCCGGCGGTGAGGGCGCGTCTACGACAGAAGGTACGCCGTCAGATTCCGAGGGGCCGCAGGTGACCGACCTGGGGCCGCCGGAGGCTGAGCCGGGCACGGGCGGCGCGAGCCCCACGATGCCGGCCACAGACGATGAAATCGTGGGAAATGGAGCTGTTCCGAGCGCCGGTTGCGGAAAGCCACGCACACTGCAAGACGGCAACCAGACGATCGCGAGCGGCGGGATGAACCGCACCTATTTGTTAGAGACGCCCGACGCCTACGACAACACTTATCCCCATCGCGTCGTCTTCATGTTCCACTGGAACTACGGCTCGATCAACGCCATCGTCAACCCGCCCGACGCGGATCAAAATACAGAGCGGCCCTTCTATGGCATGGGCGACCTGACGGACGGCAAGACGATGTTCGTCGTTCCCCAGGGCCTGGTTGGCGCGAGCGGCGGGGCGGGTTGGGAGAACCCGAACGGTCGCGACGTGAGCTTCACCGACGACATGCTCGCGGCAATTTCGGACGACCTCTGTATCGACACGTCGCGCGTGTTTACGACCGGCTTCAGCTACGGCGCCGGGATGTCGGTGGCGCTCGCCTGCGTCCGCCCCGACAAGTTTCGCGCGGCGGTCGTCTACGCGGCGGCGTTCATCAGTGGGGTAACCGGCGCAGAATGCACGACGCCCGTCGCCTTCTTCGAATCTCACGGCGTGGACGATCCCATCATCAACTACCAAACGGGGTTGAACGTCCTCAATACCTTCACGGGCCTGAATGGCTGTACGGCGATGACGCCGCCCGTTCCGGCCGCAGCCGGGCACACCTGCACGTCTTACGAAGGCTGTTCCGTGCCGACTCGGTTCTGCGCCTTCGGCGCCGGTCAGGGCAACCCATTCAACGTGAACCTGCGCGGCCATTACCCCACGTCGAAGGACCCGGGGCAGAGCACGAGTTGGGTGCCGGCGGAGGCCTGGAGCTTCATCACCCAGTTCTAGCCAGCGGGGGCAAAGCCGGGGGATGCCTGCTCCATGCGACGGCGTCTCAGATACCGATTGCTTTGCGCCGCTCGGAACATCGTTTTGGGTCGCAGGCGTACCGCAGATGTGCGCGTACGCGGTCAAAGTTCGAATCACGCTGCTGTCTACAATGGCACGCGCGAGTCCTCTACCATCGTTGCCGATGAGCTCCTTAGAGTGACGGGTAACTTCTCCGCATCCCCTCCATACGCCGGGAGCACGACTCATGACACCACTTCTACGCGCCCGTTTCTGCATCGCGCCCGTTTCCCTCTCGATGATCGCCCTGTTCGCCGCAGCCTGCGGTGCACCGGTAGACGAAAGCGCCACCGGGGCCCCCGGCGGCGCGAGCCCACCGATAGCGCCACCGTTTGACGACCCAAACGGCCCGGCGTTGCCCGTTGACAAGCCCGTCGCCATGGCTGCGCCCGTGAGCAGCAGCGAAGCTCCCGGCAACGACATCGCGCGCGATCCCTCGCCAGCGCCGGTCACGCCCGAGCAGCCCGCCCCTTCGCAGCAACCGGCACCCGAAGTGCCCCTCTCCCCGGGTCGGGCGACGCGCGGCACGGCAAACCTATTCACCGACCTGCTTGGCACACCGGTGGCTGAGGTCGATGCCAGAGTGCGGCTGGCCGTCGATCGCATCTTCGGCATCGGCACGAACGAGTCTGCGATCCCTCAGGTCGACACCGGCTACCGCATCTATTACGAGCTCCCGCAAGACCCAAGCCAGGCGTTCATCTGGTGCGCCGATGAGAACGACGTGCGCAGCGAAGGCCAGTCGTACGGCATGATGATCGCCGTGCAGATGAACATGCAAAGTCAGTTTGACAAGCTCTGGACGTTCGCAAAAGAGCGCATGCAATTCGCGACCAATGACGCCTGGAACCGGTACTTCCGCTGGCGAGGTGCAGTGACCGTGAGCGGCAACGCCATCAACGTGAGCTTTGGCCAAAACGGGCCTGCTCCGGATGGCGACGAGTACTTCGCGGCCGCGCTCTACCTCGCGGATCGTCGCTGGGGCTCGAGCGGCGCGATCAACTACGAGCAAGAGGCAGACGCCATCGCCAGTGCCATGTTGAACAACGCCGGTGGCCCACAGGGGCGCGCTCCGATCATCAACCCGCAATCGAACATGGTGGTATTCTACCCGCAGGGTAACTCCGCTGGCTTCAGCGACCCGAGCTATCACCTGCCCGCGTTTTATGAGCTGTTCGCGCAGGACGGAGACCCTGCAGACGCCGCTCGCTGGCGCCAGATCGCCGACATCAGCCGCCAATTTTTTTTCCAGTCGGCGAACCCGAACACCGGCTTGCATCCCGACTACGCCAACTTCAACGGCACCCCAAATTCCGGAAGTGATCACTTCCGGTTCGACGCCTGGCGCGTGCCGATGAACATGGCCATCGATTTCGCCTGGACGGGCCCCGACGCTCGGCTGCAGGCGCAGGTCGAAAAGTACCACGCGTTTTTTGGCCCGCGTCTCGGAGCAGGTAACATCCCGAATGCGCTGTTTCTGCTCAATGGCAACGTCGCGCCGGATGACACCGGCTCATCAACGGCGCTCGCAGCGACGCTCGCCGCAGGCGCTCTCGCATCGACCGCGCAGAACCGCGCCGAGTTCGTCGAGAACCTCTGGAACACGCGGCAGCAATCGGGCACCTATCGCTATTACCAAGAGGCGATCTACGCGCTCGGGCTGCTCGCAACGGCAGGTTGGTTCGGCTACGATTGGGCGCCGGTACAATGATCAGCGGTCGTTCGCAGCGGCGAGCGTTTCTCGCGCCCGGCGTCGATAGACACCCGGCGACATGCCCACCTCGCGTTTGAAGGCGACGCTCAGCAGCGCTGCATTGGAAAATCCGCTTTGCTTCGCGATCTCCACCAGCCCCGCGCCGCTCATTCCGAGCAGCTTCTTGGCCGCCTCCACGCGGGTGCGGCGAATCTCTTCCTGCACCGTTCTGTCCAGAGACCTGCGAAAACGCCGCTCGAGGCGCTTCCGGCCGCCGCCGACCGCAGTAACGACCATCGGTATGTCGAGGTGTCGATGGGCATTTTGGCGGATCCAGCGCACCGCCTGGGCAACCAGCGCGTCTTCGATCGCGAAGATTTCCGAGGAACGCCGCGTCGCAACGCCCAGGGGCGGAATCAGCCAGCGCTGGCGTTCGATCCGCTGTCCGTGGAGCAAGCGTTGGACGAGCCTGGCCGCGTGATCGCCGAGCTCGGTCCAGGGCACCATCACACTCGAGAGCGGCGGCGTGAGCAGCTCGCATTCCACCAGATCGTTGTCGACGCCGACGAGCGCGATGTCGTCCGGCACCCTCAGCCCCGCCAGGCGAATGTACCGGGCCACGACGCGAGCCCAGTGGTCAGCGCAGGTGAAGAGACCACAGGGTTTCGGCAGGGCCAATAGCCAACTGATGATGGCTTCGGCGTCTTCGCCTCGCCCCGGAGACGGCGCGCCGTCGCTGCCCCAGCCCACGGCCATTCGTGCCCCAGCCTTTTGCGCGCGGGCGACGAACACGCGCTCGCGCGCCACCCCGAACTCTGAGCCATCGAGGCGAAACGTGCTGACGTGCCGCAGCCCAGTCGCCATGAGGTGTTCCAGCGCGAGCACTCCAATGCGCTCTTCGTCCGGGTACACCGACACGATCCCCTCGGAGCCGAGATCCAGCGCCACGGACACGATGGGGATGGCCGCTCCGATGGCTACTGGCACTTTACCCGAGTCAGGGCCGACCAAGAGCACCGACGGCGCAAACTTCTGCACCAGCTCCACGAGATCGACCGGCGGCGGATAGTGCAGCACCGTCCAGCGGCGCTCATGAGCCGCGGCCATGAAGCCTCGCAGCACGCCGCGAGACCACGCCGTGCCCATGTTCAGGATGGCGAGCACGCGCGGCGCATCGATCTCGGCGGCGCCTCGCACGAGGGGTGCCCTCATGTGGCTCTGTACGATTGGCGGGTTTTGGTCTGGAAAGCGGACGCTCAGCATGGATATTCAAACGCCACGGCGAGGCAGAAGCGCTGTAACGATAACGAATGAGCAAGGGGCGTGCTATTCATTTGTAGTGTCCCACTTCGGGCTCGACATGCCGAACCCGAGCGTTCACGCACGTTGCCAGAGTTGCTTTCGAGTAGTCTTGCGCCTCGAAGTGGTGTCTCGATGGGCCTCGCCCGTGCGCGAGCTGAGCCTGCGAGTCAGCCGGCTTCTGGTATGCGCCGACCACCCGAAGTTCGGATTCGGAACATCGGATCTTCGATTTTGCGTCGCCCGGAGCGTCCGCGGGGAGTGGGCTACTCTCGCGCGCGGCGCAGCAGAGCCATCAGCGCCACCATGCCGGCGCCTGCCAGTCCCCCGACACCGGCGCCAGCGCGCAGCTTCGGTGCCGCCAAGAGCGTGCAGCCGCCGACGGACTCCGGTGGGGGCGCCTCGAGCCCGCTCATGCTGCCCAGCGTGACCTCGTCGTCCGCTACAAGCGTCAGCGCGCTCTCGGGCGGCCAGGCTCCCTGGCACGTGCTGCTGCGAGGCAGCGTGCCGGGCGGCACGTCCGGCGCCGAACAGATGACGCCGGTCGATTCGCTGAAGCCGGCCCCGTTGGTGCTGCGCGCGCTGACGCAGAGGATGCGGTCCTCGCTCTCCACGACCGGCGCGCCGCATACCGACGGCCACACCATCTGCCGCACCGTGCCGTCGCATGACACGACATCGAGCAACCAGACCATGGCGGGCCCCACATCGAAGCGCACCCATGTGCGCTGCCCGGTGTCGAAGCATCCTTGGGGCAGCAGCAGTGGGCAGCTAGCGAAGTCGATCGGGTTGCGCGTCACGAGGACGTCGGACGACGGCTCACGCGGCAACGGCGACGCCGCGCCTCCCGTCGTGAACGCGATCACCGCGCCCTCCCCGCGCACTTCGTAGCGCGTCTGTGGAGCGAGCCGACCGAGATCGTAGACGCCGATCGCGATGCGCGGCAGCGGCTCGCCAGCAAGCGTGGGCAACCCATACAAATCGCCGCTGACGAACAGGTCGGCGTCAACCGGCACATCGATGGCGCCATTTGCGGGATACGACCAGAGCAGCCCGGGCTGCGGAGCAAGGCAGCTGGCCCGAGCGGAGCGCGAGGCGGCGAGGCCGAGCCCCCCCGAGAGCGCCGCCACCACGATCACACTCCAACGCCAACGCCCGATCAGGGATCCCACCCACATCTGCGGGAGGCGTAGCATTGCCCGATCGAACGTTCCAGCCGTGCAACGCGAATGGTCTAGAAGGTTTCTCGTCTCCGCGCGCCCGCGGCGGTCCTGAGCTTCCGATTGGCGCCGGCTACCGCCCGATCCCAATCCCTTCGCCGCTGCAGCACATCTGCAGCAAACTCGAGTAAATTCGTGCGACAGATGAGACCCAGGAGGGGAGCGGAAAGCGAATGTCCCGCGGCATATACTGTGTCCGGGGGCGGAATTGAACCGCCGACACGAGGATTTTCATCTCGAATTCGAAGGGCGTAAGTGGGCGTAAGATTGAGGGAAAGCACGGGATGTTAGTGGTGGTGTAGCGCACGTGCAGCAGCGACCGCCACGCCCGACTCGGACCGGAATGCGCTATCCTAGACGAGCCATGGCACAGCCCCACCTCCTCGAACGCATCGTGGTCAATCCCGCCATCTTTGGCGGCAAACCCATCATTCGTGGGCATCGACTCGCCGTGGAGCATGTGCTCGACATGTTGGCCGTGGGAGACGACATCGACACGATCGTCGAGGGTTATCCCTGGATGGAGCGCGAGGACGTGCTCGCGTGCATCGAGTATGCGCGGCGCCTGGTTGGACACGAACGCATTGAGCCACTAGTCATCGAACCGCAATCCGTGTGAAGATTTTGCTCGATTCGTGCGTCTGGGGTGGCGCCAGGGTCGAGCTATTGGCGCGCGGCCACGACGTCACGTGGTGCGGCGACTGGGAGGCGGACCCTGGCGACGAAGCCGTGCTCGCGGCAGCCAGGGCGGAGGAGCGCATACTTGTGACGCTCGACAAGGACTTCGGCGAGCTCGCCATCGTTCGTGGCTTTGCACACTGCGGCATTCTTCGACTCGTTGGCTTCGGTGCGCGCGAGCAGGCCGCAGCTTGTGCGCGGGTTTTGGCTTTGCGGGGCCGAGAGTTGGCAACAGGGGCCATCGCCACCGCAAGCCCAGGCCAGTTGCGCTTGAGGCTTACGAGCTCGAGGAATGATGACAACGGCGATGACGCCTGACCCAGGGGATACTCGCTGGCTGGCGCCTCAGCGTCCCTGGCCGAAAGCGCTACCATCCTTCACAGCTTCAACCTCCGGGACACGATGCACGTCCTCGATCCCGGGTTCGACGACTGACGCGCTACGCGGTTAGGGCAACGGTCATGCCCTAACCGTTTTCCTCCTTCAGCGTGTACTAACAGTCTGTAATTGCTTGTGTCCGGGGGCGGAATTGAACCGCCGACACGAGGATTTTCAGTCCTCTGCTCTACCGACTGAGCTACCCGGACGCTTGAGATAAGGAAGTCTTGAGGAACGTGGGCCGGAAAGCCCGCGGTGCTTTTAGCCCAGTCGCCGGTTTTCGGGCAAGCTGCTTTTCGGAACCGGCTTTGACCCGATAAAACGCAGTAAATACTCCCCCTACCCTTGCCGGAGGCGCTCGAGGCGATCCAGCACGGCTTTGGCGGACATGCTGCCTTTGTAGACGTAGAGGGCACCGCTCGGGTGGTCGTCGAGGACTTCTTCGCTGACCCTGAGGCGTTGGCTGGCAGCAAATAGCAGCTTTTGGCCAAGACCCTTCTGGACCAGCTCGACCCGTTTCCAGACCGCGTCTCGGCTCCAGTAGCCGAGCACTTCCAGGAAAATGACCGCGCCGCTCTGGTGAGAAAAGCGCACGTCGGGCACACACAGGCCAACTCCAGGCAAGTTGAGCACGGCCTCGGCCGGTGCGGCGCTCCAGCCGTCACGCGCCTCGCCAAAGGCGGTGAGCATGGCTTCGACCTCGTCGGGCAACCGTGCCCGCCCTTCTTTGTCGGTGCCTCGGCCCTTCCGCTCGAGCAAGAACTTGAGCGGGCTCTTGGCCTTGCCCCAGCGCAGGTCGGCTTCGAGCTCCAAACGGTCCGCACCGAGCAAAGTGGGCAGCATCATGGCCAGTTGCAAGCCGTATTTGGTGACCGACTCGAACAGGCTGAAAGGGCCGTCGATGTCGATGCGATAGCCCCCCGCGGCTTCCGGTTGGATCTGAAACATGAGGCGCCGAAATTTCAGCTTTCGGAACAGCTCTCGATACGCCTCGGGAGTGGCACAAGTGACTCGAGCGGTGACCTTGACCGCGCGCAGCAGCACGGCCTGCAGTTGCGCGAGATCGTAGCGCAACAACAAGTCCGTGGCGCGCAGCTCGGGCGCGCGCAACAAGCGGTGCTCGGCTTTCAGGTCCGAGTACAACGCTTGCTCGACTCGCTCGGCGTCGAGGCCATGTGGAGCGCCGGTTTGCTCGAGCAACGCGGCTCGGTCGAAGCGTTGGTCGTCGGCGAGCGTGCGGCGTGCGGCAGCAGCGCGGGAGAAGAGCTCGCTCCTCAGCTGGCGTGGATCGACCGCGCTTTCGGACTCGAACTCGCAGGCGTCTTCGATCAACTTGATGAGCCCGGCGGCGAGCTTGACTTCCTTGGAGGCGACCTCGATGTCCGACCAGGCCGCCTTGAGCTCATGGTGGGCTGCCCCGCACTGAGCCAAGGCCAGGCCGAGGTAGATTTCCGCCAGCTCTTCGGCGCGCTGGCGCTGTTTGCCGCTCAGCGGCGTCACGTGCAATTGGCCGCCGCGACGGGTGGCTCGGACCAGATCCGCCGTCAACATGAGCGCCCCAGCTCGAGCTCAGCGGTAAGCGGCATGCTCTCGGCGCCTGGCGCTGGTGGAGGTTTCCGTGGTGTTCGCCGATACGAGCTCGTAGAGGCGCGCGTGTTTGCCTTCGCGGCGGCGCAGGATGCGCCCCAGGCGCTGCACATGCTCCCGCACCGAGGCGCTGCCGCTCATGACGACCGCCACGTTGGCCTCGGGCACGTCCACCCCTTCGTTCAACACCTTGGAGGTGACGATGACGCCGTATTGGCCTTTGCCAAACCGCTCGAGGATCTCGCTGCGCTCGGACACTTTGGTCTGGTGAGTGATGGCGGGCACCAAGAAGCGCCGCGAGATCTCGTAGGCTGTGGCGTTGTCCTGGGTGAAGACCAGCATCAGGTCGCGGCGGTGGACGCGGAGCAACAGCTCCAGGTACTCGAGCTTGCCTGGATTGGCCAGCGTGAGCTCGCGCTGGCGCCGGTAGGCTTGCATGGCGCGGCGGCCCGCGGCACCCCGCGAGGCACGCTGAACGAACTCCATCCAGCCCTGGGGGCCGCTCATGCGGATGCCCTGGCTGCGAATGAAGCCGAGGTACACCGCGCGCTCGGCGTCGTATTCCGTTCGCTCGGCGGGGCTGAGGCTGAGCGTCA
>JANOIG010000084.1:0-2020 GCA_031407405.1 Deltaproteobacteria bacterium
GCGGAAACAGGTAACGCGCCTCCACGACGAAGCTCAGCCCGAGCAGGCTGGAGAGGCCGGCATACGCGGACCAGCACGCCGGGCATTTGGGCAAGAGCGCCACGAGGATGGCTACGAGTGTGGTGCTGCCCCGCCTCCACGTGGAAGCGCCGTTGCGCTCGGGAGCCGCCGGCTGCGTCACGCCAGTTGATGAATCGACATCGCAGCAAGAGTCCACGCCGACGGCATAACACGGGCTAGTGCCCGGCACCGAGCGGACTTCGGGGTGCCCTACTAGTCCTACAGGAACGTCACGCGGCGGCCCTCCGCCACGCTGTGTGCGGCGTGCATAGGCCAGCCACCTCGTTGCGACTTGGCCGCGCTGGGGCTCTCGTGTGGGTGTTTCACCGCTGGCACGGACCGTGCTCACTGTAACATTGCGCAATCTGATCGGATTTGGAGGTCGCGCCGTCCAGCCTCATCAAAGTCTAGCAACTCTTGTTGAACTCTCAGGGCCTCGAACCGTTCAGCTCCTACGCGGCCTTTTCAGGGCCGAGTTAAACTGGCATCGTTGTACCGTTCATGAATCCTTGGCTAATGGGCCTGTTGGCCGCCGCAGTCTCGGCTCTCGCAGGTGCGGGTGCTACTTCGTGGTGGGACGTCGGTCCGGAACAGGATGAGCTCGGGATTGAGCTTTCGGCAGATGCCGAATTGCCTGATGACGCCGAAGACGCAGAAGAGCGACCTTGGCTCGGGCGACAAACACCGCTCGCCATCGACGTCGTCCATCCCCTGGCGGCGCTCGAAGATCAAGAGATAGAGGCGATCGCGCTCAACAATCCGGAGGCACTCGGCTCGATGTCGGTGGGTGCACCGAACCGCGGCGCCTTGATCAACTCTGTTCAGCTTCCCGACTCACCATTTTGGCAGAAGGTCGATCCAGACCACGCTTGGGGTACGCGCGAATCGATTGAATTCGTTCAATATGCGATCACTCGGGTCAACGAACAATTCAGCGGTTCGCCGGCGCTTTACGTGGGGGACTTCAGCGCTCGCGGCGGTGGCAAGCTCAAGCCGCACAAGAGCCATCAGTCCGGGCGTGACGTGGACCTCGGATACTACTATTCGGACGACTCGCCCTGGTACCGGCGCGCCCACGCGGGCAATCTGGATCGCGCTCGGACCTGGGCGTTGCTCGAGACACTCATCACTGAGACTCGAGTCGAATACGTGTTCATGGATCGAGGCGTTCAGCCGCTGCTCAAGGAGTACGCGCTGGCGCAAGGCGAAGACCCCGGGTGGCTGTCGCTGGTTTTCGACGGCAGCCCCGGTCGGAAGGATGCGATTGTACGTCACCGTTGGGGTCACGCGACCCACATGCACGTGCGGTTCGAGAACCCGACGGCAGAGCTCACGGCGCGCCGTTCCTTCCCCTGGATTCAGAAGGCCAGGTTAGCGGCCGCGAAGGCCCAGCGGTCCAAGCCCGGGGCCCTACGTCGTCAACGCAGATAGCGATTGTCACTCCTGGCACGCGGCACTAGTTTCCGCGGGTGCCAATGACCACGACCTCCGAGGCTGTCACTCAGGGCATTCGAGTGAGCGTTCGCGCGCGTTTTTCGGACCAGAACTCCGATCCGCACGGCCGCCAATGGGTGTTCCTGTACACGGTCACGATTCAAAACGAGAGCCCGGTGCGGGTCCAGTTGCTGAAGCGGCACTGGGTCATCACCGACGCCAACGGTGAGATCGAAGAAGTCAAAGGGCCCGGTGTGGTCGGGAAGCAGCCCATTCTCGAGCCCGGGCAGAGCTTTGAGTACACGTCGGCGTGTCCGCTCAAGACTCCATTTGGGTCCATGCACGGGACTTATCAAATGCTCGGTCCCGGCAGTGAGGCGTTTGACGCCGAGATTGCTGGGTTTGCGCTGCGCTTACCTGGGACGATGCAGTAAGGAAGGCCTGCGCGGCGGGTGTGTTTTTCCCGCTCGCGGGGGGGCCCTGTGTCTGAGCAAGCAAGCGAAGCGCCGCGCGCGAGTTCGGGGGG
>JANOIG010000180.1:0-5674 GCA_031407405.1 Deltaproteobacteria bacterium
GGGCCTGGCTCCATTGAACGAGCCCACCGAGGCCGAGGCTCGTGACTCCGATGGTGGGGCTCAGCAGCGTGCTGACGATGGCAGCGAATATCAAACCGAGCACATGCCTCAGGCTATCGAACGTCCCACGAAAGCCACCCAGCTGCCGCAGGGCGCACGCACCGACCAGCGCTTCCAGCGTATTGCCGACCGCGATGGCCTGCGCCACCATGACCGGTGCCCCGGCCCAGGCATTGATAGCCCATGCACCCACGAAAATGCCCGGCCACAGCCGCGAGCCAAATAGCAGCAACGCGGCCAAGGCGAGCCCTGTTGGAGGCCATACCAAGCTGGCGAAACCACTGACGGCCCCCAGGCTCAAGCCGAGCTTCGCCGTGGCCATATAGACCGTGGCGAGGGCCCCGATCTCGAGCACCGTACGGCCTGTGGCCGGCTTGTCCCTCATGCGAGGCTGGCTCATGAGCTAAACAGCTTGTTCCTCAGGGACGCCTCGCGTCGACAGGAATCCAGAACATCTGTGACGTTCAGGCAGCCGGGCGGGTGCGGTTCGTGACGTGGCCCGACCCTCCAGATGTCACGTCGGCGCCAAGCTCGAGATTCAGCGGTGTAGCCAAAGGCGAAGCGTCGCCAAGAGTTGCTCGGTATTGACTGGCTTCGCGAGGTAGTCGGAGGCGCCCGCGTCTAGGCATTTCTCCCGGTCACCCTTCATGGCCTTGGCCGTGAGAGCAATGATGGGGAGGCGGCGCAGCGCAGCTTGCTTCCGAATGAGCTGAATCGTTTGGTAACCGTCCATTTCTGGCATCATGATGTCCATGAGGACCATGGAAATCTCGGGCGTTTTCTCCAAGATCGAGATTGCCTCACGCCCCGTCTGAGCCGTCACCACCTGCATGCCGTGGCGTTCGAGGACGCTACCCAAGGCAAAGATGTTGCGCACGTCATCGTCCACCACCAGCACCTTGCGCGCCTGAAGCTCTTCGTCGGAGCGATGCAGCTTCTCCAATAGTTGCTGCTTGTGGGGCGGCAGGTCCGCGATCACTCGATGCAAAAATAGCGCGGTCTCATCCAACAGCCGTTCGGGTGACTCTACACCCTTGATGACTACCTTACGTGCCAACTCTTGCAGCTGCAGATCCTGTTCTGATGATAGCTCTTTCCCCGTAAAGACCACGACCGGCACGTCCTGTAGCGCTGCGTCGTCGCGTATGCGATTCAACACATCAAACCCGGACATGTCGGGCAGCCGCAAGTCGAGCACCACGCAGTCCACGGGCTGCTTGTGTAGAATTTCGAGTGCCTCCTCGCCGGTGCCCGTGCTGATAATCTCGATGTCATCGTGCCCGAGCAGCTCCTTGATGCTGAGCTGTTCGATGTCATTGTCCTCGACCACGAGCAAGCGCTTGAGGCGCGGGGCCGAGTACGCCTTGATACGTGCAAATGCCGCGTCCAACCCTTCGGTCGTGGCTGGCTTGGTGATGAACGAGAAGGCCCCGCGCGACAGGCCGTGTTGGCGGTTTTCGTCCAGGGTGACAATTTGGACGGGAATGTGCCGCAGGTTCGCGTCTTGCTTGAGGTAGCTGAGCACCGTCCAGCCGAGCATGTCGGGCAGGAAGACGTCGAGCGAGATGGCCGCGGGACGGAATTCACGCGCCAACTCGATGGCATCCGTGCCACGTGAAGCCAAGAGCACCTTGAAGCCCTTGTGGCGCGCGAGATCGGCGAGCACCTGGGCATAGTGCGGGTCGTCTTCGATGATGAGCAGGCTCGAGTCACCCGGCTGGATATCGTGCCTGTCGTCCAGGATCTGCTCGAGCGTGGGGTCTCCAACGCGGACGACGGCGGAGAGGGCAGGGCGCATGGCTGCCGCGTGTGGGCGTGCCGAGAGGCGGTACGGCACCGCCGGCCCCGCGTACTCGAGAGGCAAATACAGCGTGAACGTACTGCCCTTCCGCACCGCGCTGCGCAGCTGAATCTCTCCGCCGAGCAGATTCGACAGCTCCCGACTGATGGCCAGTCCGAGTCCAGTCCCGCCATACTTGCGGCTGGTGCCGGCGTCGGCTTGCTGGAATGCCTCGAACACGATCTTCTGCTTCTCCGGCGCGATGCCGATGCCAGTGTCGGTGACCTCGAATGCAACGACGGTCGGCGCTTGTGCGAGGATGGGATGTTCGGGCGACCACCCGCCGGCTACGGCCGACACGGCGAGCCGAATGCCCCCTTCGGCGGTAAATTTGAAGGCGTTCGAGAGCAAGTTCTTGAGCACCTGCTGCAACCGCTTCTGATCCGTGACCATACTGCGCCCCAATTTGGGATCGAGCTCCACGTCGAAGCTGAGGCCGCGGCGCTCGGCATCGTGACGGAATGGCCGCGCCACCGTGTCGAGCAGCGTGCGGAACAGGATATCCGCGGGCTCGACCGTGACCGTGCCCGACTCGATCTTCGACAAGTCGAGGATGTCGCTGATCAGGTTCAAGAGGTCTGTGCCCGCGCCGTGAATCGTGCGGGCGAACTCTACTTGCTTGGGCGTCAGATTCTGCTCGGGGTTCTCGCTCAGTTGTTGGCCAAGGATCAGGATGCTGTTCAGCGGCGTTCGCAGCTCATGCGACATGTTCGCGAGGAACTCCGACTTGTACTTGGACGTGAGCGCAAGCTCTTCGGCCTTGTCCTCGAGCGCCCGCCGAGCTTGTTCGATTTGTTGGTTTTTGCGCTCGACCTCCGCGTTCTGGTCGGCGAGCTGCTGCGCCTTTTGACCCAACTGCTCGTTGGTCTGCTGGAGCTCGTGCTGTTGGCCCTGGAGCTCGGCCGCGAGCTTTTGTGATTGTGCCAAGAGGCCTTCGGTTTGCATCGTTGCCTCGATGCTGTTCAGCACGATGCCGATGCTGCTGGTCAATTGGTCGAGGAAGGAAAGGTGTGACGCCGTATACGAGTTGAGGGACGCGAGCTCGATCACTGCTTTGACCTGGCCTTCGAACCGGACAGGTAGGACTATTACGTTGCGCGGCAGCGAGCTGAACAGACCGGAACCCACCCGAATGGTATCGGGAGGCAAATCGGTGAGCAGCATGCGCCGGCCTTCAACCGCGCATTGCCCGACCAGGCCCTCGCCGAAGTTGAGCGAATACGGGTGGCCATTCTTCCCGTCGTCGGCGTACGCTGCCAAGAGCTGCAGGGTGGCGGCGCCTCCCTCCTTCGGCTCACCGGTGCTCTGGTAGAGCACCCCTTGGTGGGCTCCGACCAGCGGTGCCAGCTCGGAGAGCAACATCTGCCCGACGCGCACCAGGTCGCGCTGGCCCTGAAGCATGTTCGTGAACCTACCCAGGTTGGTCTTCAGCCAGTCCTGCTCGGTGTTGCGATCGGTGGTGAGCCGAAGGTTACCGATCATCGTGTTGACGTTATCCTTCAGCTCCGCGACCTCACCGCGCGCTTGCACCTGAATCGACCGCGTCAGGTCACCTTTGGTGACCGCGGTGGCGACCTCGGCGATGGCACGAACCTGCGTGGTCAGATTCGCTGCCAGCAAGTTGACGTTGCCGGTGAGATCCTTCCAGGTACCGGCGGCGCCCGGCACGTTGGCTTGGCCACCCAAACGCCCTTCGACACCCACTTCGCGAGCGACCGAGGTGACCTGTTCCGCAAAGGTGGCCAGCGTGCTCGTCATGTTGTTGATGGTGTCCGCCAAAGCGGCGACCTCACCTTTGGCCTTGACGGTGAAGTTCTGCTTGAGGTCGCCGCTGGCGACCGCGGTGACCACCTTGGCGATGCCGCGCACCTGCTCTGTCAGGTTCGCTGCCATCACGTTGACCGTGTCGGTGAGGTCTTTCCACGTTCCACCCACACCGGGGACTTGCGCTTGCCCGCCGAGCTTGCCGTCGGTGCCCACCTCGCGAGCCACGCGTGTGACCTCTGCCGCAAAAGCATTGAGCTGGTCGACCATCGTATTGACGGTGTCCTTGAGCTCGAGAATCTCACCCTTCGCGTCGACGGTGATCTTCCGGGAGAGGTCGCCACGAGCGACGGCGGTCGTTACCTCCGCGATGTTACGCACCTGCGTAGTGAGATTACCGGCGAGCAAATTGACGTTGTCGGTCAGGTCTTTCCAGGTGCCTGCCGCGCCGGGGACGTTGGCCTGGCCGCCCAAGCGCCCTTCGGTGCCGACCTCGCGAGCCACGCGCGTGACTTCGCCGCCGAACGACCGGAGCTGCTCAACCATCGTGTTGAGCGTTTCCTTCAGCACCAACAGCTCGCCCCGCACGTCCACGGTGATCTTCTTCGAAAGATCCCCGGTAGCGATGGAAGTCGCCACCTCGGCGATATTGCGCACCTGGGCCGTGAGGTTCTTGGCCATGGAATTGACGTTGTCGGTCAAGTCTTTCCAGGTTCCGGCCACGCCGGGCACCCCCGCCTGGCCGCCGAGCTTGCCCTCGGTGCCCACCTCGCGGGCGACGCGTGTCACCTCCGACGCGAAGGAGTTGAGCTGATCCACCATGGTGTTGATGGTGCTCTTGAGCTCGAGGATCTCGCCCTTCACGTCCACGGTGATCTTGCGAGATAGGTCGCCGCGAGCCACGGCGGTCGTCACCTCTGCGATGTTGCGGACCTGGGCGGTCAGGTTGCCCGCCATGAAATTGACGCTGTCGGTCAGCGCTTTCCAGGTTCCGGCCACGCCCGGAACTTGCGCTTGCCCGCCCAGCCGCCCTTCCGTGCCGACCTCGCAAGCGACGCGCGTGACTTCGCCAGCGAAGGCGTTGAGCTGGTCGACCATGGTGTTGATGGTCTCTTTCAGCTGGAGGATCTCCCCGCGCACATCCACGGTGATCTTGCGTGATAGATCACCCCCGGCGATCGCTGTGGCGACTTCGGCAATGTTGCGCACCTGGCCCGTGAGATTGCCCGCCATCGAGTTGACGCTATCCGTCAGGTCTTTCCAGGTACCCGCGACGTCGGGCACTTCGGCCTGCCCCCCGAGCTTGCCGTCGGTGCCGACCTCGCGCGCCACGCGCGTGACTTCGGCGGCAAACGCATTGAGCTGGTCGACCATGGTGTTGATGGTCTCTTTCAGCTCCAGGATCTCTCCGCGCACATCCACGGTGATTTTGCGCGACAGGTCACCTCGCGCGACGGCGGTTGCCACCTCGGCGATGTTGCGCACCTGTCCTGTCAGATTGCTGGCGAGCGAGTTGACGCTATCGGTGAGATCTTTCCACGTACCGGCGACGCCTCGAACCACGGCCTGGCCGCCCAGATTGCCTTCCGTGCCCTCTTCACGAGCCACGCGGGTGACCTCGCTTGCAAAGGCGTTGAGCTGGTCGACCATGGTGTTGATGGTCTGTTTGAGCTGAAGGATCTCACCGCTCACGTCGACGGTGACCTTCTTCGAAAGGTCACCGTTGGCGATGGCGGTAGCCACGTCCGCGATGTTGCGGACCTGGGTCGTGAGATTGTTGGCCATCGAGTTGACGCTGTCGGTCAGATCTTTCCAAGTACCGGCGACGCCAGGCACCTGGGCTTGCCCACCGAGCCGCCCCTCGGTGCCCACCTCACGCGCGACGCGCGTCACTTCGCCGGCGAAGGCGTTGAGCTGATCGACCATGGTGTTAATGGTGTTTTTGAGTTCAAGGATTTCACCTTTGACATCGACGGTGATTTTCTTGGACAAGTCGCCATTAGCGACTGC
>JANOIG010000253.1:0-125081 GCA_031407405.1 Deltaproteobacteria bacterium
CGGCAGCTCAGAGCGATCCTCGCCGCCGTCTCCCCCGCCACACGCGCTGCCGAAGACGGCCAAAAACATCAGGGCGGGAGCACTTGGTTGCATAGGCCCGAGAGCGTCCTCGCCCCATCACATCGAGTCAAGCGCCGTGCCCTGTCTTTCGCTGGGCAGCAGGCTACTCAGCGAGCAAAATTGCCGGGTCAGTGTAAGCTAGCCCTCTAGCGGAATAGCAACGAACGCACGCGCTGCGCCAGGCCGGACCGGTTCTGCTTGGCCCGCCCCGCTCGAGCCAGCACCCGTGACACGATGCGATCACAGCGTGCGCCATCAAAGCCGAAAGACTTTGCTAGATCGCTGGACGTGCTCTCAATCCTCTTCCGAAGCCGCTCTCGTGCGCGATGAAGCCTGACTCGGGCTGCGCCTTCACTGATGCCCAAGCAAGCGGCAACGGCGGCGCTGCTCATTTCTTCCACGTCTCGCATCACCAACACGGTACGGTGTGCTGGCTCGAGCGTATCGATGGCGTTCTCCAGCGCCGTTCGAAGCTGTCGCTCCGCGACCCTCTCCTCGGGGGATGTCCCCGGCTCACCTCCGGCTTGCCAGTCCGGCACGTGCGCCCTCGCCATCAACGTGCGTACGCGTAGGCCACGCCGCAGCCGCGAGGCGGCCTGGTTTAGGCTGATGCGCGTCAACCACGCACCGAACGGATGCTGGCCAGAGTATTGATGAATGCGTGCGAACATGGCCAGGAAAGTCTCCTGAACCACGTCTTCAGCCTCAGCGTCGTTCTGCGTGACCGCCCGCGCGATCCTGAACAGGCGGCGATTGTAGCGACGCATGATGGGCTCGAAGGCGCTCGTATCTCCGGCCTTGAGGCGTCCGACCAGCTCGGCCTCGAGGTTCTCCGCGTCACTCGCCGCCACGCCAGCGGACCGAACCGCCGCGCTCTCGTTCGGCTCAGCAGCGCTGATGGGGTTCATGCTCACTTGGCCTCACCTCTCACTGCGAACACGCTAAATGGCTCCGGTGCTGCTTCGAGCTGGGCCAAGTGATGCCTCCGCCGCGTCATCGCGGCTTTGCAGCAAATAGCCGCAACCCCGAATCGTCCTGACCATCTCGGTCAAGATCGGGCTTTTTCTCCGGAGCACGTAGACGTGCTGGCGCAGGCGCGCGCGGCTCGACGAGCTGTCGCTCGAGCCGAGCACGGTCGCCGCCAATTCCTCACTGGAGACGAGTCGGTCTGCGTGTTTGGCGAGGTACAGCAGAATGTCGAATTCCATCGTCGTCAGAGCCAACGGCTTCCCGCGAAGCTCGCACGAGCGCCGCGCGTGGTGAACGACCAGTGGAGCGATGACGATGGGGTTTTCCTGACGCCTCAGCGCGCGGCTCATCAGGCTGGCCACATAGGCTGTCAACCTCCCGCAGGCGAACGGCGCGACATAGTAGTCTGCACCGGCTCCCATCAAGATCCGCTCTCGCGCTGCGCGCAGCTCACCCGATATGATGACGGTGTACTGGGCCGTCGCGCGCTCCCGCAGGGTATGGCAGACCCTCTCGGTGAGAGCTTCAGAGGTGCCGTCGTCGCCATCCTCCACAATCACCAGGTCCGCCGGGTCACGCAACTGATCACCCAGGCCCTGCGCCAAACCCGGTAGCGGCCACACCGTGTGCTCGGCGGCGCGGCAGCACTCGACCACTTGCTCCAAGGTCGACTCCCGATGGGCCAAAGCCAGGATACGCCCTGCGCGCGGCGAGGCAGCGCTCGATCCCCCTCTGACACCCGCCCGATGAGCTAACGTCATGTCCACCTCACCCAAGGTTCCTGCCTTTGCATGAAGTCTGCCAGCACTGAAAGCGCGCTACTTCCGCAGAACCCACATGCCCGCCGGCACCCCAGGTGGCACTGCTCGAGCCAGGACCTGGCACATCGCGCCGTGCCTTTGCGGCAGTGCGTTGACGCTTATCGAACCGTGAGAGACAGAACCCGGGCATCCGAATCCCCGCTCCAAAGCTCGGACAGCCGCCTCGGGCAGTTGCGTGAAAAGGTACACGCACCTCCGCATGAGCGGCCATGGGCCAGCCCACGCTCAGGCAAAGCGGCTCGCCGTTCGGTTTCGAACACCTCTGTCACTGGGATAGCTGGCTTGGCCGCAAGACCCAACCCGCGGCCTGTGCGCCCAGTGCACACCGAATCGCCAATGCTACAGGCTCGAGCGCCCGCTGGCGGGGCGCTCCGGTTCGAAGCAATGCTCTACTGGATCGGGTAGACGCAGATGCCGCCGTTGCACGGCACCGAGTTGCAGCAGTCCCCCGAGCCCGAGCACAACTGGCCGTAAACGGCGCACGTCGAGCTACCGGTGCCGCCCGTGCCGCCGGTATCAGCCGTGCCACCGGTCCCCGTGCTGGTCCCACCCGTGCCGTCGGTCCCACCCGTGCCGTCGGTCCCACCTGTGCCGCCTTCGCCGTTCGGAGGCGCGGTCGTCCCGCACGTGCCTTGCGTCGACCCCTGGGCACGAATGCACACCGCACCGGGACAGCAGTCGCCATTGATGGTGCAGCTGTCGCCGCTCGGCACGCAATTGAGCTCCGGGTCTTCGGATTGATAGCAGCGCAGCAGCAAGTCTGCGCCGGGCACACACGGCCGGCCATCGCAGCAATCCGCGGCTGACGAGCACGTTTCACCCGTGACGCGGCACTCATCCCCCAGGCCGTCGCAGCGGGGTACACCGAGCGCATCGAGCTGGCATACACCGCTATTGCCGACGCCGGCGCAACAGTTGTTGCGCGAGCTGGAGTTGCTGCAGGTGTAATCCTGGTAATGGCAGACGTTGCCCTGCGGATTGCAGCCCCTCGGGTTGCGGCAGATGCCGATGCTGACACCGTCGTCTTTCTCGCACGTGACGTTGCCGTCTCCGGGCAAACCAGTGCCGGTGGCACCACAGCAGTCGCTGTCGCTTCGGCACAAGTCGCCGTTGACATGGCAGCCGCTGGGGGGCTGGCATACCGACAGGCCATCGCTGCCAAACGGCGCGCAGAGCCGGCTGCAGCAGTCACCGCAGCCAGTACAAATGGTGCCGTCCACTCCGCCGCTGCAGTTGGTCGCGCCGCTCGGCGGCACCGCACACACGCCAAGGCTCGCGCCATCAGCGATGGTGCAGCTGCCCGTGCAGCACTCGGTGTCACGCCCACAGACGTCCCCCGCCTGAGTGCAGAACGAGGCGCCGATGTCGCATTGTCCGTCACTGCACAACTGAGAGCAGCATTCCCCATTGCCGCCGCAGGCGTTGCCCGAGGTCTTGCAGGACAGGTTGAGCGCAGTACACGTTCCGTCGGTGCACGTGCCGCTGCAGCAGTCCGCTCCGACCTGGCACTGGCCCGCGTCGGAGACGCATGCATCGGCCCCGCACAGCCCGTCCTTACAGCTCAGCTCACAACATTCGGTCGCGGCCCCACACGGGACACCCACCGTGCCGCAGGCGTCGGACACCCCGGCACACTGATTCGTGGCTGGGTTGCACAAACCCGAGCAACAGTCGCCGCTGCCCGTGCAGAGCTCGCCGAACTTGGAACAATCGACAGGCGTGACCGTGACCGGCCCCGAGCCGGCGTTCGCCCCCATACCGACGCTCGCATCCGGGCCGTCCACCAGAACGAAGCCCGCACCCGAGCTCCCGCCGACGCCGCCAATGCTAGCGCTCGTGCCGCCGGTCCCGCCATTATTGATGGTCCCGGGATCGCGTGGGGAGCTTCCGCAGCCGTAAGCAACAGCGGCGCACCAGGCCACCAAAAGCGTGGGTATGACAAATTGTTTCATTAAGTCCCTTTTCAGGCGAGTGGCCAAAGGCTCACATCCTGCGCGCCGCGCTCGACCGCAGGCGGCGGCACGGACGACAGTCCATGGCAATGAACGGTCCCGCCTCGAGCAGCTGGAGCGATTTGTGCTGGCCCGAATCAGCACGTCCCTTACTCGACAGCACTCGTCCGCCGTGGGTATGTAGGGAGAATCTCCGCTTTGCTTAGGGCGCTTTTCGGGTTCATCGCGGCAGCTTCGATAGGGGCTTTGCTAACGGCGGGGGCAGGAGCCCAGTCGGCTGCCGAAGACGTGCTCGCGCGCGGGATTGATCCCGTCGTCAACAAGCTCAGCCCTTCGCTGGGATCCTATTTGAGCCTGGCCGGTGCCCGCCTCGCCAGCTCGCGCAGCTACCAGCTGGATCTGTGGCTCGACTACAATCAAGGCCTGCTCGCCTATCAGCTCGGCGATGACAAGCTGGGGGATCTGATTCGACACCGCCTGGACGTGCACGTGATGGGCGCGGTGGCAGTGACCGACTGGCTCGAGCTGGCCTTGGATGTGCCGTTCACGCCGTGGCAGGCGCATGGCCTGGATGAGCTCGAAGCAGCCACGGGTTTTGCCGATGGCGATCCCAGCGCGAGCGGCATGGGTGACGTGCGGCTCCTCGGACGAGCCGGGGTACTGCGCGACCCGAACGGGCCGCTGCGCGTGGCGGCCATTTTGGAAGCTCGCGGGCTCACCGGAGCGGGCGACAGCTTCCTCGGTGAACGGCAGTTGGTGATCTTCCCGCGGGTCGCGCTCGAACGCGATGTGGCCGACTACCTGCGGCTGGCGCTAGAGCTCGGCTACCGCTACCGCTCGCAGCCTGGGCAGTACCTGAACATCTACGTGGGGGACGAGTGGGCGGGGGGCGTGGGCGCGCAATTCTCGGTGCCCGGAAGCACGCCGTTTCGACACACCGTGCTCGGCGAGCTGCTGGTCGCGACCCCGGCGCGCGCGGCGTTCACGTTCGACTCCGCGGATAGCTTGAAGACACCCATCGAGGCTCTGGTTGGCTTGCGTAGCTCGTTGTCCGAAGAGTGGCAGGGGACTGTGGGCTTGGGGCGTGGCTTGGCGCTCACCCCGGGGTACGGCCGCACGGCACTGCGTGCGTTTGCTTCGGTGCGCTTCCAGGGGAAACTGAGCGAGCCTGCCCCAGAGGGGGATCGAGATCATGATGGCCTGATGGACAGCCAAGATCGCTGCCCCGACGAGCCCGGCTTGGTCGAGCTCGACGGTTGCCCCGACCGGGACGACGACGGCATTCCGGACATTCAGGACCGCTGCCCCGACGACAAGGGCGTGCCCAAGTTCGACGGCTGTCCTTCAGACAAGCCGGTTGCGGTGTACGAGGATGGTGGCCTGGTTTTGTTCGGGACCATCAGCTTCGATTCCGGCAAGGCGACACTGAAGCAAGAGTCCTTCGAGGTGGTCGACACGGTGGCGGCGTTGCTGAAAGCGCACCCGGAGATCGGCCGCATTCGCGTCGATGGTCACACTGACGATGTGGGCAGGGCGGAAACCAATTTGGATCTGAGCGATCGCCGCGCGGCAGCGGTCGTCGACTACCTCGTGAACAAGGGCATCGACCGCAAACGGCTCGACTCCAAGGGCTTTGGAGAATCCGAGCCTGTCGACACCAACGCGACGGCGCTCGGCCGCGCCAAGAACCGGCGCGTAGAGTTCACGGTGCTCGAATCGGGTGAGGAGAAACCGACGGCACCGAGCGCACCGACGCCGGCACCTAAACCACCCACCGCGCCAACACCGCCCAGCGCACCGGCACCGCTCAGCACGCCGATACCGCCGAGTGCCCCGCAACCACCCAGCGCGCCGGCACCCCCGAATGCTCCGCCGCCGGCGGCGCCGCCTACCCCGCCTACCCCGCGCAGATGAACCGGACGCCGACTTGATCAGCGCCGCGCAGCCGGCAACGGTCCTGCATGGTCACGCGCGCCGGTGCAGAGCCCGCGGCCGGCTCGAACACGAAGCCGTCTCCGTTCCTACAGTCGAGCGGCTCGCTCCCGGCTCGCTCGACACGTACTCTCACGAGGTTGCCATCAGGAGGGCTCGACGGCAGGTCCAACACCTGTGGAGCGCTGACCAGCTCGGCGATTTGGCGTAAGGTGTCGCCATAGTCGTCGCTGCAGATCGAACCGATGAAGCCTCGCTCGCCCATTTCGCTGACCGCGTCTCGGTAGCGCTGGCCGGCTCCAAATGCCTCGTCGGTCGAGGATTGGCAGCGTTCAGGCTCGCCGCCGGCATCGACGGGTCCGATCACCGCCAGGAACGCTTCGCGACGGCGACTCGTACCCGTGCCATCGTCCAGGTTCTTCAGGAAGTCGACATATTCAGTCGTAGGGGCAAGCACCGAGCGCCCTTCGGGCGTTTCGCAGCTGTTCACCTGACACGAAAGAGTCGGGTCAGCGCCCAGAGGGACACAATACACACCCTGCCCTCCGCAATCGGCATCTGCCGTACACTCTGTGATGGTGCAGGTCGAGCGCAAGAGCAGGCTGTCTGGGTCTGGCGTGGAGCAATCGTCTTCGTCGGTCACGATGACCACCAGCAGCCGCGAATTGGGACGTAGAAAGCCGGCGTTGCCGCCCGGCATGGCATCCAGGGCAGTGGACGCCAAAGGCTCCGTCAACGCCAGGCGCATGGCCTCGAGCCCCATTTCCTGCCCCAGCCCCGCCGTGCCCTGACCGATGAGCAGCCCAAACTGCTCGAGCAGGTCGGGATCGTTGAACCTCAACAGCTTGCGTTGGCTTTCGCTGCGCACCTCACCGGCGAGGTCTTTACCAAGCTGCAAACGCCCCGATTCGGCCGCAGCCTCGACCAAGCTGGCCCCCCCTCGACAATCGTTCGCATACATGCTCACGGCGGTACTGATCACGCCCACCTGAAAATCGTTTTCTACGGGCGCATTGGCCAGCGAATCCAGAAAGGCGCTCAGCTGCGCCACGACCTTGCCCTGCTCCTGGCTCATCGAATTGGAGTTGTCGACGACGAACAAGATGTCGGTCGCGACCGAGGCCGGCAGAGCCAGCTCCGCTTCGCACCCGCCCACGACCCCTTCCGGAACACCCGAGCACGCTGCCACCCAGCTCGCGGTCAGCGCCACGGCCACCTGTCGATTTCTGATCTTCATCTCGCGGCCTACCGGTCCGACGTACGGCGACTCGGGCGCGGAGCTTTAGAGCCCCACCCAATAGGCTCTTTAGCCACCGACCACAACACACCCCGCTCGAGGGGCCCAAACGGGTCGGCTCGCCCACTGACCCAGGTTTCGTCCGAACCCGACGCGCCGATCCTTGCTATGCTCCCCCGACGTGGAAGTAGGTACCGTTCTCAACGAGAAATACCGGCTCATGGCCTTGATTGGTCAGGGCGGGATGGGAACCGTCTGGCGCGCTCAGCACCTCGGGCTGGATTCGCCGGTGGCGCTGAAGCTGATGACGCCAGAGATGGCGGCCCACCCCGAGGCGCTCGCCCGCTTCACCCGGGAAGCCAAGGCGGCGGCCAGCCTGCGCAGCCCCCACGTGGTGCAGATCCTGGACTACGGCGTAGACGGCGCAACCAATGAGCCGTTCATCGTGATGGAGCTGCTCGAGGGCGAAAGCCTGAGCGCCCGCATCCGTCAACGCGGGGGGCTCTCCCTCGGGGAAACGTCACGCATCGTCTTGCAGGTCGCGCGCGCGCTGACCTTGGCGCACGCGGCCAAGATCGTGCATCGAGATCTCAAGCCGGACAACATCTTCCTGGTCAAGAACGCCGACGACGAGATCGCCAAGGTGCTGGACTTCGGCATCGCCAAGAGCTCTCAAGCGTTGGGAATGCAGGCGCAAACAGTCACCGGCAGCGTGCTCGGGACTCCGTACTACATGAGCCCCGAGCAGATCACCAATTCCAAGAACGTCGATCATCGTAGCGACCTGTGGAGCCTCACGGTGATCACCTGTGAATGTCTGACCGGGCAGCGCCCCTTTCAGGCGGACACCGCCATGAGCCTGGCGGTGATGATTTGCCAGGGCCAAGGCGCGAAGCCCTCTAGCCTCGCATTGGTTCCGGAGGGCTTCGACGAGTGGTTCGCGCGGGGTACCGCCGCCGATCGGGATCAGCGTTTTCAATCGGCAAGTGAGTTGTCGGAGTCGCTGCAAGAGTTATTCGAGCTCGGTTCGACCTCGCTCGCCGGCCCCCGCTTGGCACCCGAAGGAGCCGCCGGGAGGCCGCGCGCCGCGCTGCCGAGCAGCGCGGGCATCGCGCCAGCCAGTAGCGCCGCTGCACCTGCGCCCGGAGCAGCGCAGTTAGAGGCCAGCGTCGGGCCGCTAGCTCGGACGACGAGCGCAGCGCTGCCCGTCTCCGAGCGCCCGCGTCCGCGCGCCAGGTGGCTCACGCCGGTGATCGCCGTGGTCACGGCGCTGGTGGCGGGCAGCGCGGTCTGGCTGCTGGCGCGCGCCCCAGCCAAAACCGATTTCCGCTCCGCGCCGGCCGCCGCTACGGCGCCGCCCGCCGTTCTCGTGTCACCGGAGGATGGTGTGGGCGAAACCCCTCAGCCCGCAGTGCTTCAGCCCGCAGTGCCTCAGCCCGCAGTGCCTCAGCCCAAGGTCGACGTGGTTTCAGTCACACCGGTCGACCCGGAGCCGGTGGCGCCCGAAGCTACCCCCGTGCAGCCTGCCTCCGTCAGGCCCAAGCCAGCTCCCCGCGCCGCATCGCGGCCCATCCGCCGCCCCCCGCCAGCGGCCCCCGCTCCCCAGCGCAAGCCGCTCGCAACCGAGCCCGCCCCGGGTCAGACTTTCGACCCTTACGGCAACCTCTGAGCCGGCAGGCGCTTTTCCTTCACAGCCCTCCCGTCACGGATTTGTAGAGCCCGAGGAGCGTGGGCACATACACGGTCTGCCCGTCACTGCTGGCGGCGAGGCCCGCCGGCTCCCCATTGATACCGAAGCCTCCGGGCTGCCAGCTGACGCCTTGATCGGAGCTGACAGCAAACGCTGCAAAGCCTCGGCCGGCTGCGAGCAGGCGGCCGTCTGGCAACCGGAGCAGGCTATCGATGCACGACCCGTCCACGACTGGAGCCCAGTCGACACCCGAGCTCGTCGAGCGTCGAGTCCCCCCCGAGCTGCGAGCGCCGTTACCGTCGGCACACGCCAAGCCCATGTACACGGTGGACGGCGTCATGGCATCCACCACAAACACGTTGGCGAGATCGTCTGTCATCAAGTCCCAGTCCACGCCGGTATTGATTGATCTGTAGGTGCCCTGATTGGTGCCCGCGTACAACGTCGTGCCGTTGGGGTCGACGGCGATGCTGTAACTCGGGACGCTCAGACCCGCCACCGCTTCCCAGGCGAGGCCGCCGTCGTTCGAGCGCCGGACCCCGCCCACCGTGGGCACCCACAAGGTCTGCCCGCTGACTGCAATGTCATGACAATAGGGGCCACCCCCAGTGCTGACTCCGGCACTCCAGTTGAGGCCACCATCATTCGAGCGATAGAAGGTCGCCCCGAGCGTACACGCATACACGATGGCGGGGTCCACGGGATCGATGGTCAAGGCGGTCACCAGATCCTCGCCGGACGTCAACTCCGAGAGCAACCAGGTCACGCCGCCGTTGGTCGTGCGATAAACGCCCCTTGGCCCCCCCACGAGCACATTGTCAGCCGTAACGGGGCTCATCGCGACCGCACCGAGTTGCAGCGCGGTGATGCCGATGGAGGCGCTCACCCAGCTAGCGCCACCGTCGCTCGAGGCAAAGACGCCGGTATCGGTCGCTGCGTAGACGCGATCAGCATCGGCCGTATCGACCACGAGGCTGTTGAGCCGCACTCCTCCCGTGTCCACCTCTGCACCGAAAGTTTCGCCCCCATTGTCGGACACGCGAACGGAGCCGCCTCTGCCGGAATACACGCGCTGAGGACTGGACGGGGCGTACGCGTAGGCATTGGCCAGGGTGGCACCCAGAACCCAGGACGCCCCGCCATCCGTCGAACGATACTCGTTGACGAAGACGGCGCCGGGCGTGGCGAACAGCGCCATCGGACCTGTCGTAATGGCTTCCGGCAGGCTCGGATTGTTGACGGGCGCCCAGTTGGTACCGCTATTGACGGTCTTGTAGATGCCTTGTGGCGCGCCCGCGCTTTGGTCGTACGCATAGGCGTACAAAGTGGCCGGCGCGATCGGATCGATGGTCAAGGCGTAGTTGGCGAACGGGAAGCTGGTCTGGACCCAGGTGTCTCCTCCGTTCGTCGAGCGAAAGATCCCCGCGAAATTGCCCGCATACAGAATATTGGGGTTGCTGGGATCGATCACGAATGTGCCCACCTGGGCGCCGCTCAAGCCGGCCGCGGTCAGGCCTTCGAGCGGGCGCCAAGCGTCGCCTGCGCTGTCACTTTTGGTCACGTAGAACCCCGCCCCCGAGAAGCTGCCGCTTCCGAAGCTCGGTGTGGTGTAGACGCGCGACGAATTCAGAGGGTCCACTGCGACCAGACCCACCGCGCCAGCGTTGCCAAAGTTGGCCGACGCCCAGCTGCCCCCAGCATTGATTGAACGAAAAACACCGGCGGGACCGGTCGCGTACAGCGTGGGTGGGTTGTCGGTGCTGAGCGCGATGTGAGAGGCGATGCCGCCGTACAAACCCGTGGCGACGCGCTCGAACGGCAGCAGAGCCACGTCGAAGGGCTGGCTGGTCGCCGCGCTCAGGCCAGCTGCCGACGCAGTAAACGTATACCCCGTGCCCACCTGATCGAGCCCCACGGTGTCGAACACGGCCACACCCGCCTGGGCTTTGGCCGTCAAATAGCCGATCAGGTTCGCGCCCCCCGGGTTGTTCGCGAGAGCGATCGTAACCGTGTCCTCTGCGGCGCTGACCAAGATGCCGTCGGCGTCCTGGATGCTCACCGCGATGAGCCCGAGCGGGCTGGACGCGTACGCCAGCGCTTCGAGCTGGGTGAAAGCAAGCTGAGCGGCCACGAGCCCGCCCGTGACTCCAGCATCGCCAGAGTCACCGCCACTGACCCCACCGTCATTGGGAACCGAGGTGCTGCCCCCACCACCCCCCCCCGGTGTGTCACCACCGCGGCCCGCTCCAGCCACGCCGCCGCCACCACCCACCCCGAGCGGCCGTTCGCCGAGACAGGCCACGAGCACCGACAGAGCCACCAGCTTGCGCGGCTGCATTGTTCGCCCCCACCCACGAGAAACGAGGGCTACCACGTTCCCCGCATGCCCAAGCCCGCCGCATGCTCAGTCAGCCAGGGCGCCGCGACCAGCGCCGTGCGCGACTCCTCGGCTCGTGCGCTCAAGAGCCACGCCGTGCCCCCCGCTGCGCTCAGCACACCGACAATCACTCCGGTGAGCCCGATCGCCCACGGAGTCTTCGTGGAATCGTACAGCTCTGGATCATCCTGCTCGCGCGAGGTGCTAGCGCGGTTGGACTGAACGAGCATGAGCGCGCCAGCTCCGACGGTGAGAGCAGCGCCGCCACCGATCAGCGCCCACTGCAACGTGTGCGACGGCGCCGTGGCTTCATCGCGAGACGGGCTCAGCTCGACAGCCGCGCCGCCTGACTCAATGCTTCCTTCCGCGCTCGGCGCGCCGAGCGCCGAAGCCTCGTTGCGTGGCAAAGGAGTCAACGCGGGCACCTCGACGGTGACGGTCTGCCCGGGTTTCGACAGCTCGAAAGTGGCCGCCCAGGGCTCGTGACCGGGTGCCCTGGCTTCCAACCGGTGCTTTCCGGGATCGACGGGCAGGCTGGCTCCCCAGGCCGCCGCCGCAATGCTCGAGCCGTCCCGCTCCACCACCAGCCCGTCCGCAGCATGTGCCACCTGGATCACGACGCGCATCAAGCGCGGCTCCACGGCGCGTTGGCGGCGCCGCGCCTCTTCCGCGGTTTCGCCTCGGCCCGCGCGCGTGGCCACCGATGCAGCCTCGCCGAACTCGGTCCAGGCGCTGGCGGTCAGGCCGAGCCGTTCATGACAATCCCCCAAGTTGAGCAGGGCGCCGGGGCTCGTATACAACCGGTTCGCGGCCTCGAACTTGGGACAAGCGGCCGCGTAGTTGCCGGCTTTGACCAGGCCTCTCGCCTCTTCGAACAGCGAGCGCGCGGCGGCCTGATTTTCGGCCTGGGCCCAGGCCGGCGGTGAAGGCGCCAGCACGAGAGCCGCGCACCAGGCCGGCACCACGTACGCCCTCCAGAGCCTGCTTCCGAGGCTCGCCTCCGAATTCCCGCGCTTGTTCGAAAAAAACACGGCATCACAGTAACCCGAGATCGAGCCCTCCTCAATGGCGAGACGTCACCGGAAGATGTAGGCAAATCCCCCCGCTGGTGGATACGCAGCCAGCGCCTATGCGGGTGCCGGCCTTTGCAGCGCGCGTGGCGGCGACTATAGTCGTCCGATGCCAGCTCCTAGAGTTCAGCAATTCGGCCGCCGTCGAGCCTTGGCCGCGCTCGGCGTGCTGGGTGTGAGTCGATATGTGCCGGCCTGCGGCTCGAGCCAGAAAGGTCCAGATACCGGAGCCTTCGGCGGCAGCGGCGGGCGCGGCCTGGGCGGGCAGAGCGGCGGCGGCGACTCCGGCGCGCAGCCAGGGGAAACGACTTGCCTGCTCACGCCCGCGCAGACCGAGGGGCCATTCTTCGTCGACAGCATGATGCGCAGCGACATTCGCGAAGGCAAGCTGGGTGTGTCGCTCGGCCTCAACCTCAGAGTGGTTGAAGCCGGCAGCTGCGCACCGCTCGTCGGTGCGCTCGTGGAGGTTTGGCACGCCGACGCGGCGGGCGTCTACTCGGCGTTTGACGTGGCCGCCGGCAACAGCCAGAACGCGGCGGGTGAGACCTTCTTGCGAGGCTTTCAAACCGCAGACGCCGAAGGGCGAGTCGAGTTCCTGAGCGTTTACCCCGGCTGGTATCCCGGGCGGACGCCTCACATTCATGTGATGGTGCGCACCGCAGAGCGGCAGCTGCTCACCACGCAGCTCTACTTCCCGGAAGCTGTCACTGACGCCGTGTACGCACTGCCACCGTACGCGGCACGCGGGCGTCGCAGCACGACCAATGCGACCGACGGCATCGGCGGGGTCGCGGCGCTGACCGGTGAGCTTTCGGAAATGGCCGAAGGTTATGCGGCAGCGTTTCGCATGGTCGTCAACGGTTAACCCCCGCGGGCCCGGTTCGTTTCCGGTCCTGCTTTTGAATTCCGGCGCATCGGCTCACGCGGAGCCGAGATTGCTCGCCGAAGCATGAGCCATCGGTGGGTGCGGTCGATGCGGACCATGTTGGTGCTGCGACCCAGTGCTACCTTGTCGGTCGACAGCGGCCCGCATGCCGTATTTTAGGCTGTAAATCGCATTCGCCGCGCGCAACATTTCAAGTGTGAAACACTCTCTACCAAGCGAGCGCTCATGTCGCTGAAAAACTTTACAACGCTGGCCGCAAAGACCTAGGGCACGCTGGCTTCAAGCAAAAGTGTTCTTTTGAAGTCGCAACTGCAACTACAAACGACTGCTTGACGGGTGCGTTGTCGCCCCTCATTCTGTTCTCCCTTCAAGGCGATCACGAAATCGTATCTAGTGTCTCGGATGCACTAGTGTCTCGGATGCACCCGATTGGCTCAATTAACCGCCGATCCGCGTTCCACATCGGACCAACAAAGAAACGGAATATATATCGGCGCTCAAGCCCTCGCCACCAACCGATGCACAAACGCGTCGCATCGGCAGCATTGCTCGTCATCGAGAACACGGGCACCAAAACCATCGGGCATCAGCCATCAGCATCCAAGCAACAGCGTATCTCGATAACCCTTTCGCTCGAAAACGCGCCCGCCGGTGCCGTTTGTGGCGCCTTCGGCGCCGTGGCGAAGTGGCCCGAGTTTTCAGCGAAGTATCGGCCCCGTTCACCAAACTCCTCCTGTTCAGCTGTCACCACCTCTCGGTCAGGGACAGCTGCTCGAGGCTCGGTGTCGCAAGGGCCGCGACAGTCAACGACAGTGCTTGACGGAAACAAGCACGAGGATGGATCTACCGACATGAAGCGAGTGGTCATTGTTGGGGGCGGGTTTGCAGGCATCAATTGCGCGAAGGTGCTCGGCCATCGGCCAGACATCAAAGTCGTCTTGATCGATCGCCGCAACTATCACCTGTTCCAGCCTCTCTTGTATCAAGTCGCCATGGCGGGGTTGAGCCCTTGCGACATTGCAACGCCCATTCGGGGTTTGATGTCCCGATATGAAAACGTGCACGTGGTCCAGGGTGACGTCACGCGCATCGACGTGGCAGACCGGGCCGTGCACAGCAACGCGGGCACCTACGACTACGACTACCTGGTGTTGGCAACCGGAGCGCAGCACGCCTATTTTGGTCAAGAGCACTGGGAAGAGCACGCTCCAGGCCTGAAGACCTTGGAGCAAGCGACTGAAATTCGTCGCCGTGTGCTGAGTGCATTCGAAAGCGCCGAGTGTGAGCCTGATGTCGACCGGCGCAGGGCACTCATGACGTTCGTGGTGGTGGGGGGCGGCCCCACCGGTGTGGAATTAGCCGGGGCCATCGGCGAGATGAGTCGCTTCACCCTGGCCCGAGACTTCCGCAACATCGACCCCAAGTTGACTCGCATCGTGCTGGTCGAAGCCGGACCACGCATCCTACCCAGCTTCGCCCCCGCCCTGGCCAGCCGTGCCACGCGTGAGCTCGAGCAGCTCGGCGTGCAACTGTGGACGAACAGCCGCGTGACCCGCATCAGCCCGCGCGGTGTCTACGTCGGAGAAGAACATCTCACCGCCTCCACGGTGCTGTGGGCCGCCGGGGTTCAAGCCTCCCCGCTCGGTCGAGATCTCGGGGTCGCGCGCGATCCGCAGGGCCGAGTTTTGGTGGGTGATGACCTGAGCATCCCGGAGCGCGCCGAGGTCTTCGTCGTGGGAGACCAGGCGCACTACCGCCCCGAGGGCGCACAGCAGGCTCTGCCGGGTGTCGCCACGGTGGCCCTACAGCAAGGCCGCCATGTCGCCGCAAACATCCTGGCCGACGCAGCTGGTACCCCACGGCAGCCGTTTCGGTTCCGCGACAAGGGGCAGATGGCGGCCATCGGGCGCCGCCGCGCCGTGATGCAGCGCGGGCGCTTCCACTCGGCGGGGGCCTTTGCCTGGCTGATGTGGTTACTCGTTCACATCTATTTCCTCAGCGGCTTCAAGAGCCGCTTGATCGTGCTGATGCAATGGGGCTGGTCGTACCTGACCTTCGCGCGAGGCTCGCGCCTGATCGTTAGCCGAGACTGGCGCTCCTACTCGGACCCGGCCAGCGACAATCACGCGGGCGACGACCTCGAGGACGTCGCAGTGACGCGGCGAGCGGTGCCCCTCGTCGCGACACGCGACGCTGACGACGAGGTGCGCAAGCACCGCCCGGCGCGCCAGGCTCTGAGCGCTCCTTAGAGCCTGTCTCATTAGGCGGCTGCGCACCCCGATGCGTCGGTTGTCGGTCCTCGCAGACCGGGTGGAGCTTACTGCCCGCGAGTTTCTACGCTCACGCCGCGATCCGCGAAGTCTCCGACCGCGAAACGCTGCCCCCGCGCCTGACCTTTGAGGAACACGTCGAAGGTGGCCTGCACGAAGTGGTCGCGAATTTCCTTCCGCTCTTCGACGGGGCGGGTGGTGTACATCTTGGTGGTGTCGAAGGCGCCGGTCCGCGTCATGCCACCCTGCGCTCGATACGCGATCACGAAGGGGTCGTCGACCAGGTCAAAGTGATCGATCTCGGCAATGTTCACCAGTGCGCCAAAGCCCAAGGTCTTGTCGAAGCTATCCCGGACAATCGGGCTCGGGTTATCCGCAGTGGGCATCGGATACATGCCGATGTTTGCGGCGTCGACGGTGGTGGATTTGCGGCGAGAGTCTTCGCCGCCGATCATGTCGAGCACGGGTTTGGTGAGCTGGGTGAGCATGATGCGCTCGCCCGCCGAGGCGCTCATCATCGCGTCGTGAATGGGCTGCGCCTCCGGATCCCGCGCATAAAACTTCAAGGGCGTACCACCGACCAGCGAGACCGAGGCCTGCATGCCGTCGATCAGCTCGGCGCCGACGACGCCATGCATGCCGCCCCGCGAGTAGCCCACGAGCCCGACCCGATCGAGGTCCACCACTGCCGAGCCGCCGTCCGCAAACCGCCCGAGAGCCGCTGGCGCGGCAGCAAGCGCCGCACGGTAGTCACCCACGCGATCGAGCGTGAGCGAGACTTCGACGGGGTTGATGGTGGCGTCTTCCGGCGGACGATCCGCCACGAGGAAGAAGGGGTCGAACGTCTGGCCTCTGTACTCACCCCGCGTCGCATCGAAGCTCGGATTGGCGGCCAGTGAATCCGGTTTTACGCCGGCTCGGTTGAGCTCGGCTCCACACAGCGCCCCTAGGGGCGCCAGTGCATCGTTGCCCGTGTGCTCGGGCGAGATCACGACGTAGCCTTGGCGCGCCAGCCCCTCTGCCATGCTGTCGTTGGTGAAACGTTGTTGCAGGGTGCCATGCGAATACACGACGACCGGGAACGGCCGAGACGCGCTGGCGACGGGGGCGTCCCTGAAACTGTCTCGCGGCACGTCGAACTGAGCCGGAGCGTGCGTCATGTGCTGCTCGATCACGTCGGGCATGAAGCCGGTGGTCGTCAACAACGCTCGCTCGGTGCGGAGCAAGAGCTCGGGATCGTTGGCGAAGTAATCGCCGAAGGTGGCCGGCACTGCCGCGGGGTCAGTCGCGTGCTCGCGATCGACGGGGTACCAGGCTTCGACGATCAATAAGCGCTGACCGTCCATGATGCCCGCTGTCTCATCAAAGCCGCGGGATGGATCTACGACGCAGTACGTCGTCGAGCCCGCCTCGAACGGCGCGCTGCCGAGCTCGATGTCGTCGCCCACCGGCGCATCGGAATCGGAGCAGCCGACAGTGAGGACGGCGGCAAGGCACAGCGAGCCCCTTGCGACCCCAAGGCACAGCGAGCCCCTTGCGAGCCCAAGGCACAGCGAGCCCCTTGCGAGCCCAAGGCACAGCGAGCCCCTTGCGAGCCCAATCCAGAGAGAAGACGCGCAACCGTGCGCGTGCAACGCGCGCAGCGTGTGCTTGCGAACGACGGGTATCGAGACGCGTGAATACGTAAGAATTGACATATCGAGCTCCGAGCGAGTTGAAAGGCCGACGGGCAACAGCTGCAGTGCGCCCCATGCCGACAAGCGACAAAGCAGTGCAACAGTCCCCGACTCGCTCGGCACCCTACAGGAACAACTCGTCCGACGGGAAGAGTGAAATCGGAGTCGCGCCACACAGGGCACGCTGAGCCGTAGTCGTGGCAGCGATTCCGTAGATATCGAGGCACTAGCGAAGTAGCGCAGACTCCCGCATAGTCGAGCGGTGCGCTTGGTCCAATTCGAGCTGACATCGGGAGAACGGCGCGTCGCCGCGGTCGAGGGCGACGCGCTGCGCCTACTCGCGGGGTCGACGAGTGTCTACGAGCTGGCGCTCATGGCCATCGCAGAAGAAAGCACGTTGAGCGAAATCATAGATCACGCTCGGTCGGACCAGGTCGTGGACTATGCAAGGGTCATTGCCGAGCGCCGGCTCTTGACGCCGCTCGACCACCCCGATCCTGCTCATCTCATGGTGTCGGGCACGGGTCTCACACATCTCGGCAGCGCCGCCACACGCGCCGAGATGCACCAGGCCGGTGCGGCTGAAAGCGCTCCAGGCGACACCGACTCGATGAAGCTGTTCCAACTCGGGCTCGACCGCGGCAAACCGCCAGATGGCAGCGTGGGCGTCCAACCCGAGTGGTTCTACAAGGGCGACGGCCAGTGTTTGGCGCGGCCGGGCCATCCGCTCGATGTGCCCGACTTCTCGCTCGATGCGGGAGAAGAGCCGGAGATCGTAGGCCTGTACGTGGTTGGAGCTGACGGTACACCGTACCGGGTGGGCTTTGCGCTGGGCAACGAGCTCTCGGACCACGTCACCGAACGCCAAAACTATCTGTACCTCGCTCACTCGAAGCTGCGCCCCTGTTCGGTCGGCCCCGAGCTGTTGCTGGGTGAGCTGCCCCAGCGCCTCAACGGCCAATCGAGAATCGTGCGGGACGGCCAGGTGCTCTGGCAGAGCTCGTTTCGGAGTGGAGAAGCCCACATGTCTCACCGCATCGCGGGGCTCGAGCACCACCACTTCAAGTACTCGAGGTTCCGTCACCCAGGCCAGGCTCACGTGCATTTCTTCGGGACCGCGACGCTGAGCTTCGCCGCGGGTGTTCAAACCCGCGCCGGTGACCGCTTTGAAATCGAATGCAGCGAATTTGGAAAACCGCTGGAAAACACGCTGCGGCACGTCGCGGAGCCTGTGCCCCGGGTCCGCACGCTGTAGGTTCTTTTTCAGCTTCCGGTGGGGGCGCACAGCTGGGGCTGGCAGCCGGCCTCATACCGTGTACGCTGCCGGGATCACGGAATGGGCACCGGCAGAGTCAAAACCCCCGAGCAGCTGCGCAGCCACCGCTGGTACGGGGTGGACAATCTGGGCTCCTTCGGTCACCGCTCTCGCACCGCGCAGATGGGCTATGATCGCGCTGACTACGCCGGCAAACCCGTCATTGCCATCATCAACACCTGGAGTGACATCAGCCCGTGCCACTCGCATTTCCGCGCTCGCGCCGAGGAGATCAAGCGCGGGGTCTGGCAAGCGGGCGGCTTCCCGGTAGAGCTCCCGGCCCTCTCGCTGTCGGAGAACTTCCAGAAGCCGACCACGATGATGTACCGCAACCTGCTGGCCCTGGAGGTAGAAGAGCTGCTGCGTTCCTACCCCGCCGACGGCGCGGTGCTGATGGGCGGCTGCGACAAGACGACGCCGGCACTCTTGATGGGCGCCATCAGCATGAATCTGCCGAGCATCTTTGTACCGGCAGGGCCCATGCTCAGGGGCGACTATCGCGGCAAGCCGCTCGGTAGCGGCAGCGACGTCTGGAAATACTGGGCTGATCTGCGCGCTGGACAGCTCGAGGCATCGGCCTGGGCCGAGATCGAAAGCGGCATCGCCCGCTCGGCGGGCACCTGTATGACCATGGGAACCGCCGCGACCATGATGAGCGCCGCAGAGGTGCTTGGCTTCTCGCTGCCAGGCGCCTCGTCGATCCCCGCACCCGACTCGCGCCATGCCCGCATGGCGGCACTTTCAGGCCGCCGCTGTGTGGAGATGGTCTGGGAAGATCTCAAGCCATCAGACCTGCTGTGCCCGGAGTCGGTCGACAATGCCATCACCGCGGTGCTAGCGCTCGGCGGCTCGACCAACGCCATCATTCATCTGATTGCCATCGCGCGCCGCGCGGGCATCGACCTGCGGCTCGAGCGCTTCGACCAGCTGTCTCGCGAAGTGCCGGTCCTCGCCAATCTGCGCCCGACCGGCAAGTACTTGATGGAAGACTTCTTTTACGCGGGCGGTCTCACAGCCCTGCTCGCGGTGCTAGAGGGGCAGCTTCAGCTCGGGTGCCGCAGTGTCACCGGCCAGACACTGGGGGAGAACATTGCCGGCGCGGTGGTCCACGACGCCGACGTGATCCGCGGCCTCGACAACCCCACGGCTGCCTCCGGCGGGCTGGTGATCTTGCGCGGCAACTTGGCGCCGGACGGGGCTGTCATGAAGCCCGTCGCCGCGGCTCCGGAGCTCCTACACCACACGGGCCCTGCCGTCGTGTTCGAGGACTATGCGCACATGCTGGCGCGCGTCGACGACCCCGCGTTAGAAGTGGACTCCCGATCGGTGCTCGTGCTGCGCAACGCGGGCCCCAAAGGTGGACCGGGAATGCCAGAATGGGGCCAGCTGCCGATTCCGAAAAAGTTGCTCGCTCAGGGCGTACGCGACATGCTCCGCATCTCGGATGCGCGCATGAGCGGCACGAGCTACGGTGCCTGTGTGTTGCACGTCGCTCCAGAATCCTCCGTGGGTGGCCCACTTGGCTTGGTACACGACGGCGACATGATCCAACTCGACCTCAACGCGAGGAAGCTCGACGTTCGGGTCGGCGAGGCTGAGCTCGGGCGGCGCCGCGCGCGTTGGCAACCCCCGAAGCAACGTTATCCGCGCGGTTATGGTCGGCTCTTCGTCGAGCACATCCAGCAAGCCAATGACGGTTGCGATTTCGATTTTCTGGCGGGAACCGGGCGGATCGAGGACCCTGAGATCCACTAGAAACTTGGCAGGCATTCTCCATGGCACCACTCAAATCTCCTTTACCCAACCACTTCAAGCAGGATCTGCGTGAGCACAAACGCCTGATCGGCTGCTGGGCATCGCTGGTTAGCCCAATCTGTGCCGAGCTGCTCGGTTACGCGGGCTTCGACTGGTTGTTGCTCGACGGAGAACACGCCCCGAACGACCTTCAGACGCTGATGACGCAGCTGATGGCGCTGAAGGATAGCTCGAGCGCGGCCGTGGTTCGCCCCCAGTGGGCAGAGCCGGTGCTGCTCAAGCGCCTCTTGGATCTCGGTGTGTACAATTTTCTGATGCCGTTCATCGAATCGGCTGAGCATGCTAGCGCTGCGGTAGCCGCTACGCGCTATCCGCCGCGCGGGATTCGCGGCATCGCGGTCGCCCAGCGCAGCAATCAGTACGGCTATTGTACGGATTACTTTCAACGCATCGACGACAACATCTGCGTGCTCGTTCAGATCGAGAGCCGCCGCGGCGTCGACGCCGTCGACTCCATCGCCCAAGTAGACGGGGTCGACGCATTGTTCATCGGGCCGTCGGATCTGTCAGCCTCACTCGGGCATTTTGGCAACCCGGGGCACCCCGAGGTCCAAGAGGCAATGGGTCACATCCTCGAAAGCGCCCGCTTGCATGGCAAGCCGGTCGGTATCCTTTCAGGGATCGAGAAAGACGCCGAGCGGTATCTGCAAATGGGCATGACGTGTGTGGCCGTGGGCATGGACGTGGTGCTGCTCAGAAACGCCAGCCGGCAGCTGTGTGAGCGCTTCAAGCCTCGAGTCGAAAGCGAGCCATGACGTTGGTCAGAATCCCCACGCAGGTCGCGAGCTGCGAAAATCTCATTGCGGGCAAGAAACTTCCCGGTAGCGGCCCGGCTCACGACGTCGTGAGCCCGTATACGGGCAGCACTCTCGCGCGTTTGCGCCTGTCTACCGAAGCGGACGTGGATCAAGCGGTACGAGCGGCCCACGCCGCCTGGTCCGCCTGGAGCCGCACGCCCTTGCGTGAACGCATCGAGCCGTTGACCGCCTTACGAGCCCTACTGCTCGAGCACCTCGATGAGCTCAGCCATATCGTCGCCGCGGAAAGCGGCAAGACTCCCGGCGAAGCCAGAGCCGGCGTGCTGCGGGGCCTGGAGGTGATCGACTTCGCTGCCAGTCTGCAGAACTCCGATCGCGGCGCCGCCCTGGACGTGTCGCGCGGGGTGTCCTGCGAGTACCGTCGGGATCCGCTGGGCGTCGTCGTGGGAATTACCCCGTTCAACTTCCCGGCCATGGTGCCCATGTGGATGTTCCCGCTGGCGTTGACCGTGGGCAACACGTTCATCTTGAAGCCGTCGGAAAAGGTACCCATGGCCGCCAGCTTTCTGGGTGACCTGGCCTTGCGCGCCGGTTATGCGCCTGGTGTCTTTTCGGTGGTGCACGGAGACCGGGTCGCCGTGGATGCGCTCGTGCAACACCCGCTGACCCAGGCGGTGGCCTTCGTCGGCTCATCGGACGTGGCCGGTCGCGTTTACGCAACCGCAGCGGCGGCCGGCAAACGTGCTTTGTGCTTGGGGGGCGCTAAAAACCAACTCATCGTGGCTCCCGATGCTGACCCGAGCCTCAGCGTGCGTTCCATCGTCGACTCTTTTACCGGGTGTGCGGGCCAACGCTGCATGGCGGGCAGCATGATGATCGCCGTGGGCAGCGCGGGGCAGCTCGTCGACGAGGTGAGAGCGCAGGCGGAACGCATCCAGCTCGGCAGTGCGATGGGCGCCTTGATCGACAAGGCGGCCAAGGCGCGCATCGTCGCTGGCATCGAGCACGCCGAGCGCGAAGGCGCGCAGCTCTTGCTCGACGGGCGACACGCCCCGGTGCCGGCCGAGTATGCTGGTGGCAATTGGCTGGGGCCGACTATCCTCGACCGCGTGACCCCTGACATGCAGTGCGCCCAAGCTGAGCTGTTTGGGCCCGTATTGTGTATCGTGCGAGTCCCCACCCTGGAGGCCGCGCTCGCCATCGAGCGGCAAAACCCGTACGGCAATGCCACCAGCATTTTCACCTCGAGCGGTGCGGCCGCGCGTCACGTCAGTGAAAACGCCTCGAGCGGGATGATCGGCATCAACATCGGCGTTCCAGTGCCCCGGGAGCCCTTCTCGTTTGGCGGCACGAAACGCTCCAAGTTTGGCCACGGCGACATCACGGGTCCCGCCGCGGTGGATTTCTGGACTGACTTGAAGAAGATCACCACCAAGTGGGCGGTCCAAACGGACGCCACGTGGATGTCCTGAGGTAGCTCCGAGTGAGCCTTCGCGTGCCTTGGCCCGTGCAGCTGGTCAGCCCACGCCTGCTGCTTCGACCGCTGGCTACCGCCGACCACGACGCCTGGCTCCAAGGCTTCACCTCCCGATTGCCTCCGCAGCATCGACATGATGGGGGTCCGCACAATCCGGGCGAAACACCGCGCGCCTGGTTCAGACAATTATGTCAACGGCACCGGCGGCTATGGACGCGGGACGAGTGCTACATCCTGGGAGTGTTCGACCGGCAGACGGGGCATCACTACGGGCACGTGGACATCTTCGTCATCGAGCGGGACGATCGCCAGTGGGGCAACCTCGGCTACGCGATTCACAACACGGCCCAGCGGCGCGGTTTTGCGACCGAAGCGTGCGCAACCGCCATCCCTTGGGCCTTTCGCACCCTCGAGCTGCACCGGCTCGAGGCCGTGATCAGCCCTGACAATTTGGCCTCCCTCGCCGTAGTCAAAAAACTCGGGCTGGAGCTGGAGGGCGTTCGGAAGAGCTTCGAACGCCACGGCAACCAATGGGTTGACCAAGCCGTGTACGCGGCCATTCAAGGGCGCTGGAGACCACCCCAGCCGTAACCCCGGATGTGCCAATCCGTGCCAACTGTGACTCGCAGGTCCGGAATAACCCACGCGCGCGAGCCTGGCAGGGCGGTTCTGGACATAGGCACGACTCTTGCTGTGGTGCTGGCACCCGTGGTGCTCCTGAGGATGACCCCAATGACGTCTCTCGAATCGACCGAAACCCACGAGAGTCGCGCGCCTGTGGCCGAGCGGGACGACTGGCGCCTCGGCTCCGGGGCTGAGCTGGCTTCCGCGCTCGATGCCGGGAGCCCTCCCCCGGAGAAACTCGGACGGGTGCTGGCAAAGGCCTGGACCGATTGCGGTCTCGAAGCGCATGCCGCGGTCGGAGCCTACGCGCGCTTCGCGCTGCAACTGCTGAGCCTCGGTGCTCCCCCCCAGCTTCTGAGCGGCGCGGCTCAGGCCATGCAGGATGAAACTGCACATGCACAAGCGTGCTTCAGCATGGCGCGGCGTTATGCCGGCCACGACGTCGGTCCGGGGCCGCTGCTGCTGGAGGGCCGTGCACCACCGACGGACCTTACCTCCGTCGTGCTGTCCACGGTGCAGCGCGGCTGCATCGCCGAAGCGGTGAGCGCACTTTCAGCTCGAGAGGCGCTCGAGCATTGCCAGGACGCGGCGACGCGCGAGGTCTTGATCCGTCGTCAAGAAACCAAGGCGCAACAAGCACAGCTCGCGTGGCGTTTCGTAGCTTGGGCGCTGAGAGGCGCGGGTCGAGAGCTGCCCGATCATGTGCGGGTGGCATTTCTAACCGCCCTCGCCGCCAAGGTCGACGCTCCGGCTGCAAGTGAGCGGGACCGCGTCCTATTGCGTTACGGTGTGCTCAGCCAGTCACAATCGGCCGCCCTAGAGCAACGCGTGCTGCGCGAGGTCGTGTTGCCATGCATGGATGCCCTATTGGCACGGGCTGAGCTGTCACCCCGCACTGTTGCCTAGGGAGCTGCCTAGGGAGCTGCCTAGAGCGCGGCTGCTTAGAGTGCGCAGCCGCCGAGGACGATCACTCGAGCATTCGGTCGCGCACGAAGGGTGCGTGCCCATTTAGCCACTCATCGGTCCAGCCGCCATTGCGGGGTGCCTGAGCGCGAAACAGGCAGCTCAAATCTGGGCAATCGTCCAGCTTCCAGGCAGCCCAGCTAATCTGCCGCTCGTTCATGAAGTCGTGCCAGAGCTGGGCCTCGTCCTGGCAAATCTCTCCGTTTGGATCGGTGCCGCCGTTCGCCACGGTAGCTCCCCATTCGGTGACGAAGATCGCCAAACCATTGTCGCTCGCGTACACAGCCTGCGTGCGTTGTGCTGCGCGGTGCTCGCAGGAGTAGAAGTGGACCGTGTACATCAAGTTGTCCCCCTCCACCGGATCGTCCGCCGCCTGGTTCACCGCTTGCGACCAAAACGGCGTACCCATGACGATGATGTTGTCGGCGTCACGCTCGCGGATTACGGCGTTTACGGCCTGGTGATAGGGCTTGACGACGGACGACCAGTCCACACGTCGAGGCTCGTTATAGGTTTCGTAAAGGACGTTCGGGTACTCGCCGAACTCGTCGGCCATCTGCGCAAAGAACGCGCTCGCCTCGTCCCGGTGCGCCTCACCCGTGTGATCATGCCAGTCGATGAGCACGTACACGCCGAGGTCGATGGCGTTCCGTACCACAGTTCTCAAATTGCCCGTCATCACTTCAGGGCTGGTCAGGTAGGCGCCCGTGGGCTCCACGCCCATGGCCGCGCGCACGACGCTGAGGCCCCAGTTGTCGCGCATCCAGCGCAGGCCCTCTTTGCTGCCGGCATAACTCTGCTCCCAGTTGAGCCACATCGTGCTCACGCCCTTCAGCTGCACCGTGTTGCCCGCTTGATCGACGAGCGCGCCGCCTTCGACCCGCAATTGCCCCAAGCGACCGACCGGCGACGTTGCATCGAGCGCCTCGGGCTGCCAAGTGGCGGCTCCGGGGCTGCTGGCTGGGCCTGGGTTTCGATCCAGCTGCCCCTCCCCGCCACAACCGATAGCGAGCGAAAGTGATGCTCCAACAATCAGGTGACGTGAATACCGAGCGTTCATCCAGGTTCCTTTCCACCTCGCAAGTCGACGGCGACCGCATCCGGTGAAGTCCAATTTCAAGCTCATGCGTTTGGGAGCAAGTGTGTAGCCAACACTAGCACGATAGTCCAGGCAGCCCGAGGCCGGGAAAGCAGCCGTCGAACGGCAATCACATGGATTGTTTCACGCCAGTAGCAATCCGGCACACCGAATGGGTCAAACGTCTGCGATCCATCGGATCACGGACGGGCGCCTGGGCTCAAAGCTCGCGCCGCACAAGGACAATTGGCCGCGGGCGAGCGCACTGGCAAAGAAACTATTGCTGCGCACACGGAGTCGATGGACACCACTCCTCGCCCGCAATGTCAGGGCATCTCATGGCGCTGCATCACTTCTGTATCGCGGGATTCATTCCCTCTCTGGCGCTCGGCCTGACCTGGTCTTGCGCTGGGGTCCTGGGTATCGAAGATGCCCAGTGCGACGTGAGCTACGCCGTCGAATGCGCCCGAACGGGGGGGGCCGGCGTGCCAGCGCCCGGGGGCAGCGGAGGCGCTCGGGGCTCGGGGCTCGGCGGTGCCGTGGCCTCCGGCGCCGGAGGGGCCGCGGGTTCCGACGAGCTGCTCTGTGCACGGTACTGCGACTTGGTTGCCGCCAACTGCAGCGGGGTCAACCAACAGTATGCGAGCCCTGCGGCGTGCCGGGCAGTATGCGACCTACTCGACCCCGGGCGGCCCGGGGATCTGTCGGGTAACACGGTGAGCTGCCGATTGAGGCAAGCCGAGCTCGCTGCCAGCACCGGCGAACCCCTAAATTACTGCTTCTCGGCCGGCCCCGGCGGCGCGGGGAGCTGCGGAACGGACTGCGAGGGGTACTGCAGCGTGATGAGCGCGCAGTGCGAACAGCTGGGGCCCGAAGAGACATGCCTCAGGGCGTGCGCGGACGTGCCCGACTTGTCTCGGCCACCGCAGAGCAGCAAGTACAACACGACACAACAAACGGGGAACTCGCTACAATGCCGGCTGTACCACGTCAGCGCGGCGAGCCTCGACCCTGTCATCCATTGCGCACACGCTGCGGGCCTTGCCGTGTGCACCGCGCCGCCCTGATCAGGGTCGGGTCGACGGCGCTACAGCCACGGCGTCCGCCAAGCCATGAAGGCCGCTTCAGGCACCCCGGCTGAAGCGTCACTCGCCGTCACATACAACACCAAGCCGCTGCCGAGGGCGACCCCGCCCAGCACTGCAGTCAAGGTAGCCAAGCCGGCCGCGCTCTTGGCGTCATTACGCAGGCGAACACCCTCCGGACCGCAGCGGTTCAGGCTCGACGGGTCGCAGTCCGCCTTCGAGTCGCTGTTCTTGCTGGCAGCCAGCCCCGCAAAAACACCTGCCGTCGCGAGCAGCGCGACGCCGGTGCCACCGACCACCCACGCCACCACGCGTTGGGTTCGGCCAGCGTCGGCATCCCCCGGAGCCGAAGGCTGATCGCGTTCGGCGGAAGCGGCCGCGCCCCGGACCGGAATGAGCCGCGGCACGTTGATCACCGCGCTCCCCGAGCCTCCGTTTTTCAGCTCGATCCTCGAAACGAAGGATTGATACCCCGGAGCGCTGAAACGAATCTCGTAGCGTCCGGCGTCTCGCGCGACGGGCCGGCCCAGCTCGGAGCGACTGACCGGTGACCCGTTCACCGTGACTTGCAGGTCTAGCGATTGCCGTTGCTGGCCCGGGCGGATCTCGAGGGTCGGAACGCGAGGCTCGAGAGCTGTCGCGCGCACGTTCGCCAAATTCTTTCGAGCGTCGTCATTGCGCTCTTCCGCCAGCTGGGCTGCAGCCTTGAAGGTGGCCAGGGCACTCGCAAACTGCCCGGCTCGCTCATGACAATCACCGAGGTAGAGCAGCGTGCCGAGGCCGGGTTCCAGGGCTTGGCTGGCGGCGAATTTTTCGCACGCCGGCTCGAGCTCCCCCTTTTCCATCAGCGCCTTGGCTTGCCGGAACAGCGCCTCCGCGGCCTGGGCCTGGGCATCCGCGGCGGCGGCTGGCGCCACCCAGCAAGAAAACCAAAGCAGCGCGCAGAACGGCACTAGGTGTAGCCGAAAGGCCACCTGCAATCGCTCAGCCGACGCGCCAGACATGCCGCCTTTTGCGCCGGAGCCGGCTTGGATGCAACCCCGACTGGGGCGCACCTGCAAGCCTCAGCGGCGATCCCCAAAACTGCTGGGATTCCAGGGGTCTTCACTGCGAGGCGGCTCCGTCACCGACGCGGGTGTCGCTGCCGGAATGGACGCTGTCGCACGCTCTGCCTTGTTCTCGACTGCCTTATTTTCCGCGTCATCCACCGCTTTGAAGGCTGCCGTCGCTGCTACTCCGCCCGCGCGGTGAGGCTTCGACCCACGCACGGACTCGTTGGGCTTTCTCTTGTTGGCCACGACAGCGGCGCGGAACCCCTCGACAGAAATCGACGGCCGCTGTCGTGCCGCGGGTCGAAGCGCGCGCTTTACGCTACCGATGCTCGGCTCGGACAGGCGCCGAGCCGCGTCGTCCGCTTCCTGCTCGACGTCGCTCGGGGGTGTAGAGCCGGACCGGGCTGCGACTCGAGCGAGCGTATCCTCTGACGGCTCCGCAGAGGCGGGAGCGGGACCGGGCAACACCAGTGAAACCGCCGCCGGCGCCGGGCGCACCGCGCGGGCCGGCTCCATGCCACGCAACCAAACGGCCATGGCCAGGGTGGCAAAGCCCAACCCCACGGCAATTGCAGCAGTGCGCGACCCGCGCGGCCGCAGCTCGTCGTTCCCCCGCATACCCGACGCGGGTGTCACCTCTGCCCAAGCCCCCGCCGACAGGGAGCTCGGCGAAATCTCTCCGGGCGGGACGCCACCGACGGCCGCTGGCAAGCTGCCCGAGGGGAAGAGGGACGACCGAGATCGGAGTGGACCGGGGTTGGTCAGAATTCGCGTGATGCGCTCGACTCGCTGTGCGCTCGCCGGCCCACCAAATGGTGCCAACGCCTCCGCCAGGTCCGCCACATCGCAGAAGCGCTGCGCGGGATCTTTCTCCAGGCAGCGCTGCACCACGTCGTCGAGCCCTGGGGGGATGCCGGGTCGCAGTGTCTCCAGCGGTGGAGGCGAATTGCTGAGCACTGATGCATACACCGCAGGCACCGTCTCCCCAACAAATGGCGTCCGCCCCGTCAACATCTCGAACAAGATGGCTCCGAGCGCCCAAATGTCGCTCCGCTCGTCCACGGATTCTGCCCGCATCTGCTCCGGGGCCATGTAAAATGGCGAACCCAAGACGTGGGAAGAAGTCGTGGCCGCCCCTGACCGGGCTGGGCCTCCAATATGTTTGGAGATACCAAAGTCGACAATCTTCAGCGTCGGCGACCCGTCGGGCAAACGAGCAATGAACAGATTGCCCGGCTTGAGGTCGCGGTGCACCATCGCCGAGACGTGTACTTCCGCCAGCGCTTCGCAGCACTGGAGCATGAACATGACCGCCTGCTCGACAGAGAGCACGCCTTCCCGGTCGAGCAAATCGGCGAGATCCTCGCCCTCCAGGTACTCCATCACGATGAATGGCGATCCGCTCTCCAGCGTGCCCACATCCAGCACCCGTGCCACGTGCTCGCTGCGGATCCTCGCTGCCGAGCGCGCCTCGAACAGCAGCCGATCGAGCGCTTTGTCATCCTCGAGCAGGTCGCGGCGCATGACCTTGATGGCGACCAGGTGCTCGAGCTGCAGGTGGGTGGCGGCCAAGACAATGCCCATGCCACCCCGGCCAATCTGGCGCTCGATTCGGTACTTGCCGGCGATGACCTGGCCCACTCGAAGGGGAGACCCCGCGCTGGTATGGGCGTCCCCATCAAATGTGGCTTCGGGCGCCGGCATGAAGCTCAGCGTAGCGGCTCCAGCGCAGCCTATCGAGCAAAACTGCATACGGACAGCGGGTCGGTCTCCTGGGTGAGCATGTTTGCAATCAGAGAGCGCGTTCCTTTCCAAGCCCCATGCGCCCCCGCTCGGAACATTCCGCAGCGGAGTTTTTCGCCGCGCTCCACTGGTGCTGTCAATTGCCAGCCGAGAAGAGCCAGGCGGGCGTCGAATGGTTCCGAGCGCGTCGACGGCTCATCCCGAAACGTTTTCTCATCCATTTTTGCCTTATTCCGGCGGAAAACGGCCGGGCCGGTGCCTTTTATGCGCAACTGACGCCGAGCCGCGGCCGATATGCCCGGGCGGGCGCTGCAGCATCGACCGAACAGCTTGGCGTGCGCGAGAATTTGGATATGCTTGGGATTCTGCAATGGAAAGCGAAGTTCAGGTAGGTCAACTCATCGCCGGCAAGTACCGCATGCTGCAGGTGCTGGGCCGGGGTGGCATGGGCGTCGTCATGGCGGCCCTCCATGAGCACCTCAACCAGCGGGTGGCCCTCAAGTTTCTGACCGACAACGCTTTCCAGCAACCAGAGGCCATCACCCGTTTCGTCAGGGAGGCGCGCGCCGCCGTTCAAATCCAGAGCGAGCACGTCGCCCGAGTCATGGACGTGGGGACGCTCGACTCGGGTGCTCCCTACATGGTGATGGAGTGCCTGCGAGGGCAGGACCTCAAAGAGGTCTCGTCTCAACGCGGCGCTCTGCCCATCTCCGATGCAGTCGACTTCGTGCTGCAGGCGTGCGACGCGGTTGCAGAGGCTCATTCCCTCGGCATCATCCATCGTGACCTGAAGCCGTCGAACCTCTTCCTGACGGAACGCCCCGACGGGTCACCGCTGGTGAAGGTGCTCGATTTTGGCATTTCCAAGGCACTGCACAGCACCGAGGCGAGCCAGCTGCAGATGACCGCCAGCGCGGCCATCATGGGGTCACCCCAGTACATGTCACCGGAACAGATCCGGAGCTCGAAGAACGTGGACGCGCGGGCTGACGTCTGGGCCCTCGGCACCATCTTGCACGAGCTGCTCACCGGTGCTCCGGCGTATGTCGCCGACACGGTACCGGGGCTACTCGCGATGATCGTCGCGGATTCACCGCCGCCGCTGACCCGTTGCCGGGCAGATGCGCCGCGTGAGCTCGAAGCCGCGATCCTGCGCTGCCTGGAGAAGGATCGGGAACGACGTTTCGCCAACGTGGCGGAGTTCGCCCGCGCCATCGAGCGCTTCGCGTCGATTGAGACGAGGCCACTGGTCAAGCGCATCGCGCGCGTGCTCGGCGACCACGGGGCGCCTACTCCCCAGTTGGCGGCGCCTGCGCCGTTTGGCGCCACGTTGGTGGAACCAGTGGTCGGGCAAACGAACGGGACCTGGGCACGGACGGGGCAGCACCACGATGCAGCTGCGGGCAAGCCGGCCTATCGGCGGCCGAGCGTGCAATGGGCGGCTGGGGTCGGCGCGCTGGGAATCGGGGTAGTGAGCTGGTTTCTCTTCATCCGCTCCGCACCGAACGACATGGATCCCTACGAGGACGTCACCCCGGCGGCCCGCACCATCGCGCCAGCCTCGGAAGCGGCTGCAGCACAGGCACCTCCGGCCGTACCGGCCCCGGCAGCCCAAACGTCTGCGTCTGCTCCGCAGCCCGGGCCCGCCGTCGGCGTGGTGCGCCCGATCCTCGACGAGGCGGCACCCCGTACCGGTGCCAACGAGGCGCAAGTTTCCAAGCGAGAGGATCGGGAGGCTGGCAATGGGCAGGCCAACGCGATGCGTGGTGAGCCCGACGAAGAGACAGCACCAGCGCCCAGGACCAAGAAGGCCGTGGCCTCCCGACAGCCACGAGCGCGAAGCTCGTCGCCCAAGGCGCCGCGGAGCGCGCCTTCGGTGGCGCGCGCCGCCGAAGAACCGGCGCCCGCTGCAGCACCCCCCGCTTCATCACCCGCCCCGAAGAAATCCAGTACGCTCGATTCATTATTCAATGATACGAAGTGAGCGATGACACCGCTCAGCTGTGGTTTTGCGAAGTCGCCTCGCGTGCGGAGCGCCCAAGTTGCCATTGGGATGGCCTTTATCGGGCCAATTGCAAGCTCTCTCCTGGTCGCAAGCTCTCTCCTGATCGCAGGCTCTGCCTCGGCGCAGACTGACTCCGCCGCGGCGCGGGCCTTGTTCGGTGAGGGGCGCGACTTGATGGAAGCCGAACGCTTCGAAGAGGCGTGTCCGAAATTCGAGGAAAGCCTGCGCCTCGACCACGGCATGGGCACGCAGTTCAACCTCGCGCATTGCTGGGAAAAACTGGGGCGCAGTGCCAGCGCTTGGGCTCTCTTCCTGGATGTGGCCGCAGCGGCGCGCGCTGGAAACCAGCCGCAGCGCGAAGCGGCGGCGCGGGAGCGGGCGAAAGCGATCGAGCCGAAGCTGACCCGGTTGCGCATCGCGGTGCCAGAGCCGGCCCCGGACATGAAAATCTCACGCGATGGCCAGGACGTGGGTCGAGCCGCGTGGGGCACCGCGATGCCCGTCGATCCGGGTGACCACGTCATTCGCGTCACGGCTCCGGGCAAGGAGCCATGGTCGCAGGACATCAAAATCCCCGCGACGTCGCGGACTTTCTCAGTGACGGTCCCCGCCTTGGCGGACGCGGCAGAGGTCAAGGCAGCCGCTCCCAACACCGAGACCGAGCCCGCGACCGACGTGGTCCGCACCGATACGCGGCCGCCAGCCGACAGTAGCAATAGTAACGGTCAAAGGCTGGCCGCCCTGGTGGTGGGAGGCGTGGGTATCGCAGCGGTGGCCACCGGCGCCGTCTTCGCCATCCAAAGCCGGAACAGCAACAAAGACGCGTTGGGGCTATGCCTGATCCCGTCTGAGGACGGTGACACGTGTCCAACCGTGCCCGAACAGACTCGGCATGATCAGCTGGTAGAAGACGCCAAAGACGAGCGGCTCATCGGTTTCATCGGCTTTGGCGTGGGGGGCGCCGCCCTGATCACCGCGGTGATCCTGTACGTGACCGCCAGCCCCGACGCCGGGTCCCCAGAGGCAGCCCTCAGCGTGACGCCGGTCTGGGACCAGGGTGGCTGGGGAGCAGCCCTGGGCGGGCGCTTCTAACCAACGCCCGATAGCTGCACCACCACTTCGCGGCGGTGGGGCCGATGGCGGTGTTCCCATAGGTACAGAGCCTGCCAAGTGCCCAACGCCAGCCGCCCCGCGGTAATTGGGATGGTTTCGCTCGTTTTGGTCAGCACACTGCGGGCGTGCGCGGGCATGTCATCGGAGCCTTCGTCGTCGTGCTCCCAAGCACGATTTTCCGGTGCGAGCTCGAAGAGCCAGCGCTCCAGGTCTCTCAGCACCGCAGGATCGGCGTTTTCTTGAATCACCAGGCTCGCCGACGTGTGGCGCACGAAGGCCACGCATTGACCCAGCTTGATCTCGGAGCGGGTGACACACTCGGCGACCCGCGCGGTTATGTCGATGAAGCCTTTGCCGGGAGTCTGGATGGCGAGCAGCTCCTGAGCCCATCGGGTGGTGGACATATCCGCGAACCATACCTCCAGCGTGTTACACGCCCGAATGAGAACGCCGAAACGGCCGAGTGGCCTCATTTGGGGACGGGGCGGAGCCCTGTGCAAAAATAGCGCGTTTTGCGCGCAACCTACGGCTTGTGCCGGCCGACCTTCGGAAGTGCTCCTAAATCCTCGCTCGAGGAGCCCACGCGAGAGCTGCCTCGACCGCGGGACCGAAGAAATCCGGCTGGTGCGCGACGGCAACCGAGTAGAGGTGCCTTGCGACCCCGCTCGGGGATCTGTAGCGTCGCGCACATCGTCGGCTCTACCGCCGGCCCCCACCGAGTGCCATCAGCCTGTGATGAAAAAACTAATCACCGATGCTCGCGGCGCGCTGATGTTGGAGTACGTCGTCATTCTGCTGGTCGTTGCGGGGGGCGCCTGCGCCGCCATCGTGATGATCGGCATTGCCATGGCGCAGTATTTTGCTGCCCAGCAGGCCTGGCTTTTGATCCCATTCCCGTGATTACATACCGAATTCGGTACAAGTTTATGGGCGATACATAATTCGAGGGGTGGGCATTTTTCTGGCAACTCGCTCCACCGCTGAACCGAACCCTACTCAATACAGTCAAGCTAGCCGCCATCGCGGGTAGCGCCTGAAAGGAAAGCATCCCATGTCGTATCTACAAAAGGCCCGTGCTCGGCTCAATGGCTACTCGCTCGTTCGCGATCAGGCGGGGCTATCCACCGTGGAGTACGTCATCATTCTCGTGCTCATCGCTGCCATCGCCATCGGCACCTGGAAGACCTTCGGTGGCAAGGTGAAGGACGGTCTCTCGGCCGCGCAGACCGAGTTTGACGAGAACGTCGGCGAAGCCGCAGAAGGGCTCCAGTAAAATGAGCGAAGCGCCGAGCTCGATTTCGGTCTCTGGCTTGGTATAGTTTATCGCGGTCGCTGCACTTGGTGGAGCAAGCAATCCACCTAGCCTTTTAGGGTCTAGTCCGGCTCGAGCTTGGCGCCGCTCGAGCCGGTGCCCACAAGGCTGCTTGGCGGCCGCGTGTATGGGCGTCGAGCCTAGGACGGGACCTCGGCGTCAATTCCGTCAGGACGAGTCGCAGACTGGTGGCCGGCGCAGCCACGCAGCAGGAGGATGCGACACACGGTTTACACATCGCGCGCAAGGGCTGTCCCTGGTTCGCCTGCCCGCTCATCACGACGGGTGAGCCAGGACGACCCGCGCACGACTTCAACGGGAAAATTTGCAATGAATGCGCTGGCTGAAGCACCCCTCGCCCTCGCGTGCGCCGTCACTCTGGCTTCAGCGTGGACGGACGCGCGAACCGGACGAATTCCCAACCTACTGACGCTACCGATGCTCCCGCTCGGGATGTTGCTCGGCGCCGCCAACGACGGCTGGGCAGGCGTAGGCTCCTCGGTGCTCGGGCTCTTGCTGTGTTTCAGCGTCCCCTACGTGCTGTTTCGTTCCTCACGTGGGACTGCGATCGGAGGCGGCGACGTCAAGTTGTTCGCGGCATTGGGCGCGCTGCTCGGGCCGAGCGCAGGGCTCGAGGTCGAGTTCGCATCGCTCGTCCTCTTGGCCGTTTTCGCGATCGTCGCGCTCACTTGGCGGGGCCAGCTGCTGAACGTGCTGCGGCGCAGCCTGTGGCTGTGCATCAACTGGGCGTTGCCCAAAGCCCGGCGCCGCCAGGTACAACCGGAGATGCTCGTGTCCATGCGGCTCGGGCCCGCCATCTGCATCGCGACCTGGGGTTTTGCCACCCTGGAGCTGCTGCCCGGGTTGCTCGCTTAGCCGATCAGGACATCGCATCGGCCATGACCAAGACACCCACGACGATGTCGCATGAACGGCAGCAGCTGTCGTCGAATGTCTCCGGCGCCATCTACGTAGAGTTCTTGGTCGCTTTCATACCGGTGCTCACCTTCTTCTTGGGCCTGCTTCAGCTGGGCTTGATCTACAGCGCCAACCTGGTGGTTCGTCACGCCGCTGTGCGCGGCGCTCGCACCGCCGTCGTCGTCCTCGAGGATGATCCAAGGCACTACGGCGATTCGCCGCGGGGCCAGATTTCCTATGCCGGCAGCAGCGAGAGCGAATCCGACGGCTCGCAAGGCCAAGTGGTGCCCGATCTAGGGTTGCCGGGTGAGCTCGGCTCGCTCGCGGATTTTGGCTCGAGCTCGGGCGACGCGAGGTTAAATGCGATTCGGCGCGCCGCGTATATGCCGTTGGCGGCGGTGGCGCCATCACTGGCAAAATTGAGCAGGGCCTTCCACCTCGGGGACGGCAGCACGCTGGGCGAGCTGGGCAATGGCGTGCGGTTCTTGGCAGGGCTGCTGCTCTACAACCGGGCCGCTGCCATGGTCACGCTTCGCGACAAGGACAACAAGGTCGTGGAGACGTTGGGCTCCGAAGGCGACGTCAGGATCCACGTGACGTACCTCTATTACTGCGGCATCCCGATCGTGAGTAACTTCATGTGTGACTCGGTCGCCGACCTGTCTGGTTTCACCCAGGCCAGCGAAGCGGTGATGGCGGTCTATGACGCCATTCGCGCTGGTGAAATACGGGAAGCCATCAGAGCGGGTCGAGAGGTCCGCGGTGAGCTCGACGAGGCGCGCGGGCAATTCGACCGCATGAAAGAGGAGCTCTCATGGGCAGAGAACCCGGAGCTACTCATCCCATTCATCTTTACCAATGCGCACTTCACGCTCCTCGAGGCCGAGGCGACGCTCCCTAACCAGGGCGCGTGTTACTACAACGGAAACACTTGTTAGTCCCTCGTGAGCATATGGGGCGCACCAGCCTGACAACCTGTTCCGATGCGCCCGCCGCCAAAGCGGCGGCTCAGCCCACAGCACACGCCGATCTCTTCCGCCATGACGGGGGCGCCATCATGGTGATCGGCGTCTTCATGGCGATCCTGCTGGTCGGATTGCTCTGGTACATCGCTGGCATCGGCACGACGATCTTTCATCGAGAGCGCATGCAAGATGCCGCGGACGCGGTCGCGCTGGCCACCGCCATTGGGCATGCCCGCGGCATGAACCTGATAGTGTTCATCAACCTGGTCATGGCCGCCCTCGTGGCCATCGTGCTGGCGCTCAAGGTCATCGAGATGCTCCTGACCGGGCTGATCCTCATCTTGGCGGCCATCGCCTGGTTTTTCCCTCCAGCGGGCGCCGCCATCCCAGTGGTGAACAGCGCTCGCAGTGTCGTGGCGGAGGTGCATGAAGCGGCGCGCCAGATTGTCGATGCCGTGCTGATCGTACTGCATGTGTCGGAGGTCGCAATACGCGTGGTCACGCCCGCCCAAAGCGTGATTACCGGCATGGCCACCATCACCCAAAACTATGGCGATGTGCTCGGTACCGCCGTGGCGATCCCTCCTCGACTCACCTTGCCGGTGGAGGATGACGTGTATGACAGGTTGTGCGTGGAGGCCGAAAAGGTCCTCAAGGGGCTGATCGAGGATGCGGTCGGGGACGTACCACTCATCGGCAAGGTGCTCAGCTTCGCCCTGGATCCCCTGATCTCCGCGGTATCACGCTTTTACTGTTACAAAGACCCCAGTGCCGGGCCACCCACCCACGACATCAAGATCGACCGGACCCTGCCCCAGAGCCCGGAGGGCGAACAATGCGAGAAAGACCGGGCCAAGATGGAGACGAACTCACCAGCTTGCCAGGCGTGGGACCAACAGCTGCAACAACGCCGCCCCAACGCGGCCGGCAATTGCGAAGGCGAGCACAAGGAGCTGTGCGAGAACAATCTCGCTCAGGCCCGCATCAGGTGCGACCACACCACGAACCGCGGAGTCGAGAACTTCTCTTGGGCAGAGGCCACAGTGGTAGAGGAGGTAAAGTACAATCCGGAATCCACCGAATGGGAGACCACGAGCTTCACCTACGAGGAACCGTTGGATGAGGGCAAATTGGTCAACGTGGATACCTCTTCGGGCGCAGCGGATTTGATCGGCAGGACTGATCCCGAGAACCCGGAGGACCTGATCGGCATCGATCCAAAGCCGGTGGGAGGAAAACCTTGTAACCAGGGCTTCATCGACTACTCCGGTCGCGGCATGTCCGTGGAGGAGCAGCTCGCGCGGACTTGGAGCAGCTGGAACCGCGTGGTGGAGCAACTCAACGAGCCGCCGCACGTCCTACCCGTTTGCAGCATGCGCGCCCAAGCGCTGCAGGGTTTGCCGCCCATTCCGAGCGTCCTCAATGGGGAAGACCCGCACAGGCCTCCGCCGAGCTTCGACCAAGGGCCTCACACGCTCCGGTATCAAGCCATCAAACACGTGTACGGGTGCTCAGAGAAGGCGACCATCACGATGGAAATGCCGGGTGATTGGGACCCGCAAACCGGAGCCTCGGACGGCAGCGACAAATCGCCCCAGAAGATGATCCCCGACATCGAGCTCGGCACCGGGGACTTTCAGATGCGCGGCATCGCCATCGCGGGCGGAGACGGCCGCCCTACCCGTCCGGAAAACAAGCTAAACGTCTCGGCCTTCCACCGCGAGGTCGACACGGAAGAATGGATCCCGTTTGCGCGCGGCGCGGGCCGCATCAACATCGCGCAGGCCGAGTACTACTACAACCACAAGGGTGGGGACGATAGAGAGCGCGACCAGTGGATGTGGAACATGAAATGGCGGGCTCGCCTGGTCCGCTTTCGTATGCCCGGCGGTGACGAAGAGTCCGGCCAGAACGCGGAAGCCAGCTCCAGCTCCAACCCGGACCTATCGAGCTTCAACGTCGCAGCACCGAACATGGACTTGTCGGCTGTCGACCTCCCCAGCGACGCACCAAGTCTCGACGTGCTGTCCGACCTGATCGTGCACTGAGCAAGAGTCGCACACCTCGCGGTAAAGCAGCATGAAGCAACCCCTCGACGTTCAAACCACCCCAAAATCTGCGGGCTTCGGCGCGCCGCGCGGATCCTGGGTCCAGCGGCGTCGCTCGCGAGGGGCGGCGTTTGCAGAGGCCGTGATCCTGATCTTCTTCATGATCATCGTGTTCGCAGGTGTGCGGTATTTGGCCCGCTACTTCGACTCGAAGCAGAAGGCGTTGCTCACCGCGCGGCGCTGCGCCTGGATTTTCTCGAAGAACGCCTGCCTCCTCGAAGGCGGCGAGTACCCGATTCCCCCGATTTGCCTGCCGGTGCTACGAGACAGAACCGAAGATGTCCACAACACAGCTCTGCGCGAGTCAATCGATCCGCAGGCAGGCAACGCCGACCAAACGTCAGACACCACCCCCGCCCGCAACCTGCGCGCCGGGGTTAACGAGTCGCTGCATCCGATGCTGGAAATGCTCGTCGGACAATCGTTGACTGCCGTGGCTAGCGAGGAAATCCCGGTGCCCCATGCGCTCTTGAACGCGCAGTCCAGCATCGCCACCAGCTACTATTTGCCGTGCAATCTCGCGGCACAGACTCCGATGCAGGCAGCGGCCAAGCTGTTCAAAGACCTGGGGTTGGACATCCCATGACCAAACCCCGTTGGCGCGTGCCCCGCCTGTTTGCCGCCATCCGCGTGCTGGCTCTGCTCACGCTGTGCCTGCTGGTCAGCCTGGTAGCGCTGTTTCGGGTCAGCCAGGCTCGCGCCGGGGACGTGCTCGTCGAGCTGGGCGCTCAGCTGATGCGCCTGCCGGACGCATTTTACGCCAACGACGTGCAGCGCTTGTCTCTGAACGGGCTTACCTTGCTGTTGCAGTCGGGGTCGTCGCCACGCGGGTCCGAGGACGTGCTTCAGCAATTTTACACGGCCTGCAAGGCCGGCTCCCAAATGCAGCTCACTGAGCGGCAGAGCGAGCACATCGAGCCGCTCATGACCTCCGAGTGGTTTCGGAATGCGGTCGACGGTGTGCTGGTTCGGCGCGGCAAGGATGGAGCCGCCGTGGTCTGCATCGACGCGCAGGGCAAGCCCTGGGACCTCGCTGGCATCACCGAGTCTGCGCAGCGGTTCGTCGAATCGGGTGAGCTCTCCGAGCTCGGGCAGCTGCGCTACGCATGGGTCCGACCGAGCGGAACGGGTAGCGTGTTCTTGACCCTATGGACCGAGGGGTCGACACGGCTGCTCGAGCAATTTCCCCGCACCGGTGACGCCCCGGGGGTCGATTTTCCCGATGTCGGGCGGGTCCCGGGCAGCCAGCGCTACTTGTCGGCGCAGCTCGCGGACAGCCTGCTCGCCATCTACCGCCACCAAGAGGGGCAGCTGGACGAGCTGTCCGAGCGCTACCACGCCGCGCTGGAGGCCGGTGGGTATCGAAGCGTCGGTCGGCCAGCGAAGGGGAAAGACGGCCACGCTTTCAGCTATGAAAAAGGTCGCCGGCACGTGCTCCTGACGCTGACGGGCGGGCCCGCAAAATCGAGCGCGGTCATGGCCACGATACTTTCCCAGCCATGAGCCTTTTCCGTGATACAAGGCAGCGTCCAAACCTCCTTTGGAACGCCACCGATCCCGAACGCGGCCAGTAATCTCGAGAGCCATAAGCTCGAGAGCCATAATCCCGTGAGCCATTACCTCGAGAGCCATCACCTCAAGAGCATTGCCAAGAGGTCAGCGTGAACAAGAAAGCCTTCCTCATTGCCCTCATCACCGCCGTATTGGGCGTTGGTCTAGCGCATCTCTACCTGACGCGGCTCGAGCACGAGGCTACGGGCGGAGCGCGCATACAGGTGCTCATCGCGGCCAAAGACCTGAAGCCCGGCATGATCCTGCGCGAAGCCCTGCTCGGTTCGAGGGCCCTACCCCAAGCCTATGTCGGGGAGCGCAACATCTACCAGCGGGACGCGAAGAAGGTGATGGGAATTCGAATCAGCACGCACATCAAGGCGAATGAGCCGCTCTTGTGGAGCGACATCGCGAGCCTGTCCCAGCCCGGTCGCGATCTATCGAGCGCCGTGCAAGACGGCAAGCGCGCCGTGTCCCTCTCCGGTCAGTCGAGCACGTTTGACGGCCTGCTTCGGCCGGGAGATCGCGTGGACATTCTGTTTACGCCGAGCAGCGGGGACGAGACATCCATGTTGCTACAGAACGTGCTGGTCCTGGCGGTGGGTGGCGAGCTGAGTCAGGAAGACGAGGGCGGGCGCGCGGGTGGCCGAAAATCGATCACGATTAGCGCCTCCATCGAAGAGGGGCAGTTGATTACGCAGGCCGAACGACAAGGCAACTTGAGGCTCGTGCTGCGCAATCCGGAGGATATCGAGCTCCTGGAAGGGGTGGCCAAAGCGGTGCGCGGCGACATCATTCAGCAGGCAGCAGAAGTTCAGCGCAGGGCCATCGCACCCAGGCCGGCAAGCACGAAGGAAATAGATCATGTTCGCTAGGACGGGGTTCGCTAGGACGGGGTTCACTGGGACGGGGTTCACTGGGACGGGGTTCACTGGGACGGGGTGTTCCAGAATGATGTCCGCCAGCGTGAGGCACTGGGTTGCCGTTGGTTTACTCGCGAGCTCGAGTCTACTCTGCGCACGCCCCAGTCATGCCCAGAACCGCACCCCCGGCAGTCCAGCCAGCAGTCAGCCCGAAACCTTGCGCCTCGAAGTGGGCACCCAGCAGGTGATCTCGAGCGAGAACGTTCGGTCTTACTCTGAAGGTGTTACGGGCATCGTGGATGTGCGCCTGACCGGGGACGCGAAGCAGTTCGTGATCGTCGCATTGAAGCCCGGGCAAACCACGCTGCTGATGATCATGATGGATGGCAGCGAGAAGCTATATCGGATTTCCGTCTTCGATCCGAACGCCACCAAAGCCGGGCAAGGCAAGGAGGTGCCGAGGGAGCAGGTGCTGGCGCGCGACAACATTCGGCTCGACTTCTATTTCGTGCAGTTTGACAAATCCTACAGCCATCAGCTCGGGATCGACTGGGCAACGCGCTATGGCGGAGGCTCGCTCTCGGCGCTCTACGACCTTCAGTCCGGCTCTTTCTCCAACGCCACCGCAGTCGTGCAAGATCAGGCGTTGCCCGCGCTCGATCTCGCGCAGGCCAGCGGCTGGGCAAAGCTCATGCGGCACGCCACGGTCATCACCGCAAATGGCACGAAGGCCAACTTCATGGGAGGCGGTGAGGTCAACATTCCGGTCCAGGGGTCACTCACGACCGGCATTCACAAGATCGAGTTCGGTAGCACGATTGGGGTCATGCCGCGTTACGACAGCGAGAGCGGACGTCTGGAGCTCGAGATTCACGCGGACGTCTCGGATCTCGCCGACGACCGTGGCAGCGGCACGCCCGGTCGGGTGACGTCCACTCTCGACACTCTGGTCAACTTGGAGCTCGGCCAATCGCTGATGCTCGCCGGGCTGGTTGCGCAAAGCCAAAGCCGTAATCACAGCGGCTTGCCGGTGCTCAGTCAAATTCCGATTCTGGGGGCCCTCTTCGGCACCCACAGTGAGGTCGCTCAAGACACCGAGGACGTGGTTTTCATCGTGCCGAGCGTGCTCGACGCGGTCAGCCTGGATAGCCGGACTCGCATTCGGGAAGCGCTCGATGCTTATGAAGAGTACACGGGGGATCTCGATGAGCACAGGTTGAGGCCCGTCAAGGAAATCCCGGAGCCGAAGCGGCCTTCGACTGGCGGCGTGGTGCTCGAGCCCGAGGCAAAGTAATGCGGCCGCTCGTCCTCCACATCGACGATGGCAAGGGGGAGCAGCGGCGGGTCGAAGTGGAGCCCCGCGGGGAGCCCATCTGGTTAGGCCGGGAGGGGACGTGTGACGTGGTGCTGCAAGCGCCGCAGGTATCGCGCCGGCATATCTCCCTGCGCCTGCAGGGCGGGCAGCTCTCGGTCGAGGATCACTCGGCTAACGGCACGCGCGTCGATGACAGCGTGTTGCGAGGCGAAGCGCGGCTGTTGAACCCCGGCCGCTGCACGATGCGCCTCGGCCCGTACACTGTGTCGTTCGAGGTACCCGCCGATGCGGGCAAAGCGGCGGGGTCGAGCGCGCCACGGCCTAACGGGCAAAGCAACCGCCCGCGCAGCGGTGGCAGCGGCAGCGTCAAGGCGCAACCCGTGCGGGAGCCGAGCCCGCCCGTTGCCCCCGCAGCGGCTGCCCGCCGTGGCCCCGATCCAACCACCATCGCCACTCCCAGCCAGCGGCGCGAGATCCACAAGCAGCTGCTCGACTATCTAGAATTGCCGAGGCTGGATCGCAAAGCCATCGAAGATGACACCATGCGGCGGCGCGTGACCGAGGCGTTGCGTCGCATCATCGCCGACTTTGGCGACCAGCTGCCACGTGCGGTAGACCCGGAAAAGCTCACGCAAGAGCTCACGGACGAAGCGCTCGGCCTTGGCCCGTTGGAGAGCTTGTTGGCCGACCCCAACGTCAGCGAGATCATGGTGGTCGATCCGGATACCATCTACGCCGAAATCAAGGGCAAGCTGGAGCTGACCCCCGCCCGCTTCACCGACAACGAAGCGGTCCGCGCGGCCATCGAGCGCATCGTGACGCCGCTCGGGCGGCGTATCGATGAATCCACGCCGCTTGTCGACGCACGTTTGAAAGACGGCTCGCGCGTCAACGCGGTGATTCCGCCCTTGGCGCTCAAGGGTGCGTGCATCACCATCCGTAAGTTTTCCAAAAAGCCGCTGCAAGTCAAAGACCTGATTGAGTTTGGGTCCATCAACGAGCGAATGGCGCGCTTCTTGACGCGCTCGGTGGCGATTCGCAAGAACATCATCATCTCGGGCGGCACGGGTAGCGGCAAGACCACACTCCTCAATGTGTTGTCGGGCGCGATTCCCGAGGACGAACGTGTGGTCACCATCGAAGACGCGGCCGAGCTTCAGCTCGCGCAGCCGCACGTCGTGTCGCTCGAATCGCGCCCGCCGAACCTCGAAGGCAAGGGAGCGTACACGATCCGTGATCTGGTCAAGAATGCTTTGCGCATGCGCCCCGACCGCATCGTGGTCGGTGAGTGTCGCGGCAGCGAGGCGATCGACATGCTGCAAGCCATGAACACCGGGCACGAGGGCTCAATGACGACCACCCACGCCAACAGCCCGCGTGAGGCCGTGGCGCGCATCGAAACGCTGTGCCTGATGGCGGGGGTAGACCTACCCGTTCGAGCCATTCGTGCTCAGATCGCCAGTAGCATCCATTTGATCGTTCAGCAGAGCCGCCTGTCCGACGGCTCGCGGCGGGTGACCGCGATTTCGGAGGTGGTGGGCGTCGATGACGATGGGGATGTGGAGCTCAACGAGCTCTACTCCTTCGTGCGGCTCTCGACCGGTGCAGGCGGCAAAATCGTGGGTGAGTTCCGCGCCAGCGGCTACCTCCCGTCTTTCATTGATGAGTTCATCGCCAACAATGTGGCACCGGATGGAGACTTCGTATGAGCCCAACGACCTTTTGGCTGGGCCGAGCAGCAAGCGTGCTCCTCGTGCTCATCGTTGCTTACTTTCTCGGAGTCGAGCTCGGCTCCGAGCGTGCTCCCGTGCGCACCGCGGTAGTGCGCTACAATGATTTTTGGCATCAGGAGCTGACCAAGCTTCACGCGCCGTGGTCGGAGCGCAGGGTCCTCGGTCTGCAACTCGCGGCCGTGGCGATCTTCCTGACATTGCTCATCTTGGGAGAGTGGTTGTTCGCAGCTCTGAGCTTCGTCCTCATATTCACACCCAACATATGGCTCTGGCGGGCCAGAACGAAACGTTCCGAGCGGCTCGAGCTGCAACTCGATGCTTGGCTGACCGCGCTGACCAATGCGCTGCAAGCCAACCCCTCCCTCGGTGATGCCATTGCGTCGACCACGAGTCTGATTGACCCACCCATGAGAGACGAGGTGGAGCTGGTCATCAAGGAGAACGCCCTTGGCATGCCGCTCGATGACGCCTTGGAGCGCGCGGCGGTGCGCAGCGGCAGCCGCGTCTTCCGGGCGGCCATTACGACCCTGAAGATCGCGCGTAACACCGGCGGCAATTTACCTCAGACGCTGAAGACTGCCTCCGATACCCTGCGAGAGATGGCGAGGCTCGAGGGTGTGGTGCGCACGAAGACCGCCGATGGGCGGGCCCAGTCCGTTGCCATCAGCATCCTCCCTGCGCCGGTGTACTTCGGCATCGAGTACATGATGCCGGGCTATTACGATCCGATGCGCAACTCGTTAGTGGGCAACGCCATTTTCGCGGGCGTCGGGATCTTGTGGGTCGGCGCCGCGCTCTTGTCACACAAGATCCTGGCGGTGGACATCTGATGAGCCCTTTTTACTTGCCGGCACTCGCGTTGATAGGTCTGAGCCTGGGCTTGGTGGTCTACCAGCTGGCGGCCATCCCCATGCATCCCGCGCCACAGCTGGGCGCCATGGGCATCCAACGGCGCAGGGCGCTCGAGCAGTCCGGTGCGCTGCGCGCGTTCGAGCCAGTGCTCCGCCAGGTGGCGGCTTGGGTGGCCGAGTTCCGTCGCATCAACATGCTCGGCTTGGGCAAGGTCATGCGCAGAATGCGCGACCAGCAGGTCGAGCACTTGACGCAGGCCGGGCACTACCTGGGACTGACGCCGGACGAGTATATGGCCCTGTGCATCCTGAGTGGCCTGTCTGGCATCCTGATCACAATCGGGCTCGCCGCCGTGGATTTTTCAGGCCCCATCATCAGCGTTGCGCTGCCTCTGCTTGCCTTTGGCGTGCCCCACGCTCTGGTCAACGAGGCCCGGGGTGAGCGGCAAAAAGCCGTGCGGCGCGGGCTGCCGGGAGCCATCGATCTAGCCGCCATGTGCATGGCCGGCGGCCTGGATTTCCCCGGAGCGCTGGGCACGATCGTCAAAAATAGCGGTGACGACGACATCGTGGCGCAGGAGCTCGGACACATGCTGACCAGCTTGGATTTGGGCCATACCCGCCGGCAAGCGCTGCAAGATTTGGAGCGGCGCGTCCCGATAGAATCCGTGCGCAATTTTTCTAGAGCTTTGATTCAGGCAGAGGAGAAGGGCAATCCCATCGTCGAGGTGCTGCAGGTCCAGGCCCGCATCAGCCGAATGCAGCGCAGCATCATGGCGGAAGAGGCCGCGTCGCGCGCCGGCATCCTCTTGATGTTGCCAATGGTCATGCTGCTCGGTTGCGTCATCCTCCTGCTCATGGGCCCGTTCATCTCGGGCGGTTTCGAGCTGTAGTCACCATGAAAACGAAACTTCAAGTCACTGTCCCCGGGGAGCCGGATCGCCATTATCCCATCGACACGCGCGCGATCGTTGGCAAAGGCCCCACCGCGGATGTCTCGCTGGACCATGCGGTCGCCGTGGGCAAGCAACACTTCCGCATCAAGCTCGGCCCGAACGACCTCGACGTGCGCATCGCGCCCGGGGCGGCTCCGCTCACTTACGAGGGGCGCCCCTTCGCCGGCGGGCCCATCCCGTATGGCTCGGATTTCTATCTCGACCGGATCCGCTTCAGCTGTCTGTCACCCAACAAGGGGAGCAATGCAAAGCTGGTGCCCTTGCTGGGCGCCTGCGTCTTGGTCATCGGGGGGTTCATCGCGTTCGACATGCTGGGGGGTGCCGCCAGCTCGGGGATCGCGTCCGATGAAGAGGAGGTCGTGCTGTTCACGGAAGGAGAGGCTTGCCCACAGACCGATCACGCTGGAGCAGCTCGCAAGGGTCAGAGCCTGGAGCTGGCCGCACGCGCCAAGCGCGAGCGCTACCTCTATGACGCCCACGATGGGCTGGACGCGGGCCGGCTCTTTTCACAAGCCAGCAAGTGTTACGCGCTGGCCGGGGATCAGCCCAGCCAACAGCGAGTAGACGAAGAGGGGCAGGCCTGGCGGCAAAAGGTGACGGAAGAGTTTCGCGCGGCCCAGTTGCGCTTGAGGACGGCCCGGCAGAACAATCAGAACGAGGCCGCGCTCGCGGCGGTGGTCGCGATGCGGCGCGTGCTGCAAGGCGAGCCCCACCCCTACATGGCCAAGTTGGCCGCGCAAGAGCGCCAGCTCAGGGCAGACCTCAGCAAGAAAAAGTAGCAGAATCCATCGAGGCGCTGGGAATCTCGACGCCCCGGCTGGGCGAGGGCGTCGTGATTCCACGCCTTGCCATCGCCCTGATTCAGCTACCTCAATTTCATGTGCCATCGATTCCTTTGGAATCGATGGCTAGGCCGCTCAGTAAGAAACCCCTCAGTACGAAACGAGGGGGCCAGCCGGTAACGAGTTGCCCGCGAGCATGCTGCGCAGCATGGCGTAGCCGCGGTGCACGCGCAGCTTGATGGCGCTGTGTGTCGTGCTGAGCAGCCCTGCCGCCTCTTCTCCGGAAAAGCCGACGAGCTTGGTCAACTGGATCGCGGAGCGATACTGGTCGGGAAGCCGATCGAGAGCGCGCCGCATGTCGGCGACGTGCTCGGGACTGGGTTGCTCCGACTTACCTTCCGGCAAGACCCCGTCCGGGCCGAGCACTTCGCGGTGGGCCGCGAGCCCCCGACACTCGTCCAGGAACGTACGCCGTGCGATCACCATCGCCCACGGCATCACCTTGGCATCGGGCAAATAGCTCCCGCGAGCGCGGTGCAACTTGGCGAAGGTCGCCTGGAGCACATCTTCGGCCTGCGCCGGGTCGCGTGACAGCCGTAGCAAGTAGGCGTAGAGCTTGGGGGCCAAGCGCTGGTAGAGCTCACGGAAGGCCTCGGTGTTACCGCCCGTGTAGTCCGCCATCAGCGATTCGAGCGAGGGCTCGGCCAGCGCAGCCGAGGGTTCAGCACGAGAGTCGATCATCAGTGACTACTGGTGCAGGTTTTGTACCACCCGGGGCATGACCGCACGGCTTGCGAAATGGGCGCCCCACGCCAACCGGCCAGCAAACCGCAACAGGTGGCGGGTGCAACAGCGCTACACTGCCGCAGCCACGGCTGGAATGTTTGGCCCCGCTACCGAAACGACCTCGCTGGCCGCGGGCAAATCCAACGGCACCACATGCTCGACGAACATCTCGACCGCTTCCGCCCCATTAAAGCTATTGTGCCGCAGGTCCCCCGTAACCCGCACGCTGCCGCACAAGCTAGCCGCAAGCGGCCCTCGATGGATGGCAAAGCAGTCCAAACGGCGCTCAACCCCCAGCTCGAGGACCAGCTTGAGGTGGCCCTTCACCTCCCTCGCGCTCGACACTCGACCCTCGACGACCAAACGAGGGCGTGGATTGCCGAAACCACACGGCTCCAAACGGCCCAGGTCGGCGAGCACCGCCCGCGGCTCGTCACCCGCCTCGAGCCGCAAGAGGTCGGCGCCCGTGTCTACGGGCGGCGCTTCACCCTGGCGGGCGATCGCATCGATGAACCGCTCTCGGAAGGCCACGAGCTGGTGCTGCGACAATTCTAGGCCCGCAGCCTGCTGGTGCCCACCAAAACGCACCAGGACATCCCGAGCCTCGACGAGCGCGTCGTGCAGGCGCGCACCGGCGGGACCCCTCACCGAACCGCGCCCCGTTTCGCCGTCGAAGCCGACCACGATCACCGGACGCGCAAAACGATCCGCAAGCCGCCCCGCCACGATGCCGACGATGCCCGGGTTCCAGCCATTTCGACCCACCACGATGGCGGCTCGGCGCTCAAACCCCTGCTCTTCGATCTCCGTGCTGGCCTGAATCAGCATCTCGTCAGAGAGCGCACGGCGCTGCTGGGAGATTTGCTCCATGCGCGCGGCCAAGGCGCGCGCATGGAGCAAATCCTTGGCGAGCAGCAACTCGAGTGCCACGTCGGCAGAGCCCAGCCTGCCGGGAGCATTGATGTGCGGAGCGATGCGAAACGCGATGTCTCGCCCGGTCAACGGCGCATCGCGAGATATTTTTGCTACCTCGAGTAAGGCCAGCATACCCGGCCGCCGCCCCTTCAGGATCGCGTCCAAACCGGCCCGCACCAGAGCGCGATTGTCACCGTCGAGCGGCGCTACGTCAGCCACCGTACCGACCGCCACCAAATCGAGCCAGTAGCGCAAGTCGAGCTCGACCTTCAGCTCTTTGCGTAGCCCAGCCGCGATCGAAAGCGCGAGCCCACACGACGCCAAGCCCTTGTAGGGAAATCCGCAATCCGGACGGTGGGGGTTCAAGAAACCGAGCGCTGGAAGCGGCTTGTCCGGTACGAGGTGGTGATCGATGACGACCACGTCGATGCCTCGGCCCACGAGCTCCGTCAGCGTCTCGTGATCCGACGAGCCACAGTCGCACGTGACGAGCAGCCGCGCCCCCGTAGCCAAAATCCTCCGTACGGCACCCGGCGAGACGCCATAGCCGCCATCGAAACGACTCGCGATGAGCGCCACGGCATCTCCACCCAACGCCTGCACCACTTCGGTCATGATGGCGGCGGAGGTGATACCGTCGCAGTCGTAGTCACCAAAGATCGCTATTCGCTCGCGCCTCCGAACGGCCTCGGCCAAACGCTGCGTGACGACGCCGCGATCGGCCATGTGGTCTGGCGGCGTGAGCTCAGCCAGGCGTGGATTCAAGAACCGCTCCACTCGCGGCAGGTCCGAGTGCCCGTGGCGGGTCAGCCAACCCGCCACCGTTCGAGTCAAGCCCAGGCCTCGACAGAGCAGCTCCGCTGAGGGGGAAAGCGGAGCGCTCACGGCGGCCAGCATACTCGGGCGTCCCGTTTTGTACAGGTGCACACAGTCCCACCTGTCCCTTCGGGCCGCCTCTCCCACCCTGTGCCGCTCGGCGGCTGGCCTCACCTCCGAGGTACGTTTCCCTAAACCTCGAGCACCAGACGTCGTTCTCAGCTATTGAATGAACGTTCTCGTAGTCGACGATAGCAAGGCAATGCGAGTATTGGTCAAGCAGGCGATCTTGCAGACCGGCGTGTCCGATCTGCGCGTCGAGGAGGCCGAAAACGGCAGCGACGCGCTCGCCAAGCTGGCGGCCGTGGCCCCCGACATCATCCTCTCGGATTGGCGCATGCCCGAGATGAGCGGTGTCGATCTGTTACGCGAGCTTCGAGCGCGGGGGTCTGCGGTCAAGTTCGGATTCGTGGTACCGGAGACGCCGAGCGAACAAATGCGCGAGACGGCCTTCCAGGCCGGCGCCCAGTTCATGATCGCGAAGCCGTTCAGCGTCCAGCGTTTTCGCGACGTGCTTCGGGCCAGCTGAGCTGTCGTCCGCACCCCTTTTGAGCCACCCGGGGAGCACGAGACGTGCTGCAGCCGGACACCTGTCCACGCGTCGCCGTGGACACGTGTCTCGAATCCGGGCAATTGCCAGCTTTGGCGCCATCAGCACCTTGAAGCGGCGCCCGTGACCGGCTAAGCAGCCTAGTACGACAGCCGATATTTTCGGGTGTCATGTACTAGGGCGATTCACGACTGTGCCCCGGAGGCTGAATTGGCAGTCGGCCGGGCCGATCGGGAAAGAGCCAGCCCTAGTGAGTTTCCAAGCTGTAACTTGGCGACTCGGCGGGCCGGTGGACTCCGATGTTGAGAAAATGTGCACTGCTGTTGAGCTGGGGGATGGCCGCCTGCGCGGCGCATGCCCCGCCGGTTCAACCTTCGCCCACGGAAGCTGCCGAGGCGGCGTCGAAAGAGCTGTTCGATCAGGGCAGCAGGCTGGCACGACAAGGTGACTCGGTGCGCGCCGAGCAATACCTCGCGGCGGCGTTGCGCGAGGGCTATGACGCCGAGCAGGTACTGCCACTCTTGATGCGGGTCTGCCTGCTCGAATCTCGGCTGCGGGCAGCCTTGAACCATGCAACTCCGTACCTCAAAAAGCACCCCGACGCGGTCTGGCTACGCTACCTGGTCGCCACCGTGTACCTTGGCCTCGAGCAGCCCCAGCGCGCGAAAGAACATTTGCTTTTGATCGAGAGGCAAACCCCGAAGCACGGGCGGACTCAGTACTTGCTCGGGCTAACGGAGTGGGAGGGTTTCAAGAATCAGGCAGCGACCGAAGCTCACTTCCGCGAGTATCTGAAGCTGGAGCCACAGGGGCCCTATGCACCTGAGGTCGAGGAGTGGCTGCGCAGCCAAACTGCGGCCGCAGTCGCCGTGAATCTCGACTCCGTTCCGCGTGCAACCTCACCGGCCCAAACAGAACCGCCAGAACCAGTCCCGTACAGAACGTTACCAGCGGGCCAGGCTCCGCCAGTGCCAATGCCCAGCGCCCCGCGAGAGGCGCCCGATTCGCGAAAGCCAGCTCCACCATGATCCCGTCACATGTCTACGAGAAGAGCCTTCGGTCATTCCTCGAGCCGATACTCAGCTACCTGGATGATCCCAGCGTGAGCGAGATCATGATCAACGGGCCTGATTGCATCTACATCGAGCGGCGCGGTCAGCTCAGCCGAGTCGACGCGCGTTTCTCCTCGTCCGAAGCGCTGGTCTCCGCGCTCAGAAACATCGCCCAATACGTCGGGCGGCCCCTCGACAACTATCATCCCATCCTCGAAGGTCGCCTCCCCGACGGGTCACGCATCGAGGCGCTCTTGCCGCCGGTGTCACCCGATGGGCCGTCCGTCGCCATTCGGCGTTTCTCCAAGGACACGCTGACGATCGAGAAGCTGCTCAGCTTCGGCTCACTCACGCCTGACTCCGCACAAATGCTGTCAGCCTTGGTGGCCTCCAAACAAAACATCATCGTCTCCGGCGGAACCGGCTCGGGTAAGACGAGCCTGCTGAATTGTCTGTCGTCCTTCATCCCCGAAACTGACCGCGTGGTCGTGATTGAGGACGCGCGCGAGCTACAATTGCAACAATCCCACGTGGTCCAGCTCGAGGGGCGGCCGCCAGATGCCCGCGGCAAGGGGCAGGTCACCATCCGCGACTTGTTCAAGGCCACGCTGCGCATGCGGCCCGACCGCATCGTGGTCGGGGAGATCCGCGGCGGAGAAGCGCTAGAGCTCATCCAGGCCATGACCTCCGGGCACGGAGGCTGCATGTCCACCGTGCACGCCAGCTACCCCAAAGACTCCATGTCTCGCCTCGAGACGATGGCGCTGATGAGCAACATCGAGCTGCCGCTCAGCGCGCTGCGCAGTCAAATCAGCTCCGCCATCGACATCATCGTTCAGACCGGTCGAGTTCGCGATGGCAGCCGGCGTGTCACGCACATCACCGAAGTGGTCGGCTGCGACGAGCACAATCAGTACAAGCTGCAAGACCTGTTCGTGCTCGAGCAGAGCGCAGACAACGAAAAACCGGCGTTCATCCCCACCGGAGTGTTGCCCGCCTGTCTGGAGGCGATCCGGATGCACGGTCACGACCTGCCCGCCGCCGTGTATGCGGCAGCAAAGAGGAAACAGCGATGAGCACAACACCGAAGGACCCGAAAGACGAGGGCAAAGCTCCGGGGCCAGGCGGCGGCAACGCGCCGCGCCCTAATCTGAATCAAACATTTCTGGGGGTCGCGCCCTCTACCCCACCGCAAAAGCCCTCGGCTCCACCGCAAAAGTCTTCAGAGTCTGGCTCAGCGATCATCGCGGCTCCGATGATCGCGATCTCGGGCAAGTCGCCCGACAAAGCGGCAGTGCCCAAGCCCCCGCCAACACCGGTACCACAGGCTGCAGGCGCGACCCAGCCCCCCGCGAACCTGGGGGGTGGCTGGCAGAGCTCCAACGTCGCCCCCGGCCCGAGCGCGGGGGAACGCACGTTGATGCAAGCCGGCCCCGCCCCGCATCCAACGCCAGCACCCCGCCCCGCCACGCGGTCGCCGTTCCCGCGGCCAGAGTCAAAGCCACCGTGGGCTGCGGCGCAACCGAAGCCCGGCGGTAGTGATCCGCATCGCACCTCGCTGTCGTCGGAGTATCTGCGCGCCGCACGCGAAGCCGCGCTCGGCGGGCTGCCGCCGCAAGCCGTGGCGCCGCAACCCGTGGCGCCTCTAGCGGTGACCCCCCAACCAGCCCCGCAGACACAGCCACCGCAATCAGCGCCACCCCCCGAGACAGCGCCCCCTCGAGCCGTGGCTCATATTCCCATGGCCGTGCGGCACGTTGCCCCTGTCGTGTCACCTGCCGCCTACGAAAGCACCGGGCCGCGCAGCGTTGGAACGCAGTTCTCGGTGGCGCCTCCGCCTGAAGGCAACGCCGAGCCCCCACGCGGCGTTGCGCGCACGGTCCCACAACCCATCGTACATACCCCAATCCCCGCGGCCCCACCGGTCGCCGCCGCCCCAGCGGCGCAGCCCGCACCTCGCTCCATCGGGGGCACGATGCTAGAGCCGGCCCCCAGCGTGGCTGCGCCGGTCACGCAGCCCCCGGCGCCCGCTTCCGCCTTTGCGGCACCTGCCAGCGCCGGTGGCTTCGCGACGCGCTTCGAGCCGGTGCCCTCGGTTCGAGGTCCCTTTTCGGAGCAAGCGCCGGGGGCCCTCGCGCCGGCGGCGTCAATCGAGCACAGCGCGGATTGGAGCCGCCAGAATTCTCAGAAAGCGCCGGCCACGGTCGCCAAAAGCTCCGCGTCCACGCCGCCACAAATACGCCTGATCGCGCTCGCGGCGGTGGCGCTCGGTGCCATCGGCTTCGCGGTGTTCGGCGACCAACTCACGGGGGGCACGGCAGCAGTGGCCGAACGTGTACCGGAGCGGCGGGCTCAACCCGGTACGGCGGACCCCAACCGAGCGGCCACTGCGCAGACGGTACCGGGGCAAGCCGCGATGGCCAATCACCCCGCGGGTCAGAATGTGGCCAGCCCAAGCGCGGGAGTCGCCGCTTCAACACCCCCCCCATCGAGCGCGCTGCCCACCAACCCAGCCCCAGCCGGCGCTGAGCCAGCCGCCGAAAAAGGCGTAAAGGCTGGCGCTGAATCCCAGGCTGAGGCCGCCCCGGACGAAGGCGGCGAGCCGAGCGACACGACCGCCAGCCCGGAGTCTCAGTTGGCGGCCAACGCGGGCCGGCACGTGCTTGCGGGGCGTTACGCTGAAGCACTGCCTTTGTATCAGGAGCTGAAGCAAAAGTGGCCGCAGACCACCGCTTACGCGGCGATGGTACGAGTCCTCCAGCAAAAGGTGGGCGCCGGTTCAGCGGCCCCCGCCGCGGCTCCCGCCACTACCCCCGCGAAACCCTGATTCCCACGGATCCACTAGCCCCCAGTCACTTTGATGGTGCAGCTCATGACCCAACCCCAAAAGACTCCTCGCTGCTCATGGCCACGGCTCGGCGTCAGCATGGCATTGGCATTTTTCAGCGTGGCGTGTGGCGATCCCGAGCCGAGCATCTTCGCCATTCACTTCAGCGTGAAGGCGGATGACAAGCTGCCGATCGCCAACGCGACGATCCAGGCCAAGGGCAAGAGCGCGGGCACGACTGACGGCTCCGGTGAGCTCAACTATCGTTTCAAGGGCTTCGAGGGGGATCGCCTGCCGATCAGCCTGACCTGCCCCGACGGTCATGTGGCGAGCCCTGCCAACAGCGTGGTGATCCTGCGCAGCGTGCAGGGCCTGGACGGGCAGAGCCGCCTGCCCATCACCCATGACCTCAACTGCCAACCCTCCAAACGTGACGCTGTCGTGTTGGTACACGTGGGGGGCCAAGCCGCCAGTCTGCCCGTCGCGATCGACGGCGCAGTGGTCGGCCAAACTGATTCGTTGGGCTTCGCCCACCTGCACCTGCGCAGCGACCCTGGGTCGCGGTTCGAGGTGTCACTGGATACGTCGTCCAATGACAAGCTGATGCCTCAGAACCCCAAACAGCTCTTTCAGATCGAACAGAAGGACGAAGTCTTCGTGTTCGACAAGTCGTTCAAGCTACCCAAGCCAAAAGCCAAACGCCGGGGCAAGGCAGCACCCAAGGTGCATGTGCCGACCCGCTTGAATTAGCCCATGGAATACAATACCGACGACGTTCGCATCAAACGACTGCGCCCGCTGATTCCGCCGGCGATCTTGATCGAAGAGCTGCCGCTAACGCCCAGCGACGCGGCGTTCGTGAGCGAGCAGCGCAAGCAGATAGGCGCCGTCGTCACGCGCGACGACGCGCGCCTACTCGTGGTGGTCGGCCCGTGCTCGATCCACGATCCCGAAGCCGCCCTCGCCTACGCAGGCCGGCTCGAGGCGGTCGCCCGCCGCTATGAAGACGACCTCTTGATCGTGATGCGGACGTATTTCGAGAAGCCGCGAACCACGGTGGGTTGGAAGGGGCTCATCAACGATCCCGACCTCGACGGCAGCTTCGCCATCAACCGGGGTCTGCGCATCGCACGCGCGTTCTTGCTCGATCTGGTGCGGGCACGCGTGCCCACCGGCACCGAGTTTCTGGATCCCATCAGTCCGCAATTCGTGGCCGATTTGGTGTGCTGGGGCGCGATCGGAGCCAGGACCTCCGAAAGCCAGGTGCATCGCGAGCTGGCGAGCGGCTTGTCCATGCCGGTCGGGTTCAAGAATGGGACGGGGGGATCGGTCGCCATCGCGGTCGACGCGTTGCGCGCGAGTCGCCATCCCCATCAATTTCTGAGCGTGACGAAGCAAGGCTTGGCCGCGATCGTGGAGACCCGAGGCAACGAGCACACTCACCTGATCTTGCGCGGGGGCGGCGGCAGCCCGAACTACGATGCGGCCAGTGTCGAAAAGGCGGCCCTTGCCCTGCGCGACGCCGCTGTCAATGAAGGCCTGATGGTCGACTGTAGCCACGCCAATAGCGGTAAGGACCCTCAACGCCAGCCGATCGTGGCGGCGGACTTGGCGGGTCAAATCGAGTCCGGCAGCCGGCATATCACCGGCGTGATGTTGGAGAGCTTCTTGGTCGGCGGCAGTCAAAGCCTCCGGCCACGGGCGGAGCTCAAGGTGGGCCAGAGCGTGACCGACGCCTGCTTGGGCTGGGACGAAACGCTGCCCGTGCTCGAGACCTTGGCGCACGCAGTGCGCCGCCGGCGCTCGGCGGGCTGAAGAATCGGCCGCGGCCGTGCTCAGCAAGAGCGCCGGTCGATGTTTTGGTCACGACGGTATCGCCTGCACAAATCACTGCCGGCGTGAACGCGGCGGCAGGGTGACGGGCGTTCATGATAGATGCTGCAGCGCACCCTTTGGCCCACTCGACCCGCGAGCGCCAAGCAGCGCTGGTCGGAGGTGATGCGCATGTGCAGCCGGCCGTCTCGCTCTCGAGCATACCGGCGCACGAGCTCGGGCTTGGCACGCAGGCCGTCACGCGCCTCGATCTCGACATATTCGCTGTACCCTTCGGCCACGTTTTCGGGCGGGTTGAGACAACAGGCGCCGCAGCGCGTACAATCGTAGGGCGGCGCTGGCATGCGCGAAAGTATCGCCGGTCCGCGCTCGAATTTCCATGGTAGCTTGGGGCTCATGACGACCGTTGGCGTTCTGCACCCAGGCTCGATGGGGTCGTCCGTGGGCGCCGCCGCACGAGCCAGCGGCGCAAAAGTGCTGTGGTGCAGCGATGGGCGCAGCGAGGCCTCGTGGCGAAGAGCCAAAGAGGACGAGCTCATTGCCGTCCGCAGTCTGAAAGAGCTGGTCGACGCCTGTGACGTGCTCATCTCGGTGTGCCCTCCTGACGCCGCGCTAAGAGTCGCCGGCAGCGTCGCCGAGCTCGAGTTTCGCGGCCTGTACGTGGACGCTAATGCGGTCAGCCGTGCCACCGCACAGGCCATCGACGCGGTCGTCACTCGCGCCGGGGCCAGCTTCGTCGACGGCGGCATCCTGGGGCCTCCGGCACGGCCGGGTCGCAGCACTCTCTTATGTCTGTCCGGCGAGCGCGCCGAGGACGTGGCCGCCTTGTTCCGAGGCTCACCACTCGAACCGAACATGGTGGGGGCGGTGGCAGGGCAGGCCTCTGCTTTGAAAATGGCCTTTGCCGCGTGGACCAAGGGCAGCATGGCGCTGCTCATCGCCGTGCGCGCCCTGGCCGAAGCCGAAGGCGTGAGCGAAGCGCTGCTCCGCAGCTGGGCGCGCCTGAGCCCGGAGCTCGCGCAGCGCTCGGAGCAGGCCGCCCTCGGCGCGGCGCCCAAGGCTTGGCGTTGGGTGGGCGAGATGCGGGAAATCGCGGCGAGCTTCGAGTCCGTGGGTCTGCCCGCGGACTTTCACACCGGCGCCGCGAAGCTGTATGAGCGGCTCGAAGCGTTCAAGACTGAAACGCCGAGCTTGGCCGCCGTCATGACCGCACTGCTCGCGAAGTAATTCGGGGGTCTGGGCCGGGCTCGCGCCAATTCGCGCGTGCGGCACTTCGGGGCGCAGCGCGAGTCGCGAGTTATCCGGTTCCCGTTCGAGCCACTGCCGTGTAGCGGGGCGGAGCGATCTCATTCGCTCGAGTGTGTGAGTAGCGCAAGCGCAGCGCGAAGCAGCCCCTCCGGGCTGACGCTGGCCTCATCTAGATTTAGTAGCCTCGAACGGCGCCGCCGGTGCGCGATCCAGCGCTGGTTGCAGAAAACGGCGTCAAGCGTCCTAAAAACGACTCAGCGCAGTGCGCGAGCGGCGGCAACGGTGCTCTTCACTCGCCTCGTTTCCTTTGAGCACGTTTGGCGCATCAGAGCGGTCAAGCGAAAACGCAAGGCACTCGAAAATTTGGACTAACACTCGCCAAAGCTGCAGCACCGCGCACACTCGCGCATCACTCGCCAGGCGCTACGCCTTGTTCGCGCTCGCCAGTGCCGTGCCTGAGCCGCCACGGCGTCTACGCTCATGCAATGACGTTGGTGCGAGGAGTGCCCCGATGCGTCGGGTATTGGCGTAAAGGGTGAGTACCGCCCCTACCCCTTCGTCGCCAACCAGATGAAGTGTCGCTCCTGAGTGCGAGCGCCGTGGGACTGCACCCGGTGCAACACCACGCTGAAATGCACGGCTCGTAGCCGCTCGGAGAAGCTGACCTCGGGCCCCGCCGACCAGATCGCCAACACGCCGCCCGGCCGTAGAGCGCCGCGGATGGCCTCGAGCCCGGGAGGCGAATAGAGCCAAGCATTGCTCTTGCGCTCGACCGCTCGCGGGCCATTGTCCACGTCGAGCAGGACGGCGTCGAACGCATCTTGCTGCGCGCGAATCAATTCACACACGTCGCCGGTAGCGACGACCACTCGCGGGTCTTCCAAGGCCCGGCCATTCAGCTCCCCGAGCAGCTCGCGGTTCCACTGAATCACCGCGGGTGCGATCTCGGCCACGGTCACCGAGGCCTCGGCACCCAGACGCGCTAGCGCGGCCGCCAGTGTGTAGCCGAAACCCAATCCAGCCACGAGCACGCGAGCCGCCTCGCGCGCCCCGAGCGAGCCCAGCGCCATTTCTGCGAGCGCTTCCTCCGAATCGTGCACGCGGCTGTTCATGAGCAGCTTGCCGTTGACGCGAATGCTGAAGTGACTGCCCCGCCGCAAGAGCTCGAGCCGAGTGCCGTCGGGGTCGCGAGCAGCTTCGACCAGGGTCCAGGGCGTCATGGATGCTGCGATGCGGGCAGGCGCTGCTCGCCGTCAAGACTAATTTGGACCGCCAGACCCCGTCACACTGGAAAAACACCGAGATTCGGGCCCACTTTTTGGGGGGCCGGGCCTGCGCCACACGGCGAATCACGCCGCCTCGGGGCGCAGGGCGGCCCGGCGAGGGGACCGAGATGTCCCCTGCCCCCGGGCCGCGTCGGGGGCTATACCTAAGCTGGCCGGCTCAGCTCGGCTCGCTCGGCAAAGGTACGGCCCTCGACGATGAACGCGCAGCTACTGATCGACAACATCGTGCGGCAGACCACCGTGCTCGTGGCGCAACTCGCCACCTCGCGGGGCTTGCGGGCACCGCTCGCACACCTCGCCAACCAGGTCTTTCTCGATCTCGCGAGCGAGGTGGAGCGCCAGGGCTTGAGCCGCAAGGTGAGCGCGGACATGTTCGGCTTGGCGCTGCGCAGCTACCGGCGCCGCATCCAACGCTTGAACGAGAGCTCCACCGATCGGGGGCGTTCACTTTGGGAAGCCGTGCTCGACTATTTGGGTCAGTCCGAGGTCGTGATGCGAGCCGACGTGCTCAGGCGCTTTCACCGCGACGACGAGGCGGTGGTGCGCGGCATACTGAGCGACCTGTGTGAGAGCGGCCTCGTGTTCCGCCTCGGCCGAGGCGACAGCACCGCCTTCCGTGCCGCCACCACCCGAGAGCTGGACCAAGTCGGGCAGCGAGGCCTCGGCCTCGACGAGCTGCTCTGGGTGGTCGTGTATCGCGAGGGCCCGCTCGACGTGGACGCGCTGTCCAAGCTGATGCACGCAAATCGCCCCGCCCTCGAGGCGGCACTCGCCCGGCTCTTGGAAGAGAAACGCATCGAGCAGGAGCCCGGCTCTGGAAAGTATCGTTCGGCTCAGCTGGTGCTGATGCTGAATGACGAAGCCGGCTGGGAGGCGTCGATGTTCGACCACTACCAGGCCCTGGTGCGCACATTATGTGTCCGCTTGCGGGGCGAGGGAGCGGCCGACACCAGCGGGGGCAGCACCTACACCTTCGACGTCTGGGACGGCCACCCCCTCGGGCCCGAAGTGCGCGACACTTTACGTCGCTTGCGGCGCGAGCTCGGCGATTTATGGGACCGCGTCGAACGCCACAACGGCAGCGCCGGGGTGCCCGCGCAGTTCGAACAAATCACCGTGTACGCGGGTCAAAGCGGGCTCATGCGTGACAAATTTGAGCATCAGGAAGAGTGAGGCAACGTCCATGAGCCAGCTTTGGGCTCCGAAACCGTCTCCCCCACGCGCAATGTCTTGGACGAAAGCGCCATCCCTGTGCCGCTCGGACCGTCGGTTCGGTCGCGGTTGCTCGAGTTTTGCGGCGATTGCCAGCAGCTGCCGCTGTGCAGGTGGCGATCCCACCCTGGGGAACTACTGCACCTGCCCGAGCAACATGCGCTGCGGGGAGGAGCTCATCCCAGACAGCTATGGGCTGAGCAACTATTGCGTGTATTGAGGCGCAGTCTTCGGCGCCCGCCCTCTGCCCCGAGGCGGCTGCCAGCGGCGGGCGATGGCAGACCGGACCTAACCCCTCTGGCCTCAGCGTCGGCTCGCGCGAGCCCCTTCGCCGCCGCTGTCCAGCCCCCACTCGGTGATGGCGGCGCGGGCCGCGGCTTCGCTGGCGAACACGGCCATGAAGCGGTTCTTGTGGCAGAATTTGGCGCCGTCTACGCCGACGACGCGCGACAGCTCGTCATCGACGAGGCCCGCCCACTCGGCGGGCAGCGGGCGCTTCAGGCCCATGCCGCCAGCGGCGTCCGGAATCCCGAGCAGGCAATAGCCGTTTTCGTCCGGATACAGCACATAATCGCTCGGGTGGTGCCCGCCGCCGTGCTCGAAGTAGGCGCGTTTCCACTTGTAGTGGCGATCGAAGACGAGCACGCGTGAGCCCGTGGCCCCGGCGCGCTGCATCGCGGCCGCCACGGCCGTGCTGGCCTCTCGGCTTCGCTGCTCCATGGCCAAAAGGCCGCGCAGCACCCCTTCGCACATCGCCGCGGCGTCGAGAAAGCGCGCGTCGAAATCGGCAGGGGAGTGGGCTTGTTCGGCCAGCACGGCCACGATCGCGGAGATACACGGCACTCCCCCGCCTGGGCTGCGCAGACCCGTGTCGACCGCATCGATGTAATCGACCCAGTCATTGCGCAGCTGAGCGGCCAGGCTGACCGGGACCTTGCCGGTGTGCTCGAGCCAGCTCAGCACCATGCCCGCGGATGAGAGCGTGCCCTGATAGGAGCGCTGGTGGTGGTCGAAGCGCCCGCGGGCGGGGTCGTATTCACCGCCAACGTCGATGGCCACGTCGGCCCGAGCGATGAGCGCCAGGTCTCGCGTTCTCGACAGCGTAACCTGTGCTCCGGAAAAGACGCGCAGCAGGGCATAGGCGAAGACTTCGTCGGCGTGAAATGGCCCCGAGTGAGTGACGACGCGCATCAGCTGACCCCATACAGGGAACGGGCGCCGCCGGGAAGGCTGCTGATTTCGAGCCTGAGGCTGCGGGGGGCGACGTGGAGGGCTCGAAATGCCAAGATGAGCCAGGTGAATCGGACTAGAGCTCTTGTCGCGAGCGTGGCGCTTGCGCTCGCGACGTGCACGCCGACTGGCGAGAAGCAGCAGGTTCCGACCCCACCGGCACCTTTGGCTCCGGGGGAGCGCTCTGACAGGGTGGTGACGCCCACCGAAGTCAAGGGGCCGCTGCGCTTCTTGGCGATAGGCGGCGGGCCGAGCCCCGAAAGCACCGAGGTGTCGCTCGAGCAGGACATCGAGCTGGTGCGGCGAGCGCTGCCGCCCCCCGGGGTAGTTCTGTTCGCTGGGGGGACACGCTCAGAGAGCGTGAGGGAGCTGGACCCGGGCCTCGAGGGAGACCCCGTGCTCTTGGCGCTCGGAGATCTGTTCGCGCCGCGAGCCGGTCGGGGCAGCCGCTACCGTGCTCCCCGCTTCAGCGCGGAGCGAGCGACGCTCGAGAATGTGGAGGCCCTCTTGTCGTCCGCGCTAGCGGCTGGCGACGTGCCTCTGATCGTCCACATCGCGGCCCACGGCGACCAGGGGCCGGACGCGAGGAGCAACTCGGTGGCTTTGTGGGGCGGGCACTCGCTCACGGTGGCGCGCCTGGCCGAGCTGCACGAGCGGCACCAGCGGGCGCTCAGGCTCGTCGCCACCTCTTGCTTCTCGGGGGGCTTCGCGGAGCTCGTGTTTGCACACGCCGACCCAAACGCGGGTCCGTCCAGCGTGCCCCGCTGCGGCCTGTTCGCGGGCACGTCGGACCGCAAGACGAGCGGGTGTGATCCGAACCCCGATCGCCGCATGCAGGATAGCTATAGCCTGCACTTCGCCCATGCTCTCTCCGGCCTGCAAAGGGACGGCACAGCGCTGCCGGCGGGCAGCGCGGACTACGACCAGGACGGGAAGATAGGCCTGCTCGACGCCCACACCTGGGCGCGCATCCAGGCCGTGTCCTTCGACGTGCCGACGACGACGTCGGAGCGCTGGCTGCGCAGCGTCGGGACGGGTCTTGCCCCCATCGACACGGCGTTCCTACCCGAGGATTCGGCCGTCATCGAACAGCTCGGCAAGGCGCTCGCTCTCGAGGACGAAGCCGCCGTGGCTAAGCGCTGGGCTGAGCTCGACCAACGCCTCGAGCGCCTCAGCGACAAGCTCGACGAGGCAGAACAAGCTCTCGCCGAGCGAGCCGCGGACCAGGCCACGAGCGTGCTCGAACGCTGGCCGGTGCTCGACGATCCGTTCCACCCCGGTTTTGCCCTCAGCTTCCAACAAAACCGTGGCGCGCTTTCGGCAGCCCTCACTGGCTCCACACAGGCTCGAGCGCGGGCCGAAGCGGGCGAACGCGTCCAGTGGCTCAACAACGAATTCGACCGCGTGGGGTTGGAGGAAGCGCGAGTGCTCCGGCTCTCGAGAGCCTACGAGACGCTCCACAGGGCGTCCGCGCTCATGAAGAAAGGAGGGCCTCAGGCCAAGTACTACTCGAGCCTCGTCGCCTGTGAGCGTGCGGTGCCGTGAGGCCTGACGCGCTGGTGTGAACGACTGATTATAGAACCCCACCGCCACCCTTCGAATTCGTCTCGTGCTGCGCAAGGAGTTGGCCGTATGCAGCGTCATGGCCACGAAAAAAAAGGCAGCCAGGTCGAGCAAGAGTCCACCGTGTCCGCCAGGCCCCCGCGGACCACGAGGTCCCGCGGGTCCAGAGGGTCCGCGCGGCCCTAAAGGGCCCGCAGGCGCTGCGGGTCCGGAAGGGCCCGTGGGTGCCACCGGCAAGATCGGTCCTAGCGGCCCACAGGGTGCTCCTGGACCGGCGGGCGACACGGGTCCGGCGGGCGCGAATGGTGCAGACGGTATGGATGGCGTGGACGGCGCCATGGGTGCCGCGGGTCCTCAGGGACCACAGGGCAGTGCAGGGCCGGCCGGTGCAGACGGCGTTGATGGTGCGATGGGTCCTCAGGGTCCCGAGGGCCCTCCGGGCCCGGCAGGTGCTGACGGCACCACGGGTGCTGCGGGGCCACCCGGTCCACCTGGCGCTAACGGTCCCGCGGGCGCGGACGGCGCGGTAGGTCCCACGGGTGCTGCGGGCCCACCGGGCCCAGCCGGTCCTTCAGGGCTGATGGCGGTCTATCGCGTGGCTGTGGAAAACGATCAGGGACTCGTTGGCAACACCATCAGTGGTACCTTCCAGGCCACAGCCATCCCCGCCACACTCACCATCGCGGACGCCGCCCCAGGCACGTATCTGCTCACGTGGTACGCGGAGATCATGCGGACCAGCGCCGGAGGAGGCAGCATGTTCTTCGCTCGTTTGCGCGACGTTACGCAGGCTGCGACGCGCGGCTTCCTGCGTGACGGCCCGGGCGTGGACAACGGCCCGCCCGGCGCCATGCCGAGCGACACCGATCTTTTCCAGCTGGGCGACATCCTTCCTTTCTCCGGATCGATGGCGATCTGGGTCGCGGGCGGTGCGCAGACCTACCGCTTGGAGTACGCCCTGGCGACCAGCGCGTCTGCGTCGGAGGCCCTGCGTGCTCGGCGGCAACGCATCACGCTCCTGCGCATCGAGTAACGAACCCCTCGGCCACGCGCCCAGAGTCGTATATGCTCCACCCATGCAACGATTGTCGTGTCGCATTCGCGTTCTCGCACCATTGGTCGTCTGCTTCGCCGCGGGGGGATGCGGCGGCGACTCGAACGGAGGCGGGGGCTGCGGGCCATTCACGGCGTGTGGCGGGGATCCGACGGGGGTCTGGCAGGCGCAGTCGACTTGCGGCGAATTTGACGTCGAAGAGCTGATCGCAGACCAAGGGTTCCCTCCGGAGTGTGGAGATGCCTTGAGTGTCTCCGGGCTACGCGTGACTGGAACGCTGAGCCTGGGTGCCGGGAGCTACGACGAAAACATCGACATCACCATCGAGTGGGACATGCGTTACGACGCGACGTGTATCCGCGCCCTGGGCGAGCAACCCGCCGCAGCGGTGCCGGTCTCCGTTTTCTGTGACGCCTATCAGGAGGCATTGCAAAGCGACCCAGAATCGCCGTTTTCAGCTGTGATGTGCCGGGTGGCTGACGACGAGTGCCTATGTGACGCCGTTCAGACCGAGCCAGTGGCCACGGCGGGCGCGCTGCAGATCGAAGGCAATAACCTGGTGCTGGAGCTTGGTGATGAACGCCTGTTCTGCGCGAGAGGGGACGAGCTAGTGCTCGAAACCGCGGACCCGATGATTGGCCGCATCCAGGTGACGTATGCCCGTGACGCGCCGTGAATTGCTAACGCCGCCGATCCTGCCTATTCCGTGAGCGGTAAAGTGAAGCAGAACGTGCTGCCTTCACCAATACGACTGTGGGCCCAAATTTTGCCCCCGTGCGCCTCGACGATAGACTTGGAGATATACAGACCTAGGCCAACCCCAGCTTGCTTTTGGCTCTCTGCCTGCCAAAAGCGTTGAAAAACGAGCTCGAGTTTCTCTGGGGCGATGCCGGCTCCAGTGTCGGCGACGCCGAACCGGAGCTCGGGCTCGACCCGCTCGAGGCGGAGGTCGATCCTGCCACCCTCGTGCGTGAACTTGATCGCATTTCCCACCAGGTTCGCGAGCACTTGGAGAATACGTTCGCGATCGCACTGCGCAAAAAACGAGCCGGCACCCAGCTCGGTGTGGATCGGTACGTCCTTGGCGGCTGCAATGGCCAGAAAGGTGTTGCTCGTTTCGCACAGGAGCTCGCTCGCGTCGTGGCGCCGCGGGCTCAATGCCAGCCGACCGGCTTCGATGCTGACCACGTCGAGGAGGTCGCCAACCAGACGGTCCATGCGCATAGTGCACTTTTGGATGCGCTGCGCATTGCGCGCGACGACACGAGCGACCTCACCTTCGCAGGGAATGCTCATGAGCGAATTGGCGCTCAACGCCATCCCGCCCAGCAGGTTACGTAAATCGTGACTTACAATCCCTAGAAAGTCGTCGCGTGAGCCAATGGCCGCGTCTGCGCGATCGCGCTCTAGAACGAGGTCGTCGTCGGTCTGATCCCGCTCCATGGCCAAGAGGGCCGCGAGAGCGCGGCGGCGCTCCTGGCGTTCCCTCGACAGGCTTTCGTCGGCCGTCGCGCGCTCTTGCAGCAAAACCTCATCCTCACGCGAGCGTTCCTTCGACACGGCGACGTGCGCGGTGGAATCGATCTCTGTCAATAGCTTTTCATCAGCCTTCGCCCGAGCAGAGCGAAGCACGTTGTCTGCAAGATCTCGCGCGTCAGCGATGACCTCGTCCGCCTCCTCATCGATATCGGCGTTGCGCCTGTCCAGCTCCTCGTCAGCCTTTTCCCGTTCGTCATCCAGACTCTGATCGGTGGCCGCGCGCTCGGGTTGGCGATGCTTTCCGCTATCCTCCACCCGCAGAAGATAGCACGATCGGCGACTGTCAACCTGAGACGCCGAGGCGAGCGGCTCGCTGCCAAAGGAGGGTTCGACGTCACCGGCCGTTGCACAATGCGCGCGGGGCGGGGAGGCACGGATGCTCCGACTGTAATTCGAAGGCGAGAAATGCCCGATCCTGCGACAGATTCGCCGGCCATCAACGACAAAGTGGCCACTTGACGCTGATGAGCCCAAGCTCGAGATCAGTAGCGGCTACACCCATTCAGGGCTTCCAGCTCCAACGGGCGCGTTTTCGAGGCCTACAGTTCACGGAGGTCGAGTCATGATGCCAGACACGAGGAACCCAGCGCTGAGCGGTGGAGACGGCACGGCTTCGAAGCTCACGTCGACGGGCCCGGCCGAAGGCGCATGGAGCCAAAGCATGCCGGCGTGGAGCGCCGAAAACACGAGCCGCCTGTGGCTCGGGGCGGGCGCTGGCCTCGGCGTGCTCGCCTGTCTGGCGCTGGGCGCGGCAGCGCTGCAGGCTTTTTTGCCAGCCGGCAACGACGCCACATGCTCCACCGGTAGCGACTGCAACGAACGCGGCGTCGCGCTCGGCCAAGCCCCCGATGCTCTGGCTCTGGCGGCTCGGATGTTCCAACGGGGCTGCGACCAAGGCCATGCTGCGGCGTGCAACAACCTTGGCCTCGCCTACCAGTCCGGTCGCGGTGTAGCTGAGGATTTCGAACAGGCACGAACCGCGTTTCAGCGGGCGTGTAGTGAAGGTTTCGCCGAGGGCTGTAGCAACGAAGGGGTGCTGCACGAGCAGGGCTTGGGCGTGCCCAAGAACCTCGGCGACGCCCAGCGCCTGTATTTGCAAGCCTGCCAGCGCGGCTCTGCGCTCGGTTGCTCCAACCTGGGTGCCCTATACGCCGCGGGGCGAGGCGTCGAGGCGGACTCGGGTCACGCAGCGCGCTTCTTTGCCGAAGCGTGCAGCCGAGGCAGTGACGTCGGCTGTAAGAATTTGTTCGAGTCCCAACACGCGGACCCAAAAACCGCTACCTCGCCTGAGTGAACCGCCCAGCGAACCGCTGCAGGTGCAGGTCAAATTAGCCCGCCTGGGGCGTTGAAGAGCCTGCCGACCAGGTCGGTGGCCAGCATCGCCAGTAAACCCCAGAATACTAGCCGCAGCGCGCCCCGGGGGACCGAGGCTCCTCCGGTACGAGCGGCGAGCCCGCCGGTGAGCAGCAGACTCGAGACGGTGACGAGGATGGTGGTGTGCTTCAAAAGCCCCTCCGGCGCCAGAGACGCCCCGACCAGCGGCAGGATGGCGCCCGCGATGAACGCCGCCGCCGATGCCAACGCAGCCTGAATCGGGCGGGGCCTCTGGGCCTCCGTGATGCCGAGCTCGTCGCGAGCATGAGCGCCTAGGGCATCCTTGGCCGTCAGCTCTTCGGCCACTCGCTGGGCCAGCTCCGGCGACAGCCCGCGCTCGCGATAGATGTTCGCTAGCTCCTGCAGCTCCAGCCGGGGCTTTTCGGCGAGCTCGCGCTGCTCGATGGCCAGGTCTGCTCGTTCCGAATCGGCTTGCGACCTGACCGACACGTACTCCCCGGCGGCCATCGACATGGCCCCAGCTACGGCCCCGGCGATGCCGCTCGTGAGCACGCCCGCCGGACCCGCACCGCTCGCGGCGACGCCAACGACCAGGGCGGCGGTGGAGACGATACCGTCGTTGGCTCCGAGCACGGCCGCTCTCAGCCAACCCGCCCTGCCTGAACGATGATGCTCATGGTGCGCGGCTCGCGGCATCAGCTTTGAGTTGCCTTGCCCTGCGCCGCTCTGCTTCCCATGAGCCGGTCTTAGCGCGGGCGGTCCTCGATCTCAATTGCTTCCACACAGGTGGAGCGAGTGCTCAAGGAGCTTGCGGAATTGAGCCTGGAAACACGTAGGCCTGGAGCAGAGCGATGAGGCCGATCAGCGCGGCACCCGCCACCGAATGCCACCACACCTTGCGGAAAATCGGTCCGACGGCGTGGGCGCGTTCATGCGGGTTATCGTAGCAAGCCGCCCCCGCAACCATGATGGATTGCGCGTCGATCATCTTGCCCATCACTCCGCCCGTCGAATTGGTGGCGACAATCAAGATTTCGTTCAGGTGCAGCTGCTGAGCGGTAATGCGTTGTAGGCTGCCGAAGAGGGCATTCGACGCCGTGTCGGAGCCCGTCAAGAACACACCGAGCCAGCCCAGGTATGCGGCAAAAAACGGGTACAGCACCCCTGCCCCGGTAAAAGCGAGGCCGAGCACGGCGTCCGTACCGGAGTAGCGAGTGAGAAAGCCAAGCCCCAACACCTGGGCGATGACCAGAACTGGGGTGACCATGCGGCTCGCCGTGCGGAGAACGGCTTCTTTCCATTGAGCCATGCTGAGCCTGAGCACGAGGCCGGTGAGGAGCGCCGCGACGAACACGCCCGTGCCGGCGGCCGAGAGCCAATTGATGACGAAGCGCGCGGCTTCGGGCTTGGCACCCGGTAACGCCACCGGTGGCATGCGCTGCACCATGTTGTGCAAAGACGGCATTTCCCAGGCGGGCAGCGAGAGCGTGCCGCCAAACGCCGAGCCGAAGAGCTGCGCCTGGATCACGACGCCGGAGAACAAACCGTTCAGATAGGCCTTCCAGGGTGGCGCGCCCCACGCCGCACAACACAGGATCAGAATACCCCAAGGCAGCCACGCGTACGCCGTCTGACGTACGCTGTACGGGTACTTCACCGCAGCCAGGCCCGCACCGCTCGCGCCGCTCGCCGAGCGCTCCGAGGCGAGCAGAAATCGACGCTTGGGGTGCCAGGCGAAACGCAGAAATAGCCCCGTACAGATCAACGAGAACACGCCCGCGACCACGTCGGTGATGAGGTGCAGCGATTCATTGCTGGACGCGAAATATTGCATGACCGCAAACGATGCGCCGGAGCAGACAGCGCACGGCCACACCTCGAATGCCTCTTTCCAGGTGCCGCCTTCCATCCGCACGAACGTCACGACCAGCCAAAACGGAACGATCAGTGAAACGAATGGCAATTGGCGGCCGGCCATCGACGACAACGTGAGCTGATCCAAGCCGCTGACGGCGGCCAGCGTCACGATTGGAGTCCCTATCGCCCCCCACGCCACGGGAGCGGTGTTGGCGAGAAGATTTAGAACCGCGGACTGAAAGGGTGAAAAACCAAGGCCCACCATCACCGCACCGGCAATGGCCACCGGCGTTCCGAAGCCCGATGTGCCCTCGATGATGGCTCCAAACGAGAACGCGATCAGGATCGCTTGCAAGCGCCGGTCGAACGAGATGTGGGTGATGGACTCCTTCACGATCTCGAATTTTCCGGTGATCACCGTCATCGTGTACAGAAACATGGCCCCCACCACGATCCAGATGATGCCCAGAAATCCAGACAGCGTACCCAGCGTGAACGCCGAAATTGCGGCGCCAATCGGCATCCTGAATACCGCGCAAGAGATCAGAAAAGCGGCAACGACGCCACAGAACGCCGCACGAGGCGCCGAAATCCCGAGGTGCCTCTGGCCCACTGCATCGCGATGCGGGTGCAGCGCCATGAAGTAGAGAAGAACGAGAATGGGAACCGCCGCGAGCAGCGTCGACAGGACGACATTGTGAGCCGGATTGTAGTTCTGGAAATACATGGCGGTCCTTACCGAGCTGTTCGCCTCACGTCAGTGTGAAGGCGCGGGGGCGCGTGGGGCGGGCGGGCGCGTGTCATGCCAGCGCGACACTCTCACGGCCGCCGCCCCAGCTTCAATTCGTTCCCCCTCCCACTCCATTGTTTTCGTGCTCGAGGAGACCGGGACGCAGCGCATTTTGCTTTCTAGTGCGCGGCCTTGCCCAGGCGACGCGAAGCTTGCAGCGCTGTTTTGCGGTGGATACGCGTTAATCTCGGACGGCGGCTGGACGTATCGCCAGCGATGAAATCCACAATTTCAATACTCGGGTGGGGTTTGGTGGGCCTGGTCGCGCTCGGTGGCTGGCTCGAACCTCGACAGAGCGCCGCGGCGGCGGCTCGCAGCTACACGAGCGGCCACTTCGTGCTCGAGCTGGATGGGACCGAGCTCGGCCTCGTGAGCTCGGTGAGCGGCGGGGGGGCGGTGGCCGAGGTCGTGAGAGAGCCCGCCGCCGGCGGCTTCGCAAAAAAGCACCTGGGCAGCGCGAGCTACGAGGACGTAGAGCTCGAGCTCGGGCTGTCCCTGGCGAGCCCCATCTACGATTGGGTAGCGTCGAGCTTTCAAAATGGATCCCAGCGCCGGGCTGTGTCGATCATCAGCCTGGATCAGAGCTACAACGCCGTGAGCCAGCGCTCGGTTCAAAACGCGCTCATCACCGAGATCACCATCCCCCCATGTGACGCCACGAGCAAGGCGCCCGCGCTGCTAGGGCTGAGGCTTTCGAGCGACCGCGTCAGCGCCGGCAAGGCTTCGGGTAAATCGTCCGCGAGCGCCGCGGGCAAACAGAAGCAGTGGCTGAGCTCGAGCTTTCGCCTGGAGCTGGATGCTGTCGACACGAGCCGTGTCAGCCACATCGACGCCTTCACGATCAAGCGCGCCGGCGCGCAAAAAGCGGCGAGCCGCGGCGCAAGCAAGGAGGCCGGCGGCGTCGAATTTCCAAACCTGGCCGTCACTCTCGCCGAAGCCGGCTCCGAATCCTGGCAGAAGTGGCATGAAGACTTCGTCATCAACGGCAAGGCCACGGATCAGCACGAGAAGAGCGGCCGCTTGGTCTTCCTCGGGCCAAACCTGAAAGACGAGCTGCTCGAGATCAAGCTGCACAACGTCGGCATCTTCGCGCTCAGGCCCTCCAAGCGGCAAGCCGGCACGGAGGGCAGCGCTCGCCTCGACGCAGAGCTGTATGTCGAGCGCATGGAATTTGTGCTGAAAGGCGCCAAGTAGCCGCAGAGGCGCCGAATTGCGGACGCTTCAGCGCCGAAGCGGAAATGACCCCCGCTGGGGACGTGCAGTCGGGCGCTCCGCGCTGAGCGGAGCGCCGTCCTCGAACGGCGCCACGGACACGGAAGCGACAAGAGCGTGACGCGCTGACGAAGCTTTCGACTCGAGAGGCTGCCCTTGGCGGCTCAGCTGCACAGTGGACGCGGGATCTTTAGCGTGTTCGCGAAAGGACGGGCCGATGCGTCCGGCGACCGCGTCAGCAATGTCCGGCTGGGTCACGCTCGGGCCCGTGCGCTCGACCCAGTCCTCTAGCTGGCGTTGCATGTCCGCAGCGTTAGCAAAGCGATCCATCGGGCTGCGACTCATGGCCCGGAGCAGGATCGACTCGAGCTCCTTCGGGTAGTCGACAGCGAAGTTGGTCGGGGGCGTTATCGGATCGACCAATAGCCGCGCAAACTGTTGTTTGCTAGATTCGCCGGGTCGTCGGAACGGGTGCGTCCCCACGGTGGCCAAATACAAGATGACCCCGAGCGAGAAGATGTCGCTGCGGCGGTCGACCGTCTTGCCTTGAGCCTGTTCGGGTGACATGTACGCGATCTTCCCCTTGACCATACCGATGGCCGTGGCCGCGTGGGATCGACCGAGTGCTTTGGCGATACCAAAGTCGGTGACTTTGACCCGCCCGTCTCGCGCGACAAGGACGTTTTGCGGAGACACGTCTCGATGCACGAGTTGCATGAGCATGCCCTTGTCGTCTCGAAGCTCATGAGCGGCATGCAACCCGCCGGCGACCTGTGCCACAATCTGAGCCGTGACCCGCCGATCCAGCAGGCCGCGCTCGTTCGACGTTTCGAGGATCTCGCTCAAGGTACCGCCGTCCACCCACTCCATGCACAGCGCGAGCAGGCCCGCTTCCTCGATGAGCTCGAAGATTCTGCAAACATTGGGGTGATGGATGCGCGCGGCCAAGCGCGCCTCCTCGATGAACATGGTGTGGAACTCAGGCCCTTCCAAGTCCGGCGGCATTATCTTCAAGGCGACCAGGCGATGCAGCCCAGGCGCGCCACGCTCGTGGGCGGCCCAGACGCACGACATGCCGCCGCGGGCGATATCATGCACCAACTCGTAAGAGCCTATCCGTGTTCCGGGCCCCAAGCTGGCTGGGACCAGCCGAGTCGCTGGCACGATCTTCATCCTCCAGTTAGGCTAGCATGGGCCTCTCGGATCGCCGGATCAGAAGTCCATCAGGTGCGCGTACGCCTGAGCGAACAGAACCAGAACGGCACGGGGCGATGTCGTGAAATATGAGCTGAGGGTGGCGACTCGCTTCGCGGCGCACACTCTGCCACGTTCGCCGCGCGCGGGGCGCGCTTTGAGCCCTCACGGTGGGGCGCTGCCCGGACCCGTGTTCTCGAACTCGAAGAAGCGATTTGCCGGGTAGGCCCCTGCGGTCGACGAATAGGCGCGCGAGGTCGTAGCTGCCGCGCGCCAGGGGGCGGCGCTCTGAATGTGTGCGCCCAGAATGGATTGGCGAATCACCGCTTGCCCGTTCGGATAGATACCCGAAGCGACGTTCATGGCGTACGTCGCCGGATTCTGCTGGCTCTCGTCCCAGGCGCGGCCGAGATGCGTGCTCGAGACGCCCGCCGTCGCATCGGCGGTAAAGGTGCCGTTGGTGATCAAGATGCCGTACGGGTTCTGCCAGGGCGTGCTGGGAGCGACGATGACACCCCCGGCCGTACGCGAGGTGAGTGAATGAATCGTGCAGCCATCGAGCACGAACGTGCCGCGACCGAAGATGAAATCCGTATCCCCCTCGACGTAGCAGCCTTTGAAATACGCGCGCACCACCGTACCGACATTGGGCGTCTTGACGAACAACGTGTCCTGGTGACCTAGCGCGCGCACGTTTTCGAAAATCAGGCGATCACCTTGAGTCATCAGCGCAACTCCCTGCACCGCAACATCCGGCATGGCGGCCTCCGCTGTTGCCTCGTCCGTATCGTTGACAAAGCTCAGGTTCTTGGCGTGAAAGTCGCGCGCATACGCCGCGAACGTGGCGCTCCCGCTGGTGCCAAACGTGGTCCCATCCAGGTTGGCGTTGCATGGATTCGCGGTGACGCCCGCCGCCTTGGGCTTGCCCGAGTAGTTGTCGAACACGATCACGGTTTGGCTCGCGTCAGGGTTCGAACCGTACAAAGTGATGGGCGGCGCATTGGAGGGCACACAGACGACTTCCCGGTAAGTGTCCGCGCTGACCTCGATATATTGACGTTCGGTGCCGCCGAGCAGGACGGCAGCGCTGATCGCTTCTTGCACGGTCGTATGCGTGCCGCCGGTGGTCGCAACGCGAAAGCCCGGCGTGAACGTCGCAACGTCACCCACCCCCGCGGTGGGGTCCCAGTTATCGACCTGTAACCCAGCCGCCAAGTTGCCGGCTTGGGCGAGGTAGCGCAGCACGGTCTGCTCCTCGGCCAGCGCCGCGGTGAGCTGAGGGCGCGTGGGAGTGCCCAACAACTCGGGCGCCGCGCCACTCCCGCCGGCGGCCGCGTTGGTGCCGCCAGCCCCGCCCGAACCCAGCAGCACGCCACCCGTGCCCCCCTCCCCCTGCGCGGTGCCCCCTCCTCCGCCGCCACCACCACCGGGATTTGTGCCGGTTTCTCCGGCGCTGCCCACCGGCTGCGCCTGCGTGCCGCCAGCTGCCAAGTCCGCGGGCTTGTCACCCGAGCAGCTCGGTGCGAAGCCAATGCTGGACGCGACGAGCACACGAGCGGCCTGCGCCCGTGCAAAAGGGCTAGAACCGATGAAGGACAGAACACGTCGAGGAGTAAGTTGCATCATGAGACCTTGCGCCTCCGTTGGATGCACGAGCCCGCCCAATAGGTACGGAAACGTTTCGAGCTCGCCGCGCTTTCCGTCCCGAGTAGATGACTATGGTGTTCTCGTGACGATCCTTCGGAAAAGCCGGAGAGATAGCCAGCGTCCGGGCGACGCAGTAACGACAAACGATGGCCCGATCGCTACTCGCATTCGTGACCGCGATTTCTCTCATCTGCCTGCCCGTCGCCGCGAAGGCTCCGGCTCCTTCGGCGCCGCCGTTGGAGCTCGACGTGTGGCGCGGCGCGCCGCCCGGCGCTGAGTCCGTCACGGTCGAGCAAACCGTCATCGAACGCAGCACGAAGCCGGGTTTCCACGACCGGGCGCTGCTCGGCATCACGCGCCCCACGCTCACCGTCTACAAGCCCAACAAACCGGATGGCTCTGCAGTGCTCATCCTGCCGGGCGGCGCGTATCTGCGCGTCGTCATCGACAAGGAAGGCGAGGAGACGGCGCGGCGACTGAACGCGCGAGGCATCACGGCGGCGGTGCTGGTGTATCGCCTGCCGGCGGACGGCTGGGCCGCGGGGCGCGACGCGCCGCTGCAAGATGCTCAGCGGGCGCTGCGGCTCCTGCGCAGCGGTGTCGCGGGTCAGCTCGATAAAGCGCGCATCGGCGTGCTCGGCTTCTCGGCGGGCGGAGACCTGGCGGCGGCGCTCGCGCTGCGCCACGCTGCACCGACGTGCGAACGCACCGATGCAGCCGACCTGCTTTCGGCTCGCCCGAATTTCGCGGTGCTCATGTATCCGGCGTTGAACATGGCCGTCAAGCCACCGGACGGAAAAGCGCCCATCGTTGCCAAGGTCGCGCTCGAGTCCCTCGTCACCAACACAGCCCCGCCGTGTTTCCTCGTACACGCAGCAGACGATGCCTCGGTGTCCGTCGACCTGAGCCTGAAGCTATTTTCAGCGTTGAAAGCGGCGAACGTGCCTGCCGAGTTGCACGTGTTCAGCGCGGGCGGGCACGGTTTCGGCGTGCGGCTCGCCGCGGGCAAGCCGGTTGCGGCCTGGCCCGATCTCCTCGTGCGCTGGGGCCAGCACCACCAGTTCTTCAAGGGCGACTGACGGCCGGCATTTCCCGTCGACCACACAGATGAGCGCGGGTTGCCGGTCTTGGCAAACGCGATGAACGCGCTGCCCATCAGGCTGACCCCAAACCTCCAAACGTCATGATTCCGGCAGGTTCGAGCCGCCAAGGCGTTCTGACACAGGCACCAAAGTCCATGCGGAGCGGCTCGCGCGGCACGGCATTGATTCCGCACGCCAAAGCGCTATCCTGGAAGCGTTTCCAGTTCAATACGCGGTACGGAATTGGGCGATGGTAGAACAACTGAGAATGTTTACGGGAAACGCTTCCAATGCTCCTTGGGCTCTGAGCGCGGCTCTTTTTTTCTGCGTGGCCTGCGGCGGCGGAGCCGAAGCAGACGACCCGAATAGCGAGGTGCCGCCCTTTCAGGGCATCGCCCCCGTGCTGCCCGCGCCGCCGACGCTGCCGGCCGGCTCGGGCGGCCAAGCCAACTCACCGGCGTCGCCGCCGCCAACCGGCGAGGTCCCAAACGTGGGTCAGGACACGCCCATCGTCCCTCCAGTGGTGTTGACGCCGCCACAGCAGCAGCCCCCTACCATGCCACCGCCGGTCATCCAGCCGCCGGTCATGCAGCCCCCGCCGCCCGTTGACGGGAACGCACCGGATCCCAACTTCCTCGTCTTTCTCTTGATTGGTCAGTCCAACATGGAAGGCGTGCCGCCCTCCGAAGCCCAAGACCGCACGCCGAACCCGCGCGTGAAGGTGCTGGCTTTCCGCGACTGCCAGCAGCGCGGTCAGGTCCGCAATCAGTGGTATGACGCCGCCCCGTCGCTCCACACCTGCGCCAACACGCTCGGGCCCGGCGACTACTTCGGCAAGGCGATGGCTGACGCCCTGCCCAACGCCACCATCGGCCTCGTGCCGGACGCGATCGCGGGCGTCGACATCGACATCTTCCGCAAGGGCGTCGTCTCGCAGCGGCGCGGCGAGTGGTTCTTGCCGCCCGACAACCAGCGCAACTCGGCCTACGAAACCGTGGTCGAGCGCGCGCGCCTCGCGCAAGAGGTGGGGGTCATCCGGGGCATTCTGTTTCACCAGGGCGAGTCGGACAGCGGCCAAGCCACCTGGCTGGGCAAGGTAGAGGACATGGTGGCCGATTTGAGGGCGGACTTGGGCCTCGGCAACATCCCTTTCTTGGCGGGAGAGCTGCTGTACCCGCCCGGCTGCTGTGGGGGCCACAACACGCTCATCAACCAGTTGCCCGGCATGATCCCGGGCGCTCAGGTGGTCAGCGCCAACGGCCTCGGCGCCTTCGCCGGCGACGGCTTCGGCAACCTGCACTTCAACGTCGCGGGGCAGCGCGAATTCGGCCGCCGCTACGCGCAGGTCATGCTCGACGCGCTCGACCTCTGAGCTCGCTCGGGGACCCGTCGAAGCAGCCCACGAGGGTCATTGCTGTGGCCGGTGTTCGGCTAGGGCTAGCGAATCGCTCGCTCTCTTCTGTCGGCGCTTGTCGTCGTACATCGCGGCGTCCGCGCGAGCGAGCACGACCTCGAACGATTCGCCGGGCTCCGCGCTCGCGATGCCGAGGGATAGGCCCACCCGTGCGCTGCCGGTCGGGACGAGATCGACGACCACGGGCGAAATTTGGCGAACACGTTGGACTAGGCCCACGCAGTCATCGCTGCGAATTTCCGGCAATACGATCGCGAACTCGTCTCCTCCCAACCGTCCGACCCTATCACTCGCGCGCAGCGCATCTTGCAGGCGGCGCGCGACGGTGCAGAGGGCCATGTCTCCGGCGGCGTGGCCCCAGAGGTCGTTCACGGGCTTGAAGTCATTCAGATCCACCAGCATGATCGCCACGGTCGCGTCCTCCAGGCGCGCGCGCTCGAGCTCGCGCGCGAAGAGGTTCTCGAGGCCACGGCGATTGAGCACGCCAGTGAGCTCGTCGACCATGCTCTGTCGTGCAAACTCTTGCTCTCGGTCCGAACGCAACAGATGGCGTCGTACCCGGGCGAGCAGCTCATCCACGTGGACGGGCTTGGCTAAGAAGTCATCGGCACCCACGTCGAGTCCCGTGATCCGATCCTGGACGTCGTGATGCGCCGAGACGACGATCACCGGGATGCCGGCGAGGGCGGGCAGCTGGCGAAATCGCGCCACCACCTCTAACCCCGAGAGCTCGGGCATCTCTATGTCGGTGAGGACCAGATCGGGCGGGTGCAAGTAGGCCACTTCCAGCGCCTCAGCGCCGTTGGCTGCGCTCTGCACTGTGTAGCCATGATGCTCGAGCAGTAGGGCCAAGGCGTCTCGGGCATCGGCATTGTCCTCGACGAGCAAGATGTTTCGGCGACTCACCAGACTCCCCCTGCTGGCTACGTACATTCCTGCCTTTCTATTAATGCTCGTCCCGATCGCGGCGGTAGGCCCACCGACCGCATGGCGTTATCCCTACGGCCCGCAGCATGCCCGTCGCTCCAGCATCGTCACCAAACGATACGAGTCGTGCGCGCGGCTGCTCACATCAGGAGCGCGTCGCCGACAGAAACCGACGTTCGCTTCGAGTAAACGTCCGAAACGAGGCCTATGCGTAGCTTCATGCTCGGGCCCTGTGGAAATTGCGGATCGAAACTTGCCTGTAAGGGCGCGCGGAGGGCAGCGCTAGGCGCTGGTCACGCGCATGACCTAGCTCCGGCGGGAATGCACGGGTCGTGGCGGGCGCGCCGTGGACCTCGTCCGCGCGCCGAGCCAAGGCCTGCAACGACGTGTTAGCCTGCTTTCGTGGAAAAGCCCCCCGATGGCAAAGACCCCGGCGAAGCGGAGCCAACGGCAAGAGCGGCCAGGGCTCATCCGAAGGACCCGCTGCATGGAGTGACGCTGCAGCACATTCTAGAGCAGCTCCACGCCCACTACGGCTGGGCAGAGCTGGGGAAATTGATCCAGATCCGGTGCTTCACTCACGACCCGAGCATGGGCTCCAGCCTCGCCTTTTTGCGGCGGCAACCCTGGGCCCGCCGTGAAGTCGAAGCGCTGTTCATCCGGCTCGAGAAAGGCGAATGAGCCATGCCACGGGATGGGCTGCGATGGATGGCAGCTGCCGTCAGTGCTTGAGCTCGATACGGATGGCGTGCGAGGGCGTCTTGCCGACGTTCCTGATTTCATGCACGAGGGGCTCACTCCAGCTGACCGTACCGAGCTTGCGCTCATGCCGCGTCAGCTTGCCATCCGGAAACGTCTTCTGCTCGACCGTGTAGTTGGCCAGGTACACCGTCAAGCCATGAGGGTGCTTGTGCTTCGCCTCTAGCTTGCCGGCGGGCACCTTGGCTTCGATCACGCGCACGAAGGCATTTTCGAGCACGAGCTTGTGAGTGTCGGCGGCAACGATCAGCGGATCCAGGTTCTCCTCCGCCGGTGCCCGAGGGACGATGAGCGCAAGCGCGCCGACGCCGGCGAGCAGGGCCCCGGCAAATGTGCTTCTTTTCATCTGAAGTCAGTAACTCAATCGCCGGCGAAGCACAACGCAGCTGGCACGGTCGATTGCGCTGGGCGCTGTTGGAAGCGCCCCAGAGCAATTTACGTTAAGCAGAAACGTCAGCGGCGAAGGTTCACAAGGCGCGGTAGGTGAAGTTCGCAAATCGTGCCTCGCCAACACCCGCCGCATACAGGCCGGGTTTGAGCATCAAGAAGCCGCCGCGCACATTGTGATGGTAACCCGACACCTCCATCCCTCGATCAAAGCGCTTCCAGCTCACCCCGTCCGTACAGGTGAAGAAGCTGACGATATGGCGGTCGTTGCGGAGCCGCATCCGGAGGCGCTTGCCGTGCGGATTCACCGGGCGGCCGCGCTCCAAGCCATACTGATGAGTGACAAATTCTGCCTCGTCAAAGCCGAGCCCGCAGTAAAGCTGCCGATCGTAGAACAGCAACAGGCCCGCCCGCGCCTTGCCGTCAATTTCAATGTCGCACTCAATTTCATAGGCCGGGTCGCCCACGCCAAAAAGAAGGGGGGAGGAATCTTTCGGCGCCGTGCCCGTCGCCTTCAGGTAGAGCGCCCCATTGCGGCGCCGAATGCGGCTAGGCTCATGGGGTGACGGGTTGAAGAAGTGCCACTGGATACCGAATTTATCCGCGCTGAAATTGTCCGAGAGGGGGATGCCGTGCGGCTGCGCCTTGCCGCCCTTGGGTTTGGCGATGGGCCTCGACAAGTCCCCGCCACCGAACTCCAGCCAACCATCGCGCGTCCACTTGACCGGTGCGAGCAGCGCTTGCCGCCCGAGCGTCCAGTAGCCGTTTTCATAGCCGTGATAGACACTCCACCAATCACCGGCGGGCCCTTCGACGAGCGTGGCGTGCCCGCGCGACCACCATGTCTCGGCGCCGCTTTGGGTGCGTACCAGTGGGTTATTGGGGTGCTGCTCCCACGGGCCATGAATGGATTTCGAACGCGCCGCGATGACCATGTGCCCGGTGGGTGGCCCCGCCGTGCCACCCACCGCAGTGATCAGATAGAAGTAGGCTCCGTGGCGGGTGATCTTCGGACCCTCGGGAGAAAAGCTCTCCACGTCCCAATCGTCGGGATAGCGCCACGGGTCATACACATGCTGGACCTCTCCCTCCGTGGCCAGGCCATCAGGGCTCAAACGCACCCGGTCGCCACCGCTCAGAAACAGCCAACGCGTCCCGTCCTCGCCTACGGCATGCCCGGGGTCGATGTGTTTGGGCAGCTTGAGGTCGATGGGCTCGCTCCATGGCCCCTCGATGGCGTCGGCCCAGCTGACGTAGCAGGTGTTGTTGCCCGGCTTTTTTGCTGGAATATACAGGTAATATCGGCCCTCGTGCTTGCACAGCTCGGGCGCCCATACCGAGCCGATGTTGGTTTTCAAAGCGGCCGTCAACGGTTGCCAGCTCACGAGATCATTCGAACGCCAGATCACGAGGCCCGGGTACGCATCGAAGCTCGAGAAGGTCATGAAGTAGTCATCACCGTCCTTCAAAATTGAAGGGTCGGGGTGATCACCGGCCATGATCGGGTTGATGTAGAGGCCGTTTCCCAGGTCGGCGCGCCTCTGGCCCTCGATGCCTCTGGCCCAGGCGACGCGAGCGCTCGCCTTCTTGTTCGATTGGGCGCCCGCAGAGGCCGTGCCGAGCACCAGCGCTCCGAGGCCCGTCGTCAGCATTGCCCGCCGGCGCGAGATGTCAGCCATGGTGGTGGCACAGGCTATCGCGCCTGGCGGTCAGCGCTCAACTACTCTGTCCGACTCGGCTGGCGATGGCCAGGCGACCGCCAGCCCGCTTGCGCGTCTCGCCCGCGAAACCGCAGGGAAAAGCCGGCGTTCCCACGCCTCTTTGCCGTGGCACCCACGATGCATGGCACGGCGCATGGTGGCTTTGGGAAGTGTGGTGTTCGAAAGCATTGCGGGCAAACCGTTGGGTTTTGCCTCGGTGAAGGCCAGCGGTCTATTGGGCCTCACGCCCGAGCTCATCACCGTCGAGGTCAGCTGCACTCGGGGGCCGCCCTTGTTTCAAATGGTCGGTTTGGCGGAAGCGCCCGTGCGCGAGGCTCGCGTGCGGATTGCCAGCGCCCTCGCGTGTCTGGGTGTGTTGATGGACGAATATGCGATCACCATCAACCTGGCACCCGCCGACGTGCCCAAGAGCGGAGCCACCCTAGATCTTGCGCTAGCGTGCGCGGTGCTGGGAGCTCTAGATCAGATCCCGGCCGAGGCCCTGCAAAACGTCTTGGTTCTCGGAGAGCTGTCGCTCGATGGCTCCGTGCAACCGATGCGTGGGGTGTTGCCGCAGCTGTGCGGCGCGTTGAAAGGAGATCTGCGCACCGCCATCGTGCCAGCGCACAATGCGAGAGAGGCGGGCCTCATCGACCAGGGTAAGGTGTTCGTCGCCACGCACCTGCGCCAAGTGGTCGACCATTTTACCGGCAAAGCGCCCTTGCCCATCGCCGACAAGACGGGGTTTTCACCCGGAGTCGACGCGGCGGCACGGGGAGACTTGAAGCACGTCCGCGGGCAAGCGACGGCGCGCCGCGCGCTGGAAGTCGCCGCCGCCGGAGGGCACAACCTACTCTTGGTCGGTCCGCCCGGCGCCGGCAAGACTTTACTGGCGCGGCTGCTCAGCACCATCATGCCGCCGCTCAGCTTCGACGAGGCCATCGAAACGACGTCGCTGCACAGCGTTGCAGGCCTCTTGCCCGCGGACAAGGGCATAGTGACCGAGCGGCCCTTTCGTGCGCCGCATCACACGGTGAGCGATGCCGGGCTGGTGGGCGGTGGCCGTAGCCCGCGCCCGGGTGAAGTCAGCTTGGCCCACAACGGCGTGTTGTTCCTGGACGAGTTTGCCGAGTTTCGGCGAACCGTCATCGAGTCGCTGCGTCAACCGCTCGAGGACGGCGTCGTTTGCATCGCTCGCGCTCGCGCCCGCACCTTTTTTCCGGCGCGCCCGCTCGTGGTCGCCGCCATGAATCAATGCCCGTGCGGCTACCTGGGCCACCCCAAGGAGCGCTGTCGTTGCAGCCTCAAGACCATCGCGCGTTACCGCGAAAAGCTCTCGGGCCCGATGCTCGATCGGCTAGACATCCACGTCTCCTTGCCGCCGGTAGAAATTCGTCAGCTCTCGGGTGAGGGCACCAGCGAGTCGTCGCAGGTCGTTCGAGAGCGCGTGATGGCCGCCCGCCAACGCCAGCTCGACCGGCAGCGCCAGGGCGTCACCACCCACCGCACCAACTCTGAGCTCTCTCTCGCGGAGATCAAAGCCATCGCGCGCCTCGACCGCGAAGCGCAAGCCCTGCTCGAAGCAGCAGGCAACCGATTAGGGCTCAGCGCCCGCGCTTATGTGAAGGTGCTGCGTGTGGCGCGCACCATCGCCGACGTGGAAGGTGAAGCGCGGGTGCGCTCACCACAGGTCGCCGAGGCCATTCAGGGGCGGATTTTGGATAGAAGAGACCGCTCGTGAACCACGCGCGACGCAGAGGAGTCAGCCCTCTGTCTACTTGTTGGTCGCCAGCCTCGAGGCGGCCAAAGCGGCCAAAGCGACCAAAGCGGCCGCACTGCTCTGATCAAGCAAACGCTTCGGCACATGCATCGCGCGGCTCTCATGTCCGCTGACGAAATATTACGCACGATGCGGCATCAAATTTTGATTGCATTCCTGGCGCGCACCATTCGAGCTGCTAGCTTCTAGCACGCGAGGAGGTGTCCCTGGTCTCTCCTTGTCAGAGTCCTTTGTTAGAGTCCCCTGGTCGAGGTTGATAAGCGTACCACCGGCGGCCCGCAAGGCGCTGGGCCGCCGGTGGTCAGTGTCAGCCTCACTGCCAGTGATGCTCGCGTTTCGAATGCACGGTGCAACACTCTGAAAGGGCAAATGCGCGCTCAGACGCACTACTTTTGACCAGATCGTGAGCAAGAGTTGCACTCTAGGTTGAAGGTGGTTGCTCACCACCTACTCGTGCTCGTCAATAAGTGACCGCTGCTCACCTCGACCTCGGTGAGATGCGGCCTCAACCGCCGTTGCATGTGTGCAACGCGCGAACAAAAGGAACGGAGAACTCTCTGTGACAAACCGAAGAACCAAGCTCGATATCCTAAAAACACCTGGCCTCAAAGCGTTCAGCATCTACTGTGGCAGCGCATGGCTCGCTCTCGCCTGCGGCAACGTGGATAATGAGGCGCAGCCGGCAGAGGAGCTGCCAGAGCCGCCGGTCGTGACCCGCAACGACTGCAACGTCAATCCATACTTCGCGGAGTGCACACCGTTGGCTCCTCCGGAGGAAGGGATGGACACTGAGCCCCCGCCGCCGCCCAAAAAGAGCGCGGCTGAGCTCGCGAGAGATCAGGCCCAGAACGTGCTGCTCGCCAACTGCGGCGGCTGCCACGGCACGCAGCTCACAGCGCTCACGGCGGAGTCGGGGATGAACTACATCAACGACATGGCCAAATTGGCGGAGAATGGCAAGATCGAGCCGCTCAACTCCGCGGCGTCGTTGGTCATTCAGCGCATGCGGGATGGTAGCATGCCGCCGGGCGGGGCGCGTGTCTCGGACGCCGACATCGAGGTCGTGGCGAACTATATCGATGAGCCCGAGTACTGGCCGGAGGTGTCACAAGGCATTTGTGAGAACAAGGCCGTCGGTTTCGATGAGCTGTACGAGATCGTCTCCGGCGATTTGCGCCGGGAAGACGCCGAAGACCGGCCGTTTTTGCGTTACATCTCACTCGGCAATCGCGTCACCGCCGGCGTCTGCACCGACACCGCGCTCGATCGCGATCGCAACGCGCTGGTCAAGATGATGAACATGTTGTCCGTCAACGCCAACGTGGGGCGCCCGCGGCCGGTCGACCCGGACCAGACAATGTACCGCATCGATCTGCGGGACTACGACTGGAACCGCTCCGTCACCGTCGAAGGGGTGCCGTTTGACGACGTGTGGGAGGCCATCATCGACGCCAATGAGTACGCCGTCCCCTTCGTGGGGGAAGAGGCGGATGACGCAAGAGAAGACGCGCTGACGGCCGTGCCCTTCATGTTTCTCGACTCGATGCTGGACGTCGCGACCATCGGCAACCTCTACTATTCTGTCATCGGCGTCGACGTCACCCAGTCGCTGGATACATTCGTGCTCGATCAGCTGGGCATCGACGTGGCGGCAAACCTCGAGAATGAGGACCTGATCCGCGCCGGCACCACCCAGTCGCGGATCTCGCGGCAAGATCGCGTGATCGAAGGGCATGAAATCGAGCGGCGCCAGGGCGTGTACTATCAGAGCTTCGACTTCAATGACGAGCAGAACGAGAGCATTTTCCAAGACCCGTTTGGCTTCAGCGAGGGTGGTCGCGAAGCCATCTTCACGCTGCCGAACGGCATGCTCGCTTACTTGATCGCGAACGCGGACGGCAACCTGGTGGAAGACTCGGATATCTTGCTGGATGCCCGGCAAGGGAACTACCGCGCCGTGACCGCTGTCTCGTGTGGCGGCTGCCATGGCACGGGGCTGATTCCGGTCGTGGATGAAGTCAGGGAGATCGTCATCGATACCGCGCTCCAGCTGATCCAAGGCGGTACCCTGGATAGAGATCAACTCGAGATCTTGGAGAAGGTCTATCTGCCGCCGGCCGAGTTCGCGCGCCGTGTGCTCGAGGATTCGGAGCGGTTCTACATCTCGGCGCTGAACCGAGCGGGCCTGCCGACTCGCGGTGTCGAGCCTGTAGCCAGCGTCTTCTTCCGCTTCGATCGTGACGTCACGCTACGAGACGCGGCGGGTGACCTCGGCCTCAGTACAGCCGACCTGGACGACGAGCTCAACTCGCTCGACCCGAGGTTGGGCGTGCTCGAGAAGGGCAGCATAGATCGCGATGACTTCACCGCCGTCTACGTGGCAAGCTTGTGCGCTTTGTCGGGCGTGCTGAACAATCAGCCCGAAGACGCCATCTGCGACGCAGCCCTGGCAGGTCTCGAAGACTGAGTCTCGCGCCCAATGACGCGGCCGCGCTGGGCCAAAGTGGCCCAGCGCTCCTTTGCTCCCACTCGACCCCCACCTCCCAGTCGTTGTCGGCGACGGTGAGCGTGCTCGATGTCCACATTCCTCACGGTCGCGCCATCCTTCTGGAGTAGCGCATCGAGGTTCTTCAGCGCGCGCCACCGTTCTGAATCGCCACGTTGCCCACTCTACCGCGCCCTCAACAGAACGGAGGCTTGGCTGCGGGGGTTCGCGTGCGCCTGCGCCAAGCCCCAAGTGCGGTGAGCAGCCCTAACCATGCCTCGGCATGGCTACGAGCATGAGGAGTGGACACGTGGCATTCACAGCCGCCAGGAGTGGGCTCCACGCGCAGGGCGCGCCTGCAGCCGGTGTCCTCCGCGCCGAGGCACCCACTGTCACTGCCCAGCTCGATCGGTTCGCACCTGGGGTCCGCCGTGCGGCTGCCCAGCACCTCGCACATGCCTTGGCGATCGTCTTCGCCTGGCTCTACCCTCCCCGCGTACGCGAACTCCATCAATGCGCCGGGCTCGCGGCTGTGTGACAAGCCGAGGAGATGACCCAGCTCATGGTTGATGACGCCACGCAGATCGATGGACGCGAGCGAGCGGAGCTCGGAGGAGCCATCGAGGAGGAAGTCCTCATCGCGCGAGTTGATTTGGATGTCGGCATCGAGCAGCTCACCTGTGGCCAGATTGGCGGTCGCCGAGGTGAGCGCAATCGTCCCGAAGCGGAATACTTCGGTGTCCTGAAAGTCGTCGCGGAAGGTAAGGAGGTTGCTATTGGATTCGGCCGCCCGGCAATTGTACTCCACGGCGTCGCACGCGATCGGCCCCTGGCTTGCCGCTGCCAGCTCGGGCGACTCTCCAGAGCCGCAGGGGAGCTCACTCCAGGTTCGAAAGCCATCTTCCACGACGGCCTCGAGCTCACTCGCAGAGATGCGTTCCTCCCGGGAGCCATCGCGCTGAACCGCGAAGGGGATGCAGCGGCTCTCCCAAAACACGAAGGGCGATGTGGTGGCACACCCGGTGTTCGGATCCCATTCGCAAGGAGTGCCGTACTTGGGGAATTCGCACAGACGCGTGCGGCAAAAAGCGTGCACGTCAGGCGCCGCGAAGATACCCGCGCTGGCCGCGACCCAAGCGCTGATGAGGCAAGCCCTCGAGCGCCCGAAGGAGCCCCTCGCGGTCCCCGTGTTGCGAGCGACTAGAGGCACGGACACGACCGCATGGTATCATGGCCCGCTTCGAGTGCCAGCCTTCCACTCGCCCCCTCCCCGGAAGCCATGCCTTTGGCGTAGATCACCCGTCATCCTGGTAGCGCCAAGTACCCAAAAACCCGCCAGGCCCAACATGAGCACGAGCCAGCCCGTCGATGAGCGAGAGCTGCTCGGCACGCTGGCGACGCAGTCCGAGCCGGTGCGCTCGGTTGGACTGATGCGATAGACGGCGCCCAGGTTCAAGTACACGACGTACAGCGAGGCATCTGGTCCCATGCGGAACGATACTGGAGATCCGCCGTAGTCGGCGACGTCCACTGGCGTCGCTGCGGTAACGCCAGTTCGGCTCGCATTGACTTGAAGGGCCGCTATCCAATCCGCGCTCGAGTCGCCGAACACATAATGAGGCGTGGGGAAAACGCCCGACCAGCCACAGCCCTCCGGGATGAGCCCTCCCGTCACCGCTTGCCCGATCGCCCGCGGATACGCATAGGCAGGCGGCGTACATGGCCGGGACGGCACGAGGCTCGAGCAATTCCGCCCTTCCACGTCGCCCCAGATCCGATCCCCCTCCACGAATGGATAGCCGTGGTGCTCGTCACCCTGCCCCACCGAAATCTCCTCGCGCGTGCTCTCCCCAACGTCGCCCACCCACAACAGCGCGGTCAGAGGATCCACCCACAGGCGCCAGGGATTGCGAAAGCCCCACGCCACGATTCGCGTGTCCGGAGCACCGGTCGTCCAGCTGCCTGTCGGCGTGGCGCAGGCAGACACGACAGGCACGCCCACCAAAGGGTTGTCCGCCGGTACGGACCCGTCCAAAGCGACCCGAAGGATCTTGCCGTTGCCTTTGTTGAGACAGCTACCGTACTTGTTCACCGGCGGTGACGCGTTCGAGCCCGTGTCGCCCACGCCGATGTAGAGGTGACCGTCGTGAATCACCATGCCCCCGCCATCGTGGTTGGCGGGCCCTTCGAGGCCTGGGCCTACACCGCGCGACAAACCCACGATGGGCGAGGCATCGACAAGCAGCGTATTGCTTGCCGTGAGCACCGCCCGATAAACCCGGTGCTTGTCAGCGGTCGGGCCGTTCGAAACGTAAAAATAGAATGCTGAGTTGGCTGCCACGTTTGGATCGGCAACCACCCCGAGCAGGCCCTTCTCCGAGCTCGTATCCAGGGTACCTCCGAACGGGTAGGCCAGCGTCGTGAGTGTACCGTCCGACCGCCGAATCACCACTTGCCCGGTTTTTCGGGTGATGACCGCGCGACCGTCAGCGGAGAACGCGACGTCCGTCGCACCAGCCGCGCCCTGAACGTATTGCGTGTCGACGCTGAGCCGGCCCACAAAGGCCGGCGCGAGATCCGCGCGTGCGAGCGACGTCGATCCGAACACGCTGAGCCCTAACGAAACCGCGATGATGAAACGCCACGACACGATTGCTCCTCCTCTGCGATGCGCGAAGCAACCTATCCTGGACGCGTCGCGACTACGTGACGTCTTCGAGACGAACGCGTTCTGGTTCGACGGGTGCCTGCGCTCTTTCCGTGTTCATGTGGCGATTTGGTCGTAGTGCTGATGCGCCAAGCGCTGATGTGGCGATTTGGTCCTGCTCCCTCCGCTCGCCGAAGCGATGGGTCGCTGCCCTCCTGGAACGAGGGTAGCGACTTGCCCGGTCGCGGCGAGTCAGTCAGCGAATGACGATTCCGCTGATCTTGGGTTGATCGACGGAACCGACTGCAAACCGGATCACGATTTCACCGTTGACATCCGCAGTGGTTGAGAAGGTTTCCTGGACGGCCTTGTTCGGCGCGCCGGCTCGGGCGACGATGTCATACTCGTTCAGAACTTGCGCTCCGTTAATAATCACGCTGAACTTCCGCTGTCCGACGGCAGAGAAGTGGACCTCCGCGAAGTGCAGTTGCACGATGTGCTGGCTCGAAGGCACAAAACCGCCGGCGCGATAGCTGAATGAACCCCAACGCTCGTTTTGATACACCTCTTCTGCGGGTGCCGGCGACGGGATGAGAGAGCGATCAATCGAGGCCCGCGAACGCGGAGCAAGATTGCCTCCGGAAAAGCGCTCATCGTTGGCGAAGTTACCCGTGAGGCCGCCGGGATCCGTCGAGGGTTCGTTCAAAGTGGGTATGGACCGAATGACGATCGCGTTGACTTTGGGCTGGTCGATGGATCCCGGCGCAAACCGGATCACGATTTGTCCAGTGGCGGTCGCGGTGGTGGAGAAGGTTTCCTGAATGGCCTTGTTCGGCGCGCCAGCTCGGGCCACGATGTCGTATTCGCTCAGAACCTGAACGTCGTTGAGGATCACGCTGAACTTGCGCCTTCCGACGGCACTAAAGTAGGTTTCTGCGAAGTGCAACTGCACGACGTGCCGGCTCGAAGGCAAGAGGCCGCCCACGCGATAGGTGAACGCGCCCCAACGCTCCGTCTGGTAGACCTCCTCCACGGGCACCGGTGACGGGATCAGGGACCGATCGATCGAGACCCGCGAGCGCGGAGCAACGTTGCCACCCACAAAGTCTTCATCGGCGCCGAAGCTCCCCGCAAGGCCCCCACCCGCATTGATCGAGATCTCCTCCCCGGCGGGCTGAGACGGTACCACTGGCACTACCGGTACCACTGGCACCACCGGTACGGCGACGCTGCAGGTGAGCCGTGACGTGTTCGAAATGCTGGCCGAGTGCGTGTTGACCACCGACTGCCCCGTCGCCGTGAGAGAGTTGGCCGAGCCGTCGCGACTGAGATTGTTGTCGGTGCCGTAGGGGTTGTACCAATCCCACCACAGCCAGCCGACACCCGAGGCTTCCGCGAGGGTCATCAGTGCGCCAAAGTCCATCGTCTCGGACGGCGGATCGGTGACGTAGTCGAGCCCAAGCTGAATGGGAAATGGTGCGCTCACGATGGCCTGCATGGCCTCGGTGAAATTCATCCCGTAGTGCCCTTGATAATAACCTCCGCTGCCCCAGTACGCCTGCCATCCCATGATGGTGTTGTTGAGCGGATCTGCAGCGACGATCTCGCCACCATACTGCAAGACCGAGGGCAAGTCGCGACCGAACTGGTTGGCCGTCACCGTCAGCGGCACACGGTATCCCCAAGCGCGCACCCGCCGAATGGCATCAACCGCTGCGCTTCGGAAGCGGGCCAGGTCATCGTACTGCGGCTCTCCGTACGCATCGAGGATGAGGTAGCTCTCGTGTTTTGCCAGCATGCTCCGCACGTCGGCTCGCCCGAGCCAGGTCCCGTCGTCATTCAAGGTGCCGAGGAACGCGACCATGTGCTGGCTGCCAATCAAAGTGAGCACTTCGTCGACATCGTCGACGGCCAGCGTACGTACTCCGGGCAAGATACGCACGGTGTTGGCGCCTGATCCAGCAATCTGTTCGACCAACCCCAGCCAATCATTGCCCGGCGGCAGCTGCTCTCCGAGAATCTGCTCGACGCCACGCACGACGAAAACATTGCCGCAGCTGTCGAGTAGACGCCGCCCTGAGGTCTTCATCGGCGCCGCTTGGGCGGCCTCAGAGAAGCCTAGACCGAGCAGCAGCAGTCCCAGAAACCCCGCTGCCTTGTGGATTCGACTCATGCCCGCGCGGGCCTTGGCCGCCGTCCCTACGCACATTCCAAGCAGATTTTTCAATGAAGACACCTTCGGTAGATGGACGCGAAAGCGTCCGGTTGCCGCGTCACGCTTGACGAGGAAAAGCCGGCTCACGGCCGAGGAGCGTCAACGCCCGCGAGTGGTGGCGGAGCAGCGCCTCTCTCGAGACGACCCTCCGTGTTGCAAAATGAGCAAGAATAAAAACGACGAAACAGCGTCGTCGCACCTGGCCCCGCGAATGTGCCCCTATATGGGCCTCTTAGATAAACCGGTCAAGCGCAGAGACCGCGGTTCACCGAAAGTTCACGGAGCGATCTCGCCATGCAGGATGGATCAGGGCGCTCACACCAACCGGCCACCGGAAGAGCACCAGGCAAGAGAAGTTCACTCGTTATTCAGTTTTGCCCGTTCGGATGGCTTTGATATCCGTAGGCTGAGCGGCGTCACGGGACGACGTCGAGGGCTAAGTGCTCTTGGAGGCGCTCGAGAATGGCGGAGACCGCAGGTCGATAGGCATAGTCGGGCAGAGACGCGTCGACGACGTTGCGCGCGCAGATCGACGCGACCACGGAGTTCTCCCCGTAGCCCTTCAGCACTTCGAGGTGGCGTAGCCCCGGATACGCCTTGGACGAGTACTGTGTCGTGCCCGGCGGGCTCGAGCCCGGGGTTTGTTCGCACAGCGGGTTGTCAAAGTTGCCGGCATAACAGCCGCAAGCATCACCGGCCGCAGGGTCTCGCTGCGCACAATCCCGGGGCACGGGCAGCGGGAATATGCACGCATACTCGAGATCGTCGGGAGTGCCCGGCCCCAGTCCAAGACCGGTGTCGTACTCGCGACCATTGATGGCATTGCCCAGAGCGACGCCGGCGCGCGGAAGCTCGGATTCGATCATCTGCTCCACGGTCGGAGGCAGGGCGGGAATGCTGGTCACCTCTGCCCCATTCGGACCGGCGCGCTGCCAGCTCCTGCCCGGTGAGCCCAAAATCGCTGACCACGTGTCCGCTGAGGCCAGCTCCTCGGAGGACTGATAGCGCAGCTGCCCGGCCGCGAGAGGCTGGCCCTGGGCATCGACCTCGGACGCGATGCTCTGCCACGGCACACCCACGATGGCACCGAGGTACACGAGCGATGGCGTGCGCCCGCCAGTGTACAAGGGATTCTCGACGAGGTCGTCGCTGGAGCAGCGCGTCGGATCAAGGTCGAGCGCGCGTGTGCACAGCTTCGGCTCCTTGAGCGCGTTGACGTAGCGCGCCGTGGGATATAGCAGGTCTATCCCGAAGCGCCGCTTTTGTTGAAAGCAACGCAAATTTCTCCCGTCCAAAGCAGGCGGGAGGCGGTTGGCGAGCACGTCGTTTTGAAAGTCGGCTGCGCAGATGGGGTCTGCCTCACAGCCGTCGGGCGGCCCGCTGGGACACGAATAACAGCACTTGGCGTTCGCATCCCGGGTGCACTCGGACGAACCGCGGAACATCGGCCGGATGTCATCAATCGCGGCCACGACCCACGCTTGCCCCTGCGCCTGGAACGAGCAATCGTTCTCATCGGTCAACATGACAATCGCGACGAGTGAGTCCGGCCGCAGAAACGCCCGCCGCTGCGCCAGCAATGTGTCATCGAGCAGAACGCGATTGTCTGCGCCGGTCGCGAACTGCACGCAGTTCGGCTCCATAGACGAGCTCCCCTCGCACGGAACACGCACCAGCTGGCGATAGGGAAACGGGTCCACCAGAAAGCGATACCAAGATTCGAGGGATGCCTCATAACCGCACCCGTTTTCACCCACGTCCGCAATCATCTGTTGGAAGTTGCGATTGAAGCCCTCGATGTCGGTGCGGCCGGCGCTCCACTCGAGGAAGCCCTCGGGGTGGAGGCCTGCAGTCTGGCTACGCGGTAGGCTGCCGACGAGATGCGCGAGATCGACGCGATCGGGAAGGTAACGCGGAAAGCCTTCTGCGGGACACGACACGTTGGCTCCGGCGTCGCCCAGACTCGACGATATGACTCCGACGTGAAGGTCCTGAATGGGATTGAACTCCCGATGCTGACCCGTAGCACATGCAGCCCCTGCCGCGGCCGGCGGGAACGGCTTCCCCATCGCATCGACGCACATCGGGTTCACGAGTCGGCTCACCAGATCGGGCACTGCCAGCCTGAGGATGTCCTGTTTGTCACTCATCGAAACCGAGTTGTCGATCATGAACAGCAAGTCGACCTTGTCGACCCTGTCCAGGCCGACCTCGTCCGCCGAGGTGCCCGCGTTACCGCCTACGGACGTGTCGTTGCGCTCGTCGGTATCCCTTGTGCGGGGCGCGTCGGGATCTTCCGGCTCGTGGGCGACGCGCCCACACGCAATGGCGAGCACGCTGATGAGCGCCCGGATCATGATGCCTTTTGCCACTGAAAATACCTTTCCCCCAGACACGCCCGAGGCCTGCATACTACTTCAAACGCTCCAGCTCGCACGCGCGCTCCAGCCGGGCAGCAAACACCGAGCTCTCACCCTCTGCTTGAATCTGCGCGGCTAAACGCCGCCCCTCTGCCAAACGCCCCGCATTGCACAAAGCGACGGCCCGCAGAATCCTGGCCAAGTGCCGCAGCGGTATCGATGCCGGCTCGCCCAGCTGTTCCAACCCGGCCAGAGCCTGTTTGGGATTTCCTTCTCGGAGAGCCAACTCGACGTTGGCGAGCACCGCGAGCCCATCCGGCGCTTTTCGTACTTTGTTCGCGGCGGGTGACCTCGGGATAGGTGTTGGCACCGCCTTCGCGGGCACTGCATTCACTTCAGGCTCTGCCGGTGCCAGCTCGCGCTGCATTACCACGAGCTCAGGGTGGCGCGGCACGTCCGAAGCCGACACTGTTTGTGGCTCGACTGGCGCAGCCAGCCCGGCCCGCTTCGATGTCGTGCGCCCCACCCAGAAGGCTCCAACCATGAGCGCCACCGACATCAGCCCGAGCGATGACTTGCCCAATGTCGACGCCGTGAAACTCTCCCAAGGCCCCCCGCGAGGTGCGCTGCCAATCCCCAATACCCGATCGGGCCGCAACTCGACACTCGGCTCGAGTAGCATTGAGCCCGCACCCGCTGTAAGAAGGGGGGCGAGCTTCCGATCCATGCGCCGGCGAGCCTCAGCGCTCGGCCGAGGCTCGCAGTAGGCCAAAGCGATCAGGCCGTTCAGATCCAGCCGCGGACTCGCCTCGCCGCCTGGCCTCCGCTTCGTCGAAGCCTCTGCTGGTTCTCTACGCGCTTTCACCGAGGCCTCCGCTGGTAACGGCCCCAGGCTTTCTCGAGCTTTTCGGTAGCGCGCGCCAGGCGTCGCTCCACCGCTTTCACCGTCAAACCGAGCACGAGCGCCACCTCTGCACTGGTCTGGCTCTCGAGGGCCCTGAGCACGAAGACTTCCCGATGACTTTTACGCAAGCAGTCCAAGAGCTCTTGCAACACACGGCTCGCCTCGCGGCGCGCCGTGGCTTCATAGGGGTCGAGGTCGATCGAATTCCATTGTCCCCGTGTCGTCTTCTCTTCCAAAATCGAAAAGTCTCCATTGCGCTCTCTGTTGGAGCGGTGTCGCCTGTATTGCTGCGCCACGCGTGTCGCAATGCCATACACCCAGCACTTGCGGGTCGATCGACCCTCGAAGGCGAACCAATTGCGATAGACGACGATAAAGACGTCTTGGGTCGCGTCTTCCAACCGATCTTCCGGCACTCCAAGTCGGCGCAAGGACCTCCACACGTCGTCTCGCCAACGCCGGACGGCATCTGCCGGGTCTTGCGCATCCGTCCGTTTTTCCACATGAGCCGGTCCTTCCACATGAGGTGCCAGCTCCCGCCGAGGCCTGGTCCGGGGCCACGCGATCGTCAGGTCCTCACGAGGCTCACCTCCCAGGTCCGAGGCAGCACCGGGCCAGACCGGAGGCGTCGCGCCATTTCCCTCGGGCGACGCTTCCGTGCCGGCCTCACCGTCGGAGCTCATCATCCCCCTGCACCGCCACCGAATCGAAACCCCACCACGACGTCGAAACGAACTTGGCTGCCTCGCGACTCATACACTGTGCCACGTAGCGGCGGGGCGAGGACTCTCAACGGGCGAGCCAGCTCGCTCAACCCGAGCTGCACCCCCATCTGGAGCGCGCCCGGTAGGGCCCACATCGCGCCCGCCGAGAATCCGGCTCCCGCTCGATAGATGACGTCGCTGGACGCCCCTAAGTGGTGTGCCTCGACGCCGAGGCGATACCCCGACACAACGGCACAGGCACTCAAAGACAGCTCGTGTGACGCACCTTCGTACATCGAGCGCTTCAGGCACGCCGCCACGTCCAAGGACTGCAGCGTCAGGCTCAAAGGCGCCAATGAATCGAGTCCGCCTCCCCCCGCCACTTCGCGCGGCAGCCACCAGCTGGCCGCGCCGCGCAGGGCGAAGGACGGCCAAGCCAGCTCCAAAAGCGGACCTGTGCCGAATGCCACTCCGGGCAGCACACCCAGACCGCTTTGCACTTGCCCCGCTAGCATCCAGTGGGGGCCCGGCACGAAGGGCGTGCTGTCGGGCTCGGGAGCCGCGAGCGCGTCGGAGTGGTCTTGATCGGGGGATAGATCGACGGGCGGAGACTCCGATCCAGTTTTCGCGAAAGAGTGGGGGTCCGATGGCGGCTCAGGCGGCAAAAGGGGCTCCGGAGGTGCGTGCGGGGTGCGAGCCACAGCAGCCATCAACGCGGCGAGCCGCACGAGGTCGCCGCAGGATGCGGCCCCTTCTTTACTACGCCTTGGCGTTGGCGCGAGCACCGTGAGGTCCAGAAGGTACAACGCGCCGACGTGAGATATGTTGACGTGCACGTTGAGCGGTGGGCTGTCGCCCGCTTCGAGGTGACCGGCGAGTAGCGTCATGAACGTGCTCGCGCGCGGGCAGCCCTCCGGTGCCTGATAGCTGACGCTGACCTTGAAGGGCACAGCTCCGGAGTCGAACTCGCCGGCGGCGCGGGCGAAACGAGCGTCCGCGAGCAAAGCCAATCCCAACCAGCACGACAAGGCGCCACTCTTCAGCCTGCTCACGGCGACGTCGCCTCCTGGCAAAGCCTCGAGGTCGGATCAGCACTGCCGGCCAGGCGCTGCTCAACCAACGACTGATACTCGGCTTCGGCATAAGCGACGAGCGAAGATGTGTCGCCGAACAACGACCGTGCCCATTGTTCGAGCCCAGCCGCAAGCTCGCGAAACACACCGTTGCCGCCGAGCAGCGCGGGCAAGGCTCGGATTAGGTTCGAGCTGTGCCGTGGATCCCCCTCGATATCCGGCGCTGCAACATCCCAACGCGCGGGGATGGCGTACTTGGACTCGGCAAACTCCCGCTGTACGTCGTGGTCCGAAATGGCATGGAGCCATGCCAGGCCTTTGGACGCATTGCCGTTCGTGGGCAGCGCGAAAACGTCCGCGCTATACACCCAGTGCTGCTGCGTACCGGGAAACGGCATGCTGCCCAGCATGCCTTCGCTCTCGACCGCGTTGGCCATGTTCCAATCGCCGGTCACGAACATCGCGGCGTTCCCCTCCATTACCAACCCGAGCGCGGCCGCGCTGGTTGTTGGCTTGAAGAAGGCCGAAAGCCGTTGCACCCGTTCGAGCGCGGAGGCAAACAGCCCGTCGGGCACAGGGCAGCCCGCCCAGTAGTCCAGATACGACTCATTCCCAGCAAAGGCGAGCATGACGTTTTCGATGAAGAAGAGGCTCAGCGCATCCTTGTCGCCGATGGGTACCGCAAACACCGACCCGCCTCTGCCTTCGCTGTCGAGAACGCCTTGGATCTTTTCTGCCACTTCCAATAGCTGATCCAGGCCCAGCTTCAGCTCGGCGGGCGAGCCATAACCCGCCTTGTCGAACAGCTGCTGATTGTAGACCACGTGATTGATGCGATGAAGTCCGATGGGCACTCCGTACACGTGGCCCCGGCAGCCCAGGGTCGCGACCACGTCGGGCGGATAGGCTTCGGCGAACCAGCCGCGCGGAAACTCAGCCTCTAGCGCTCGAAACCCGTAGTCCTTCTGAGATACGCATGCGCTCCGGCTCAGCACGTCCTGGCCATTGTTGAGGAGCACGGCATCGAAGGGTAGCTCCTCAGGCGAAACATCCCCGCATGGGCTGCCGGGGTGCGACCTGGGTGCGGAGCCGGCGGCTCGCATGACGTCATCCACCCTCTGAAGGTGACAATCCTTGCTGTCCGCAGCTCGGTGGTCGAGGGTCACTGTCGTGCGCTGCTCGAGCGACGTGCGCAGAGGCACGAGAAACGCGGGGTTCGAGCCGGACCACCAGGTCGCCACCCGTACGTCGCCCTCGCAGAGAACACCCTCCTGACATCCGAGCTCGGCGTCGCCACAGCCCACAGCGCTCATCCCTAGTACCAGGACCAGCAGTGCCGGGGGCAGCGCGCCTCTCCACATGGAGCTTGGTGCCCGCCGGGTCGGGCCCCCGAAACCCTCAAACCGACGAGGCTTGATGGCCGGGTTGAGAGACGTTGCGCTGAGTGTGGACAATCTGACCCCCGGTTGAGTGCCGCGAACAGCACGGTCTCCCCGCACAATCGTCACCGGCCTGGTGAAAAACTTCGCATGTCGATTCAGGCGCTGCGCATCTCGTCGCGAGTGCGACTTTTCTCGGGGGAATCATCGAGGCGACGGCACTCACACGCTGCATTGAAAACTGGTTGGAGGCGCTGATGCTGATGGCTAACAAAACCTACTCGGTACACAAGATGACTGAGTTCGCCCGATGCACGATCGGTCAACTGAACTACTACCATCAAATTCGACTGCTATTGCCTCAGCAACGCTCTCCCGAAGGCACTTATGAATACGATGACGTAACCCTGCTTCGGTTACAGCACATCCGGATGGGTCGAGCCGCGGGTTTGGCCTTGGAAGAGATTCGGCGGCTACTCGACGGCTGTGCTTGCAAGCTTCCTCCTCCACTGCTGCGCGCCCGAGCACCCCACGCCGAAGAGGCCGCCCGGCGAGCCACCGCGCTCTATACCGAAACGGAGGCGAAAGTCGAAACGGACGCCGATCGCCTGGCCTTTCAGCACGAGGCCACCGAGCTCTACCGCGCCTTGTCGGCCTTGCGACGCGTGGGAGCGACCACCCGCGCTGCGCGCCTGCGGCTTTGGGTGGAGGCGCACCGTTTCCACATCGATCGCTGGTTCTGCCCCTGCGACGCAGTGGCCCACCTCGCGTTTGCCCGGGCGATCGTGAAGAACCCTCACCTCGCGGTGAGCATCGAGTGTCACGGGCGTGGACTCAGCTCATTCATGGTTTCGGTGATTGAGCAGCACGCGCCGCCCGTGCCTGAGTGACCTGCTTGGGCGGCCAGCCACCTCCGGTGTGACCACTACTTGCCCTGCATGTGCCGATTAACATGTGCGGTACGCCCACCGATGGGTGGCACGACGGTCGGGTCAATCATTACATCCACGACCACTGGGCACTCGGGGTTCACGCATTCTGCGAGCGCGGCATCGAGCTCTGGTAAGGTGCTTGCCCGCAGGCCTCGAGCGTGCAAGCCCGAGGCGACCATCGCAAAGTCAGCGCGGCGATCGAAGCGGAAACTCGGACGCGGTGCGGCGCGAAGCGGGCTCTGTTCGATGCCGTGTTCCAGCATGCCCCAGCCGCCATCATTGAAAATGATCACCGCGATGGGGATGCGCTGTAAGACTGCACTGAAGATATCGAGAATGGATCCCATGAGCGCGCCGCCGTCTCCCACCAGTGCGCATACCGCTCGCTCGGGCCTGGCGAGCTTTCCTCCGATGGCGGCGGGAATGGCGTAATCCATGGCGCCAGCGACCGTGTCGGTAAAGAACGTCCCGGGCAGGTCGCGTCGCAAGTGGCGGATCGCCCATGCGGTCACGTTGCCGATATCGCAATAGATGAGAGCCTCGCTGGGCAAGATACGATTGATGGAGGCGATGACGTCGCGCGGGTGCAGGCCAGCGTTGAGAGAAAGCGTCGTCATGTCAGCCCCGTGGGCGCCACGCCGGACTGCAGCAGCAGTGGAGCGGTCAGTTCGGCATTTGAAGTGGCCCTAATGAACGCAGACGCTGGCAAGTGACGGATGAGGTCACGAAGGGCCGGCCTCAGGTCGGCACAGAAACCTTCGGCCGGGTAGATCCGGCCCGGTACGTGCGGGTCAATGTCCAGGTGAAGGATACGCCGGTGATGAAGCCGGTCGTCGAAATTAGTACTCATCTCGTGCAGCCGTGAACCGAGCACCAAAACGAGGTCTGTGTCGTCGAGCTCGGGGCACGGCCCGCCACCAAAACCGATGATGCCGGCGCAGCGAGGGTCACTGGAGGGAAAAGCTCCGAGAGCCCGCGGCGTAGTCACGACCCTGGCTCGGGGTAGCAGATCCACGAGGGCCTTCAGCGCCCCGCTGACTCCGGCTTGAACGACACCGCTGCCCGCGACCACCAGCGGTCGGATGGCGCGGCGCAGGGCGTCGGCACAATGCCGTGCGGTGCCAGAGCCCCAGGCGGTTGCAAGCCGCACCCCACCTGGCGGGCGACACGGGAGCTGCCACATGTCCGCCGGCACCGCCAAGAGGACTGGTCCCGGGCGTTCAGGCCGGAGTGCCGTGCACAGCAGCTCGCCCACAAACCCTGCCAGCTGCTCTGGAGCGGTGAGCTCGTGAGACTGTAGAGTAATGTCCCGCGCGAAGCTTTTCGTATCCAATTTTTGAACGGGCAGGCGTGTGGCATAACCGCGCGGGGTTTGACCCGTGACGACAAAGACCGACGAGCGTTCCTGCAGCGCCAGCAACAGCGCCGTTGCGAGATTGGTGACTCCAGGGCCTGCCGTCGTGGTCATCAGGGCAAGTCGGCCGCTGGCGCGCACATAACCTTCGGCCATGGTAAGTCCGCGTTTTTCTTCCAAGGCCGTTACCCACGGCAGCTGCCGTGCGCTCCAGGCTACGATGAACGGCACATTCGCTGCGCCAGCGACGTTGAAGGCCTGCCCTACCCACGGGCAGAGCAGCTCGACCAACGTATCCGCCACCGATCGCGTTTCTGTCATGATTCCCTGCATGGCTTTCCTCTTGTGGTGACTTTCATTGCGACGCACCGAGTGCTGTCGCCTAAAAGGGCAGTAGCCAGGCCCCGAGGTACCCGAGCGACTGAATCGCGAAGATGCCAACGAGCATCGCCTGCAACACGCGGCCATCTCGGGTGCGAGGCCAGCCGAGATGAGTGTAGTACCGGACCTGCACCCCCAAGCGGACGGACCAGAACAGACCCAAAAACAAGCATTGAGCCCGCCCGAGACGCGTTCCGAGCGCGTCCTCCGGATGCGTGGCGATCAAGACCCCGATCACTACCAAGAGCGTCAGCACGGCCAGCGCGATCACGCGCACCACGGCTGAGGCCAACGGACTAAGCTTCCGCAGCTCCAGGGGGATGTCCATCACCCGACGGCCCATGACCCACATACCGGGGATCTGACACAGGTGTAGCCATGCAGCGCCTTGTACTAGGAACAGGGGTACGTCGGCGTTCAACGGTTCGTCTTTCGAATGGGCCACTTGCGGAGGTCTCCCCTCTCGCTAATGACGTAAACGAACGCCGCCGTTACTCCGGATAGCGGGCGATCAAGTCAGCGCGCTACGGCGACGCACGCTGATGAGCCGGGCGACGCACAACACAATCCCCAGGCCGAGGGCGAAAAGCCCGGCGGTCGCCGCAACTATTTTCGCGATACCAGCGTGGATCGCAGCCACCGCTTCAGCTTCGCGCGTCTGCACGATGACGGCGAAACCAGTGTTACCGACCGGAGCGAAACCCGCGAGCCAACGCCCTTCCAGCAACGGGTCTCGATGCTGGTCGTCGGCGAGGGTGCGCTCAGACGCGCTCAGCTCGAATTGCTCGACCTTCCCTGCTCGTGCCTCATTGGCTTCCCGCGCCAGTTTCTCGAGCGGCTGTCCAGCAATGGCGACCGCTTCGCCGTGGCCGAGCTCTTGATGAACCAGTACCAAGTGCTGGTCGGGCAGGTTGGCCTCAGAGCGCTCCCGATCACGCAGGCCGACGAGAACCGCCATGCGCCGATCGTCGTTGGGCAGCGCTAGGGACGCGAGCGTGGAGTTCGTGCCAATGGTGGCCAGCACGACGCCCACCCAGCGCCCGTCGCCAAATACAGGAGCTGCAAGAGAGAGCTTGAATTGATCATCGGACTCGCTCTTGATGGCCCACCCCACATGGACGCCGGGTCGCCCGAGCTCACCCAGGCGGCGGGCGCCACGAAAGTATTCGCGAAACGAAAAATGGCCACCGACCTGACCCTTACCAACAGGAAAGCGCGTCAATGCGACGCCGCTCTCGTCGAGCAGCCGCACGCTGTCGAACGTCGAAACCGCTCCGCAGCTACGCAAGAGCCGCTCGGTGCCGACAGGCTCGGGTTCGACGAGCCCGCCGCGAATGCGCGCCGCCACCTCCTCGTGGGAGGCACACCGCGCCAAACGATCCGAGAGCTCTCGAATCTTGAACAGCACCTGGCCGGCGGTGGCCTGGGCCGCATACGTGTTGACCTTCAAAATTTCGGAGCGCAAAGCTCGCTCTTGCGAGCCGATCACCCAGAGCGCACTCACGGCCGATGCCACGCTGATGAAAAAGGCCCCCGTGAGTGCAATGGCCAAGAACGGATGCTGGCGCAGCCGCCGCCACAGCCAAGCTCTCCTGCTGCGGGCCCGCACCTCAGGGAGCTCTCCCCGCAGACAACGCTCGAGGTCTTCAGCCAATTGGCTTGCCGATTCGTAGCGTAGGAGTGGCTCTCTCTCCAAGCACTTGAGACAGATCAGATCGAGGTCCAAGGTCACGCGCCGTTCGACGCTGCTCGGGGGCGGCACGGGCAATTCATAGACTGCCCCTCGATCCGGCAGCTTGCGCGTGAGCAGCTCGTAGAAAATGACACCAAGCCCATACACGTCCGCAGCGACCGTGAGTCCACCAGGTTCGCCCAGCGCCTGCTCGGGCGCCATGTAATCCGGATGGCCACTGACCGTGTTCGGCGCTTCGCCATTCGCGCGTTCGCCCAACCGGCGAGCGATGCCGAAGTCCGCAACGTGCGGCTGCCCGCCCTCGTCCAGCAGAATATTGGTGGGCTTGAGATCGCGGTGCAAGACGGCGCGTTCATGCGCGTGGTGAACGGCACGAGCGATCGTGGCGAGCAATGCCACCGCTTGCCGTTGCGTGAAGCGGGAACGCTCCAGCGCCTCGGCCAGATTCCCCCCCTCGACCAAACGCATGGTGAAAAACGGTTGCCCTTCGCATTCACCAAAATGGAACACAGGCACGATGTTCGGATGGTCGAGATTCGCGGCCGCTTCGGCCCGGAACCTGAGCAGCTCACCTTCGCTGGCCAGCTCACCGCTTCGAATCAGCTTCAAGGCAACGCTGCGGCGAATGCCCACATGCCGGGCTCGATACACGACACCCATGCCGCCCCGACCCAACACCTCGCCGAGCTCGTAGTCCCCGAAGCGGGTCCCCGGCGTCAGCGGCGGGTCGTCGAGCCCGCCCGCCAGGCCGAGCGACAACAGCTGCCGCACCTCCTCCGTGGCGTCAGGGGTGAATTCTTCAGACAAACTGGGCTCAGCTGGCAATGCTCACGGGCCCATGTGAATGAGCTGCCGGAGCTCGTCATCAATGGCCCGCGGATCCGAGATGGTACCGCAGACTTCCCAGCGCAGGCATTGCCCGAACTCTGCCTTCATGCGAAAGCGCTCCTGACGAATCGCGTCCGGTTTCTTGCCAAGCACCGCACATATCTCGTCATCGCTCACGTCGCTTTCGTCACGTACCAAGGTCGGCTCGAGCAGATCGAATAGCTCTGCCTTGTCCCTGCAGGCGAAACGGGCTCTCAGCTGTTCGCGAGCTCGCCCAACGAGGGTCGCCGCCCAGTACCGATCGAAAAGTTGGTCGGGGGCCAGACCCTCGTGTCTGGGTTCAATCTTATAGCGCTCTTCCGCCGTCATGGCGTCGATGCTAACCTGCCTGCCGCCACCTCGTTTGATTCGCCTGGCGCGAGCCAGCTCATTGCAGAGGTAATGCTTGGCAACCTTTCGCAACCAGCATCGGAATTGACCCAGCGCTGGATCCAACTTGGCAAAATCTTTCCGCTCGAGGAGGTCCGCAAAAAGCCCCTGCGTGACGTCGTGCGCGTCATCCGGCTTGATGCCCTGGCTGCGGATGAACGCATAAACCGGGTACCAATACGACTGACAGAGATCAGTCAGGTGCTCCTCCGCGCCCTGCCCTGCCCCTAGCACCACGCGCCAGCGTGTCGTCTGGAACCTGGCGGCCAATGGAGCCGAGGCCACCAAAGCCCCGCGCCCTTTGCTGGCCGTTGCATGTCCCTCCTCGTTCCCCGGTACCGACTTCATGCCACCTCCGCTTCAAATTCCGGGCGGCACCCTCGCCGCCCACCGCCTTCCCACTCCAGACGCAGTCGTCCCCGCATGTTACAGGAAAATCGTCACCCGGCACACGCTTGGAGACAGGGCACTTGGCCTACGACACAACGCAGGCAAGCCGGCGATGCTCGAGCCTCCTCGGTGCCACTGGTCCTCAGGTCAGCGCTCTGCGTCGGCGTAAGCTGACCAGCTGCGCGCCGAACAGCACGAGGATCATGCCCAGGGCAAATAACCCACCCGATGCCCCCACGAGCTCTGCGACGGCAGTTTGAATCGTGGCCACCGCCGACGCCTCGGCCGTCTGTACGATCACGGCGTAGCCCGTATTGCCGACAGGCGCATAAGCCGCCAGCCAGCGCCCCGGAATCAGCGGATCTCGATGCTGGTCATCGGCGAGCACGCGATCAGGGCCACTCAACTCGAACTGCTCGACGCCGGCCACCAGCCCATCGTTGGCCGCGCGCGTGAGCTTGCCAAGTTGCGGCCCCTCGATGACCACGGCTTGGCCATGGGAGAGCCCGTGATGAATCAAGACGAGGTGCTGTTGGGGCAGTGCCGCCTCCGCGCGCTGCCGATCACGCAGGCCGACCAAGATGACCATGTGCCGATCGTCGTTGGGCAGCTGTAAGGAGCCTAGGGTGGAGTCCGTACCGATCGACGCCAGGACTACTCCTAACCAACGCCCGCCAGCGAAGACGGGAGCTGCCAAGGAGATCTTGTATTGATCGTCAGCCTCGCTCTTGATGGCTCGCCCCACGTGCACACCGGGTCGCGCGAGCTCACCGAGGCGCTTGGCACCTTGGAAGTACTCGCGAAACGCATAGTCTCGACCGATCTGGGCATTGACGAACGGAAATCCCGTCAACAAGCTTCCGTGGTCGTCAAACAGGTGAATGCTATCGAACGTCGTCGCAGCCCCACAGCGGCGCAAGAACTGCTCGGAGCTTGCAGGCTCCAGATGCGGGGACAAACCCAACCCAATCCGCGCTGCTGCCGCTTCGTCCGTCGCGCAACGCAGCAACTGATCCGACAGCTCGCTCAGCTTGAACAGCACCTGACCGGCGGTCGCCTGGGCCGCATACGCGTTGATCTTCAAGACGTCGCGACGTAAAATGTGCTCTTGCGAGCCGCTCACCCGCAGCGCAATCGCAATGGCCGCCACGCCAACAAAAAGGGCGCCCGCGATGGCCGTGGCCAGAAACGGATGATGGCGGAGTCGCCACCACAGCCGAGTGACCGTGCCGCGAGGCCGCACCTCCGGGAGCTCTCCCCGCAGACAACGCTCGAGGTCTTCAGCCAATTGGCTTGCCGATTCGTAGCGTAGCAGTGGCTCCCGTTCCAAACACTTGAGACAGATCAGATCGAGGGCAGGCAATACCCGCGGTTCGACCGCGCTCGGCCGGGGCACAGGCGACTCGTAGGCGGTTCCTCGCTGGGGTAGCGCGCCCGTGAGCATTTCGTAAAAGATGACGCCCAGCCCATAGACGTCCGCGGCAACCGAGCCACAGGATTCGCCGAGCGCCTGCTCGGGTGCCATGTAGTCCGGATGGCCACTGACCATGCCAGGAGCATTGTCACCCGCGAGCTCGCCCAAACGGCGGGCGATGCCGAAGTCCGCAACGTGCGGTTGCCCGCCCTTGTCGAGCAGGATGTTGGTGGGCTTGAGATCGCGGTGCAGAACGCCAGCCTGGTGTGCGTGGTGAACGGCTCGGGCGACAGCGGCAAGCAATGTGAGCGCTTGCCGCTGCGTGAAACGCGAACGCTCCAGCGCCTCCGCCAGATTTCCCCCCTCGACCCAGCGCATGGTGAAGAACGGCTGACCTTCGCATTCGCCAAAATGAAACACCGGCACGATGTTCGGGTGGTCGAGGTTCGCCGCCGCTTCGGCCCGGAACTTCAGCACTTCGCCTTCGCTCGCCAGGTCACCACTGCGAATCAGCTTCAGGGCAACGCTGCGATGGATCCCGACGTGCTGAGCTCGATACACGACGCCCATCCCTCCCCGACCGAGCACTTCGCCCAGCTCGTAGTCCCCAAAAAGCGTCCCCGGCTTCAACGGCGGTTCGTCGATGCCATTGGCCAAGCCGAGCGACAAGAGTTGGCGCACCTCGGCCGTTGCATCGTCAGCACAGGATTCTTCCGGCAAACTTCCGTCCACGCGCGATCCTCCTGATGACACCCAGACTTCCCCCCAATCCAGACGCATTCGTCGCGCCACGTTACAGGAAAATCGTTGCCCGGCACACGCTGATATATGCCTTGTGCCTAGCAACGACACTGCCCACCGCCAAAGTTCGTAACGAGACGCCCTGCTCGCTTCAGTACTCCGTGAAGCATCCCGCGGTAGCATCGAATGACTTGGACCGACATCTACCCCTGTTGCCTGATCATCGGGGTCGGGCTCTCGGCGATATCATTTCTGTTCGGCAGCATCGATCTCAGCCATTTTCATATTGGACACGGGGATCTGGGCCCGAGCGATCTAAGTCCCGGGTGCTTTACCGGAGCGTCGCTCTTCCAGTTCGGGACATTTGCTGGATTCTTCAGTTGGTTTGGGGCAGCCGGGCACATCCTCGGCCGCCTCGCCTATTTCGCATGGTGGACGACGCTGCTGCTGGCGTTGGTTGCTGGGGTGACGGGTTCAGCATTTCTCCTTGGCTTTGTGCGCAAGGTTCTGCTCGCACACGACCCGACGCTCGATCCGAGTGAGTATCGGTTGATTGGCGCGCTCGGAACCGTCAGCGCTGCGATTCGTGAACGGGGCACCGGCGAAGTGCTCATTTCTCGGGCCAGTGCGCGCCACTGGACCGCCGCACGCAGCGCCGATGGTACCCCGTTGGGGGAAGGGACCGTCGTGGTGGTGCTCGAATACGAGGAGGGGGTTGCCAGCGTGACACGCTGGGACGACGCATGAACACCGCCCACGACGGTCGTGGCGGACCGCAAACAAGCATTTCAACCAAACGCAATTTATGGAGGCTCAATTGGAAGTTCACTCAGAGGTCTGGACCGTCGCCGGTTTGGTCATCGCCGGCACACTCTGCCTGATGATCTGGTTTGCTCGGCTCTACCGCAAGGCGGGGCCGAATGAGGCGCTGGTGGTGTACGGCTTTCGCGGCCTCAGGATCATCAGAGGTGGAGGCACCATCATTCTACCGATGGTAGAAAGCTGTCGTGAGCTATCGCTCGAATTGATGTCCTTCGACGTTGCGCCCGAGCAAGACCTCTTCACGCGCCAAGGCGTAGCGGTCAGAGTCGAAGCCGTTGCGCAAATCAAGGTCCGCTCGGACCCCGACTCGATTCAAACCGCCGGAGAGCAGGTGCTGAGCAAGACCCTGCAGGAACGTGAAGGGCTGATTCGACTGGTGATGGTGGGGCACCTGCGCGGCATTGTCGGACAACTCGCGGTGGAGGAAATCGTAAAGCAGCCCGACATGGTTTCCGAGCGCATGCGTGCCACGTGTGCCTCCGACATGGACAAGATGGGCCTGGCGGTGATCTCATTTACCATCAAAGAGGTCCGCGACCAGAACGAATATATCAGCAACATGGGCAGGCCGGACGTGGCTCGCATTCGGCGGGACGCCGACGTCGCCACCGCGGAGGCCGAGCGCGATACCGCCATCCGTCGTGCTTTGGCGGGGCGCGATGCGGCAGTTGCCAAGGCCAACGCCGACCAAGAACGAGTGCTGGTCGAGACGTTATCGCTCGCCAAACAGGCGGAGGCCCAACGCGATCTGGAGCTGAAACAAGCTCAGTTTCGCGAAGCCGTCCAGCGCCAGCAGGCGCAAGCGGACAAGTCATACGAGATACAGACCAACATCATGCAACAGCATGTCGTGCTCGAACAGACCAAAGTGCAAGAGGCAGAAATCTCCCGTCGCGAAAAGGAGCTCATCGCGACCATTCTCAAGCCGGCCGAAGTCGAAAGGCTGCGCATCGAGATCTTGGCCGCTGCGGAAAAGCAGCGTCTGACCGCCGAGTCCGAAGGCAGGGCGGCCGCAATCAACCAGCAGGGCCAGGCCGAAGCCGAGATCATCTTCAAAAAGGGCGAGGCTGAGGCCAAAGCCATGACCAACAAGGCCGCAGCCTATCAACAGTACAACCAGGCGGCGATCGTCGACCGTCTGATTGCCGCCCTGCCGGACGTGGTTCGCGCGCTGGCCAGCCCGCTCGCCAACGTCGACAAGATCACCATCGTCTCGACCGGCGACGGCGACGCCGCTGGCATGAACAAGATCACCGGTGACCTGACCCGCATGGCGGGCCAGGTACCGGCGCTATTCGAAACCTTGTCCGGTCTGTCGTTACGCGATCTAGTGAGCCAAATCTGCCCAATCGATGCCAAGGCTGCCAAGCCCCCACTAGCCCATGACCGCAACGCCAACCCGCACGTCATTGAAACGTCATCGACACTCGAGGTTCAGCATGGAGCAAATTCTTTACTTTGATTCCAATCCCGAAGCGTACGAGGCCGACGCAACGGTGCTCGCGTGTCCAGACGCGCGTTTCGAGCTCGTCTTGCGCAAGCTGCTCAAACGCTTGGGTATCAGCCATCCCGATGTCATCCGCATCGTGGGCGGCCCCAAAGTGTTCGCCTGCGGCTCGGACGTCGAGCAGAGTTTCGTGATGGAACAGCTGCTCGCGTCACAGCGGCTGCACCATGCGCAGCGGGTACTGCTGGTCGCCCACTCCGACTGCGGCGCCTATGGTGGGCTGTCGAGGCGCTTCGAGGGGGACCAGCACCGGGAAAGAATGTTTCACGAACACGAGCTCTCGCACGCAGCCACGACGGTCTCGGCGTCGTTGGGTCACGGGCAAGTCGACCGATGCTTCATGGACTTCCAAAGGGCCCTGTATGAAAGGGCCACATTACCCCCGCCCACACCAGTAGCTGCAACGTGAACGTCCACGACGTCAGAATGTCCGCGGCGCTGGGCGATTGCCAGATTACTTTCCCGAAGCCCCCAAGTCGGAGGCAGGTGTGCCGGGCTCACGTCGTCAGTCACCGTGCGGCACTTCGGGGCGCTTCACGGGGCAGGTCGAGGCTAGCCACGATCGCCGCCAGCAGCGTGAGCGCTCCAGCCAGGCCGAGCAGCCCCGCCCCATAGCCCTCGGTCACTTGCTTCAGCCAGCCCATCGCCCACGGCCCCAGGGCCCCGCCGAGGTTGCCGATGGCGTTGATCAGCGCGATGCCGGCGGCGGCGGCCGTGCCGCCGAGCAAGGCCGGCGGAATCGCCCAGAACACGGCGGACACCGAGCGTTGCCCGACCTGGCACAGCGTGAATCCCAATAAGAGGCCGACCAGATCGTGCCGCTGCCAGGCAGCAAGCACGAGCCCCGCGGCGCCGGTGAGGGCACACGCGACCACGTGCCACTTGCGCTCTCCCGTGCGATCCGAATGGGCGCCCACGACGACCATCGCGACCAGCGCCACGAGCAACGGCGCGGCGGACCAGAGCGCGAGCCGCATCCCCCTATAGCCGGAGACGTCTTCGATGATGCGCGGCAACCACAGAAAGATTCCATACGTGGTCATCGTGTTCATGAAGAACACGAGACACAGCACGAGCACTTTCCCGCTTCTCAGCGCGCGGAAGGGCGCGCCCTCGTGACCGCGCTCGCGCAGCGCGCGTTCAGCCGCCAGCTCGGCCACGAGGGCATTACGCTCTTCGAGGCTCAGCCAGGCGGCGTGCTCCGGTCGATCCGTGAGCCAGAGCAGACTGAAGGCGCCGAGCAATACGGCGGGAAACCCTTCGATCAGGAACAGCCACTGCCACCCGTGCCAACCGAGCGCGCCCTCGAGCTCGAGCAAGGGCGCGGAGAGCGGCGCCCCGATGGCGACCGAGATGGGCGCCGCGAGCATGAACAGCGCGACCGTCTTGGCCCGCTCGCGTGCCGGGAACCAATACGTCAGGTACAAGAGCACACCGGGGAAAAACCCGGCTTCGGCGGCGCCGAGCGCGACGCGCAAAAAATACAGGCTCCATTTGCCCTCAGCAAGCGTCATGGCCATCGACACCACGCCCCAGCTGATCATGATGCGGCCGATCCAGCGGCGCGCGCCGACGCGCGCCAGGATCAGGTTGCTGGGCACCTCCAGCAACAGGTAGCCGACGAAGAATAGCCCTGCAGCGAGGCCGTATTCTGCGTCGGAGAGGCCCAGGTCTCGCCCGAGGCTCTTGGCGGCAAAGCCGATGTTGACGCGATCGAGGTAGGCCACCACATAGCAGACGAGCAGAAACGGGATCAGGCGCCGGCGCGCTCGCACTATGGCTCGTTCGGCTGGCCCCGATGCGCCGCTCGCTGCTGCCACCACCGGCTGGGCGGGCGCGCTCACCGCGCCGGGACCCACTTGACACTATGGTCGCCGGTGACCGCGACCGTCTCGCGCGGCGAGTCGATGCGAAAGAACGACCAGGGCCCAGGGATGAAAGGATACCGTTCGATCACGCGCTCGTCGACCTCGATGCCGAGGCCCGGGCCTCTCGGGACCGTGAGCTGACCCGCGCTGATGTCGAGGGGCTCGCGCAGTATCTCGTCGGCGAGCGGGAACGGGTACATGCCGGCGCGGCCGGCGTTCGCGTAGCAGGGATATTCGAGCCATTCGACCACAGCCTCTGGATGACAGACGCCCAAGTGTGCCGCCGCCAGCACCTCGAGCGCCGTGCCCCAGCTATGAAACGCGAAACGTGGCCCGCTCTGCGCGAGCGCCGCAACGATGCGCTCGGCCATGGCGAAGCCCCCCTGGCAGCAGACGTCCATCTGCACGTAGTCGACCCCGCGGCTTTCGATCAGATGCAGAAAGCCGGCCTCGTCCGGCTCGTGCTCGCCGCTCGCCAGCGGGACATGACCAAGACGTCGCAGCCGCTCATAGGCGGCGTGGTCCTCTGGAGGCAGCGGCTCTTCGAGCCACACGGGCCGATGACGCGCTAGCTCTCGGGCCACCTCCGCCACGGCGTCGAAGCCATAGCTGCGATCCCCCATGCGCCACCAGGCGTGAGCATCGAACATCAACCCAAAATCGGGGCCCGTCGCGCGCCGCATCAGCTCGGCCGCGCGCAGGTCAGCGTCGGGCCCAAGCGCGGGGCGCAGCTTGTACGCCGAGAAACCCATGGCCTGCACGGCCGCAGCCTCCTCCGCGTATCGCTCCGGCGACATGTACATGCCCGCGCTGCCGTACAGCTTGATGCGCTCGCGCTGGCGTCCGCCGATGAGCTCGGAGACCGCGCAGCCTTCGTGCCGACCGACCAGATCGAGCAGAGCGATTTCGACCGAGCGATAGGTGTCGACGGTCTCGGGGTCGCCGACGAAATCGAATTCGCGCCAGCGGCGCGGGTCTTTGCCGCAAAGGAAAGGCCCGATACTGTCACGGATCTCGCGCGCCGCTCGCTCGTGGGCGGGCCCCGGACCGTACCCCCGAAGACCTGTGTCGGTCGTGATGCGCACGACCATGGCATCGCGTTTGAGGATCGTGCGTTCTCCTCCCCAGAAGGGCAGCGTCAGCGGCTCGGGCAGGGGGCAGGACAGGAGGAAGGCGTCGACGGCGGCAATCTGCATGGCGTCGAGACGATAACGGTTTTACTCGGTCAAAGTCGCCGAGCAGTTTAGCCAACCGGATTCTCTTTCGTGATGCCGTCCGACCCAGCGCTGCTCCCAATAGTTCCTCTAACTCGAAAATGTTAGCGGGGGCGGGGCGGGGACTACGGCGCGTCACCGCTCGGCAGCTCGTCGGGTGGCAGCAGATTCGCCTCGGGGCTCTCCGAATCGTCCATGTGCTCTTCCGGATTGAGGGGTGGGAGCTCGGCAACGGCCAGATCGCCCAAGCACGCCGCAGCATCACCCGAGCTGCTCTGCTCGACGCACTGTGCGCCACCGGGGCCGTCTCCTGGGCACTCGCGCACGACGCGATATGCCGATCCGAGCTCGCGATTCCAGCACTCGCTCACGACCCAGAGCTTGCCGTCGGGGATGTCACCGCCGAGCACCAAGAAGTCTGCGCGTCCCCCCTCCCCGCGCTGATGTCGCACGCGAGCCAGGACGAGCTCCTCGGCCTCGGTGGCTGTCTCGGTCAAGTTACCGTGAAACGCCAAGCGCAGGCGGTTGCGTCCACCGTTCAGATGAACACCTTGAAAGGCAGCATCGATCGGCGTCGTATCTCCAGCCTCGACGCTGAAGTCGCGCAACCGATACGCGAGCACGTTGCCGCGCGGACCATGCGCAAAGGCCGCGAGCACTTTGCCGCGCGCGTTCACGGTGGGGTCAACACTACCGAGCGTATCCAGGTCGATCCCCAGCGCGCCGCGCCCGCGCCGCGCGATGGCACCCACCGTGATGTTGCCAGCGGCCACGTTGGAGAACATGTCCTCGCTGCCCTCGGGGCGAGCTTGCAGCAGCCAGCCGTAACGCCGAAGCAGCCCTTTGCGCACGAAGAAGCGGTATTCGGTCGCGCCTCGCGCCACGGGACCCCACATGGCCACGTTGGCCTCGGTCCTGTCCGGTTCCACGTTGCGCACCAACGCGGCGAGCGGCTCCAGGAAGCTGCGCAGCGCTTGGTTCAATTCTCGGACGGCTCGTCGCGTCCGCACGAGGCCGTCGGCGCCCGGCGCATCGAGCGCGAGCTCGATGCTTCCGAGCGCATCTGCCGCCATGTTGGCCGCGACCGCATCGTCGTCCGTAGCCAGCCCTTCCGAATCCACGTCGCCAGTAAGGCTGAGCTCGAGCGCGGCCTGCTCGGGCGCGCCCTGCAAATACTCGTTTTCCGAGTCGCGCGGGCCGCCACACCCCAACACCCCGAGCGCTATGAGTCCGATGCCAAAGCCCGTGTTCATTGATTTTTTGTACATGACTATTCTCCCGCTTTTTGAATGCTTGCCTGCTGCGCTCGCATCGCACGAGCGCTGTGACCCCTGCCCGACTCCAACGCCTATTCGTCGGGGTCGGGCGTACCTATACCGATCTCCTCAGAGGCGCCTTCAGCCTCGTCCAGAGCTTGGTTGCCATCTTGGTCGATGAAAATGCGGCTCGTGCCCGCGAGGCGCAGCCGAATCAGCCCGTACAGAACCGGGTGTCGGTTCACGTCGATGACGATGATGCGTCGACCGCCGGCCCACTCCGACGGCGCGGCCTCCGCCAGCTCCATCTGAGCCGCCCAGCGCCGCGGACGCATCGCCCACAAGAGAGACAATGGTTCATCCCCCCCCCACACCTGCCCGTCCACCGCCCGCACCCGCAGCGTGGCTCGAACGTTGCCGAAGAGCAGAAATTCAGCTCCGTCGGCGCGTACACCCGAAAAGAGCAGTGAACGACCGCCGAGCTGCGCCGAGTCCCTGGCTGGGCGGAGCGGAGCGTCAAACCCGCACACACCGCCTTCTGGCGCCTCGAGCTCGGGCAACGGCGGACGGGTTTCGCCCGCCAGCAAGTCGACAATGAAAGGGCCTTCATGGACCACTTCCATCTGGCTCGGGTCGCACGGCAGCCAGCGAATGCTGCCCAAAACCAATACAGCACGCTCGAGCGAGCCCCTGGGCAAGGGCTCCTCACTGCCCACATCACCGGGTAGGGCGCTCGGCTCGTCATCGCTGACGATGGCCAACGACACCGACCCAGTGTAGGGGTTGCCAACGCCCGTGGAGCTACACTTCACGAGCAAGAGCGCCAACACGGCGCCTAACCCTGGGTTCCAGACAGACCTGCAGCGTTTCACTTCCGGCTCTCTCCCTTGGCGAGTGACAGCGGGAACCACTGCACGTTCAGCTGGTAAACGACCACGCCTTCAGCGTCTGAATCACACAGCTCGGTCAGCGCCTCGCGGAACTGGTGGATGCGCTCTTTGACGAGGACCGCGGTTTGAGGGCTGATGCAGACCGTGAGCGCGGCCAAGTCGCGCAGCTCACGCGGCACCGTCTCCAGGGACTCCGCAGCGCGCTCGATCATCTGCCGGTGAAAAGCGGCGGCGCCCAGCGAGCGCACTTCGTGCTCGGTCGTCAGCGTGGGCTCACCGCGCAGCACCCGGCCACTCTCTTTGTCGCGCACCAACAGCCCCAGCGACAAGAGCAGCTTCATCGCCTCTGCGGCTTCGGTGGCGCTGATCTTGGGGCGCACCTGGCTCGCGATCCAACGCGGGTCTTCCGAGAAGTCGTCGCGCCCCGCCAGCTCGCGAATGGCCGGATTGTACCAGTGCGAAAGGTATGCAAACAGGTCACCATCGATGCGGCGCGCGGCTCGGAACCGACGCGACGCCGAGATCCGCTCGAAGGCGCGGTTTTTTTCGGCCAGGGTGGCCGCCTGATTGAAGGCGACGAGATCGGCGAAGAACTCCGCGTCGGGGCCCTTCAGCTCGAGCGCTTCGATGAAGCGCGGCACCGAGTCTGCGCCGAGGTTGCGTTCGCCCTCGATCACGAGCTTCAGAAAGTTCGGCGAACGCAAACCCGCGAGCTTCGAGAACAAGCGAAACGAGAAGCTGGGGCGCACCCGCTTCGCCGCCTCGTAGTAGGCGCGCAGGTACGCTCGGTAATCGAGGAAGTCGTAGACCCGAACGTCTACCTTGCGCTGCGTGCGACGCGCCGTGCTTGCCATTGCCTGATCTGAAAACTGCCTCGGTCGGACGGGCTTGGCAATGCACCGACGGTGCTTTCAGTATTCAAATGGAATACAAATGATAACTATTATATAATAATTACGCATGTTTACGATTGATATAACAGAACAACGGAATACACATGGCTCAAATGTACCCAAGCGTGCGTGGGCTTGGATTTTGACCCGGCGCCGCCCGATTCCGGGGCGTATGCTGGACCCATGTTACCCGTGCCCGCTGGGCTTCAGAAAGCGCTGCTGTGTCTTTGTGTAGTGGCCGCGCTCGCCCTCGGTACCTCGAAAGCAGCCCACGCGGGCAACGGGCCAGCCACCGGGCGCTGGGTGACCATCGATGATGACGGTAAGACACCCAAGGGCATCGTGGAGTTGGTGGAGCGTGGCGGAAAGCTGCAGGGCAAGATCGTTCAGCTGATCAATCCCCCGGAAAAGAACCCGACCTGTAGAGAATGCTCCGGCAAGAAAAAGAACCAACCCATCCTGGGCCTCGAGATCCTCTGGGGGTTGAGCAAAGATGGCGATGAGTGGTCGGGCGGGTACATTCTCGATCCGGAGAATGGCACGGAATACAAATGCTACGTCGAGGTCGTCGACAACGGCGCCCGGCTCAAGGTGCGAGGTTACGTCGGCATCGCGCTGTTCGGCCGCACGCAATACTGGCGTAGAGCCAAGTAGGCCTCAATTTCATTTGTCCGCCGCGGCTGGCGCTGGCGCGGGTAGCATCGGATGACCGACACCGAAGCCCGAGACCCCACCCGAGACGATGAAGGTCATCACCTCACCGCTCGAGGCATCGACCGGCTCGATCAAATTTTTCGGCACCAGCAGCAAACTGCCCGCAAAGTTGTAGGACTGAGGTAGGTACACGGCGGCGTGATCCGCCATACCCAGACCGAGCAGCCCGTCACGCGTGACAAACCCAAGCACTTTGAGCGGGCTGTCGCTGGACAAGCGCACGAGCACTGGCTTGTCGAAGCTCTTCTTGTCCCCCACGAACGCGTTGATCAGGTCCTTGATTGACGTGTAGACCAGCTTGACGAACGGGACGCGCTTTAGAAAGCGCTCGGTCGACTCCAGGATGCCGTTGCCGATCATGTTCGAGGAAAAAAAGCCCACCAGGCCCACGAGCAACAAGGTGATCACGGCCCCCAGGCCCGGAATCCCAATCGGAAGGAATTGATCGATGGTCGTGAAAATCCAGTAGAAGATGTACGACGTCAGAACGAGGGGCACCGTGATGAGCGCTCCGCGCAGCACATAGCCCGTACAATCACGCAAGACCTGTCGAATATCCATGGCGGGACCATAGCGGAGATTCTGACCAGGGAAAGGTCATGGATACGCGGCGAAGCGCGCGCTGAGCGCCGGGTACACATACGCTCGGCGCCGCATGCATTGCTCGACTCCCTCGAGCACCAGATTCAGATTCCGGTCGAGCCCGGAGACGCGTTTTGCTAGTGGGCCAAAATAGCGCTCGAGCCGCGAGTGATGCTCCTCCGTGCACAAGCCGTGCCCAATCTCCGGTAGGCGGGGCGCCGCCTTGTCCCCAATCCGCTCGAGCAAGGCCTGGTAATTCACCTCCAGCCAAGCCAGGCCTTGAAGGCGCGCTCGCGGGCGCATGGCTCCGACGAGAGTCCGAAAATCTTGCCCACGGAGCTGCCCATCCAACACCAGATCGAGGCTCTGGCGCACGAGCGCGTCGTCTTCGAACCTGCCCAGGGCGCTCACCAGGATGCGCCGCTCGCTCGGGTTATGGGCGCCCGCCAAGCGAGCACGCAATTTTTCCCACAGCGCCGCATCACCCGCCTCGGCCACGATGGGCAACCAGTTCGCGAGCTCTTCGCTGGATACGGAGCTCGGATTGTTCAGGTAGGCTTCGACGCTGCGCTGGGCTAGCGCGCGGAGCTTCGGATCTTGTCCCCATGACCCGAGGGCGTACAAGAGCGTAGGTCTGAGCAGGCCGATGCTCGGCGCCTCCGACGCGGCGCCGCTAGTGCCGATTCGCTCTTGGTGCGGACCTAGCAGCTCGCGCACCCAGCCCGCAAAACCTGGTTTGAGCGCCTCATCGACGGCGGTTTCGTACAGCTTTTCTAGCTCGAAAATGACCGCCGCGACCACCCTCGGGTGGGCCTCGGAGGCCACTCGCGCGAGCGCAGCCAGGTAATCTTCAGCCGGCAACAGCTGAGACTCGACCAACGCACCCAGGTCTCCGGGCAGGGCCAGCAACTCGGGCAGCTCGAGCTGATGTCGTTGTTCTCCCGCCAGTGCTTTCACCGCTTCAGGCGGCAGCTGCCAGCGGTAATAACCCTGCGCGCCGACGTTCGGCACGATCCAGCCGGGACAGGCATCGATTAAAAAACTCTGCTCTGCGCCCTCGAGCAGCAGGCATTCGCGTTTGGGCGCACCGCCCGCGGCATTTCCGTGGCGAATGCACACGGGGACCGACCAGGGTTTGCCCTGAGCCGCCCGGCTCCCCTGGGGCAGATAGCGCGTCTGCGTGAGCGTCAGGCTGCTCTTCTGTCCCGGCACGCTCGTGCACACCGTCTGGATGCTGATGTTTGGCGTGCCCGGCTGTTCGAGAAAACCCCGTGCGACCCGCTCCACCGGCTTGCCCGAGGCCAGCTCCAAGCGGCGAAGCACATCGCTCGTGGTGCCCAAGCCATAGGCGTGCTCCTGCATGTACTTTTGCAAGCCCGCTCGAAAGGGCTCGGGCCCTACCCAGGCTTCGAGCATGCTCAGAACCGCGGCGCCCTTGGCGTAGGTGATGCCGTCGAAGGCGTTGTAGATGTCGCCCTCTTCGCGCACGGGCTGGCGTATGGAGCGGGCGGCGCGACGCGAGTCGAGCGTCATCGCCCGTTGTGCGTCGGTCACCCTCGACAGTTGAGCCTCAAACTCGGGGCTGACCTGGGCCACGACCTTCGGGGCCAGCCACGTCGCGAACGCTTCGTTGAGCCATACGTCGTCCCACCAGGGCATCGTCACCAGGTTGCCGAACCACATATGAGCCAGCTCGTGCGCGATCACCGATTGGCTGCTCAGGCGATCTTGCACCGGTGCTGCCGCGTCCAGGAGCAGCAGCGATTCGCGATAGGTGACGAGGCCCACATTCTCCATCGCTCCAGCGGCGAAATTGGGCACTGCAACTTGGTCCAATTTTTGAAACGGGTATGGCGCTGCAAAATAATCAGTCAGCTCGCGCAAGATGCGCGGCGTCCAGCCGAGGGCCTGGTCGGCAAACGCCCCCTTGCCTCGCGTCGCAATGGTCCGCAGATCAGCGGCCGTGCCCTCCGGCGCCTTTCGAACGTCAAAAGGGCCGACCGCGAAGGCGACGAGGTACGTCGGCAGCGGGCGGGTTTCGGCGAACTGAAACACGCGCCAGTTGCCCGAGAGCGAGCTCGAGATTTCGGGCGCGTTGCTGAACGCCAGGTTGCCTTCGGGCACGCGTAGCGTGACGCTGAATGGCGTCTTATAGCTCGGTTGATCGAAGCACGGGAATGCGCGCCGCGCCTCAATCGGCTCGAACTGAGTAAAGGCGTACCAGTGCCCCTGATCCCGCACTCGGTAGATGCCATTCGGAGCCTCGGGCAACGGGGCCCGGTAACGCCAACGCAGCTCCGCCGCGCCTCGCTCGAGCAGATGCGGAAGCTCGACACTGAGGCCACCGTTCGTGACCTCGCGCACCGCAGCCGGCTCCCACTCGCCACTGCCCGCAGAGCGGAACGATACTTCGTCGAAGGACAGGCCTTCTCCGTGCAAACGCAGCACGAGGGTGGGCTCGAGCACGTCGACTTGAATGGCCACCGTCCCGCTCAGGGAGTCGAGTGCGGGATTGATGCTCAGGTCGAGCGAGTAGCTGCGAGGTACGACCGCATTGCCGAGCGGCAATGCGCCGTCGAAGTCTACCGGGACAGCCGAGGCGGGTGCAGCACCCGCGCTGGGCGTCTGGGGCCGGCACCCGCATACCAGGCAAAGAGCAGCGCTGGCGCTTAACGCCAGGATCACGCGCAAGGGTAAGCTCCAACTCATCGGGGTCTGCATTCTGAGTCGCGCAGCATACCTGGCCGCGGTGCAGGCCGCGTGCCAGCGACGTCGTTGTTCCAATTCGCGCTCGACGCGCCCCTTCCCTGAGCGTAGAATTTTGAATTCCGAATGCGCCTGGAGGCGGACGTGCACGACACCTTCAGTGGGGGTTCAATGATAGCCAGCCACCGAGTCAGAGAAACACTCGGTATCTCCAAGAGATTTCAGGCGTTTCGCGTAGAGCTGGAGGGGTCTGAAGCCGACCTCGGCACGCTCTACATGATGAACGAGGAAGTCGGACAGATTGATGTATTTATGGAACTCGTGGACGCGGTCCGCGACGCTTGGCCATTCGAGGTGCCATCCCAGCGGGAATTCGTGCTGCCCGAAGTTCAGTTGTACAAAGACCGACCCTGGCTAGTGGTTCCCGATTCGTTGCGGGTCGCGGCTTCATTTCAGTTTTTGGGCAAAACCGCTTTTGCTTCACTGCAAACCCAACTCTCCTGGCTGACGGACTTCAAACACCCCTTACTGGGCGAAAGCGGGTTTGCGCACGGAGACGTGAGGGCCGACCGCATCGCGCTGCTCGCGGGCGAGCGGCCTCTCTTAGTGGCACCCGGCTGGGTTGCGGCGTGTGAAGCCTCGCGTGAACGCAGCTTGGCGCACGTGCGTGCGGATGATGCCTGGCATGTCGCCAAGCTCTTGGTGGAAAAGCGGAGCGGTGCTCAGTTGCCTGCCCAGGCTCAGGTGCCACGCGAACAGCCTCGCGCGTCGGTCCGTTCCAGCGCCGCGACCGGTTCGCGTCCACACGCGGCTCCCGCACCCCAGGCCGCCGCTCGGCAACCACAGCCGCGCGCCGCCGCCGCTCAGCAGCCACAACCCTCACAAGCCGCGACTCCGGCGCAGCCGCGAGCCACCGCTCCAGTCAGGCCCGCGGTGCGGCAGCCCCAAGCGTCTGCACCCGAGGCTCCGCCGCTACCGCAGCGGCGGGCTGACGCTCCGTCGCAGCCCAAAGCAGCGGCTCCGCCCAAGCCCGCCGCTCCTTCACAGCCCAAAGCCGCCGCCGCTCCACCCAAGCCGGCCGCTCCTCTACAACCCAAAGCCGCTCCTTCACAGCCGCGGCTCGCTGCACCCCCCAAACCCGCCGCGCCCCAGCCGCCCAAAGCGGCACCGCCGCCACAACCCCGCTCCCTGACAGCGTCTCAACCGCGCGCCGCCGTGGCTACGCCTCCAGCACAGGCGTACGCGCCAGCTCCCACGCCACAGGCACCCGATTCTGCTCCGTCAGTGCCCATCGTCGCGCCACCGCTCCCAGCGCCGCCCACGGCGGCGGCACATGCCGCTCGGCTCGAAGCGCGTGTTTCAGCAGCGCCGGAGCCGGACGAAAGTTTGGCGTTCGACGATTTGCGGCCGTACGACGCCGACACCAACGAGGCGGAAACCGAGGCAGAGGTCCCCGCCGCCGTGGCGCCACCGGTCGCCGCCCCGCTCCAGCCGCTCCCGCAGGAAGGCAGCAAGGTCGGCATCATCATCGGGCTGTTCGTGCTGGTGCTGGCCTTCGCGGCCCTGGTCGTCTACATCGTGATGAGCCGCTAGGCGCGGCGGCGCCATCTAGCACGCGGAGCCTGCGCTCACGAGCTGCGGATCCAGCGCAGGAGCTCCGAAAGGCGCGGCGCCCGCCCCTGGGAGAGGATGCCAATGCGAAAGATCCGACCCGCCGCCCACACGATGACCGTCGTCGACAGCAGGGTGCCGAGCACCGATACCACCACTTGCCAGGCTGGCACCGAGGTGGTGGCGAGGCGCACGGGTAAGATCATTGGCGCGGTCAGCGGAAACAGTGACAGACCGACCGCCAGAACGCCGTCGGGGTTTCCGAGCAGCTCGGCGAGCGTCATCATGGGTATGATCATGATCAGCGTCAGCGGCGTCATCAACCCCTGAGCATCTTTGAGCTCAGTGGCCGCGGCGCCCGCCGCCAGGAACAAAGAGCCGAACATGACCAGGGCCACCAGCACGTGAGCGAGGGAGAGCAACAGCACCGACGGAGAGAGCACGGCTCCAAGCCCGTAGTGCGAGGCCCCCGCGAACGCCATGCCGGCGTACACGAGCACCACGGTCAAGCCCGCACCGGCGGAACCGAGCAGCTTGCCCGCCATGAGGTCGAAGGGCGACATCGAGCCCAAGAGCACCTCCGCGATGCGTTGCTGCTTCTCCTCGATCACCGAATGGAGCATGTACGGGGCGCTCGACATGATGGCGAGAAAGACCAGCATCAACGTAAACAGGGGTGCGATGGCGCCCTTCAACGCCACGTTGGGGTCGTAATCCCCAGTGCTCTCGGGCAACCGGACCTGAAGCTCGACCGCGGTCAGTATTTGGCGGGCGCGTTCGGAGTCGATACCCGCCGCCTCCAGCCGTTTCAGCTGCACCAGATCGTCCAGAGTCCTGTGCAGCCACAGCGTGCTGCGGCTCGCCACGTTGCGAACCGTGAGCACCACTTCCGCAGCAGCGTCCGCGTCGTTGCCCGTGACCACGTGCGAGCCGATCACGACGACTGCCGCGAGTGAGCCGTCGCGCACCTGGCCGTCCAAGCGGGCCCGAGCCAAGTCGTCAAACGCCTCTGGAGAATGCGTGCTGACCGCGAGGCCCGCCTCAGCCGCAGCCCGCTCGAGCGGTGTTGCCAAGTGGCCGCTGTAATCGATCAAGGCCACCTCTCGTGGACCGTCCCCGGGCGTGTCACCCCGCGGTACCAATAACGCGGCCATGCTCATCAACGCCGGAGCCAGGACCACGCCGATGACGAACGCCTTGGTCCGAACCAGCGCCAGAAATTCGCGACGTGCCACGATCAGCGCTTTGACGCTAAGCATCGCTCGCCCCCTGCCATGCCCCGACCGGAGCTGCTCCGGGGTCCCCCGCGATGTTGACGAAGATCTCATGCAGCGAAGGTCGAGACACCTCGAACTTGCTCAACGACCCACGCCTCGCGAGCTCGGCCAGGAGGGCCTGTGGGTCCTGCCCGGGCTTCAAGACCAAGCTCTTCTCCCGACCGTAATCCTTGATCTCGGCCACCTGGGGCAAACCTGCCAGCGACGGAGCATGACCCTCGAAGACGACCCGGACGGTCTCCCGAACCTCCTTTGTTTTTACTTCTTCGACCGAGCCGTCCAGCACCTTCTTACCTTGGTGCATCATCATCACCGAGTCACACAGGCGCTCCGCCGTGCCCATGTCGTGCGTGGAAAGGACAATGGTAGTGCCCTTGCGCTTCAGCTCTAAAATCGTCTCGCGCAATGTGTCGCTGCTGACCGGGTCCAGCCCTGAAAACGGCTCGTCCAGAATGACCAGCACCGGGTCGTGCACCACGGCCACGGCGAACTGGACCTTCTGCGCCAGCCCCTTCGACAGATTTTGCACGCGCTCGTCGGCCCTGTCTCGCAGGCCCAGCCGCTCGAGCCAGCGATCGATCGAAGCGTCGGGCTGCCTCATCCCCTTGAGGCGAGCAAAAAATCTCAGCACATCGCGGACGCTCATGCGGCGGTACAGCCCGCGCTCTTCCGGCAAGTACCCCGTGCGGTCGTCCGCGGCGGTGGCCTGATCTGTGCCCAGCACCTTCACGTGCCCTCGCGTCGGCAAAAGGACACGCAAGATCATGCGTATGGTGGTGGTCTTGCCAGAGCCATTAGGGCCAATGAACCCATACAGGCTGCCTCGGGGGATCGTCAGATCAAGCCCATCGACCGCGACCCGACTCCCAAACTGTTTGCTCACCCCCGTGAGCTCGATGGCCGCTTCCGTCACCACGCGTGTCCCAAATCCATCCTGCTCACTGCCCTTCCGTACATCATCGCCCATCCCATACTAGGGCCTGTCTGCCAACTAGTGGATGCCGACCCCCCATCCGGCCCCGCCCCAAGGGGCGGTGGCGGTGGCCCCTCCCAAGCGTCCGGCGTCGCCGGGCTCCGGCGGCCGCGGGCGGGGAGCGCTTGAAGCAATAGTGCCTCGGTTCTTTCGAGTCGATGGGCTGCCGCACTCGGCCCGCAAGTGAAGTGCGCGCCCGAGCGCCAAAACCACTGCTCGAACCAGGAATCTTTCTTGGGGCGGGCCTCGCGCCGAGCGCTGTGCCAGTTGTCGTCATCGCTGAACCGAGGCCATCATCCGTGAGAACGAAATGCGGTCGCCCGTCGATCTCGCTTGACGGCTTCTGCGGTCAATGGCTCCGAAAAAATCGAGCCCCCGTCAGCATTGGCCTCGCGGTGCCACGGTTTGCCTCAGCAGACCGCTGACTGAGTGGCATCCGAGCTTGAAGGTGGTCGATGCAGCGAAGGCTCGCTCCGGCGTCACTTCGGAGCACGAAATTCGCCGTGTTATGGCTGAAGCATGCTGACAGCGAGTTTCGTCCGGACCGACGGTAATGGCAACGACTGGGTACGAGCCCACGAGGCGTTGTCGCGCTTGGCCAAGGAGCGCGCCGCGGCGGACGCGGAGGAAGGGCGTTGGCTGCTCTGCGCGCTGCGCTCGGCCGCCCACGTGCACCTCGGCTTCGGCAGCTTCGGCGAGTACATCGAGCGCTTGTTCGGTTACCAACGGCGCTCGACGCAGGAAAAGCTGCGCGTCGCCGAGGCTCTCGAAGCGCTGCCTGCCATGGCCCACTCGCTCGAATCGGGTTCGCTCAGCTGGTCCGCCGTGCGCGAGCTCACCCGGGTCGCCGTCGCCGAGACCGAGGAACGCTGGCTCGAAGTCGCTTCCGGCAAGACCGTTCGACAGCTGGAACGGCTCGTCGAGGGCAAGCGCCCGGGTGACGAGCCCGGAGCCTCGCGTCCGCTGTCCGAGCGCCGCCACGTGCTGCGCTTCGAGGTCGAGCCAGAGACCTTCGCCCTCTTTCGCGAGGCCATGACCGAGCTGCGGCGCCGCACTGGGTCCATGCTGGACGACGACTCGGCGCTGTTCTCGATGGCGCGGCACGTGCTCGGCGGGCCAGCTGACGCTGGCCGCGCCAGCTACCAGATTTCGCTCAGCGTCTGCGCGCAGTGTGGCAGCGCGGAGCAGCAGGCTGGCGGAGAGCTCGTCGCCGTCGGCGCCGACGTCATCGAGCAGGCTCGCTGCGACGGCCAGCACCTGGGATACATTGCGGCGCCAGCCGCGAATGAGAACGCGGCCGTCACGCGCCATGACGCCCACATGGGCGTGCAGAGTCACATCCATGCCAGGCAAGCTCTCCCGCGCCCAGCCACCCGCGCCCAGCAGACCATTCCGCCCGCTCTACGTCGCGCCGTGCTCCGGCGCGACCACGAGCGCTGCCAAGTTCCAGGCTGTACGCATGCTACGTTCCTCGATCTGCATCACATCGTGCCGCGCTCCGAGGGGGGCCTGCACGAGCTCGAAAATCTCATCACCCTTTGTGGTGCTCATCACCGCGCTGCCCATCGCGGCACGCTCCTCGTCACCGGCAGTGCAACCCAGCCCCACTTCCGACACGCGGACGGCAGCGAGTACGGTCATGCCCCAACGCCGCACATCGTTGAAGCCAACACTAAGGTGTTCTCTGCACTGCGTCAGTTGGGTTTTCGCGAGAGAGATATCCATCCAGTGCTCGGGGGGCTACAAGAACAGAACGACCTTCGAGAGGCGAGCACGGAAAGGCTGCTGCGCGAAGCCCTACAGAAGCTCGCCCCGCCCCGCGTCAAACCAATACGCACGTAGCGCTGCTCTTGGCCGATGGCTCGCGCGGGTCCGCGTTCTGTCCCGGCGCGCTGCGCCGTCGAGCGCTCCCCGCCCGCGGCCGCCGGAGCCTGGCGACGCCGGACGCTTGGGCGGGGCCACCGCCACCGCCCTTGGGGCGGGGCCGGATGGGGGGCGGGCATCCTGCCCACGATTGCGCTCGTCGGAACCGTAGCTAAGCTGTAGTGGTGCGGACCCTACGGTGGCAGCTACTGCGTCGACTGCGCCTCGTGGTTGCGTGCCTGGCGTTTGCCATCGCGTTTGAAACACCCGTCTGGCACCTGGATCTCGCTCAGCAGGTTTCACCCGCGCTGAGCTGTGTCGAGGCGGCCGCACGAGATGCACCGCCCAGCGCGCGGCAAGCCCTTGCACGGCACAGGGCCTCCACCGCGCGAACCCCTTCGAGCGTCACGATGCTGCCGCGAACGCCCCAGTACAGGGTTGGGCGCGAGCCTCCCGTGCCTGTCAGGCACTTCGACGGCAGGCGGCTCTATCTCGCCAATCGCACTCTCCTCTGTTGAGCTCCCTCGGCTCTTGGCTGTGACTCGGTTGAGCCTCAGTCGTTCCTCTGTTGAGCTCCGTGAGTGAGCCAGCGCACGGGTGGGCGTCCACCGGTGTCCTTGCTCCTCGAACGCGCTGAGTGTCTCGCGGCGCGACCTCGGCGGGCCGTTCGCTCGCGCTGCAAACACCTCGATCCCACGAAGCTGGGAAGATGAGGAAAACAGAACGTGTACTTAACCCGGTTTGCATGGCGGTGTATCCGCCGGTGTCTCAGGATCTTGGTCCTGTGTTTGGCCGCAGCAGGGCCTGCGCCACCTCCGCCCCCACCCCCTCGACCGCCCACCCTCGAGCAGCGCGACGACCGTCAGCCGCTCGAGGAGCTCTGAGCTAGCGAGTGCCCACGCCCGAGGACCTCGGATTTTGGCTTAACCTACCTGCCCGCGACGCCGTATCCCCGCAATGCCCACAAACATGACCTCGGCCCGCTTGCGCTTGGCGTTTGCTTGGGTCGTATTGGCAGCGACGGGTTGCGGTGATGACGAGGGCCAAAATGAAGCGGATCGAATCGGAGTCGCAGCGGATTGCATATCGGATGAGGACTGTCCGAACGGGTATCGGGGCCAGACAGCCGTGGATCTCACCTGCCTGCTAGATTTCAAGGGCGGCTACTGCGGAATTGTCGGCTGCCGTCGGGATGCGGACTGCCCGGATGCATCTGCCTGCATTGTCCATACTGACGGCAACAATTATTGCTTCCACACCTGTGACGAGAAGGTCGAATGCAACGTCAATCGCGCTCGCGACAACGAAGCCAGCTGTTCATCCAGTGTCACCTTCATCGAAGAGGGACCGAAAATCAAAGCGTGCGTTCCACCTTCGAGCAGTAATTGAGGCGGATCTCGCGGGCCTGAGGTCCCGATCCGCCCTCTGCCAACGCTCGCCTGCCGAGGAAAGCTTCCCTCACGTCACCCGCACGATCTGCACCGGGTCTTTCGTGCTCAGCTCGTACAGGTCGAGCCGGCGCTCTCTCAAGGGCCGCACGCTGCCCACCTCGCGCGCTTCCTGTAGCACCGCCAGATCGAGGTCGCCGATCACGATCGTCTCGCTGTCCGAGTGGGAGCGAGCCGCGACCGCGTCGGTCGGGAAGGCAAAATAGCTAGGCGTGCAGATCACCGACTCGGCGTAGTTGATCAGGAAATTGTCGACCTGCGACAGGTTGCCCACGTTGCCCGCCAGCACCGTGTAGATCACGTTCTCGACGGCCCGGGCCTGACCACAATAACGCACGCGCTGGTACGCGCGGCGCTCATCGGTGCTGAACGGCACGAACAGGATCTCGGCGCCGGCCAGGGTCTGAATGCGCCCGAGCTCGGGGAACTCCACATCGTACCCCACAGATATCGCGATGCGCGCATGGCTGGTCTCGAATAGCTTGATGCCCTCGCCGGGGGAGATGCCGTACTCGCTCCGCTCGATGGGGGTGACGTGCAATTTCTCCTGCGTGTAATAATTCCCGGCAGGAGAGAACAGGTGGGCCGCATTGCGGATCTCGCCGCCCACGTGGATCGGATGCGAGCCGCCGATGATGAACAGCCCGCTCCGCTTCGCCATGGCCACGAACATTTCGCGATACAGATCGGTCCAGCCTGCCAGCTTGGCGATGGCGGCCTTGGGGGCCATCCTGGGGTCGAGCATGCTGAAAAGCTGGACGGTGAACAGCTCCGGGAACACGAGGAAGTGGCAATGGTATTGCTCGGCGGTGGCCACGAAAAACGCGACTTGCTGCTCGAGGTCACTCCAGCTCTTGACGGGGCGCATCTGGTACTGCGCCGCACACACCCTGAGCTTGCGGATGGGCCGCTTCATCGGGGAGGCGGCGATGCGCCGCCGCTCGGGTCGGTAGTCTGGGTTTTCTAGCTGCAGAAAGGTGGCGTAGTTCACGCTCTGGGCGTCGTGCAGGTACGCCATGTGCACGCCGAGGACCCGGTAACCCGCCTTGAGGTGCGCGCTCAGAGCGGGATCCTTGAGCTCCCCCCGGGTCACCCGTTCGATGTACTCCTCCGCGCTCATGCGCCCGGCATGGTCTCGGTACCCCGGGATACGGCCGCCCGCGACCATGCGCCGCAGGTCGAAGCGCCGCAAGATCGCCTGGCGCCCCTCGTACAGCTTGCCAGCGACGCCGCGCCCCCGAAAATCCGGGTGCACGGCAATGTCGGCGCCGTAGAGGGTGTCCCCGGCTGGGTCGTGGGTGCTGAAGGTGCCGTCCCCGGTGATCTCCGTGTACGAATACCAGGGTGAGTCGTCGTCCAGCACGACGATGAGGCTCATCGCGTAGCCCACGATGCGGCCCCGATAGACCGCGACGAGCTGGCCTTCCGGGAAGGCCTCGATCTGCAGCGTCAGTAGCCGCTCGTCGCAGAGCCCCCCCGACCCGTAGTTCTGATAGGCCGCTTCCTGACAGGCATAGATCTGCGGAACGTCGGTGGGACGGGCCCGCCGAATCTTGATGCTCCGCTCCTTCTTGGGCGGCATGCGACCGATGCCGCTCGGACCTAGGGGTTCGCGCGGCGCTGGCGTGCCGGAGCCGCGATCGGCGCCCGGGGCCACTTGTTCTCCAGCAAGGAGGGCAAGTGCGTGGGCTGGGCAATGCCACGCTCAATCTGCAGACGCCATTTCTGGACCAGAGGCCACAGGGGCTGCTGAACCACCTGAATCTGGCGAAACGCCGAGCGGACCCGCTGATCCAAGATGGGCGCCAGAGCGCCGAAATCTTCCGGGCACACCTGACCGCGGCAGTGCGTGGAGCCACAGGCGCAGGAGAGCGGCTCTTCCAGATTGAAGGTGCCGTAGTCGCAGGTGACCTGCTCGCCCGCGGCGATGTCCCGCACCGCGATTTCGAATTCCAGCTTGCCGGGACCGACGCTGTTCGGCTCGCAGCTGTGATTCATGAACTTTCCGAAGTCCCAGCACAGGATTCGGTCGCCGCTGCCATTGACCCACGAGTAGCGGCGCAATTGCGCCTCGATGGGTTCTTTGATGCTCTTGGTTTTGCCCTGGTCGATGATCTGATCCAGCGGATCGAGCGCCCACGTGATGGTGCCCTTGGGGATATCTTGGGTAGCGAAAACTCCGTAGCCGATGTCTGGATTGACGAGCTTGAGGTCGATGGCAGGATGAAGCACTGGGCCCCTAGGGTTAGTGTGGTTACGATTTTTGCGATAAGCACGCGGCGTGCCAGGAGGGTGTCAGCGGGGGAGCGCAACCCCTTCACAGTGACGAGAGTGGGCTCTAAGGCTGCGACGTGTGGCTCGAACGGGTTGACGACTACCGCCGACACCTCCCGAAAGTAGCGCGAGCCACCGCTGCGACGCGCGCTGGGCCACCCCGCGGGGAGACGTGCGCAGCTTTTGCACGAACGTGAGAGCAGATTTTGCGTTGGCGGTCCGAGGCTGAGTCATGACGCGCTCCGGAAGGGCGGCTCGCCCGGTTCGGGAGGCGCGCGGCCATAGAGCGCGGCGAACCTCGCCATGCGTTCTGCGACAGCGGGTGCGAGGTCCGCGTCGGCGAACCGCCACGTCCAGTTGCCCGCCGCCGTGCCTGGAATGTTCATACGTGCCCGGCTGCCGAGACCGAGCAGATCTTGCAGCGGGAAGATCGCGAGATCGGCCACGGACATGGATGCGACCCGTATCAGGTCCCAATGCACCTGGCGACCACTGCCGCCCAGATAGTCGAGCACGCGCTGTCGCTCGCGCCTGCCCTCAGCGCTGAGCGCCAGGGATTCGAACCAACCCACCGCCGTGTCGTTGTCGTGGGTGCCCGTGTAGACGGCGCAGTTGTTCGGATAGCTGTGAGGCAAATATTGCTCTGCGCCGGCAGCGAACGCGAACTGCAGCACGCGCATGCCGGTCAGGCCAAAACGCGCACACAGCGCGCGAACCTCGGGCGTCACCAGGCCCAGATCCTCGGCCACGAACGGTAACCCGGCAAATGCCGCCTGGAGCCGCTCGAGCAATGCTGCCCCCGGCGCCGGCAGAAAGCGCCCGACCGTGGCGGAGTCGGACGTGGCGGGGATTTCCCAGTAGCGATGGAAGCCGATGAAGTGATCCAAGCGCACCGCGTCGAAGCGCGCCAGAGTGCGCGACACCCGCGACACGAACCAGGAGAAGTGGGTCTCGACGTGCTGCTCCCAATGGTACAGCGGATTGCCCCAGCGCTGCCCGGTCTGGCTGAAGTAGTCGGGGGGTACCCCGGCCACGACGGTCCTCTGACCCTCCGCGTCGAGAAAAAAAAGTGAGGGATGCGCCCACACGTCGGAGCCCTCGTAGGCGACGAACATGGGCAGGTCGCCGAGCAACCAAACGCTCCGCTCGCTCGAGTACCGGCGCAGCTCTTGCCACTGCCGATCGAACTCGAACTGCATGAAGCGGTGAAAGTCTACCTCTGGCCCAAGCCGCGCTCGAGCCTCCCGCAAGGCTTCCGGCTCACGCCCGCGCAGTGCCGGCGCCCAACTGGACCACGCCGGAGACGCCGCGCCGCGCACGGCGGCCGCCTCGCTCGTGTCCGCGCGCAGGGCGGAGAACAGAGCGTAGTCTTCAAGCCAGTCACGGCTCTCGTGCGCGTATTCGTCGTGAAGCTGGCGGTCTTCCGGGCTGGCGTGTGACTGAAAGCGCTGAAACGCTCGGCGCAGCCGAGGCCAACGGTAGCGCGCGCTAGCCGCGTAGTGGCTGCGCCGTGTCTGGGCCAGCTGACGGTTCGGCGCGACGTCGACGTCATCCAAATAGCCCCGCTGCGCGAGCTTCTCGAGACTGATGAATAGAGGGTTGCCCGCGTGAGAGGAGGGGCTGTCGTATGGGGAGTTGCTGGCCCCGAGCGGACCAATGGGCAACATCTGCCACCACGACTGCCCGGCGCGCTGCAGGAAGTCCACGAAGCGGTACGCCGCCGGGCCCAGATCCCCAAGCCCGTAAGGGCCAGGTAGCGAGGAGATGTGCAGCAGGGTGCCACTCGAGCGTCGAAACACCGAATACCAGGGATTGTTATGAAAGCTGGCGGCCGCCGCCCAGAGGGCCATGAGGACCCGCGGCGACAGCTAACACGC
>JANOIG010000268.1:0-77162 GCA_031407405.1 Deltaproteobacteria bacterium
GGCTCGGCCAATGCCTGCACGTCGTCGGGACTGACATAGAGTCTCCCACTCGCGTAGGCGCGCGCCTGAGTGGCGCGAAACAAGGACAAAGTGCCGCGCGGGCTCGCCCCCAAGATCACATCTTTGTGTCCGCGCGTGGCCGCGGCCAGAGACAGGAGGTAACGGCCGACCGCGGGCTTTACCTCCACATTCCTGACAGCCGCTTGAATGAGGGCGAGGTCGGCCATCGATGCCAGTCGAGGCAAGGCATCCAGAGGGTCCTCGTGTTGACGCGCGTACAGCATTGAAAGCTCCGCGGCTTCCGCGGGATAGCCGACGGTGATGCGGACCATGAAGCGATCGAGCTGTGCTTCGGGCAGAGGATACGTGCCGGAGAACTCGTGCGGGTTCTGCGTGGCAAACACGAAAAATGGGGCCTTCAGTGGATACGTCGTGCCGTCGACCGTCACCTGCGCTTCACTCATGGCCTCGAGCAGCGCGGACTGCGTGCGTGGTGAAGCGCGATTGATTTCGTCGGCGAGTAAGACGTTGGTGAAGATTGGGCCCTTGTGGAAAGAAAACGAGCCCTGCCCCGGGTCGAGCACGAGCGAGCCGATGATGTCAGTGGGCAGCAGATCTGGTGTGAACTGCACGCGCGAGAACTCGACTTGAAACACTCGTGCAATCGCCTTGGCGAGCGTCGTCTTGCCCACGCCGGGCACATCCTCTACCAGCACGTGCCCTCCGGCCAGGATCGCGATCAACAGCAACTCGACCGCTTCGGGCTTGCCCTGTATCACACCGCCCACGGCCGTACGGATGCGCTCGAGCAACTCGCGGTGAGCTTCGAGCTGACTCGACTCGGCAGAAGATCGAAGCGGAATCGCCATCAAGCTTCCGCTGACCGCCTGTGCCAAATTGGCACGGTGCAACGCTGTTGGCCCACGCCGTTGCAGACGACCCGAGCCAACCGGAGCTAAAGGCCTGCGACGGGCACCACTTGGGTGACCCACCCCACGCGGCAAGAACCAATGCGAAATCGCAATGCGCCCTGCCCCTTCACTAGGTAGACGACACGCGCTCGGTGGCCGGTGCCGGACGAGCGCGGGAAATGCACGGAGCTCATGCCGCTCTCGAGCCCGTGTCCCCAGCCCTCCAGGTGACCCAGCACGAGATGTCGTTGGCCGGGGTCCACGAGCTCGGGCCCGTCCAGCTCGCAGTCCACCGATACCGGCTCGTTGAAGTCCAAAGCCTTGGCAGACGCCAGAATGGCGGTGGGTAAATAGCCGTGGTTGGCAATGCTCAGCGTGACCGTGCTCAGGCCGTCAGCCAGTGGCGTGACAGTTACGGCCTCGATGGTGAGCGCGGGCGCCAAGGCCGCCACGCGTAAGAACGCTTGGCTCTGCTGCGCGCAAACCTTGGCCAGCTCGGACAAAGGTGGGTTCCAGACCCCGATGCGAGGATCGAGACCGCCGACCTCGACGGCGCCGAGCTGTGGGTGCAGATAGGGACGCCAGGCTTTGAAGATGCGTGCTTCGTTCTCCTTCTGATCCCACTCGGCGAGCTTCACCAGCTCCGCCGGGCCGAGCTTGCGATAATGGTCGACGAAGCGTTTGGGGCGCGGTAGCCCGAGGCGAGCAAACAGATCCCAGAGCTCAATCACGTAGGCGATCGCGCCGCGCTGGTGGTAAGCGTACTCGCTGATGTCGCCGTGCAGAGGTTTGTCCGGCTCATACAGGAACTCCTCGAAGCCCGAGACGGTGGGGTAACCCGTGTGTTCGAGGATCCAGGCTTCGACCTGACGAAACAGCGCAAGGTCACTCGGGTCCATCTTGCTATCAGGGGCATGACCGAGCGGGCGAATGGCCACGCCACCAAACGTGTGCAGGTTGAGCCACGCGAAGATTTCGGGATGGCGCGTGGCGAACACTACGATGTTACGCGCCTCGGGCTCACTCGTGGCGAACGGCCCGGCCCCGAGCTGCTCATGCGCGGGTGCCCACGACCACGGAAAGTTGCGATTGAGGTCGATGGGATTGTCATCCAGCAGGCGCGGGGGCGGAACGTTGTGCCCATCGAAATGTTCGATCACCCCCTCGGGATAGATCTTGTAGAACGGACCATCGTCATCGAGCCGGCGCTCGTGCATCACGCCCGGGAAGTGCCTCGACTCGACGAACTCCCCACCGGGATCCTGCACCCGCATCAGCAGGCTGAGCCCGTCGCCGTCCACGTCGCGCGACAGCCAGCGAGGCCTGGCGCGATCAGGGCGCTCATCGCGGGGCACAGAGCGCACGAAGCGCCCCGTGTCGAGCACGGCCTCGGAGCCGTCCGGCGAAATGCGTGGCACGATGTAGAACAACACGTCCTTGAGCCGCGCACACACGCGCTCTGACAGACCCTGAACGCTGCCCTCGAGGTGCAGCCGCAACATGTCTTCGGCGATGGCGAGCGCCACGCTCGAGCCCGCCAGCTCCATGGCGTGCAGATTACCGTCGACCCAAACCGCGGGGCGGACCCGGTCGGGCTCGGGCCCGATGATCATGAGCCACTGGCAGCGCCCTTCGGGAGTGGCGCCGAGGCTTTCTAGCCGGCACAGGCTTGGATAGGCGGCCGCCCAGGCCTGGACCTGAGCGCTCAGCTCCGCGTAATTGAGATATGAGGAACGAAAGCCGCGCTGAACGTCGGCAAGAGGCTGGGGCTCGGCGGGAGACATACCCGCGAGCGTATCACCCCCTTGAACCGCGGGCTGCAGGCTTCGCGCCGAAGCCCGGTCAGGCGAGGAGCTGCCAGATCGCGATGTAGTGCGCGACGGCGCCCGCCAAACCTATCACGTGGTTGACCTCGTGATAGCCGAAAATACGTGGCCACGGGTTTGGGAACCGTGACCCGTAAACGACCGCACCTGCGCTATATAATACTCCGCCAACGATCAACAAATAGAACGGCGTTGCCTCGATGCGAGCGTGAAGCTGAGGCATGAACGGTAAAATGCACCAGCCGATGAGCAAGTAGAAGCCGGTGGTCAAGACTCGTGGAGCGCGCTCCCAGGCGTGAGATTTCACCAGTCCAATGATGGCGCCGCCAATGGAGATCGAAAACACGATGCCGCGTGGCACCGGATCGAGCCGGGCGGCAAAGGGTGCATAGCTGCCGGCAATGAGCACGTAAATCATCGAATGATCCAGGCGCCGCATCCACCGGCGCGCGGTGAGAGACCACATTGGCGTGTGGTACAAACCGCTGACCCCGAACACCAGGATGAGCGAAATTCCGTACGCCACCGCCATCAGCGTGGAGGTCCCTGGCCGTGCATGTCTTACGAGCAGCACTGTCGCAGGAACTGCAAGCAGCGCCGCCAAGGCGTGCAGCACGCCGCGCAGCAACGGCTTTGGCTTGGCTATGGGCTTGCTTAGCGGCTGGTCCACGTCACCATCCTGCCATGCCGCGCCGCCGAGTGCCTTTCACCCTACACATTGCCGGGCCCCAGCGAAGCTTGACGCCGGGTCGGGCGTAGTTGCCTCTGTAGTACAGCGTGCGAGGGCGGACACCCGAAATGCTCCATTCCGAATCTGCCGTGGCGGTTGCGTCGAGCGAGGTGCAGTTGGCCTTCCCACCGTACGTTGTCATGCCGAGCATCCCACTACGACATTCATGATCGGTTCAGGTCAGACAATCGTAAGCCACTTTGAGCTGCCGATCGGTGCCCCCTCGATTTTTGTTGGCCGCCGCTTGGACTGAGCGTGCTACGGGGCCACGTTGTGGTGGGTTGCGCGGCCTTGCAGGTCCCGGCACCGCATCTGCTCGGGGACTCCGTGGCAAAATGTCAGCCTAGACGCGGCTTGGTTTTCGAGGCTAGGCTGCGCCCATCATGAGACTAAAATATTTGGCCATCGCGCCGCTGGTCCTAGGATCCATTTTTGTGGGTTGTTCGGACGACGAGGGCACACCGGATGAAAGTGGCGGAAGCGGTGGGTCGGCGGGAGCGAACAGTGGCGGTTCGGCCGGCACCTCCGCTGGAGCCCCGGGGGGCAGCGGCAGCGCGGGCATGCCCGGCGCCAGTGGTAGCGGAGGCACGCCGGGCAGCGCAGGGGCGGCAGGCATGCCCGGCGGCAGTGGCGCGGCGGGCGCTGCTGCAGCAGACGCCGGAACGGGTATGACGTTCTTCGTCACGAGCCGAGGCGTGGGAGCAGAGGGCGGCAACTTCGGGGGTCTGGAGGGTGCGGACGCGCTGTGTGACGCGCTGGCCACGGCCGTTGGCGAAGGCGACCGCACATGGCACGCGTTCCTGAGCACCAACGATGAGGACGCGCGCGATCGCATCGGGGACGGGCCATGGCAAGACGTGGACGGCAACGTGATCGCCGAGAGCGTTACCGCCCTCTTTGCCGATGGCATACCCCAAGTGGGGCGCGATCTGATCGATGAGACAGGCGCGACGCTGGCCAACAACATCCACGATATCGTGACGGGCACTAACCAAGATGGTACCGGTCTACAAGACTTGAACTGCAACGCTTGGACGAGCAACGCTGCGACGGATCAGACTGTGGTGGGGCACTCCAATGGCATGGGGCCGCAGGGGGTCGACTCTGACTTCGGCTGGATTCGAGCGCACACCAACGGCAACACCAACTGCAATCAGGCGGGCCTGGCTGCCGGCGGCGGCGACGGCCGCATCTACTGCTTTGCGGCGGATTAGAGCCTCGTCAGGCTCGACGGGTAGCGAAGCCTCGCGCGAGCGGGCTCACGGCGCCAGCGCGTTGGCAGGCCGATGCTCCACGGTGAGCAGCAACGACTCGAGCTTGGCTGGATCGATCGGCTTGGTGAGATGGTGATCGAAGCCGGCGGAGAGCGCGCGTTGCTTGTCCTCTTCTCGGCCCCAGCCCGTCACCGCGATCAGCAGCATTGGACGCCCCCAGGCAGCTTTGCGAATTGCCGCAGCCACTTGGTAGCCATCCAGATCGGGCATGCCGATGTCGAGCAAGGCAGCGTCAGGGCGGTGACGCTCCGCGAGCTCGAGCGCGTCTCGGCCCGCGTGCGCCTGGTAGGCTTCGTGACCCCAGAGCCCGATCAGGGTGGCGCTCAGCTTTGCGCTATCCAGGTTGTCGTCGGCGACCAGTACCCGCAGGCGTGTGGTGGACATCGGGCTCTCCTCGGTTTCCAGCGGCGCCGGCACCTCCGCCGGGCCGGTGCTCGAGGGCAGGCGCACGGTGAACTCACTGCCCAGCATCCGGCCTGCGCTTCGCGCTTCGATCGTCCCGCCGTGCAGGGACAACAGCCCCTGCACGAGCGCTAGCCCTATGCCGAGGCCGCCCTCGGACCGCTCGAGCGCCGGACGCGCCTGAGAGAACAAGGTAAACAAGCGCGGCTGCATCTCAGGCGCAATGCCGATGCCGTTGTCTCGAACAGAAATCACGATGCTCTGCTCCTCCCGCCGAGCCTCGAGCGTGATCTGGCCGCCCGGGTCGGTGTACTTGGCGGCGTTGATCAAGAGGTTGGCAAGGATCTGGACAATTCTGATCGGATCCGCGTCCACGTGCAGCGGCTCGGCGGGCAAGTCGAGGCTGACCTCGTGGCGCTTGGCCTCCAGAAAGGGGCGCGCAGATTCCATGGCAGTAGTCACGGCGGAGGCGATTTCGAGGCGCGACTTCCGGAGCTCGAGGGTGCCGTGGGTGAAGCGCGACACGTCGAGCAAGTCTTCGAGCAGCCGGCTCATGTGTTCCACCTGGCGTTCGACCACCTCTTCCGCGTGTTGTTGCTGCGCCCGTGTGCTGCCGGGCTGCTTCGCGATGGCAAGCGCATAGCGGATGGGTGCCAGTGGGTTACGTAGCTCGTGCGCGAGGATGGCGAGAAACTCGTCTTTGCGGCGGTCCGCTCCACGCAGCGCCTCTTCGGCTTCCTTCAAGCGCTTGACATCGAGGTTGATGCCAACCCAGCGTATGATGTTGCCCTGCTCATCGCGGACGGGAACGCCGCGCGCGAGCACTGGATGATATTGACCATCCCCCCCGAGGAAGCGATGCTCGATGTCCCAGCTTGCACCCGTTCGCACGCAATTTTGCCAGGCTTCACGCGTGGCCTCGGCGTCGTCCGGATGCAGCACGCCTGTCCAACCGAGCTCCGAGCACTGCTCCTGAGTCCTGCCCACCAATTTCAGAAACGACTCACTGGCGTAAATGTTGCGGCCTTCGGCGTCGCAGACCCAGATGCCGTAATCGATGGATTCGCCCACCGCGCGGTACAAGCGCTCGCTACGGCGCAGCGCTTCTTCCACGCGCTTGCGTTCGGCGATTTCATTTTTCGCGGATTGGTACAGCCGTGCGTTGTCGATGCCAATCCCCGCCTGTGCAGCGATGCCGAGCATGAGCCGTTCGGAACGCTCACTGAAAACGCCCGGCTCGGGGTGGCCGAAGAATAGACCGCCCAGCACCTCCCCGCTGCGCGACATGACGGGCACAGCGAGGTAGCTGCGCACCGGGAGGTGCCCCGGCGGCATGCCGAAGTAGGGTTTGCTCTGGCCATAGCGGGGGTCGAGCGTCACGTCATCACTGCGCACCACGCCTTCCCCCCGAAAAGTGGGCCCAAACACGGCGGTGTTGCGCGGGAGCGGGAAGTTGGCAAAGGCCGCACGTGGGGCTCCGGAAAGCGCATACAGGGTATACGACTCGCCGTCATCGTTGCGCATGTTGTAAAAGAAGGCGCCGAACGCCGCTGCCGAAAGCCCGGTGGCGGCATCCGTGACGTTTTGCACCAAGCGTTGCAGGTCGAGCTCACCCGCGACGGTTTTGGCCACCTGGTTCAGCGTCGAAAGGGCGTGGGCTTCGTCCCTCAAAGCCTGTTCGCCTGATTTGCTTTCAGTGATGTCGCGCGCGATCTTCGCGGCCGCGACGATCTTGCCCGTGCTGTCGCGCACGGGTGAGATGCTCAATGAGACGTTGATGCGCCGGCCGCTCTTGCTGACCCGCACCGTTTCGTAATGCTCGACCCGCTCGCCGCGACGTATCCTGGCGAGCAAGTCTCGCTCCTCAGGGTGGAGCTCGGGCGGGATGATGAGGGTAATGGGCTGGCCAATGGCCTCCAATGAGCTGTAGCCAAAGAGCCGGGTTGCCGCAGCGTTCCAGGAAGTGACGACTCCTTCGATGGTCTTGCTCACGATCGCATCGTCCGACGACTCGACGATGGCAGCGAGGTGCGCTTGGAAGTCGCTTAGCATGTGCAAAAGAGACTATACGGGCCAAGAGCTGCTGCAACAGGCCCATCAGGCGATCGGCCCAGCGGTCGAATTGGTGCATTGGGATGGGCGCTCAAACGCTCGGGCATTGGGCGCGCTAGGCGGTGGACAGCGGCAATAGTTGCAGATTGACCAGGATCACTTGTTCCACCGGTGCAGAACGCGCCACGATGCTTCGCAGCTCCAGAAAATAGCTGCGCTGCAGCTGGCGCAGCCGCTCTAGGTCGGCGTTGGAGACCCCGCACAAGTTGAAGGAGAGCTCACCTTCCGTGCCGCTTTCGATGCGTTCGGTGGCAACTCGCGACCAGAAGGCGCGGAGCTGGCGCGAGCGCCGCGGATCGTGGCGTGTGTCCACCGTGCGGCTTTCGTCGATGCGCCAGTGCTGGCCGTGCCAGCTGATCTGCGCGGCGCGGCTCAACAAATCCATGCAGCGGCGCTCTTCCGCTTCGGAAATGGCGAGCCGCCTTGCGATGAAGCCCGGCACATGGCGCGGGAGCGCGAGATAACCGGCAGATTCGAGCACGCGCAGGATGGCGTGTGACCACGGTGCGTCGTAGGCCAAGTTGCGCGCCAAGCTGAGCTCGCGCCACGGGCGAGCCAGCGTGGGCACGCGCTCCGGAGGTAATAGACAAGCCACGAAATCCAGGAGGCGCAGCGAGCTCTTGTCGATGAAGCGAAGCAGATCGGCCAATTTGGGCTCGGTGTGCCCCGTCAACCAGCGACTCACGATGAAACGGCTGACCCCCAACGCTTGGCTGAGCTCGCCGATGGCTTGTTTGCCTCGAAGGTCGTTCAATAGCGCCTGGACTCCCTTGCTGCTCGCCGGGCTCAACCGTACGTGCCAGCTACCGCTCGTGGGATGAAACGCGTCGATCGCGCGACCGACGTCGATGCCCACGGCCTGTGCCACACCAAAGAAGGCGCTCGCTTTTGCTTCCCGCCTGCCCGTTTCCCAATCGAATACGACGTTGCTCTTGTAGCCCAGCGTTTGACTGAGCTTCACACGCGAGCGCTTGCCGCGCAGAGCTCGCAGGATTTCGATCGCCACGTGTGTGTAGTTCATTGGGGTTTTCTCGAGCCGGGTCGGGCAGGCCGCCCAGCGCTTGAGATCGTCAATTATGCACATGATCGGTCTAGGATGCCGATATAATGTGCAATTGAGCCTCGACACCGCAGCCTGAGGCTCGCATAGTCGAGAGATGTCCCTTCCCGAACGCTGGTTTTGGTCCGAGCTGCTCGGCTGTACGCTCGTAGGTTGCGCGCTGGGAGGGCAAACGGGGCAGGGGGATGGCAGCGGCCCGAGCGCGTGCATCGAGAGCGGTATTCGGGTCCTCGCGCTGGATGAGCCCACGGGGCTCGGGCTCAGCGGCGCTGAAGTGCTGGCGCTCTTCGCAGCGGGGCCCGCGGACGGCGCGTGGTACACCGAGTATGTCACTGACGCGGCAGGCCAGGGCACCCCTTCGCCGTCTGCCGCGCCGAGGCCGGTGCAGGTCGGCTTCCAGCTGCAGGCGCGCGACGGTAGCGTGCGTTGGATCGAGCACGTGGCCAATCCCGAGATCAACGCGCAGGCGTACTGTTCGGCGCGTCTGGAGATCGACGTCGATGGGACGCTCAGCCTCTCGGCTGCAGCCGACACGCTCGAGCTTCCCCTCACCGCCACCGTGACTGCGCACTCGAAGTATGTGGTCGAGTTGCAAGCGCTGGAGCTCGAGCCGGGAGGCGAAGCGCCGTTGCCGGGGCTTCTGCCCGGCGAAACGCTGCGCGGCTATCAGGTGTATGCCTACGGGTCGGAGGCGGCGCGGACCGGAACGTTATGGGCCGTCGCTGAGCACATCGAGTATCCGCCGGGCTGGCTGGAGGGAGACCGGCCACAGCCGCAGGGTGACGCGCCTCGAGCGGGGCCTTCGGTCTCCGAGCGCTCCTGGGTCGTGGCTACTTGGCCCCCGCAGAACGCCTGTGAGCCGACGCAACTACAGGTCCCGTTGGAGAGCTCGATGTTCGAAGTCAAACCGATCGACGCGCTCAGCCGGTTTGACGTCGAGTTGCCGCTGACGTGGGACGATGGATCGATGACGAGCCTGGCGCTCGGCTTGGAACCGCTCAGCCCAAGCGCCTGCATTGCCAGCGCATGTTCCAGCTTCTGCGAATTTGGCAACTACTTCGATGCGCCGGAAGACCGTTCGGGCGTCGGTTTTCCCGTCCGCATGTCGCTGGCGACTGGCGACGGCCGCTGGAACGGCGTGCTAGACACAGTGCTGCGAGCCGAAGCGTTCCATGCGGGAGGGTGGGGACGGATTGGCCTAAATCATCAGGCGGCCTACGCAACGCCGGCTGCGCTCGAGCAAAGGCTGGGGCTCACTGCTCCGGGTTGGCAAACAGGCGGCGAGGGGACACTGAGGCTCGACCTCTGGCTGGACGTTGCGGCGGGTGAAGCGGGGCCCTCGGGTCAGCTGGAGCTGAGCGTCGCGGGCGTTCCGGTGCCGTGTGAGAGTCAATGCACAGGGGTGCCCGCGCGGCATCCGGTGTTAGGCGGCCGTATCGGAGAAGCCGCCGGTGGACCGTAGGGTTCGGCGGGGAAGCCGCTGCGGGCTCGCTCACCCTGTTCGGACGGAGTTATTCTGCTTCTGATAGGTGCCCATCAATTCCGCCTGCTCGAGCACGTGCCCGTCCATGGCAGTGAGCAGCGCCCGCCGCGTGAGCTCAGGGGCAATGGGAAGGCGGCAGTCGAGCGCGTATAACTTGAAGAAGTAGCGGTGCTCGCCCAAGGGCGGGCACGGCCCTTCCCAGCGGGTTCGCTCGAAGTCGCTTCTACCGAGTAAGGTGCCGCTCGGTAGTTGCTCGTGAGTCACGTCCTCTGGCAAGCCGGAGCTGTCGGGCGGGAGATTGTATACAGTCCAGTGTGCGAAAGTACGTCTTCCGGCCTTGGCATCCGGTGCATCGGGATCCTCCATGACGAGCGCTAGGCTTTGCGCTTCGGCGGGGACACCGGTCCAGCTCAAGGCCGGCGACACATCCTCGCCGTCGCAGGTGAAGCGAGGCGGAATGGGCTGTTCGTTACCGAACGCTGGGGACGTGATGCGCATGACCATATGGACCTTTCTCGACGGGTCTGCCAGTGCCTCGACGTTGGCGTTGAGCAATCCCCTCGGCAACAGCATTAGCAACATCCGTTCCGCAGTCGGCCAGGCGCAGGGCACCTGTTCGGTCTGGGCCGCGCGGGCGAGGTGCAGTGAGGAAGTCGTAGCAGATAGCCCCGCCATGGGGCGAGTCGGTCACCCGCACTTGACGCGTATTCGCCAAGCAGTTACCCCGCCGCATGGCGAATCACCGCGCGCGTGCCCTGGCTGCCGTGTCGATGCTGCTCTGCTCAGGGGCGTGCACCCTGCGGAAGCCCCCGCAACCCAGCACCCCAGTAGCAGCGACGCCTGCCTCGCCGGCCAATCAGGTCACTCCGTTGCGCTGCCTCTTGCCTGAGGCTCCAATGGCGGCGCTTGGCCCCAGCCGCACCCCGGGTGGCTTTCCGAGCGAAGCGTGTGTCGGCCGGGCGCGGGCGCTCGTCGCCCAGATGTCGCTCGAGGAGAAGCTTGGGCAAATGTTACAGCCCGACCGCGGTAAGGTGCGTGACGGCGCGGACATCACCCGTTTTAGCCTCGGCTCGATCCTGTCGGGAGGAGGCTCTGCCCCGGCCGAGAATACGCCTGCCGGTTGGGCGCGAATGGTCAATCAGTATCGAAGCCATTCGTTGCAGACTCGCCTCGGCATTCCAATCTTGTACGGCATCGATGCGGTGCACGGTCACAACAACGTCAAGGGCGCGGTCATCTTTCCGCACAACATTGGGCTCGGCGCCAGCCGCGACCCGGAGCTCGTGAAACGTATCGGTCGCGCCACGGCGCTCGAGATAACGGCGACCGGGATCGATTGGACCTTTTCCCCCGTCCTGGCGGCTGCCAAGGACGAACGTTGGGGCCGCACCTACGAAGCGTTCGGGGAGACGGCGGAGCTGGCTGAGCTGCTCGGCCCCGCGCTGATTGTCGGCTTGCAAGGCCCGCGCCTGGGCGCGCTGCCCGACGGCGTGCTCGCTTGCGCGAAACATTTCTTGGCGGACGGCCACACCCTGGGCGGCGACGATCAGGGTAACAGCCTGGTCACGCGCGAAACGCTCGAGGAAGAGGTGCTGCCTGCCTATGCCAGGGCCATCGAGGCGGGCGTCGGGTCCATCATGGTGTCCTTTAGCAGCATCGATTCTGTCAAGATGCATTGCCACGGGCCGCTCTTGAACGACACCTTGAAGGCCAAGCTCGGGTTTGGAGGGTTTTTGGTCTCCGACTGGCAAGCCATCGAGCAACTGCCGGGCGACTATGCGGCCCAGCTCACGAGTGCCATCAACGCCGGCATCGATATGGTGATGGAGCCAGCCGCCTATACGGGTTTCATCAGCAGCATGCAGAAGCTGGTCCCTGCGCGCATCCCGGTCGAGCGCATCGACGATGCGGTGGCTCGCATCTTGAGCGTCAAGTGCGCCCTGGGCCGGTTAGAGCCCAACGCGCACCGTCGCGATGCAGCGGGCCAGCTCGAGCTTCCGGTCGGAGTCGATCGGGTCGGGTCCCCTGACCGTCGCCTACTCGCCCGTGAGGCCGTGCGCAAATCGCTCGTGCTGCTCGAGAACGACGGCGCGCTGTTACCACTAAAAAAAGGCTTGAGCCGCATCCATCTCGCGGGCAGCCACGCTGACGACATCGGCAACCAGTGTGGCGGCTGGACCATCAGCTGGCAGGGCGGAAGCGGTCCAATTACGCAAGGCACCACGTTGCGCCAAGCCTTTGAGGCCGCCGTGGGCAGCGCCACTCGTGTCACGTACTCCCAAGATGGAAGCGGCGCCGAGGGGGCGGACGTCGCGGTCGTGGCGATTGGCGAGCGGCCCTACGCGGAGGGTCGCGGCGACGATCCCAGGCTCACGCTCGACGCGAAACAGCATGAAGTCGTCTCCAAGCTCAAAGCCGCCGGAGTGCCCGTGGTGGTGGTGCTCATGACCGGGCGCCCCGTGTTGCTGGGCGACTTACTCACTTCGGCTGATGCGCTGGTGGCGGCTTGGTTACCCGGCAGCGAGGCGCAGGGCATCACCGACGTGTTGTTTGGTGACCACGACTTCAGTGGGAAGTTGCCCCACAGCTGGCCGCGCAGCATCGACCAGGTGCCGATCAATGTCGGCGACGCAGCCTACGACCCGTTGTTCCCGTACGGCTTTGGTCTCAGCGCTAAGGCTCTACAAAAGAAGTAGACAAAAAGCAGCACGGCCCCGGGTGGAACCACGGAGCCGCGCTAGTTTGATCGAGCCGTTGAGTGGCGGGATGTTGCCCCTACGGGGCGATGGCCCAAGCGTTGTGCGCTCAGGATGTTGCTTCTGGTTTGTTAGAGGTCAATTGCTTGATCGTTCCCTTTCTGGAGCGAGGTGAGCCGGATTGGAGAAGTACAGCACCGTACGTCGCAAGCGAGCCATTTTTCAGGCGCGAGGTCCTATTATCGAGGTTCCCGTGACGCCCCCCAGGCGCTGTCGAACTCCAAAGTTTGGCGTGCCCCTTCCTTGTGAATGGCGGTCTTGCAAACCGGCGGCGCGGGGTAGCCCCCTGGTGCACCGTGCCGTCTCCATATTCATGAAGCTTGCGCGGGCGTGAGTCAAGTCCCTCGCAATGATGAAAACACCAGCGCTTGCACATGAGGCTCGCCCTATCACCACCGTGAGTGTGGTTCCAAATGTGCGCTGCGGTACAACGTGACGTTAAGCTCTTAACGTTTACGCTCGAGCAAACCCGCAGCAAGAATTTGCGAAGCAGCATCGCCGCCGCGCTTTCCAGCGCGTCAGCGCAGCGAAACGCTGACGAAACGCGAGGCTTCGTTAATCTCGATGTCAGGCGATTGCGTGCCAAGCCGGGACAAAAGGCTGCGTCGATGCATCAAAGACCGCGCGGCTTTCGGCTTCGGAAATCGTACGTCGTTGCATAAAGCCTCGGACGCGAAGCAGCCCGCGCCTGCTGTAAAAAAACCGGCCGCACCAGACACGCCGAGTGCGCTGGGGCGCCTCGTGGGTCGGGCTCAAGGCGTGAGATAGGTGACTTCGAGCACGGGGCTCTGCGAGCCGAAGAGCAGCATGTCGACGCTTCCATCCGAGTCGGTGCTCGAAGCAAAGCGAAGTCGAAATTGCCTCGGTGCAGGTGCCGAGCTCGACTGAAACAAATCGATCACGTCAACGACAAGACCTTGGCCGGAGCTCGCGCTTGTGGCTGCCGTCAACGTGTCATCGGCGGCGGGCGCTGTAAACGCGGCGTCACCAATCGCCGAGAAGCTCAGCGGCTCGATTCGCAACGCGCCTAGCCCAGCGAAAGGCGCACCCAGCACACTTTCGACGGTGAGCTCCATACGAGCCGCGACAACTTCCGTGGCCTCACTGGGCAGCACTAGGTTGAACCTCTGGACTCGATGTTCGGGGCGACCCCGCTGTCGCCCACGCACATACGAGCCTGCTCGCGTTCGCAGCCGTTGCTGCCGTAGACACCATCAGCGCGAAAGTTGCCGGTCAGATCGCGGTCCTGTGTTGCGCCCACGCGCTGGGTAATCTGTCTCAGCGTCCTAAACGCGAACGTCGCGGGTGGCAGCGCATTGCCAGCGGCATCGGTGGCACCCTCCACGAATGAGAAGGAGTAAACGCGAGCAGCTAACCCCAAGTCCGCGCCTTCCGCATAGGCCAGGGGAGCCAAAGGCGTGACATGCAGCTCCCGCCCATCGCTGCTCCAGCTAAACTCGACGCTCTGGCGCGGCAGGTCATCCGAAGCGTAGGCCGCTTCGACCGATTCGCGATTCATGGCTTCGTCGAAGACGATGCTGAGCTCCGTGTCCCGTAGCACTCCCTCGGCGCCGTCAGCCGGGGAGGTGGCCGTGATCTGCGGCGGTAGGGTGTCCTCCGCAGCGGAGCCGCCGCCCGCCTCGACTTCAGGGCTCGACGGCGAACCGGAAGAGAGACCCGCGTCACGCGTCGACGAACCCAGCGGCTCTGCCGCATCGCCGGTATCGACAGCCATCCCAGGTTCGACGCCTGCGTCAGCCGCGATCGCACCTGATGGCGCTTTTTGCGAGTACGAAGACAAAGGCTCGAGCGGCGAACAGCCGAGCACGAGCAAGCACCCCAACCCACACCAACCACCTGCTGTTCTAGCTGCCGAGTGTGGCAGCGGCGCCGTCCGGATCGCGCCAACCAGGCTGCCGCTGTGACGCGCTAAATTAGAGCAGTACCGAATCATATTGGCGGCTCACCGAACTGCACCACGCAACAGCCGAATCCGCGCCCGGCAACGCGCCGCGAAGGGCAGCGCAGCATGCGGAGCGCGTTTGCTGTCGACAGCAGAAAGCGTTGTCGATCAATTACTATGGATCGCGCGCCAGTGCGGATCTAGCGCATGTTCCCTTTCAGTGCATCCGAGTTGGTACACGGAGCGCCAGGCGGCTGGCTTACCCAGCTAGCCCGCCACTATTTCGACGAGGTTGATCGAGATCGATGTGACCCAGCCGGAAGGGATAGGCGTCAGCCATCGTCACCGAATTCGACGGGTTGTGACCCACAAATGGCGCGACACTGGTCGAGCGCGGCTTCGCAGGCGTCGGATTCACCGTCGGAGGTGCAGTCATCATAGTCATGTAGACACAACTGGTCGCAGTCGTCATCGCAGGCGAGGCTGGTTGCCAACACGAGGGGCAGCAGCCAACGGATTGCAGGAATGGGGAGTGTCATGGAGCGCTGCGGAGCAAGCAGTGTGCCAGTGGCCGGTTCGAGCGGGCAGGCCCCGGCAATCGAGCGCTGTTCGCCAGAGGTGTTGCGGAGCGGCATCTGCACATTGGCTCACCTGTGAATTTTCCCTCTACAGCTGTGAAATGCGTCAGGCTTGCCCGACGTGAAATCCATTCTATCCTCCGTCGACGCCCCGCCTCTGCGGCGGCTCATCCAGCTCCTGGGTCTTTTCATGCTCAGCGCCGCCTTGGGTTGCGCGGCCAAGCCGCCGCCCGCGGCGTTCGGCAGCGGGCTGGGGCGCGTGGCGGCGGGCCCGGGCGTCGAGCGACAGGAACGAGAGATGTTCCAGCGTCTGAATCGAGATCGCAAAGAGCGCGGCCTCTCGCCGCTCAGCTACGATGCCCGCCTGGCGGACGTGGGGCGTTTTCACTCCGCCGACATGCAGCGCCACGGGTTCTTCGCCCACGACTCGCCCACGAGCGGCTCATTGGAAGATAGGCTCAACGCTGCGGGCTACCTATTTCTGGCGGCTCGGGAGAACCTCTCAATCGCGCCCGACGTTCAAACCAGCCAAGATGGATTGTTGAAGAGCCCGGGGCATTTCGCCAACATCGTCGCGACCGATATCACCCACGTGGGTATCGGCATTGTGGCGGAGGCGGCGCCGGCGGGTGAAAGCCTGACCATCACCCAAGTGTTCTCTCATCCGGGTCGAACGGAATCGCCGGCGGCGGCTCGTAAGGCCTTCGTGCAAAAGATCCAGGCCGCCAGAGCCAGCCGGGGCCTGCGAAAGGCGGAGCTCCACCCTCTGCTCGATAAGCTCGCCGCGCGTCACATCGAAGCGCTAGATGCCGAGACCAGTCCGAGCAGCCTGCGCGCCGTGGGCAAGCAAGTGAGCGCAGAAATCAGCGAGGAGGCGGGGCTGAGCGGGGTGAGCGTGGGCGGACAGCTGTTGCCCGATTCACAAGGCGTTCAATTGCCTGCGCCGCTGCTCGAGTCAGCGAAGGCCCCTTTTGGATTGGCCGTGCGAACCGTGAAGAATGCCTCGGGCCGGCCGATGCTGCAGGTGCTCTTGCTCGTGGGGTGGTGAGACAGGCCGTGGTTGCGGCGAAGGGCCGGAGTCAAAGACACGAAGAAACCTGAAATCAGTGCGAGGGCGGACGAGCGGTGAGATACTGGCGCAATGGTGCGAAGAGCTCTTGCCGGCGCCGCGGCGTGGCCCCGTTGGGGTCGGCGGGTGGGCGCTGGGTTGCTCTTCGCGGGCATGGCGTCGAGCGGGTGGTTGGGCGTTGCCAACGTTAGCGCGCAACCAGCCCCGCTACCGGCGGAGCCTCGAGCACCCGAGCTGGCACGCGGGCCAGGGCCCATTCGGCCGGGTCAACCTCTCGCCGGTTTGTCGGCAGCAGAGCTCGAGCGGTATGAGCGCGGGCGGGCGGCTTTCGAACGGGTGCGTACCCTCGAGGATGGGCTGGGTCCAGTGTTCAACGATGTCGGGTGTAACCGTTGTCACAATCGAAAGGGTGTAGGGGGTGAGGGGATCCAGTCCGCAGTTTTGGCGGGCCGTCTCGGTGATGGCGTCTTTGATCCCCTGCTGTCACAGGGAGGGCCGCTATTTGCGTCGGCCACGGTGATGCTCGATGGCCCGTCGCGTCGTTCGCTACCGAATTGCAAGTTGCCTCGCGACGGTGAGCCGGTGCCGCACCAAGCCAACGTAGTCGTGCGTCGGCGTACGACCGCTCTGTTCGGGTTGGGGCTCGTCGACGCAACGCCCGACGCGACGTTCATCGCTCTGGCTAAAGAGCAGCCGCTCGGGATACGCGGCCGCGCGGCTTGGGTCCAAAACCGATTGACGGGAGGGCGCTCGGTCGGAAAGTTCGGCTGGAAGGCACAAGCACCCTCGTTACACCAGTTCGCCGGCATGGCGCTCTCGCTCGAGCTGGGGATCACGAACCCGGAGTTCAAGACCGAGCAAGTTCCGCTCGGCAATGCTGCGCTGATCGCCGATTGTGATCTGCTGCAGGACCTGGAGGATGACGGGGAGGAGGTCCGGCGCCTGACCGACTTCATGCAACGGCTCGCGCCCATTCCGCCGCTGCCAGCCGGCCCCGAGGCGCGCGCCGGAGACGCGCTGTTCAGTCGAATTGGGTGTGATGGCTGCCATGTGCGCAGCATCCGCTCTGGTCCGAGCCCGATCGCGAGCCTATCGGAGCAGGCGTATGCGCCGTTTTCGGACTTTCTGTTGCATGACATGGGGGCGCTCGGCGACAACATCGGTGGGGAAGGGGATGCTGCGCCGCGCGAGATGCGGACCGCGCCGCTCTGGGGCGGGCACCTCCTCGGTGGCTCGCGCTTGTTGCACGACGGGCGCGCCAGATCCTTCAGCCTGGCCATCGAGCAACATGACGGGCAGGGAGCCGCCGCGCGCGACGCCTTCGGTGCTTTGTCCGAAGCGGAGCGGCGACGGCTGCTCGCCTTTCTCGCCACGCTCTGAGACGTGCGCTGCCCCGAGGTCAAAAACGCAGGGAGCCGCCCCACCACGCGGAGGGTACGGCCGAGACGACGGAGCGGCCGTCGCGACGATGCAACAGCCCCAACAGCTCGAGCTCCGACCACATCCCGAAGCGTGGGGTGACGTCCGTGGTGAGCCCCAAGACAGGGCCAGCGCCTAACGCCGGCGAGCGGCGCACGCTCAAAGGTGCCTCGTTCGGCAGGCTTGCGTCTGAGCGCGGCACCTGCGTCAAGAGGCTACCCGCGACCACTGCTCCACCCCAACCGCGCACCGGGCCATGTGCCAGCGACCATAACCAACCGGCATTGGCGTTGACATGCCACTCGGTGAGGGGCCCATCGGACGCTCCTAGCACCTCGAGCGACACTGCCAAGCCCTGTACCTTGGCCGGCCGCAACCCTACCTTCAGCCCATGGATGAGGGGCACGACGTCGGCCACGCCAGTCGATAGACCTCCCCCCAGCACGAGCTTGTAGTTGCCCGCCGCGGTGCGGGTTACGTTCCAAAATTGAGCACGGGCCGCGTCCTGCTCCGCGAAATCGACGGAGATCAGGTCTGGCAGCTGATCGACGATACCGTCGTAATAACGCCGTCCATATTCGGCGGCGAAGAGCCCGCGGCGAATGGAATCGTCTAGGGCGCTTCGCTCTCGCGAGGCCGTGGGTGCAAATTGGAGGCTCTGAAAAGCCACGATTTCGCCTGGCTGGGCGCTGAAACGAGCCTCTTGTTGGCCGGCTCGCACGTACAGGGACGTATCGGTGGGAATGAGCAGATCCGCCACGAACTCCCGATCACCGTGCAGCGTGACCAGCCGCCGCCCGCGGCCGTCTCCCACTTCGATGATCCCGTGTTGCCCGGGAATTTCCGAGAGCCACGCCAGCCGAGCCCGGGGAAAATCGCCGAGCTCGAGCAGCGCGGCGCGCCGGTTGATGTCAGGCGGCTTTGCGACGACCGACAGCCGAGCCCGCGCGTCGCCCACCTCACGATTGGCTGCGGCCATGAACGCGTACACCTCGCTGTATTCGAGGCGCCGATCTCGGTTGATGTCGGCGGCACCTCTCAGAGCCGAAAGCAGCTCGTGAGTGAAGATGCCGTGGCGAAGCTCATCCCATTCGTGAGCTTTCGCGTTGGTCGTCGCCGCGACGATGGCTCCGACGTGAGGAAAGCGGGCCAGCGTGCGTTGCACCAAAAACGCCTGAGCCTGGTCGGGTGTCACTTCCACGACTTGGCCGTCCGGGGCGCGCGGACGCACTACCGCTTCCGCGTGGCAGGCGTCGATGAACAGATGCAGCTCGTCCGCGGGTAGCTGCTCGAGAACGTCTCGATACAAGAGCTCCTGGGTCAGGCCAGCATCGAACAATGCAAGCGCCGGCCTGCCGTCGTAGTCCACCGCACCATGGCCGCTAAAGAATACGAAAACGACGCTGCGCTGGCCCGCTGCGCGTTGCGCCGCGGCCCGAGCGGCGATGCGACCCACCGCAGCTTTGACCGCGCCGACCGTGGGCGCGCGGGCTAACGAGGACAGGCCCGGATACAGAGACTGCGTCTCCGCGTCCATGACCGTCAACAGCTCTGCGCTTGGCGCCAGGGGCACAATCAGCTCATAGAAGGCCGCCGCGTCATCATCCGCGTAGCGCAAGAGCGACAGGCTCGAGGCTGGCGCCGGGCCGCCCGCGGAGAAAGGCCGGTTGTTCCCGATGACCAGGGCGTGCACCGCGGCCGCTGCGGACGCCGAGCGCAGCCACGCGAGCGTCGTCAAGACCGCGCAGGCGAGCGCCGCGCTGCTCTTCGCGAACCGGTTTGCCCATGCCATGGTCGTCACGCCGCTGCCGTCAGGGGAGGATCTCCAGCCGCGAGCTTTGCCGTGCGAGCAACATCGACTCCGCATGAGCCCGCTCGGGCGGCGCCTCCGAAATCCACACCGTCACCTGATACTGACCCGGAGCATGAGGAGGCCCGAGGCGTACGCCCTGGGGAGCCACGACGGTCCCGCTCTGAGCGTCGAGCCGGGGTGCCGTGCCATCGGCAGTCGGAAAATACCAAATGCGCGGTGCCGCAGGCGCCCCAAAACCAGGTGCCGCAGGCGCCCCAACGCGCTCCGCGTAGGCGCCCATGAAACCGGAGACGGTGTTGCCATTGAGCGAAAACAGCAAGGTGTCCCCGAGCCGGCACACCCCCGGCGCGCCACCGACGCAACCGAGCTCGAGCAGACCGATGGGCGACGAAAGCGGTGTCCCTCCGCTCCTTGGTGTGAACGAATCGGGCGCGGCATTACCACCCACCACCAGAAACCATGCGGCAAATGCCGACGCGAGCGCCGCCGCGGGCACCAGAGTGGGCCACAACCAGCGTGCACGGCGTGGAGCGGTGCGCTCGAGCACGCTCCGTTCTATTTGATCGTATTCACTACCGCTCAAGCGGCCGCGAGCGAGCAGCTGATCCAGCTCGATATCGTCGTCTTTTAGCATACACGCCAATCCTTCATGGGCGGCTCTCCTGCAGTGGATTTGGCGCCAGGGCTGGGCTGCCATGCAGCACCCCGGCCAGCAGCAGCGCCTTGCGCAGACCTCGCCTCAAATGCTCTTCCGCCGTCCGCAATGTGCGACGAGACACACTGAGCGTCTTACACGCTTGGTCTTGTGACAACCCGAGCACGAAGCGGTGCTGGTAAACGCCCGCGAGCTCGGCCGGCAACTCTTTCAGATAGGCATCGAGCACGGCCAGCACCTTCGGATCGTAGATTTCGTCCTTGGGGGGGGCGTCTTCCGCGCTGAGCGGCAGATCTCCAGGGCCAATCAATATTTCCTTCTTACGCTTGCGTAGTGCATCGATGAAGCAATTACGCGCGATCGTGTTCAGGTAAGGGGAAAAATCCCTGAGCCCGTCATACGCCTGGCGCGCATTGGGCGAGAAGGCACGCATGAAGATCTCTTGCAGGAGGTCCGCAATGGCGCTCGGCTGCGAGAGCTCGGGCGTGCGAGCAAAGCGGGCCATGGCACGAAAATAGATGTCCATTGGACGCACATAGAAACGGTAGACGCGCTCGAGAGCGGCAGGCTTGCCCTCTCGAAAGGCCGAAAGCAGCTCGGGGGAATCGCGAAACAAGGGCATGCCGGAGAGATCGTTCTAGCATTTTTGGGCCGCGCGTCTCGCCGGACAGAGCCCGGCTGAATCGAGAGCGTGTCCGCGTAAAGCACGACGCGCTCGCGCCGGCCCGCGTGGTGTGTGAAAAAGAAAAAAAAGATCGACCAGGCCGCCTTTCGGCGGCGTAGAACGCTTGCGGCGGGGGCTGCCCACGCGCCCGGATTCAAACCTGGCAGCGGCTACTCCCAATCCACCGCCGGCATTTCCGCGGGCGTGAGCGCTTCGCTGGCGGCGGGGAAGTGTGACGACAGACCTAGCTCGCCATTTTCATTTTTGCCCCAACAGCGGAGCGCACCCCCGGGGAAAGCGGTCAAGGCGCAGCGGCCGCCGTCGGCCAGAGCAACAGCCGAGACACCGGGGACATCGCCGCCCGCACTCGAGCGGTTACCCTCCGGACGAAACCTGAGCTCGTGGTCGGGCGTGAACTCTGTACCCAGCGTCACCTTGTGCCCGTAGCCGAGTTGGCCTCGATCATTTTCTCCCCAGCAACGGACGGCGCCGCCATCGAAGAGAGCGCACATGGCGGCTGCGTTTACGATCGAGGTGATTTGCACGACGCCGCTGCCTACCGGGACGTCGCCGCCCAACAGCGTGCGGTTTCCAGGGCCGGGCAGCGAGGCCGCTTCCTCCGGCGTCTCGTTGACACCAATCGACTTCGCGTGGCCATAGCCGAGCTGACCGTATTGGTTGTTGCCCCAACAACGGACCCTACCGCCCTTCAACAAGACGCACGTGTAACCGAAACCTGTCGCTACCTGGATCGCCGGCTCCCCCACGCTCACACTGCCCATGGGTTGCCCGCGCGCCGTCTCGCTTGCGTATCCAAGCTGCCCGGACGCGCCGTCCCCCCAGCAGGTCACGCGCCCGTCCTCACCGGCCAATAGCGCGCAGGTGTGCCCCGTGGAAGCGCTCACTTGCACCGCACGAGCACGTGCGTCGTCCGGGTCCAGGGTGACGACCGGCAATGCCTCGTTGGATACGCCGCCAACGTTGTTCTCGCTGCCGATGCCGCATTGGCCGTTGGCGTTGTAGCCCCAACACGTGACTTTGCCCGAAACGAGCACCGCGCAGGTGTGGAGGCCGCTCGCCGCCGCGCTGATCTGCACCGCCGGCTCGGGCAGCCGGACATCACCCGTGTCGAGCGGGTCGACGAAGCCTAGCGTATTGAGCGCGACGTCATCGGTGCCCAAGAGCCCGGGGACCTCGCCGAAGATGTCGGCGTCGACGACGCGGCCCCAGCAGCGGACGTTGCCGCCCACGTTGTCGGGGCTGTCGCCCGCGAAGAGTACGCAGGTGTGGGCGCGCCCGGCCGTGACCTGCACGACCGCCCGGGTGAACGGGATGTCTAGATCGGTCACATTGCCTGGATCTTCATCGTCTCCGACGCGAGCGCGTTCAAAGGCGGCACCGAGCTGCCCAGAAGCGTTGTTGCCCCAACAACGAACCTTGCCGTTGGCGCGGATGGCGCAGGTGTGCTGCATGCCGGCCGCGACGCTGCCCAGCCCCGTGACCCGACATGCCCCCGCGCCGTCACATTGCGCCCCAGTGCCACACGGAATGCCGGCGCGCGTGGGCAGTGGTTTGCACGCCGCGCACTCGCCGGTGGCGGAACACGCGTCGGCCCCGGGGGGCTCGTGGTCGAGGCAGATTTCTTTGGCCGGACATGGCTGGGGGGGAGGGCAGCGGTCGTCGATTGCCGGGTAGCTACACGCGCCATCGGCGCCGCAGCGCTGGCAAACGTCTCTGCACGCGGTGGCGCAGCAAATGGAAGCCCCAGTCAGCGACGGCTCGCAATGCTCGGAGTCGCATTCGGCGTCTGAGCCGCAGGCCTCCTTCGTGGGCAAGCGACAGCGATTTCGCCCGGTACACGCGAAACGAGGTTGCTCTGTACAGTCTAGGTCTTGTCCATCCAGCACACAGCTTCCAACCTGCCCAGGTGCGTCGCAGCGCTCGCACAGGCCGCTGCAAGCCGCGTCACAACACACGCCGTCAGCACACACGCCGCTGGCGCAGTCACTCGGATTGGCGCACGCTTGGCCGTTTTGAAGCAGGCACGCGCCACCCACGTCTTGGCGCTGGCTCGTGCACGTGCATTCACCCGCGGTCGAGCAGACCCGACCGACCGCCCTGCAATCCACCTCGCAACAGCGCGAGGCGCCGCCCACGTCGGGAAGGCAGACGCCCGAGCTGCACTCGCTCTGAGCCCTACACGGAGCGCCCGTCGCCAGCCCCGGCATTGGCGAGGCCGTGCCCCCGGCCCCGTTTTCGCGCGCATGGGTCCGCAAGGGATTCTCGCTGACCCCTGCGCCGCAGCAAAGAATGAGAGCCGGGACGATGAACCCAGCCAATCCCAGCAGAGCTAGCCGCGGCGCGCCCATGGGTGCGAGCTTACTACGCTGCTGAGCAAACACGCGGGCGATTTTTGTCGGGCGATCTAGGCTCGCACTGGCGCGTTCCCACGCTGCTTCGCGACTCCGCCAGCTCCTCGCGCTGGCCCAGGAGCGAAGACGGAATCAAGCCAAACTGGCGCCTGAAGTCGCGACTGAACTGAGACGCAGCGCGGAATCGCAAGGTAAACGCGACTTCCTTGACGCTGCCCGCCGTCAGCAACATTTGCTTAGCGCGGACCAGTCGTTGCTCGTTGAGCCAATCTCGAGGCGTTTGCGCGAAGATCGCTGCAAAGATCCGGTGCAGATGACGCAGTGAGATGTTCAACCGGTCCGCCAATTTCATGCCATCATAGTCACAACACGGCGCCAAGGTTTGGAGCAGCTGGGCTGTGATCCTACGCTCTTCTTCTGGCACCACCGGCGGCGGAGAGGCGGGATGAGGCATACTCATGGCGGATGAGATCCATCTGCCTCCCGATCGGGGAAGCTTCGCATCGAATACGAGCTGGCGGCGATCTGGGTCGATCTTTGTGTGGGCCCGAAGCGCTTCGCCCTCGAGCCAACGGACCGTTTCCAAGCGCCGCCGTCCCGGGCCGAGAGCCGTTGCGGGGAAGCCCTGAGGGCATTGCGCTTTTCCCCGGCGGCCTGCGAGGATAGAGTTCGGGTGCGGGGTCATCACCGATGAAGAACTGGCTGCTCTGGGGTGCATTCGGCTTTGTTTCCTGCTCCGCCGTTTCCTGCTCGGGGGCGGACGAAACCGAGCTCTTGCTTGACGTTAGCCCTTCGGCTGTTCCAGCAGTGCCGCAGGCAGGCCCTCAACACGACGCGGGTTCGCAGTCCAGGGAAGGTTCGAGCGGGCTCGGGCCCGACGCGTCCCCACGCGGTTCAGCGATGGCGGCGCGGCCCTCCGGTGCAGGTCCGAACGGAGGCGCAGCGCGCCCGCCGCGAAGTCAGCTGACACCCGATGCTGCGCTCGACGCGGGCGGCGTGGCCGCAGAACCCGTGTGCCGCAGCGGTGAGCTCACCTGTCAGGGCAGCTTGATCGCTCGCTGCGACGGCTTGCAGAGCGGCTTCGAGCTGATGCGGGATTGCCGCGACGCGGCGTTCTGCGCTCGAGCAGCGTCGGCCTGCGCGTTTGATGCCTGTCCCGCGGAAGAGCTCGGTTGCTCGCTGCCTGAGCTTTTGCCGGCTGCGGAAGGCGTGCTTTCGGTGGCGACGGGCAACCACTACACGTGCGCGGTGATCACGGGCGGAGGCGTGCGCTGCTGGGGCTTGAATCACCGCGGCCAGCTCGGCTACGGCCATGGCAACAACATCGGCGACGACGAGTTGCCCGCGTCGGTGGGCAACGTGGACGTCGGCGCGCCGGTGGTCCAGGTCGTCGCGGGTGGCCTTCACACTTGCGCGTTACTCTCGAGCGGGGAGGTGCGCTGCTGGGGAGACGCGGGCGCAGGCCGACTCGGGTTCGGTGACACGGCCCGACAAGAGTGGCTTGCCGAGCAAGCCGGCCGCAGCGTGAACGTGGGTGACGACGAGACAGCAGCGTGGGCGAGCAGAGTCGACCTGGGCGGCCCGGCCATTCAACTTGCGGCAGGCCAAGCGTTTACGTGTGCGCTGCTCAGGGGTGGGGACGTGCGCTGTTGGGGTACCGGCCTCTATGGAGAGCTGGGTCAAGTCGGCGTGGCGTACATCGGCGACGACGAACATCCGGGCTCGCTGCCGCCCGTCGAGCTGGGCGGCCCGGCCGCGTTCATCGCCGCGGGGCATAGCCACAACTGCGCGATCCTGAGAACCGGAGAGGTACGCTGCTGGGGTCGTGGCTATCAAGGCCGCCTCGGTTACGGGAGCTCCGAAAACATCGGTGACTATGAAGCTCCTGCTTCTGCCGGCAGCGTTGCGCTGGGGGGCCGCGCAGTCCACTTGTCGTTGGGTGACGGGCACAGCTGCGCGGTGTTGGCGGACGGCGCGGTCCGGTGCTGGGGTAAAGGTGACAACCTGGCGCTGGGTCACGACGACCGCGATGATGTCGGTGACGACGAGCTGCCCGCCGCACGCCCCGTCCTCGATCTCGGCGCACCTGCCATCCAGGTTGCGGCGGGTCTGGTGCACACCTGCGCCCTCCTTTCCCATGGGGCCGTGCGCTGTTGGGGGGACAACGTGCGCGGGGCGCTGGGCACGGGGGTGAGCGGCTTCCGTGCGCTCTCCAGCGCGGCGCCCCGGGTCGAGCTCGGCGGCGATGCCATACAAATCGACACGTATGCTGATCATGTCTGCGCGGTCCTATCCACGCGCGAGCTTTCCTGCTGGGGCCGCGGCCAGGACGGCAACCTCGGTTACGGCAACACCGAGGAGGTGGGTGACACGGAAACCCCAGCATCGGTCGGTCTCGTCCCCGTACGGCGCATGCCCGAGCCGCCGGCGCCGGACGTCCCTGTCGAGCCGCCTGTGCCGCCCGATCCTCCGTCTCTGCCCGCTCCTCCGCCGCCAGACGCTGGGCCACCCGTGAACGGCGACGACGCTGCTGCCGCCGACACCGATGCCGGGGGCACGGCTGCCGAACTCGTCTGCGCGAGCGGCGCCCTGCGCTGTGACGGCAGTTGGGTCGCTCGTTGTAGAGCGGACGGGACCGCGTTCGAGCTCGTGACGGAGTGCCTCGACGCAGCAGCATGTGAACAGGCGCTCTCGCGCTGTGAGCTTGCCTCGTGCGCCTTCGAGGACTGGGGCTGCGCGGGGCCTGAGCCCACCCCCGTAGGCGTCGGCAGTGTGGCGGTGGGTGAGGCGCACACGTGTGTAGTGATGCTGAACGGCGCGGTACGCTGTTGGGGCAAGAACGAGCATGGCCAGCTGGGTTACGCTCACGAGAACGACATCGGCGACAACGAGCTGCCGGCCTCGGCGGGTGAGGTGGACGTGGGCGGGCCCGTTCAGCAAGTCGTGCTCGGGGACGAGCACACCTGTGCGCTGCTCAGCAGCGGCGAGGTGCGCTGCTGGGGATATGGCAGGAGCGGCCGGCTGGGCCTGGGTAATGAAGCTGACGTGGGCGATGATGAGACCCCCGCATCGGTTCGGAGCGTCGAGCTCGGCGGCCCTAGTGCTCGGCTCGCCGCCGGCGGCGCCGTGACCTGTGCACTGTTGGTGAACGGCGATGTGCGTTGCTGGGGCTCGGGAGCCCAAGGCAAGTTGGGGCTGCTTGCCTCCGGTAACGTGGGCGACGGCGAAACACCCGCCTCCGTCGGCAGCGTAGACTTGGGAGGACCTTCCGCAGCGATCGCTACCGGCGGGCGCCACACGTGCGCGATCTCGATCGCAGGCGAGGTGCACTGTTGGGGCCTCGGGAGTGGAGGGCGGCTCGGCTACGGCAAAGGCGCCCCCTCTATCATCGGTGAAACGCAGACGCCGGCATCCGCCGGAATCGTCTCGATCGGCGGCCGTGCGGTTCAGCTGTCACTTGGCAACGCTCACACCTGCGTCGTATTGTCGGACGGAGCGGTGCGCTGCTGGGGAAACAACTCCAGCAGTCAGCTGGGCCAAGGCGATACCGCCGTCGGGGATGACGAGACGCCCGACACTTTGCCCGTGCTCGACTTGGGGCAGCCGGCGCTTCAGGTGGCTGCAGGAGCGGTTCATACTTGCGTGCTCCTATTGGACGGCACGGTGCGCTGCTGGGGCAGTAACAGCGTGGGGCAGCTGGGCAACGCTAGCCGCAGCCTCGAAATTCCGCGCACCCTGGCTGCGTCGCGTGTCGAGCTCGGTGGAGACGTCATCCAGATCAGCGCCGCCGGCAACTCCACGTGTGCGCTCCTAGCCACCCACGAGCTCACATGCTGGGGTGGCGGGGCCAACGGCAACTTGGGGTATGGCAACACCGCTAACGTGGGTGACGACGAGACGCCCGCCTCGGCGGGCAGCATCGCGCTCTGACTGAAACGTGCTCGAGCGACCTCACGCGTTCTGGGAGCAGCGCTGCCTAACAAAAGGCGCGCTCGCCGGCGCTCTGCTCGTTAGTGCCGTGGCTTGGTCCGCGCCAGCCCGGGCCACCGGTGATGTGACGCCGATCCTATACGTGTATCTGGCAGTCAATGGTGGATTCGAGGTCTACGACGTCGCCAGCGCTGCGCTAGAGGAGCGGAACGACATCGTGCTCGGCACTCAGCTTGCCGTAGGTGCCTTACAGAGTGTGCCCCTCACGATCTGGGGTTCCGATAGCTACGGGGCGGGCCTCGTCCTCATGGGTGCCCTTCCGATGCAACTGACCGCGTACCCGCTGCTGGCCTGGGCGTCGCGGCCCAGAGGGTATTGGCAAGCGCTGGGCGTGTCCTGGGAGGTGGGGCTCAACTGGGCGTTTACGCTGACCGCTCTGGGAGCTGGACCCAATCCGAAGAGCGCCAGCTGGTTTTCGGTCACCGAAATCGCTCTGGCCGTGCCTCAAGCGGTGGCGGCTGGTTTCATCCTGAGCGATTTCGAAGCCAACGTCCCCAATGTCGCTGGCTTGGCCAACGCGCTCTGGGCCACAGCCCTTGCCGTCGACGGGGCGCTGCGTCTCGGCGCCAAGCCCCGTTCGGCGCCGCCCCACGCCAGGGTTTTGCCAGAGCTATATCTGGCGGCTGACGGCCCTTTCCCCAAACAACCGGCAGAGCAGCGCTGTTTGTTCGTTGCACGCTGGCCGTGGCCTTGACGGTGGCGTCGATCCCATCAAAGTATGTTCTTCAGCTGCTCGAATTGCGCATAACACTGCTCGAGCCAGGCCTTGGCGCGGCGCCGTTCCATCGGCGATAGCGCGCGCTCATCGTCCGCGCTGTGAATGGCAGCCCAGAGGCTGGAGCCATGGCGATCGATTTTGTACATGGTAGTGGCGTCGAGAGCGGGTAGCTCGATGACGCGGCCGCCGCTGTCGACCAGGCGTTTGCGCTCTGAGGATTCCTCGAACTGGCTGAAGTTGCCGGAGCGCCCGAAGTTCTTCACGACGATGCAGTGGCGGTTCAGATTGCCGCGCGCCAGGTCAATCAACTGATTGAGCAGGTTGACCGAATCAAAGCCACCGTCGGTGACGTGCCAGAATGCGAGGTGAACGGACATCTCTTCCGCGAAGCCGAGCACATCGCTGGCGGCGATCCAGCGTTCCAGGGCGCGCGTGCTTTGCGCTGGCAGGTCGACCAACACGCGCCGGTCTGCTCCCAGTGCGCGGTCCATGATCTGGTCCGCGCTGTCGAAGGCGCCCAGGTCCGCCGCCTGTGAATAGTCTTTGTAGTAGCGCATCAACGCACCATGGGATTCGTCCGCATCGACGGCCGCGAAGGGCAGACCGCGGTCGATGAAGTATTGTGCCAAGAGGCGGGAGACGACGCTCTTGCCAACGCCGCCTTTTTCGCCTCCGATGAAATGAATCGTGCTCATCTCCCGCGTGTCCGACACTCGAAGGTGGGAGTCAAGCGCGCTGCGCACAGCCGACGATCGCCTGTGTTTCACGCGGTTTCGTGCGGGCCGAGCCGCTTCCGTCAGCGTCCGGAAACATCTCTGCAGGAGTTCTCAAACTGTGGCACAGTCCCGCGAATCGAAGATGCCGCGGGCTCGCATGTGGTCGAGCCCCGCTCCCTTCAAGGTTTCTGATGTCCCATCTCCATTGACTCATTCTCTGACCGCTCTTGCCCTGCTGGCTTTTGCCGCGCCCGCCTCGGCGCATATCGAGCTGCTCGAGCCCACCCCGCGCTATGCCGTGCAGGGGACTGAGACCGGCATCAAGTCGTGCCCCTGTGGCTCCGGAGGCAGTAACCGGACCTGTAACGTGACTGTAGATGGCTCGGATCCGGATCGCTCCGATCAGGTCAGCCGCTTCGAGGCTGGGTCCACGATTACCCTGCGTTTCGAGGAGTTCGTGGACCACGTCGGAAGCTTCCGGGTGGCCTTCGATCCGGATGGCGCGGACTTCATGGACTTCAATGGCAACATCCTGGTGCCTCTGGTGGCCGACCCCGCGGCTGCCAACGGAACGATCTGGGAGATCGACGTCCCGCTGCCCAACATGATTTGCAGTAATTGCACGCTGCAACTCATTCAGGCGATGAACGGCGACATGGTCAACCCAGTCGTCGACCCCGCCAACGTCTCATCCTACTACGCTTGCGTAGATCTAGAGCTCGTGGCTCCGGGTACGCTGGGAGAAGGCGGCGCACCGGGGACCCCGGTGACGAGCCGGGCGATGACAGCATGGGCAATGGCGGAAACGGCACGGACACGGGCGGGGGTGGCATGGGCACGGGAGGTGCTGCCACGACAATGAGCGTGGGAGCCCTTCAGCCGATGGCAGGTGCTTCGGGTAACTCGACGCCGGGCGGTGGCACTGGCTCAGCAACGGCCAACGCTGGCGGCACGGGCGCAAACACCGCCAACGTGCAGAGCCCGGGCTTGACGCTCGACAACCTTCCGCGGTCCGACGGCGGAGCCTCTTCGGGAGGCTGCAGTCTGATGGGTGCACCCCGTTCGAGTCACCTCGTCGCCCTAGCCGGGGCAGGTTTGCTCAGCGCGTTCGCTTTCCGCCGCCGTGTTCGACGAGAACGCTCGTCGCAGAGCCGGGTCGCCTCCCGGCGCTCGAGGTAGAGCTCAGGGCTTTCTAGTCCGCCTCGGCAGATGCCAGACGAAAGCCTTCGCGGAGGGCAGCTGCGGTGAGCCGGTCGTCAAAACAGACCACGTCGAGGTCACGCGGCTCTTCACCACCTACCTCCACCATGGCCGCGAGCTGAAAGGCGTCTGCTGCTCGCAGCTGGTGCACCCTCAGTAAACGCTCGGCAATGGATCGCAGTCGTTCTGTCGGCTGCACCTCGTCCCAAATCTTGGCGAACTCTTGCAGGCGCGCGAAGCTGGTGGACAGTGCGGCCGCCCCAAGTGCCCCATCGCGCTCCAATCGGGCGATGGCGGACACGCATTCCACGCGCGCGCCCCACCACACGATCAGCTCCGGGTCACTCTGAAATAGCCGCGCAGCTCTTTCGCTATGCCGCTGGGCGACCAGCAACGGAACGATAGCGGAGCTGTCCCAGAACTTCACCGCCCCTCACGGCGTTCCTCGAGCAACGCTGCGAGCACGTCTCCTCGAGCCTTGGGGAGCGGTGGAAGCCGCTTGAGAAACCCCTTTCCCGCGCTCGACGTAGCGCGCAGCAATACGCCTCGAGCCTCGAGCGCGGCCCTGCGCTCGTCAACGTCTGCGTTCTGCGAGTGAGCCGGCGACACGAGCTGCGCCACTGGGCGACCCCGATCGGTAATGACCACGGTTTCCCCCTCACGCACGAGGTCGACGTAGCTGGAAAGACCGTTTTTCACTTCAGAGATGGAAGCGCGCCGCATCTGGCTATAATAGCCAGATGCATGTGGCTGGTCAAGCTAGAGCGGCGCTAGGGAACTTCGCACAGGAACGGGAGCTGCTCGTTACAGCCCCGATCGTCCCATTGACCCGGAGTCGGCGTTTCCCCGAGCACTATCACGACCGCGCAATCTTCATTCACCTGACTGGAGGGCTCACCGTCGGACCAATCCACGTAGGCATTGTCCACCGCTTCGCCATCCTCTTCTCCGTTCCAAAACTGGAACCCGTCGGTAGCCACGCCATTGCCCACCCAGGTCCACTCGCCATTGTTCTCCTCGTCGCTGCCACCAATCTGCGTCAACAGCGCGGCGTTCCCGGCCGACGCGGGTAACCCACTCGCGATGATCTGTTCGCGCACCGCCGTACTCTCCTCGGGGGTTTCGAGCCAGACCAGGCGCATGCCTTCTGTCGCGCAGCGGGTGAGTGCCTGGCCACGTGGCACTTCGTCCGAGCAAAACATGTAGCTGCGCCCTTCCACCGAGAAACCGGCGCACAGCGCCGCGCAGGTATTGCCCGGGTCAACGTCGCCATCGCAGTCATTGTCGAGGCCGTCGCAAACTTCGGCTTCTGAGACGCAGGGTGGTCCGGCTTCCGGTGGCGTGCCCGCATCCGACAGCCCCGCATCCGTGGCGGTTGCCCCGGAGCCGCCCGAACCGACCTCCGTGCCGCCCGCGCCCGCGAAGCTGAGCTCGCTCCCGCCCTGACCCTCGCCGTTGCCCGCTCCGCCAGCGGGCGGGGGGCTGGTTTCGCCCCCGTTGCCACCCAAGCCGCTCGAGCCTCCGGAGCGGGTCGCCACGAGAACTGGCGAGAACAGCCCGTCGCGGCTGGGCGCCGAACATGCGGCGAGCACGATGAGGGCGAGGCCACCTCGCGCCGCGTACCGGCGACCGATCGGGAGCTGAACCCGCACCGACACGCTACTACATGCACGCCCGAAGGACATTTTCATCCGTTAACTTTACGTCTTAACGATGCGCGTGCAAGGCACGCAGGCGTTGAGAGCGGGCGTGCGAAGGGTTACGGCGGAGATACACGATGTTAGCCCTACCAAGCGCGCTGACGAAGCGTTTCCGGCTGATGCAGTCGCACCTGTTTGGTGAAGTCGTTCCTGTCTGGTGGAGCGTTCCGCTCTGGCGAAGCGTTTCCGTTTGGCGCGATTGCATTTTCAGGAACGCCGATTTGCCAAGCGGCTGTAGCTCTCTCTCTCGTGAGCGGGTGTCGGCCGCGAGGAGGGGGAGGCGCGACAAGCGCGAGAGCCGTGCGTCTGTAGAACGCGATGCGGCACATCTCGCGACGGACGACCGGGAGTGATTCGCGTTGACTCTGCAGGCGGAGCATGGCTTCCGTGGCGTTCTCCGGCGACAATACAAGGCGGAAATATGCGTAGCTTATTGATGCGTGGGCGAGGCCTACGCGGCTCGGTGGCGGCATTGCTCATGATGGGTTTGACGACGGCTGCTGGCGCGGCTGACCCTATCGAGCTCATCAGCAACGGATCATTCGAGCTCGGGGTGGCCCCCTGGATCAGCACGGGCAACTTGGTCCTGGAAGCGGATGCAGGCCGCTTATGCGCCGACGTGCCCGCAGGGACTGCCAGCCCATTCGAGGTGATTGCCGCGCAGTTTGGGCTCGGGCTGGTTGCGGGCGAGCAATACCGGCTCGCCTTCAAGGCGTCAGGCTCGAGCCCGCAGGCCATCTCTTTATTGGTGCAGGATGAAGGCCCGCCGTTTGCGACGTCCCTCTTCCGAACGCAAGGGCTGGTGCCCGCGGCTCAGGAAGCGTCCTACTACTTTGTGGCTCCCGCTAGCTCACCCGCCGCATTCTACTTTTTCGTGGGTGGATCGAGTGAGCCGTGGCGGTTCTGCGTGGACGACGTCTCGTTGCTGAGCGCCACCTCGTACACTCCCGACACCGGCTCGCGCGTTCGAGTGAATCAAGTGGGCTATTTGCCCTTTGGGCCCAAAGCCGCCACCTTGGTAACAGAAGCCAGCGATTCGGTCGCGTGGCAGCTACTGGACGACAGCGGGCACGTGGTCATGCGTGGCAGGAGTCAGCCGCGTGGCATCGACCCCACGTCCGGCCTGAACGTGCACCAGATCCGCTTCGATCAATTTCACAACAAAGGCAAAGCCCAGCGCCACGGCACCGGCTTTACCCTGGTTGCGGACGGCGAGGCCAGCCATCCCTTCGACATCTCGGATCAGATCTATCGAACGCTGCGCGCCGATTCACTGGCCGTCTTCTACACACAGCGCAGCGGTACGCCCATCGAAGGCGCCGTGGCTGGGGCCGCCTATGCGCGGGACGCCGGACACGCCGGTTTACCCCCGAACCTGGGCGACGTCGGCGTGCCCTGCCAGCCAGCAGAAGTATCGCTACCCATCTACGGTGAGCCGTGGACCTGCGACTACACCCTCGACGTGGACGGCGGTTGGTACGACGCGGGGGATCACGGCAAGTACGTCGTCAACGGAGGCATCGCGGTCGCACAGCTGCTGTCCACTTACGAGCGCTCGCGCGAGGCACCGAGCGCGGAGCGGGGCGCGCTCGGTGATGGTTCATTGCGCGTCCCCGAAAGCAACAATCAAGTCCCGGACGTGCTCGACGAAGCGCGTTGGGAGCTCGAGTGGATGCTGAAAATGCAGGTCCCCGCCGGCAAGCCCTTGGCCGGCATGGTGCACCACAAAGTGCACGATTTCGGCTGGACTGGTCTGCCTCTGGCGCCAGCGGCTGACCCCAACTATCGCGAGCTGCACCGGCCCTCCACCGCGGCCACTCTCAACCTGGCGGCTGCGGCAGGGCAGGGGGCTCGGCTTTTTCGCAAGTACGATCGCGCGTTCGCCAAGCGCTTGCTGGACCAAGCTCGCATTGCCTTTGACGCGGCACAAGCCAACCCCAACCACTTCGCGCCTGCTGCGGATGGAGCCAATGGCGGTGGCCCGTACGACGACAGCGACGTCAGCGACGAGCTGTATTGGGCCGCGGCCGAGCTCTACATCACGACTGGCGAGCCGCAGTTTCGCAGGGCCGTACTGGCGTCACCTCACCATACGGGGGACGTGTTCGACATCGAAGGCATGTACTGGGGCAGTGTCGCCGCCTTGGGCCGCATGCACCTCGCGACCGCAAAGACGCGGCTGCATGGACGTGAACGGGTGGTGCGGTCGGTTTTAGAGGGTGCCAATGCCGTGCTTGCTCTAGCGAAAGCTCAGGCGTGGGGTCAGCCGTATGCGCCCGTATCGGGTCGATGGGGGTGGGGTTCCAATTCCCAGATCCTCAATAACCTGATGGTCCTGGGCACGGCTTACGACCTCAGCGGCCACGCGAAGTACCGCGACGCGGTGCTCGAGGGCATGGACTATGTGCTGGGGCGGAACGCGCTCAACATTTCCTACGTCACCGGTTACGGCGACGTTTTCAGCCAAAACCAACACAGCCGCATGTACTCCGCGCAGCTGGATGGCAGGCTACCGCATCCGCCAGTGGGGACGATCGCCGGCGGTCCGAACTCGGACATTCAGGACCCGGTGGCGCAGCAGTTGTTGGCGGGGTGCTTGGCACAGCTTTGTTACATCGACGACATCGAGTCTTGGTCGACGAATGAGCTGGCCATCAATTGGAATGCGGCGCTCGGTTGGGTGGCATCGTTTCTGGCGGACCAGGGGGCGGGGGATTGCGAGTAGGCTCCCACGATGGGCGACTGAAGGCGGACCCTGGGCACGGATCCGCGCGGCAACGCCCGCTGCCCCCCAAGCAGACCGTCGATTGGGGCGCGGTTGTCATTTCACTGCCGGAAGAATGGGCGGCCGTGAGTGCAAGGTCCGTGGTACCATGTAGGCGGCCATAGCTCTCTGCCAGCTCGCTGCGTGTTCATCTCCGAGCGGGCGGCCCGCAGCACAATGCTTTCACGCCCTCGAGCATCTGCGGTGCGGCCTCGAGCCGCGGCCTACCCGAACTAGCCCGGCGTGCCGTCTTGGGTCTAGGACAAACGTGGCCGCACCCCGAACCAGCGAGCCCCCACGAGGGCCGACAGCGCCTGCGGCTCCTGAATCGATAGAGCCCCGCTCGGCAATGGCTGCCGTCGACCGGATCCTCGGCTTCGACGCCGCCCCTGGCGCAACCGACAGCCCTGCAGCCTTCGATTTCGCGGGCTGGGGCACCGCGGAACGAATCGATGATCTCGAATTGATGCCGACCGACGCTCGCGCAATCGAGCAGCCCCACAAGAACTCGCTCGGTGTGTGGGCATCCACCGCGCTGTGTGGCAACGACATCACGTCGAGTTGCCTGTACGTGGCGGCATTGGCGGCGGCACACGCCGGCCCCCTCGCACCCGTAGCGCTGGTGATGGTGGCCGGTACGCTGTATCTCTTCCGCTCAATCTACGCCGAGGTGTGTAGCGCGCTGCCGCTCAACGGTGGCACTTACACGCTCTTGCTCAATACGACGGGCAAGAAGGTCGCCGCCGGTACGGCAGTGCTCACCATCCTCAGCTACGTGGCCACCGCGGTCATCAGCGCGGGGGAGGCCATGCACTACGCTCACAACTTGTGGGGTGGTTTGCCCATCTTCTGGGCGACCATGGGCCTGTTGGGTCTGTTCGCCGTTCTCAACATCCTTGGCATCACCGAGTCGGCGGTTGTGGCCGTCGTGATTTTTTTCGTTCACCTCGGCACCCTCACGCTGCTCTGCGTGTCGTGCGGCATGGCGTTCGCCCGCGACCCTTCGCTTTTTTTAGCGAACTGGTCAGGGCTCGAACGACTCGACTTCGAGGGCTTCGTACGCGCGCTCTTCTTTGGCTTCGCGGCGGCCATGTTAGGCATCAGCGGCTTTGAAAGCTCCGCCAATTTCATTGAAGAACAGAGGCCGGGAGTCTTTCCGAAGACGCTTCGCAACATGTGGTTGGCGGTGACGGTCTTCAATCCATTGATCAGCCTGCTGTCGTTGGCCATGCTACCCATGGTGGCGCTTCAAGCGTTGCCGGAAGACTTGCTCGCGCAAATGGGCAACCGCAGCGCGGGCGCATGGCTCGGTCTCTTGGTCAGCGTGGATGCAGTGCTGGTGCTGTCCGGGGCGGTGCTCACCTCTTTTGTTGGCGTCACGGGCCTCATGCGGCGCATGGCACTCGACCGCTGCCTGCCCCAATTTTTGCTGCGCGAGAACCGGCGCCGCAAGACCAGCCACTGGATCATCCTGCTGTTTTTCAGCATTTGCTGCGCCATTCTCGCGGTCACCAAGGGCAACGTGACCATTCTGGCCGGGGTGTATACGATCAGCTTCTTGTCGGTGATGGCCTGTTTTGCTCTCGGCAACATGATCCTGAAGGTCAAACGTGCGCGTCTGCCGCGTCAGTTCCGCGCGTCCTGGCCGGCGGTGTTGGTCGGGTTTGTTGCCGTGGCCATCGGGTTGCTCGGAAACGTGCTCCTCAACCCGCAAGGTGTCGGGGTATTCTTGACTTACGCCAGCGTCTTTGGCGCCGCGCTGCTCTTGATGTTCTTGCGCATTCAGCTGCTCAAGCTGCTGCTGATTTTCATACGTACGGTCATCGAGCGGCTGCGCGTGGCGAGCAATTGGATGCAGAACGTCGTCGGCGGCAAGATCGCGGAGATCCTCGGCTACCCCGTGATCTACTTCACTCGCGGTGATAACATCGTGCTGCTCAACCGCTGCGCGTTGTACGTGATGGAAAACGAGCAAACCAATTGTTTGAAAGTGGTGCACGTGTACAGCGACGATCTGCCCACGCCGCCTCAGCTGGCCCAACACCTGCACGTCATTGATCGGCTGTACCCTGATCTGCGCATCGACTTCGTGGCAGTGAAGGGCAAATTTGGACCGGAGTTCATCGATCGGCTGTCGCGTCGCCTGCGCGTGCCGAAGAACTACATGTTCATCGGCACGCCCGGAGACAGGTTTCCGCACCGCATCGAAGAGCTCGGCGGGGTGCGCGTCATCATTTGAGCCCCAACGTGGGAGCCTCGACGTCGACCCTACGACGCCAGCAACGACTTCATTGTCTTCCGTCAGCGCGCGCCGGAGGCGATTGGACGTCTGCCGCCCGGGTTTTTGGTGCAGGCGTGGGCGAGGGCTGAGCTGCCGCGGGACGCGGCTTCGCCTCTCCTTGCATGATGCGAGCGCCGGCGCGGCCCATGGCAACACCCATCGGTCCAAGTGGGGCCGTCGTGGCTCTGGTCGAGGGCGCGGGTCGCCGTTTGCTCGACCGGCGTATTGCGGCAGCCGGCTTGGGGACGGCCTCAGCTGCCTCGCTGGGCAAGACCGCGTCGTCACTTGAAACCGGTGGCGCTACAGGTTGGATGTCGTCAGCGGCTGACAGCGCCGTCGTGGAGGCAATCGGGTGAACGGCGGGAACGAGTGGCGGAGGAAACGTCGCTTGGACCACCTGTGCGGGGCCAGCGTCGTGCCGGGCTGCAGCCGGGGCTCCGCGACGCGGCAACCAGGCCAGCACGAGGCCACACACCACGATCAGCAGCGAAGCCAGCAGCCCAGTGCGCGACCAGAGGGGGCGCGCAAAGTCCAAGCGCCCGGAGTGGCCGAGCGCAAGCGCCTCGACCCGGAGCCCCGCCGCGAACGTCGAGAGGTCGGCACGCACCTGGCGGAGCGCTCGCCGTGCAAGCGTAGACAGCTGGCTCACTTGGCTCGACGTTGCAACCCACGCTCGCCGTACCTCGATTCGAGTCAGAGGCCCGACGAGTCGCGCCGACCACGCGGTAGTCGGCGCGCCCTCGGTCGACGCCAACAAAATCTCATTGAGCGCGGCCGCCAACTCGTCCACAGATGCGAAACGCCGACCGGGTTTCTTGCTAGTTCCTTTGAAAAACCACTGATCGAAGCCTGCAGGAACCGGCCCGAGCGAGGAGGGGGCGCGGGGCTTTTCCGTACAAATTTGCACGCTCAGGTCGCCGATGGTCTTGCCCGGAAAGGGATAACGGCCGGTCAGGCATTCGCAGGCGATGATCGCGAGCGCCCACAAATCGGTGCGATGATCCACCGTGCTCGAGCCCCGCACCTGCTCCGGGCTCATGTACTGTGGCGTGCCGAGCAGAGTGCCGAGCTGAGTGCCCACGATTTGAGTAAACTTGAGCGCGTCCGCTTTCACCTTGGCGATGCCGAAGTCGATGAGCTTGGTGACTTCATGCTCCCCTTCGCGCGCGATAAAAATGTTGCCTGGCTTCACGTCACGATGGACCACACCCAGGGCGTGGGCCTGGCCAATGCCGCGCGCCACCTCGCTGAAAATCTTGCTGAGCTCCGCCGGCGTCAGTGTGCCACGGCTCGCCAGGCGTGCGTCGAGGTTCTCCCCGTCCAATAACTCCATGGCGATGTAGGGCACGCCTCCCTCGCTGCCGTAATCGAAGATTTGCACGACATGCACACTTCGAACCGCTGCCGCCGAGCGAGCCTCTTGCATGAAGCGGTCATGCATTTCCGGGTCTCCGATCAAGGAGGGGTCGAGGAACTTGACCGCCACGGGCGACCGCAGGCGAACTTGCTCTGCTCGCCAGACGCTACCCATCGCACCGCTCTCCAGCAACTCTTCGAGCCGATACCGCTCTCCAATCATCTGGCCCGCCCGGGGCGCAGCGCGGGCCACCGAGCGGATCGAGGGAGGCGCGTTTGTTACGAGTTTCATTCAGTCCAGGTCCTGGAATTGGCGGATCGTGAGCGAGGGCAGGCTTGCCCTCTGCTGGCTTGCCTGGCCGGTGCACGAAACGTGCTCATCGATTGAACGGGTGCGGATTGAGCCGATGTGCCCCGTGCCCCCGACGCAAACCCATGCGACCCGCCCACGTGCCGCGTGAGAAGCGTTGCAGGATCACCCTCTGACCTCGCATGCGCACTGCTGAGGCGCCACACAAATCGGCGGCCGGGCTCCTTCCGAGCCGGCTCCGCGGCGCGGATCACCCGCAGCTGCATCAAAGGCCCATCCGCGTTTTCGGGCCCAGGGGCGTTTGGGTGTGTGGCGTTCTGGCGGCCCACCAATTTCGGCGCGAAGCTCGGCAGCGGCTGGGGCACCTCGTCTGGCGCCGCGGTGACGAGGATGACGTCGAACGGCGCTCGTTCGGGCCAGCCGCCATAGCCGTCCCCCACCCGCAGCTCTACCCGCTCGAGATATCCCGCGCGGTCCAAATTGGCTCGCCCGAAGGCGGCGACCTCGGGCAAATATTCAATGCTATAGGTTTCCGCGCACAGCTCCGCCAACACGGCCGCCTGGTAGCCGCTACCGGTACCGATCTCTAGGCAGCGCTCGGAGGGCGATATGTTCGCGGCTTCAGTCATGAACGCCACGATATACGGTTGGCTGATCGTCTGACCGCCAGGGATGGGCAACGGACGATCCGAGTAGGCGAGCCGCTCGAGCTCGGGCGGCACGAACAAGTGGCGCGGCACACGCCGCATCGCCGCGAGCAGCCGCGGGTCACTCACACCCTGCGCGGCCATTTGCCGCTCGACCATGGCGTGACGTTTTGACGATGGCTCGCTCGAACACGCGGGGAGCGCGCCTGCAAACGCGAGCTCGCACAGCAACCCTGCCGAAACGACTTTCGAGCTGAAATGCATGCGGTCGAGTCCTACCCAGCCATCTATTTCAGTCCGCGCCGTGGGAGTGGCAACCCCCCCATCCACCGTTGTCCTCGGCCCCTCATGGCGGGAGGGAGACGCCGACACCGAGAGCGCAACCGCTCTCCGCGTTTTTCGCTGGCTGGCGCCGCAACACAGCCACGAGTTGCTCGCCGCAGGGCTGCACCGCCCCGAGGGTCTGGCCATGGACGAAGCTCACGCTTTCGTCACCGATCTGGCCTGGGCCGAGGAACCGATGCAGCTCAGGCTGCTGCGGGTGAATCGATGAAATGAGCCCGCTCCCCCTGTCGGGCGGGCCGGGCTCGGACTATTCCTCTTTCGCCCCTCCTTCTTCGGGGGCGGGAGCGACGGGTGGCACCTCGCTCGCGGAGTCTGGAGGAAGTGCGGTCATGGTGGGCAGCGTGTTGACTGGGGGTGCGCTGACACCACCGCCGCCGTACATGCCGTAGTCATAGACCGGAGCCGGTAAGCTCACCTGACCAATGGCTCCTGCATCGAGCGCGTCGAGGTTGTAGGCGTACACGCCGGTGGTGCTGATGCCGTAGACCACGTCGTCACGGAACACGCCGCGCCGGAAAGACTGGCCGTAGTGGCAGCTGGAAAGGACGCTGGCCTGCCAGTCCGGGTCCTGAGCGATTTGGGGCAGGATGCTGGGTATCTCTGCAGGTGCGTAACCGTACGCCACCAGGCACTGCTCTAGGTTGAGCGTTTCGGGCATACCCATTCCGCCGAGTCGCGCGAAGCCGTCTGCCGCCGAGAGCTGGAAGATCTCCAGCGTGCTCTCGCCTGTGTTCCAGATCTGGTGCGGGAAGGCCACCACGTCGCGGTCGGCGTGAAAGCTGATCGCGCGATGATCGATGTTGGCGGGAGAGTCACCCTGGTCCGCGAACACGTAACGGTGGGCCAACGCCGGGGCGGCGGGGTCGCTGACGTCGAAGATTTGCAAGGCCAGGCCCTGCACGACGCCTTGCGGCGTTGCGTCGCGGCCGATCGCGAAGAGGTGATCATCACCGAGGGGGAACATGTAGTTGCTAAAACCCGGGATGTGCAGCTCACCCACCACGTGCGGGTTGGCCGGGTCTTCCATGTCGACCACGAACAGAGGATCGGTCTGACGGAACGTGACCACGTAGGCGCGGTCGCCCATGAAGCGCGTGGCGAAGATGCGTTCGGTCAGGCCAAAGTCTTCCGTGGCACCGATTTGCTCGAGCGACCGTCCATCGGTCCGCAAGGTCACGATGCGGTTGACGGGGCCCTGAGGCCGCACGGGCACGGGTTGTGGCATAGGCGCCAGGTCCGTATCCGAGACCGGGCCTGGCGCGGGCGCCGGCAGATCGACCGCGAAACCGGGCGAGACTCCGACATTGTTCCAGTTTTGCTCCGTGGTCGAAACAGCGATCACTCCGGCCCGTTCATCGAGCGAGAACTGGTCGTGGATACTGCCTGCCACCGCGCCCGAGGCGGTGTACGAGGTCGCCGCGCCCTCGATGTCGAAGCGATGGATGATGGTCTGCTCGCGCCCCTCGGCGCTCCACTGGAAACGATAGTCGCTTTGCGTGAGCAGGACCACGTCCTCGTTCGAGTAGACGCGCTCGGCGCGACCGAGGATGGTCGCGCCACCAAAGCTGCTGGCCACATTGTCGAGGTCGAGCGAAACCACGCTGGTCACGCCCGACTCGGTGAGCCCGGCTTCGGGCGCGTAGTAGTCCAGGCAACGCGGCGGCTGGAGCTCGATCTGGCCGTCCACCGCGGCAAACTCGCGCGGCAGCCAGTCGCCGATCTCGGTGCCACGAATGCTGCGGATGGTGCGCTCGAGCCAGGCGTCCACCTGGGCGTCGATGTCCGCTTGCGGATACGGCTCGCCAAACAGGTCACGGTACTCGATGCTGGGGTTACCGAGCGGCGGCACCTTGAAGCCGTCCTGCACGACCGCGCGCACGATGCCGTCATGCCGCCGTGCCGAAACGTAATCGCCCTCGATGTAGGACTGACGCACGACGCTGGGTGTTTCACTGGCCACGTCGAGCACGGTGAGCTTGGTGTACCCGCTCGCGTAGTCGTAGTAACCGTAGGGGTCAGCCGCGTTAGCACCCGTGGCGCCGAGCTCGCGGTATATGTGTGAGAAGACCACCGCTTTGCCGTCGCGCACGAACATCTCGCGCACCTCGCCTTCGATGGCGGCCGAGGCCAGAATTTCCGTGGAGACGGCGGGCCAGGCATTGAGCACGAATAACGTCGCCCCATGCAGCAGGTACATGAAGTTGCCGTCGGTCTTGACGATGTCGGCTTCGTCCACGTCCTTGACCTGCACGGTAGTGCCGGAGAAGCCGCTGCCCTCTTCGCCCTCGGGCGTGGCTGTGGGGCTGCCCGGATTATTGTTGTCCGTGCTACCCCCGTTGCTGTCGGGGGCGTCGGGCCGCGGCGCTACGACTGGAGACTCATCGACCGGGTCCGCATTGCTGGGCGGTGGGGCGACGGAAACTGGGTCCGATCCTACGTTGCCGGGCGTCGCGGTGCCCATCCCGATGGCTGGCCCTGTGCCGCCGTTGTAATGACCTTGGCCGCTGCGCAGCTGCTTGGCGCGTTCCCCGAGCTGGGCGATGATGTTGTCCTGCACCGTGGTGAGCAGGTCCTCGCAGGAGCCGGCGCGCGTCAGCCCCAGCTGGATCTCGGCGACCTCGCCAAAACCGTCAGACGGATCGCGTGACTCGGTGCCCGACTCACATGCGAGGAGCAAGAGACCAGAGGCCGAGCCGAGGACGCTGATGCGGAGGAGTCGGGAGCGAGAACGGCGGTGGGTCATGATGTCAGTCTCCAAGAGGATCTTTTGGGTTGGGGGCGTTCCGTACGACACTGGCCGGAACCGGGGGATGCTCGGCGCCACGCTGGGGTGTGCCACGACTTACCTAAGCAACAGGCGTGCCACGGCTATTACAAGCCTAATTGTGGCTGCATCAAAAAGGAGCTCGGGCTGAGTTGTGCCACGTGTGCCAGGCCTGGCACTGAAACCGCCTGGGGTTTCTCGACGGCCTGATCCGGAACGCCCTGGGGCATCAACCCCAGAACGATGGCGCCCCTCGGCGCGATTGGACCTGGTTTGGCGTCAGTAGGGTTGGCAGAAGCTGCGGGTGTCCGCGTTGCCGCGCCCAGTCTTGCTGATGCCGGAAAGAGAACAGACCTCGCCCTCGGGACACCGCCACCCAAAGCGGCAGCCGACGTTCGCCGAGGGCACACACAGCCCGAGGGCGCACAGCTCGCCATCGGCGCAGGCAACGTCCCCTTCGCACACATTTTCGGTGGGTGGTCCAAAGGTGCTGGAACACGCCGTTGAGCAGGGACCACAGATCCCGCTGTTGCAGGCGAGGCCTGCGGGGCAGTCGCTCGCGCTGGTGCAGGCCACGGGCGGCGGCGTGGCGCAGCTCGGCTGACTGGGGTCGTCGAGGTGCTGGACCAGCTCGTCGTCGGGCAGGGCACAGTCGAGCTCGGCCGGCTCGATCCCGTTGGGCGTGCCGGCGTAACACTTGCCATCAATCTTGCTGACCACCTGGCACCGATAGTCCACCGTGCAACGGTTCAGGCGCAGCGTCACGTCCAACGTCCTTTGCATGTCGAGGTCGAGGCGTGTGGTCATGTCGGCGCAGACCGCGTCGCAGCTTTCGGGTTGATCGATGCTGCAGCCGGGAAACTCGTGCTCGCAGTAGAGGCAACCGGGCGCGCGCGACCAGTCGGAGCAAGCACCGGGCCGAAGACCGGGGTGAACTTCCAGCTGATAGGGCTCGGGGACAGAGGCTCGGCCGGGCACCGGCGTCAGGCGCATCCGGCACTCGCAGAGAGGCAGCCCATTGGCGCTGCTCGACAGATGAGTACACGTGGCCGCGAGGAGCTCGACACGACCGAGCGGACCGAGCTCTGCCTGTGAGAGGTCAAAGCAATCCGTAGGCTCGTAACACTCGACCGCACCCGGTGACCCGGTTTGGCTGTTTTCGGGATCGGGTGCGGGGCTGCCGCCCACGCCGGTTTCTTCCGGAGTCGGCGTGCCCACTTCCGGAGCAGGCGGCTCGGGATTTTGCATGAAGGCATTGGGCGATGTCGCGCCACCAGGGGTCGTGCCTAACAGGGTTTCGGACCCCGTCTGGCTGCAACCACCGGCGAATAGCGCGCACTGTATCAGGAGGAGAGCTCCACACCGGGCCGTTTGAAGGATCCGCATACCTAGGTTATGGCCGGCGGGTCACCGCGTGTCGACCGCGATGCCGGCGCGGTAGGCGCTTTCCATAGCACACTTGTGGCCCGCAACTGTTGCAATCTGATCAGAGCGCATAGTTGCGAAAAAAAAGCCATGAAGCGCGTAAATTGGCCTAACTGCAACCAACGCATGGGCTCATGGATGATGTAAAGTGAATGAATGGATTACGCGGCATTGAGCGCTACCTTGATCGCCCGTGTTCGGGGCACGATGTCTCAAGAACACCTCAGCCGGCGCTTGGGCTACGCCTCCAACGTGCTGTACCTCTGGGAGCGGCAGCGTCGCCTACCGACCGTCGGCACGTTTTTTCGCATGGCAGACTTGCGACGCCGCGCCGTACGCGATGGCCTGGTCCGTTTCGTGGGGCCAGGCGCCACGGCTAACGGCCTTGCTCGCTCCGGGTCTCCCGCGGCCGTGCCGCTGCTCTTGCATTGGATGTCGGGCGATCAATCCAGCGTGGAGCTGGCCCGTCTCAGCGGTTTCGATCGAACCACGTTGAGCCGTTGGCTCAAGGGGAAGACCGAACCGAGGCTCCCCGATTTCCTCGAGCTCCTCGACAAGGCCACCCTCAGGCTACTCGACTTCGTGGCATTGTTCGTGGACCCTGGGGAGCTCGCCATGACGCGGGAGGCTTACGCCGCGTCGAAGAACCGCCAAAGGCTCGCCTATGAGTTGCCGTGGAGCCACGCGGTGCTGCATGCCCTCGAGCTGGCAGCATACCGCGCCTTGCCCCGTCACCGGCCCGCCGTGCTCGCTGAGCACCTCGGTTTGTCCATCGCGGAGGTCGAAGCCCAGCTGGCCCAACTGTTCGCGGCGCACGTGATCGAAAAGCAGGGCGGGTTATGGCGAGAGGCGCGCATGCTCAGCGTCGATACACGCAGCGATTTTGCGCTGAACCGAGAGCTGAAGCAGCATTGGGCCGCGGTTGCCGCCGAGCGCTTGGGCCGGCACGAGCCGCACCACCAGAGCCTCTTTTCTTACAATGTCTTCCCCATCGCACGCGCCGAGTTTGCAAGGCTTCGAGAGTTGCACCTCGACTACTACCAGCGCGTGCGCCAGATCGTCGCCGCGGCGACCGGTGCAGACCACGTCGTGGTCATGAACGTGCAGCTGTGCGCGCTCGACGAGGCGCCCCGCTAGCTGCACAAGACCCTAGCGGCCTGCCTTGGCAGAGGTCGGGCGCTGCCACTCGCTACGCAAGACCGCATGACAGACGGTGTCTCGGCGCGAGCCGTCGGGATCCAGCGCGTGCGACCGAAGAACGCCTTCGCGCCGTAGCCCGGCCTTCTCCGCCACTCGTTGGCTTGCCAAGTTGGCGCTGCTGCAGCGCCAGGATAGACGCAGCCATGGCCACTCCGAGAACCCCCAACCCACGATCTCCCGCAACACCGCGCTGCCGAGGCCACGCCCCGCTGCGTCGGCTCGAATCCACACGCCGATTTCGGCATTTCGCAGCTCGAGAGGCCCTTCGCGTAGATGATAGCCGGAGCCACCCAGCAGCCGCGACTCGTCGGAGGTCCAAATGCCGATCAGGAAATCGGTCGTCAGCAGCCACTTGCCTATTAACTCGCGGCAAAGCCGCTCGGACTCTTGGATGCCTTGGTACGGCTTCGCCCAGGGCATGAACGTTTGAGGTGCTCATACGAGGCACTGACGGCTTCAGACAAGAGAACGCCGTCTCCCGGCCGATAACAGCGCAAGACAAACCCGTTCGCGGCGTACCGCTCGGGCGGAACCCAGTGCTCGCTGCTCATGGCGACGGTCATAGCAGGCGCAAGCGGCAGCTGCCGAGTGCTCGATCGCTGAGTATCAGCTCCGATTCCCCACGCCGACCCCTAGCCACTGACACGAGTCCTAACCATGGCCCAATGGCCGAGTGCCATTTGCGATGAACTGGTGCACTTCAGCTCAGGGTTAGCCGGACAAATCCGTTTTTCTTCATTGTGGAGGCTTCCGCCGAAAGTGAGCAGACAGCGATTGCTGGCTTTCACCCGGTGCACCTCGTCGCACAGAGTTACCTGGGTAGCCTGTGGGTCGCGCTCGACAAGCGCAGCGGCGAGCCGGGCCAGCCTGTGCTGCTACGCCGCGTGCAGTTGCCAGCCCTCGCTCGTATCGAAGCCCTCCAGCGCGTGGCCTGCGCGGGCCGTGACGCGATGGCGCTGAACCATGACAACGTGCTGACGGTCCTCGGGGTGGCGCAAGAGGGCGAATCGTTGGCCATCGCCTATGAGTACGTCGAGGCGGAACCGCTGCGCTCGCTCCAGTCGTGTGCCAGCCTGCGCGGGCTGTCGTTTCCCGTCGGAGTGAGTGTCCGGATCATCATCGACCTGTTGCGGGGCGTGAAGGCCCTGCATGGAGCGTTGGTGGGTTGGCCGAGCGTGCCACCTTTCGGCGGTTTGTCGCCGGATAGCGTGCTGGTCGCGCGAGACGGCCGCACCCGACTCTCGGATCCGCTCGTCGCGAGCTGCGCGACTCTGCTCGAGGGCACTGGCCTCAGCACTGCCAAGCTATCCTACGCGGCGCCCGAACAGGTGCACGCGACGGCGCCGCTGGGCCCGGCGTTGGACGTCTTCACCTGCGCGGCCATGCTCTGGGAGCTTTTGGCGGGGCGCCGCCTGCTCTCGGGCTCCAGAGCGACGATCGAACGCAAGCTGCTCGAACATGATCTGCCTAAGCTTGGCGCCCACCTGCGCGGCGATCAACAGGTGTCGAGCGCGCTCGTCGACCTGGTACAGCGGAGCCTGTCTCTGGATCCGGGCAAACGCCCTGAGTCGCCCGGAGCGCTCGCCATAGAGCTCGAGCAGTGCGGGCAAAAGGTCGCATCACTGGCCCAGGTGGCGCAATTCATGGGCGAGGTCTCCGGGCAGCGCTTCGATCCACGCGGCGCCATGGGCTTGGCGGCTGCCCCAATGACGTCGTCGGTGCTGCTCGAAGCCCCAGCATCGCTGCCGCCCCAGGCTGGCAGCCCGCGTCGGATTGTGCCCTTGCCGGCGCGATCCTCTTCTTCTTCGACTGCCGCGGCGCGCGTTCCTCGCTTCAGCGGGGCGAGCATCTCGGCTCTGGCCGACTCTGCACTGAAAAACCAGCCCGCGCGGCTGGAACCTTCAATCGCTCCATCCTTTAGGCCGATCGCGGAGCATTCTGAGCTCGATGATTGGTCGATATCCGAGCCCCCGCCCCCCGTCATCGCGGTCGCAGCTGCGCGCGCCGTCGCGGCAGCGCCGGCCGTTGCCGTCCCAGCCGTCATCGCAGCGCCGATTCCCGCGCCGCCCGTCGTGACAGCGCCCATCGCGGCACCGCCCGCGGCGTCATCAGCCATTGCGGCAGCGCCGCTTGCGGCGCGGGCCGCCATTTCAGCGCCGCGTCCTGCCGTAGCGCGTGCTGCATCGCCTCGCGCCGCAGCGCCGCCCGCTGTCTTGGCAGCGCCGCCCGCGGTCGCCACGCCGTTGGCCGCGGTTGCCGTAGCGCCGCTTGCCGTCACAGCGCCCGTTGCGGCACCGCCGGTCGTCGCGCTACCGTTGCGGGCCGCGGTCGGTGTCGGCAGAGGCACCATGGTGGGTATTGGAGCGCCCCCGTGTCCGGCGCCTGCCGCCGCTCCGATGCCCCCCGTCAGCGTGGCCCCCAATCCATTTGCCGCAACTTTCGCGGGCACGTTCCCTGGCATCGCTGCGCCGTCATTTCCCGCTGCCCCTGCCGCGTCGTTTGCGGCTGCGCCGAGCAGTGCGACGCCCGTTCCGGTCGTCACCTCCGCGTCCACGTCGTCGCCGCGCGGCGTCTCACTAACGCCGTCTGCACCGAACCTCGGATCACTCCGCCCCAACGACGAGCTCATGCCGCGGGTGGCTCCCTCGAGTCGCGCTCGCCGCCCGAGCGGTTGGTCCCACGCTCCAAAGTCGGGGCCCGGCACCAGGCCGCGGGCACGAGCGCTGCTGGTGGCTGGGTTGGGGATGGTGGCTCTTGGCATCGCCTTGGCGATGGCATTGCTGCTTCGCCCAGCCCCGAACGGCCCAGAGCTCACGCTCGCGCCCACGTCGGCCGCGACTCGTGATTCGAACGCGGGCCTGCCAGCGCCCGCAGAGCCCGCGCCAGTGCCGCCGGGGTCTCCCGACACGCTCGCGCCCAAAACGACACCTTCCGAACCAGCGGGAACGGTGGCATCAGCGCCGGGCGTGGCCCCCGACGCGCCCTCGGTGCTGCCGCCCGGAGACTTTGGGGGCGCCGCGCTGGCCGACGATCGGCTGATCCAGTTGTTTGCGCTCGAGTCGCGTGCCGATCTACCGAGCTGCGCCAAACGCTCGAGCGCGAGCCGCCAAACACGCAAGGATCCCCGGAAGTCGCAGACCGAGCTGAAAGCGGCTCGCCGGGAATTGGTCCGCGGCAATAACGAGAAGGCGCTGGTGCTGCTCTGCAGCGCGACGGGCCATTCTGCTGCCAACATCGGAGCGTGGCAAACCTTGGCGGAGCTCTCGCTCCACCAGGGCGATGCCGACCAAGCCAAGCAGGCTGTCGAGCAAGCCCTGAAGCGAAAGCCGAAGGATCCCACGCTGCTCGGGATCCTGGGAGATGCCTTCGCCATGCTCGGAGATCTGAAGCGCAGCCGGACCCTCTGGGCTCAAAGCGCCAAGGTCACGGGCAGCGAAGCCGAGCGCGCCCGGCGCCTGGCGGCGGCGTTTGGCGCCAACGGAGATCGCCAGCTGCGAGCCTGGAGCCACGGCGGAGCGCTGGTGTATTACCGCCGAGCCGCCGTGTTGAGCGCTGGCAACCACGCCTCCAGTGTTGGGATGGGCGAGGCGTTGCGCCGGCTCGGCCAGACCCGGGCGGAAGCGGCCTGGGTGGCGCGGGCGGCCAGCATCGCGCCGCCGGATGCTCGCAGCCCAATCCTGCCCTGAGCGGCTCCCGAGCCCGGACGTAGCGGACCGAGCCTACGCTGGATATTCCAATTTGGCATACTGCGCCGGGCGAAGGCTCGCGCCGCGACGTGAGCATTTTCACCCAGCACCTGTAAGTGCCGGGCAGCTTGTGCCGTTGGCTGTTCAAAGCAAACGACTAGGAGACCTCATGCAACGCGTTCCTTCCTCACGGTCCGGCCTCACCACTTTAGCCTGTTGGGGAGCCGTCATGGGTCTTACCCTCGGCTGTCTACGCTCGGCGCCAGGCACGGCGGAGCCCGCGGCTGCCGGGCAGACAGCAGCGAGCGACCCAGCCCTCGAACCCCCCGGCACCGGTGAAGGCACTGCCCCCCTCACGACAGGGCCTAGCACGTTGGAGCGCGCTTCCACCGAAGGCAGCGAGCCTGGTTGGGGCATCATCGAGCCGACCGAGGAGAAGGTGACCTACGCCGAAGTCGTCCGCCGAGTGACGGGCATGGTGGGTGACGGCCCCACTCAGCAGGAGGTCGAGCGCCGTGGCTTGCACCTGATCAACCTCACCTGGGAAGACACGGGACGTCATCAGGGCTCTTCGGTCGGGCCCAACATCAGCGATCTCACGTTGCAGGTGCGCTACACCGAGGGCGGCTCGAAGCAAGCCGCGCTGCTGCCGGTGATCCGCTTCCCCAACTTCAGCGATCGCACGGGTGACGTGCGCGCCGACAAGTTCTTTCTGCGGGTCGGCAATCACCAGCGCGGCGGAAAACTCGAGACCGTAGCACTCCGGGACGTGCTCCAGAACATCAAGGGCTATCTGTCCGATCCAAACAGCGTGCTCGGCTCTGGTAACCTCTCGGCCGCGCGGGACTCCCACTACTTGGTGAGCGCGCAAGCGGTGTTCTTGCCGATCCCGAGTCAAGGCAAGGCCGAGTTCACCCCGGTGCTGTTCAACTATCAATCCTACCCAGAGTCGCCGGCGGTCCTCACGCTCCTCGTGTCCCGCCAAGGCACGAGCATCACCATCATCGACAACCGGCAGAACCAGGCGTCCCCGGTGGCCAGTTGGGGTCAAGAGCTATACTTCAACAAGGGCGGCGAGCGCGCGCCCTTCAGCGCCGAACGCAAAACGGACGTCAAAGCGCGCATCGACGCCCAGGGCGGGCCCAAAGATGAGGATGATAAGAGCGCTCTCGCGCAGGGTGCCGACGCGCTCTTCATCATCCAGGTGCCGCTCAAGCAGAAGGCGGTGCGCCGTCCGCCCATGAGCATGGCCGCTGACAGCGAGGGGGGCGGGCTCTCGGGCATGGGGGCCCCCGCTCAGGAGTCCGCGGCGCCAGCGGCGCCGGTAGCCGCGTCAAAACGGCGCAGCGACGTCGAGCAGGCGGTGCTCGGGCACGGCCGTGTGGAGGGCAAATTCGAGGAAGGAGGTCAAAAGCGGCTCGAACGCGACGAGCGCTTTCCAATCCGCGTTACGGTGCAGTTCTACAAGGCAACGTCCAACGGTGTGGTCAGCTCCGCGGACCTCGACGCCATTGCCACTGGCATTGGCAACGTCTACGAGCACGCCGACTTCGTCGGCTCGCTCGTGGTGCCCGAAGGCGACCGCCACCGTCCGACGGAGTGGCAGAATAGCTCGGGGCGGCTGTTTCCGAACTGAGGTCCGGCGTGAGCCGCCCGGCCGCTTGGACGGTGAAGGTACAGGCGCGAGTGAGCGAAGGTAAGCGACGCTGTTGCTTTGCGCCAATTGGCACCACGGGGCGGACCGGGTAGGATCGCTGCGATCACCCGCATGTCATCGACGGATCACCAGGCGCTCGGCTCCGTGCTCGCCGCGGCGGACGAACTCGCGGGTTACGCGGACACGGACCAGATGTTGCGGCGCGCGGTCGAGCTGGCGCGCGAAGGCATCGGGCTCGAGCGCGTCGGGCTGCACTTGCGCGACCCGAGGGCGGAGCGGCTGATCCTGCGTGGCACCTGGGGCACGGCAGTGAATGGCGAAACCATCGACGAGCACGCGCTCCATCACGAATACGACCCGCGCGATCGCGAGCTGCTGTGCGGCCTTTCGCGCCGTGGCGTGCTCTGGCAGCGGTACGAACGCTTGCTGTATTGCACGGAAGATCCGCGGCGCAGCACGGAGCTCGGCTACGGCTGGCTGGTCGTGACGCCGCTGGTCGCGGCGCGCGAGCTGATCGGGGTGATGTACAACGACTCGGCGCTCTCACATGCACCGCTCGACGAGCTCAAGCAGGCGCAAACCGCGGTCTTTTGTGGTCTTTTGGCGGGGCTTTTTCTGCCCCGTCGCAGCCGCTTCAAATGGCCCGCGCTCGGCGCGACACAGACGAACCCATGGGTGAGAAGTGTGGTGCGCGCCCTGGAGGAAAACCCACGCTCGAGCGGGCAGAGCTTGGCTCGCGAATTGTCGATCAGCGCTGGGTACCTGGCCCGCTCCTTCAAGGCGGAGATGGGCGTTTCTCTGGTCGAGTATCGCAACCGCCGCTTGATGGATCGCTTCTTTTCGGCCATGGAGCGCGGGCACGGCAACTTGCTCGCCGCGGCGCTGCAAGCCGGTTTTGCCAGCTACACGCAGTTTCACCGCGTTTATCGCAAAATGTATGGCCAGAGCCCGCGCCAGCATCTGAGCGCGCGTCCTCTGGGCACCGGGGCACCGCTCGGTCGCGCCGGCTTGGCAGGAATGTGAGCGGGACCTCGTTCCCTACGCCCCGAGCAATGCTCGCCTTCAGCCTTCGGGTGTGTCGACCTTGTTGGCCCGCCCGTGCGCCGTATACGCCGAGACCAGATGGCACACCCAGCCCAGCATGCCGCCGGTTCCGATCCAGAAGCCTGGCGTGATGATGAGCCAGAAAATCCCTCTCCAGAAGTCGCCGTTATAAATTTGGCCGACACCCGGCAAGACCAAAGACAACACCGCCGCGACACCAGGCCGATTCATGGCGCGAACATAACGCGCTGACGGTCGGCGCTTCGCACAAAAATCAACCTGCGGCGCAATTTCTGTGGCCGTTGCAGAAAGTTTGCATCCAACCGGCAGCCACACAGCCACTCACTAGGGCATGGGCGTTCGCCACGAGCGGCGAGTCCTCGTCAAACCGGAGTATCGAGATGCAACACACTGCCCCATTCTGCGCGCTGGTCGCGGCGCTCGGCACGCTACACTGCTCGACGAAACAAGAGCCATTGCCGGTGGGCATGGACGATTTCGGTACGATGCCTGCGGCCGAAATCTCTGATGGGGAGGCCCCGGCGGGCGCGCCGCTGGGGCAGGTGACCGGCGGCGAGGATACGCCCCCGCTCAGTTTGGCGGGTCTGAAACGGGCCCGGTCCCGAGCGGTAATGCCACGAGCCCCGCGCCTGGCTCCGCCGGAAGTACGGCGGGTTGCTTGGCAGCGACACTCACGCCCGGCAACCACGCGGCAACGCTGGAGCACGACGGGCAAGTCCGCGAGTACTTGGTGCACGTGCCCGAGAGCTACGACGGCGACACCGGCGTGCCCCTCGTGCTCGACCTGCACGGCCTGACGTCGAGCGCGGCGCAGCAAGCGGCCCTCAGCGGCTAGCGTGACAAGGCCGACGAGGTGGGTTTCATCGTCGTGCACCCCGAGGGGCTGAATGCCTCGTGGAACGGCGGAGACCTGTGCTGCGGCAACTCGCGCGCCGAGGGCGTGGACGACGAAGGTTTCATGCGCGCCATCGTGGAACGGCTCGCCACCGAAGCGTGCATCGACCCGAAGCGCGTCTATGCCACGGGGCTCTCGAACGGCGGCGCCATGGCGCACCTCCTGGCGTGTCGCGCCGCGGACGTGTTCGCGGCCACAGCGCCCGTCTCGATGGGCAACGGCGTGCAGGGCTGCGCGCCGTCGCGCCCTATTTCGGTGGTGATGACCCGCGGCACCAGCGACCGGCTCGTCGCGTACGACGGCGGGCTCTTCCCGGGCGCCGTGGAAGACTTCGAAGCGTGGAGCCAGCTCAACGCCTGCCCCGGTGCTCCGCAAGTCAGCGACGAAGTGTGCGAGACGCGTTCCGACTGTGCGGGCGGTGTCGAGGTGACCTTGTGTACGCTGGCCGCGGGTCACGTCTTATACGCCAACTCGGAGGGCTTCAGCGTGCCCGACGTAGTCTGGGCGACGTTCGAACGTCAAACGTTGCCGTGAGCCTTGCCCGGCGCATTCTCCCGAATGGAGAGCGCCGACACGCGCTATCGACAGCCGGTCACGGAGCAGCTAAAAGCCGTCAGGGGCAGCTTGGCGGGCGCGAATATTGAAGCGCTCACTGCTGAGTGGCTTGCCCATCGAAAGGCGACACGGAGCTCATGAAGACTTTTCAACACTCTCCTCGGCTCGGAAGAAGGCTCCTGCTCACAGGGGCGTGCTCGCTCACGCTCGGCGGTTGCTTTGGGAGCTTTGGCGCGACGCGCCGGCTCTGGAGCTGGAATGACGACGTGGGTGATAAATGGGTCAATTGGCTCGTTTTCCTCGGCCTGTCCATCATACCGGTCTATCAGCTCTTCGTGCTCGCCGACGTCCTCGTGCTCAACTCCCTCGAGTTCTGGACCGGCAGGAACCCGGTCGGAAGAGCGGGTGATGGCCGCACCGTGACGCGGGTGGCCACGGCGGATCCAAAAACCATTCGGCTCGAGGTGCGCCGTGCTGGGCGGCTCGAGTACGTGGCCTTCTGCCGCAGCCTCGGTGCCGGCGGGCTTCAGATCCTGGACGCTTCGGGCCAGCCCTTGACCTCCGTCTGCGAGCAAGACGACGGGAGCCTCGAGCTGCGAGCCGCGGACCAGGCGCTGCTTGCCCGGCTCGGCCGAGCGGCGTCGGAGCGCGTATATGCGCTCGTCGAGCAGGGTCAGCCTTCCCACCTCGTGCTCGAACGAGAGCTGGGTGAGCGAACGTTTGGCATCGCCCGGCTCAACGGCGAGCCAGCAGTCGTGCCGCAGCTGCTCTGAGCCAGACAGATAGCAGGCTGCCGTGCGAGCCCACTTGCCGGCGGGGAAACAAAGCGTCTAAGAATTTCGATGCTCAGTCGAGGTCGAAGCGCGGTTTGGGGCCGATGTCGTACATGTAGCCGCAGGGGCAGCGCGTCCAACGGGGTGGTTCATGTCTGAGGCGGACGATAAGAAGGCTTCCCCTGCGCAGAAAAAGCCCGCCGCGTCCGACGACGCGCGCACGCATCTCATCCTCGACTCGGTGTGGCTGGTGGATGACGAGGAGGGGGAGCCGGCTGCTGTTCCAAAATCAGAGCTAGCGGACGACGACCAGCCGACGCACCTCTTCATCGACGCCGCACGTGTCCAGAGTGAACGTGCGCGGCTCGCCCAGGCGCCAGCGCCGCCCAGTGGCGATGTTCAGCAGGCTATTGCGGCGACAAAAGGAGCGACAGCCGACGAGCGAACGCGACTCATGCTGGGTCCAATCACGTTGAAAGACGAGCTGATGGTCGCGCTGGCACGGGCGGGGGATAAGCCGAGCTGGATCGGGGAGCATTTGCGGCGGCTGGGCCTGTGGGTGGACGATCACATGCATGGTCGATGGATGGCGGCGCTCGTGGTGGCTGCGTTGGTCTGTGGGATCCTGCCGGCCCTCATGGAAGAGCCCAGCTTTGCAGCCAGCGGGCTTACCTCGATCGGACTGTTCGTCGGCCTCGCCGCGTTTGCCATGACGTGGCTAGCGAAGCTACAGAACCGTGATGGCAACGGGGACTTGCGGGCGGCGGGGGCGCGGCTTCGCGCGGCGGCGCGGCTGGTCGCGCTCGATGCTCGAGAGCTGGAGCGGCCGCCGCCGTATCTGAAGCTTCTCTTTTCCGGGCAGGCGCTCATCCTAGTCGGGCTTGCCGGATTAATCGGAGCAAGCGTCTGCAGCCTGATGAGCTGGGCTTCCGGTATCGATGATCCCCCGAGCGTCTTTCGATTCCCGAGCGGGTTGCTGCTGCTGCTGGGTGTCTCGTTGGTGCATTTCTCGGCGCGCTTCGCCATCGTGGCGCCCGCCTCGGAAGAGCTGGGCGAGTCCGTCGCCGCGGCCACGAAGCTCGCGCCGCTCGTCGATCTCTCGGATTCACTGCCTCCGTCCTTCATCGAAGGCCATACAGCGCTACATCGCATCTTGATTGCGCTGTCCCAGTGGCGTCAAACGCCATGGCCCGACCAGGCTGGATATCGGGCAGCCCTCGAGCGGCACTTGCAGCGCCACCTGCCCGCGTGCAGGATTGAACGAGAGAAATGGATTGGTCGGTCGCGCAGCGAGGGGGTCGCCGACCTCGTGATCGACGACATGGTGCTGATCCAGATCACACACGGGTTCCTTCCGACCAGCGCGGCGCGCGCTGTCGCACAGCTAGACGACTTGGCGCGAACGTGGGCGGGCAAACCAATGCTCCTTGCCATCTTCGATGCACCCCACGAGGCGGTCTTTCAAAGCGCCGCCACGCTGTCGCTGGTCGAGCTGCATGAGCGCTTGCCGCTGCTGACGGTTCGCATGCCTATCCAACGGGGGTGAACCGCGGAGGTGCACGGTGACCGGTGCCGACCAAACCGGGCTACTATCAGCTGCTTCGCGGACCGTCGCCCCAGCGACTGAACACCGCGGTCATGCTCACGCCCGCTCGACACCGTGAGCAATGAGGCGGCGAGGGGATCATTTCCGACCAGCACCCACCCGCTCCGCTTCTGCCGCCAACAGGCGGCGGGCACGATGCCGAGGAACCCCTACCTCGAGCGCAGCGTTGCTGACGTTCCCCTGGTGCTTGTCCAGCGCTGCCCTCAGCTGGTCGAGCTCACGCGCATGGCGAGAGAGCCAGGCAAGTCGCCGGGTCGAGGCGTCAGATGCAGGCGCCTGAGCACTATCCGACCCTGTCTCGTTCCCCTCACTACGCTCGCGAAAACGCTCTGGCAAGTCGCTCAGGGTCAGCTGCGCTTTGCCTGAAGCGGCGAACAAGACGGCCAGTTGCTTGAGCTCCCGCACGTTGTAGGGCCAATCGTACAGGCACAGTGCTTCGATCAAGCGGCTATCCAAGAGCGGAGCCGGGCTCTTTTCTTGGGCGAGAAAATGCGACAGCAATCGGAGCACTTCCTGCCGCCGCGCCCGCAGCGGCGGAATCGTGAGCTCGAGCCCGCTCGAACGGGCGTAGAGGTCCCCCCTGAAAACACCCTCCGCTGCGAGCTTCGATAGAGGTTCCTGACAGGCAACGACCAGCTGAAAGTCGACCGCCACGGGCTCTGTCGCACCGAGCGGCGTCACCGTGCGCTCTTCCAACACCCGCAGCAGCTTGCCTTGAACGCCGAGCGGCAGATCTGCAATCTCATCCAGAAAGAGCGTACCACGATGCGCGGCCCGGATATGGCCTTCTGCGGCGACGTGTGCCCCGGTGAAGGCCCCCTTTGTGTGACCGAACAGCAACGCTTCAGCCATGGCCTCTGGCACTGCGGCGCAATTGAGCGCCACCAGGCGCCCGGATCGGCCGCTATGCCGATGGATGGCTTGCGCAATACCTTCCTTCCCGGTGCCGGTTTCACCGTAGATCGCGATCGCAATGTCGCGCCGCGCGAAGGATTCGAAAGGCCCCAAGGCGGCGCGGGTGGGGGCGCTGAGCAGTAGCCCGGAGGCCAACGTCGTAAAGAGCTCATCAGCGCGCTCGATGGACGCTTGTGGCAGCGAGCAGACCACACCCACCCAATCGCCGATCCTAATGGTATCTTGCGGTTTTAGCGGCGCGACGTCGTGGCGCTGCCCGTTGACCCACGTACCGTTCTTGCCGCCCAAGTCGCGGAGCAACCAAAGAGGCCCCGTTTTCTCCAGCGAAGCATGCTGCCGGGAAACTTGGCTGCCGCCGAGGCGGAGGGTGGACGGCTCGGATCGCCCAATGATGGTCTGCCGGTGAAACGCGTCGAAGCGCTCTTCGGGGGTCAGCCACATGATCCCCGGTACGTGCCCAGGATCGGCGTCTTTTTCTGGTGAGGCCTCGGTGGTCGTCTCGTCGGTCACTGCCCCCAGTTTTCCTTACCGGAGGCCACCCTGCCAGCTTTAGATGAAGCCCGGCCAAGCAGTCGATCCCCGGAGGATTGGCTGCGTCTACAGGCGAGGGCCTCAAAGCTCGGCGAGTGAGCGCAACTTTTCGTTGACCTCGAGAAGTAGGAGCTCGGGTAGCATTCCGAGTAGGCGTTTCAGGCGACGCTCAGCGCGTCGAGCTCACCCATCTCGACCCGCGTCGAAGACCTCACTGCCTTTGCGGCTGCGGCGTATGCCTGCCGGAGCGCTTCTCTATCGGTGGTATCGCGAAGTAAATACAGACCGCGCCGAATGACCTCCACTTTGGTCTTCGCGCCGAGCCGTTTCTTCAGCTTGTTCACCAGCAGCAGCTCCTCATGCGGCAGGGTGATGCTCGACTTGGTATTCACTTTCATACCAAAATGGATACCTTAGCGCTGCGCCCTGTCAAATCACGGGTCCGCGGTCCGACGTTTTCCCGCAAGTTTGCGACGGTTGTGGTTCGGTCAGGGGCGGATTTGTGAACTGGCCAGGTCGCGACTATTCTGTGCCCGACGTGCTGAACAATCGGTTGAGTCTTTGGTTCCCTGGCCTTGCTGCCCTGGCGTGCGGCGACGCTGCCCATTCGGCTTCTGCTGGCGTGGAGACGGGTTTGGGGGAGGCGGTCGTGCTGAGCGACCTCAGTCTGGAGCAATCGCAACAAGCCTGTCGGGCCGTCGAGCGCGCGTTCACCACGCGCCTGAGCCCAGAGGTACAAGGCGCGGGTCTCTGCGAGCTGCTCAACACCGCCACGGCCGAGGACCCCTCGGTCTGTCGCATGCAAACCGAGGCCTGCATTGAAAGCGTCTCGAGCGGCGGCAATGCTAACATTGTGGGTCAATTTGAAAGCGTCGACGAGTTTGATTGCGAGGACAACCCGCCGCGCTTTCAGGGCTGCACCTCGACGGTGGGTGAGCTCGAGGGCTGTGTCGAGGCCGCGCTGTCCGCGATTGAACAATCGCTGACTCAGTTCAGCTGTGAGGACGCCGCCACGGTGCAAAGCGCCGACCTGGCCGAGGTGGACACCAACAGCATGCCGCTGCCGCAGGGCTGCGCTCAATTCGAAGCAGAATGCGCCTTGGCGCCCTGACGCCCTCGGCGCACACAGCTCGAATGGCCTGACGTCGGGTCTTTGGCGCCGCGAAGGTCGCCTCGCCTTTCTGCTCGAGCGCATGCGCGGAGAATTGCGCGCGCCGGTTCGATTAGACTCACCAGCCCCCCGTAGGAGGACCGAGTGAAAAATCAGCACAAAGATCTACGTTCCCGACATTTCGCGTTCCTCATGCTGGCTGCCGCCTTGGCCTGCAGCAAATCCGCCTCGCAGGCCATCACGAACGCCGGTAACGGCGAGCACCTCGCGAGCGCGGAGGGAGCCTCCCCGGGTACCGGGGCCTTGCCCTCGCCCCCTCCCGATACGCCCAACGCCGCGGGTTACCGCTGGAGGTCGGTGAAGATGGGAGGCGGCGGCTTTGTCTCCGGGCTAGTTCCGTCGCGCACCCGCGCGGGGCTTTGGTACGCGCGAACGGACGTTGGGGGCGTGTACCGCTGGACTGAAACCTCGCGCACTTGGACGCCGCTGCTCGACTGGGTGTCGGAGAGCGAAACCGGCTTCTTGGGCGTCGAGTCCATCGCGCTCGATCCACGGGCGCCCGAACGCTTGTACCTGCTGGTCGGCATCAGCTACTTCAACGGTGGCAAGAGCGCGATCCTGCGCTCGACTGATTTCGGCGCCAATTTCAGCATCACTGACGTCACCAGCCAATTTACCGCGCACGGCAACGGCATGGGCCGGCAGAGCGGCGAGCGGCTCGCCGTGGACCCGAGCGACGGCCGCGTCTTGCTCACCGGTACACGCGACCGCGGCTTGTTCCGCAGCACTGACCAGGGCGTGAGCTGGCAGCGCGTGGCGGCGCTCGACGTGACCTCGACACCAAACGGTAACGGTATCGCTTTCGTGGTCTTCGACGCCACCGGAGCGAGCAGCGGTAGCCCCACGTCGCGCATCTACATCGGGGTCTCTCGCCCGGAGCAGAACCTGTACCTCTCGACTGATGCGGGTCAGAGCTTTGCTCCGGTTGCCGGGGCGCCCGCGGGCTTTACGCCGCAGCGCGCCGCCCTGAGCTCCGGCGTGCTGCACGTCACCTACGGCAACGGCCCCGGTCCTCACCCCTCCAACACCGAGCCGATGGACAAGGGCGCCATCTGGAAGCTCGACACGCAGGGCGGAGCCTGGACCGAAATCACGCCCCTGCGCGGTCCGGACAACCGCGCGTTCTGTGGCATCAGCGTCGACGCAACAAATCCAAAGCGGCTTCTCGCCAGCACGGTCAACACCTACCAGCAGCAGCCCTGGGGCCACGGCGATCGGATCTTTCTCAGCTCGGACGGCGGCCAGAGCTGGACGGATCTCATCGCCAAGCAGCGCGTGGTGATGGACACCAATGGCTTCCCCTGGATCAAAGATCACTCGATCCACTGGGCGGGTTCGATCGAGATCGACCCGTTCAATGCGGAGCGCGCGCTCGTCACCTCCGGTAACGGCGTGTTCATGACGGAGAACCTCGGCGCCACGCCCTCGACCTGGAAGTTTGCGGTCGAAGGTCTAGAGGAGACCGTGCCGCTCGATGCCGTGAGCTTGCCTGCCGGCCCCCTGATCAGCGTGGTCGGCGACTACGACGGCTTCGTCCACACTGACCTCGCCGTGTCGCCCCCTGGGGGCCTACTGAGCCCGACCATGGGCACAACGCACGCGCTAGCCGTCGCTGCCAAGAAGCCGAGCGTGATGGCGCGTTTGGGTAACGAGCTCTACTTCAGCACCGACAGCGCCGGGCACTGGACCAAGTTGTCGCGCCCGAGCACCGACAAGAACGGGCGGCTGGCGCTCTCGGCTGACGGGGGCGTGTTGCTCTGGTCGTCCAATTCCGTGGTGCATCGCACCGCCGACGCGGGCGGCTCGTGGACGCGCGTGAAAGGGCTGAGCTTCGATGCCGCGCCCGCCGCCGACAGCGTCGACTCAAACAAATTCTACGCCTACGACCCGAAGAGCGGCGCGTTCCACGTGAGCCGTGACGCGGGTCGGTCGTTTACGCGCACGGTGGCGCTAGAGGCCGGAGGTGCCAGTCGTATCCGCAGCGTGCCCGGCGTGGCCGGCCAGGTGTGGGTACCGCTGCATGGCAAGGGGCTGACGCGCAGCAAGAGCTCGGGCGGCGAGTTCGAGCCCGTGCCCAGCGTCGCGAGCTGCACGGCCATCGGCTTCGGCGTCGCCGCGCCAGGCAAGAGCGTCCCGGCTGTGTACATGTGGGGCGCGCCCAAGGCCGAGGTGGTCGGCGTGTATCGCTCCGATGACGCGGGGGCGAGCTGGTTGCGCGTCAACGACGATGCGCACGAGTACGGTGGCCCCGCCAACGGCCAGTTCGTTCTCGGCGACTCGAACGTGTACGGGCGCGTCTACATGTCGAGCGCCGGCCGCGGGATCGTCTTCGGCACGCCGGAGCGCTGAAACACGACACGACTCAGGCTTGCCACATGAGCAGCAAGGGCTGTGGCGGAAATGTCTTACAGAGTCGTGGGACTGCTGCTTCCGGCGGTAATGTGAGGAAGAAACGTCTTGGTACGGTTGGTGCAGTCGGCAGGGCGCATGATTCAAGCCAACCAGATAAAGCCCAATATGCCCGTCGTGTGCTCCGAGGACGGCCAGTTTGCCGTCGTCGACCACATGGAGGGCAAAGACTCCATCAAGCTCACCAAGGACAAGGCGGGGCAGCACCACTACATCCCGCTCAGCTGGGTAAAGACAGTCGATGACAAGGTGCACATCGACCGCCCTGGCGATCAGGCGATGCGCGACTGGTCCAAGGCCCCGCCGACCTCGTGAGCGCTGGCCTGTCCCATCTCAAAAATAGGAGCTGAACATGTTGACGATTCTTTTGATTGTATTGCTGGTGCTGGCCCTGGGTGGCGGCAGTTGGGGTCACTCTCGCTATGGTTATGCGGGTTGGTCGCCGGCGGGCCTCATCGTGCTGGTGTTGCTGCTCTTGTGGTTCACCGGGAACTTGAACGCCTGAGGTCGGCCGCCATCGTGGCAACGAGTTAGCGACTTGCGCGGGCTGCTGCGCGCTTGCGCCGCGCGGGAGCCTTCACTCGGCGAGAGAGCGCGCTTTTGGAAACGACGGACTTGCGCTTGCGTTTGGCAGCAGGCGCCGCAGCCCCCTTCTTCTTTTGACCGACCTCATAGGCGCGCTCCACGGAGCGTCGAGCGCGCGCTTCGGCCGCGCTTTCTGACTGCGGCCTCAGCGGTACACCGGCCCGGCGTGCCTTGGCGAGGCCGATGGCGATCGCTTGCTTCGGGGATCTTACGCCGCGGTTGCCTTGCTTGAGCTGTTCCATCTCTTCGCGGATGAACTCGCCTGCCGCAGTCGAAGGGCTCTTGCCTTTACGCAGAGCTTGCTTGGCTTTTTCGATGCTAGTTTTCTCGGGCATCTCGTTCTGCGTGCAATTTGCGCGCCATTTGACCCGCCCCCACCCATCCACCCGGGCTTCGCGCTTCGGCACCGACCATGAGGACAACGACGATGGCACAACACACCCGGGGAACGCACGAGCAATGGCTCAGTGCACGCAAAGAGCTGCTCGGTCTCGAGAAGGCACTGACTCGCCAGAGCGACGAGCTCGCTCGCCTCCGCCGGGCACTGCCGTGGGTCGCGGTCGAGAAGCAGTACGAGTTCGAAACTGACGCAGGCCCGAAGAAGCTCGCTGAGCTGTTCGCCGGGCGCTCGCAGCTGCTGGTGTATCACTTCATGCACGGCCCAAACACGCCGAACGGCTGCCCCGGCTGCACCTTCGCTGCGGACGGGTTTGAAGGCGCGGTCGTTCACCTCGCGCACCACGACGTGACGTTTCTCTGCGCGTCGCGCTCGCCGCTCGAGGTGCTGAATGCCTACAAGCGGCGCATGGGCTGGAGCTTCCCGTGGGTCTCGTCACAGGGGAGCGACTTTAATCGAGACTTCAGCGCATTCACCGAGCAGGACCGTATCAATGGCACCGGCTTTAACTTCGGCACCCCGCGTAGGGCGGGCCTCAACGTCGTAAAGGACGAGGAGCTGATGGCCCTGATCGCCTTCGCGCTCGAGGGCGGTGTCGTCTACCACACGTACTCCTGCTACGACCGAGGCACCGACGTGCTGAACCCTACGTGGCAGTTGCTCGACCGAACGCCCAAGGGGCGCGACGAGGGTGCTTCGGAGGGCTGGCCCCGCCGCCGCGACGAGTACAATAAGCAGGTTTAAGACTCGAGGATGGAGGCTTTCTTGCTGCTGGGCACGCGGCGGTTCAGGCTGGCGACGACCGAGGCTACGACGGCCCTCGGAAATAGCGCCACGCTGGCGGCCGTCATACGATTGAGCGTGCCGTGCATGGCCAACTTCTTCCCTGCCATCATCGCGCGGTAGGCGTGGTTGGCCACCGCTTCAGGCGTGGCCACGCCAGGCCTCTGGAACAGTTTATTCTGGCGAATGCCCGCTCGCTCTGCGAACGGTGTGTCCGTCGCGCCGGGGCAATGACAGGTCACGGTGACGCCGGTCCCTCGCAGCTCATGCCCGAGGGCCAGGCTAAACGAAATGACAAAGGCCTTGGTGGCATAGTACGTGGCCATGTAGGGCCCGGGTTGAAACCCCGCCGTCGACGCGATGTTCAGAATGCGTCCGGCCCCGCGCTCGCGCATGCCCAGGCCGAACAGGTGCGACAGCGCGAGCAGGCTGGCGATGTTGACCTGAATCATTTGCAGCTCTGTCGCGAGGTCGAGCTCGAGGAACGGCCCAGCGCTACCAAAACCGGCGTTGTTGACCAGGATGTCGACGCTCAGGTTGCGGGCGCTGACCTGCTCGAACACACGGCGGGCTGCCGCCGGCTCTGCCAAATCGGCAGCGATGACGTGCGCCGCAACATGATGTCGAGCACTGAGCTGGCCGGATAGCGCCGTGAGCTTGTCGACGTTGCGGGCCACGAGCACCAGGTCGTGACCTTCTTCGGCCAGCTTGCGAGCCAGAATTTCGCCGATGCCCGATGAGGCGCCCGTGACGAGTGCAGTCTTATTTGGCATTTGATGACCCATGTATGACGTGTGAGGCTGCCAGCGCGATGGCGTGCAAGCGCGTCAGCATCTGCTCTCTCTCCCCGAGCGTGAGCCACGGTGATAAGAGCTCGAGATCCGACAGCGCTACACTAGCGAGCTTTCGTTCCGAGCGGGCCTCGGCCAGGGCATGCAGAATGCGCTCACCGAGCTCGGTCAACGCTGGGCGGATTTGGCGTGCCAAATCCAGCGAAGATGTCTCGCTCTGACGCAGTTGCACCGCCTTGCTCAGCTCAATCGTGAGCGTAAACAAATCGAGGACGGGCTGCTCGGGCAGGCCCAAGCGCAGCGCGTTCTTGCCCACTCCGCCCAGCACCTCGCGTTCGCGCGCGGAGTCTTGGATGGCGAGCTCGCGCTCCGCTTTCAGCGCCGCCACGAGCGGCATGAATGCAAAGCGCCGAGCCAGGAGGTCCACGAGGTGAGTCGTTGCATCCAACTGTTGGCGTTCGCCGAACCAGCGCTCTTGCGCCGCTTGCACACGGGCAGCGTTGGCGCGCAGCCACTCGTCGATTCGCTCACCGAGCTCAGCGCTGAGCATGGGCCCTACCCAATACACTTTGCGCGAGAGCGCCGGCTCGCAGCGCGAGCCCCAACCTGGCCGCGCGAACGCCTGACGTTCGAAACTGTCCGTCACGATGGCGCCGACCCGACCTTCAGCGAGCAACGAGGGCAGGCTCATGTTGTCCTCTACGGTGACGAGCTCCCGCTCGGGAAATTTGCCCCGAGCCCAAGCTTCCAACACGCCGCCCCGGTTGACCGCCACGCGGGGCGCGGCCGGATCGCCCAAAACACAGGGCCCGCCCCGCGCCACGGCCCGCGTCGTGTAGCCGAGCACGGCGCGGCTCGGTTGCCACGTTATTCCACCCATCGCCACATCGAAGTCACCCCGCTCGAGCTGTTGCTGCAGGTCAGGCCAGCGAAATGGCACCCAACGCAGCTCCACACCCAGGTCGCTCGCGAGCTCTAGGGCTAGCTCCACGTCGAAGCCTCGCGCCTCGCCATCCTCATCGAGCACTGAGAACGGCGCGTAGTCCCCGCTGGTTCCGACGCGCAGCTCAGCGGGGATGTCCGGCGAGTCCTGCGCTGGCCTTTCGGAGCTTGCGGCGCTCGAGCCATCGAGGGGCAACGGTGCGACCGGCGCGGGGACGCTGGCGCTGCCGGCCGAGCAGCCCCAGGCGAACCCGAGAAGGCAGCAAGCCGAGAGCCAGCGTTCAGACATGCGGCATTCATGCCAGAGGGGCCACGGTAAAGCGACGAAGATCCCCGGGGCCGCCGACGACCCTCGCGTGAGCGCGGACTCTGCACCGTGGGCGAAGACAACTAAGTGCCAGATGGCGAATAGGTAAAATAGAGTATTCACCAATAATACCAATAATATCAACTATATTAGATCTATATTTTGGCGTTATATGAATTCTATAGAATACGCGATCGCGATATATTTGTGGCGTCGCCCGGTTCCCGTGCGACAAATCAGGTGTGTCGCCCAGCCCTCGTCCCAGACGCACGCGTGCGCCGGTCGACGTCTTTCGGTACCGAAATTACCGCGAGTTTCTCGCGGCCTTCTACGCGCACGAGAAGGTGGGAGGGCTGTCGTATCGCGGTTTCGCGCGAGCCGCCAAGCTCGGCGCGCCCAACTACTTGAAGCTGGTCATCGACGGCAAACGCAACTTGTCGTCGGAGATGGCGCAGCGCTTCGCGACGGCCTGCCGTTTGAATGAGGAAGCCACCGCGTACTTCAAGCTGTTGGTGACGTTCACTCAGGCAGAGAACGACGTGGAGCGTAACGAGCTGCATGAGCGGCTGAGTCGGTTTGCCCGTTTCCGCTCCTCGCAGCGCCTGGATTTGGCGCAGAAGGAGTATCACTCCAGTTGGTATATCCCCGCCGTGCGCGAGCTAGTGGCCTGCTCCGGGTTCACGGAGAACACGGCCTGGATCGCGGCCAGCCTCGAGCCCCGGATCTCGGAGAAAGAGGCTGCCCAGGCATTGGACGTGCTCCAGCGTTTGAACCTGCTCGAGCGCGACGAAAGCGGGAGGCTCGTGCAGGCTTCTCGAGCGGTCACTACAGGTCAGCAAACGAGCGGCCTGTACATTCGCAACTATCACACGGAGCTGATCGAGCGCGGGGTTCGGGCCATGCATGACTTGCCGGCGGACGAGCGGTACATCTCCGCGCTGACGCTGAGCACCAGCGCGGCCACCTGGGCAGAGGTGCGGCGCCGGGTGATCGAGTTTCGACAGGAGCTCGTCGCCCTGTGTGACGCCGATCCGTGCCCATCGCAGGTCATCCAACTCAACTTGCAACTATTTCCTCTCAGCCGGCCCATCTCGTCAGCCGTCATTGCTTCGAAGGATCCTAAACCATGACGCTCAGTCGTTTCTCATCCCACCGCAGCCGCATTCGTTCGAGTCGCCAGCGCTGGCTCCAAGCGTGGCTTGGCCTGTGCTTGCTGGGCTCGTTGGCGCTGGGCTGTGGAGCGCAGTTTGACAGCACGGACACCGGTAACCCGCCCGTCATCATCGGCCAAAAGCTTCGCCTCGTGCCGTCGGACCTTGGCGTCGTCGTGGTGGGCGAGCCTGGAGCGGTGACTCCTGGCGCCCAAGTCGAGGTGGTCAACGTTTCGACGAATCAGTCGCGGACGACTACCGCCGCCTCGGACGGTTCGTTCGAGGTGGAGCTCCAGGGGACGCTCGCCGACGAGTACCGCGTTCAGGCCAATTTGGGCGGGCAGAGCTCCAGCACGCGCTTGAGCAGCTCTGGCACCGGTCCATTTGGCCTCGCCGGGCTCGAGTTCCTGCTCGAGTCGTCCGAAGGCTACACACCCGTGCAAGGCACCACGATTCGGCTCTGGTTCGAGGCCACCGAGTTTGGGTTCGGCGCCGGCTGCAACAGCCACTCCGGCTCATATTCGTCATGTGGCGGCCGGCTCTGCTCGCCGGGCCTCGGCTCGACCGAGATAGGCTGCGCTGCCCCTTTGCAAGCGCAGGACGAGTGGCTGGCTGCGTTCTTGACGGCCTCTCCGATACTGACGCATGCGGCTCCTCGCTTGACGCTCGGGGGAGCAGAGGCAACCCTCGAGTTCCTCGACCGCGAGCTGGCAAATCCCGACCGACCGTTGTCGGGCCGGACCTGGACCATCGACACCTTCATCGACGGCGGTGCGGCCTCGAGCTTCCCGCTTCAAGCTTCACCGACCGTGGAGTTCCGAGACGACAGAAGCCTGCAAGTGTCCACCACCTGCAACGTCGGGGAAGGGACGTATACGCTGGGTGAAGGCGTCCTGGTCTTGTCCAATGTCGCCTATTCGGAAGAAGTTTGTGATCCTTCGGGAAGTGTGGCCGCCCGCGACCGGATCATGCAGGTGCTCACCGTCGGGACCGTCAGCTACGAAATCGAGGCAGCCCGTTTGACGATTCTGCGCGGACCGCTCGGGCTGAGCGCAACGACCGACTGAAGGTTGGGGGGGGCCGGGCTGCCTCTCCACGTCGACGAGCCGCTCCTCGGGTCGTTGGGCGTACGTCAGAAGAAGGCTCGCGCGAGCCGTGACTTGCACTGATACCAGCGCCCGTTTTTCTTCTTGAACGGTTCCCCGCCCAGAGCGCGCTCCTCCAAGGACACCACCGACTCGAATGACGTCACGCTGCTCTTGGGGATGGGCACGCAGACCGGCATGAAGAGTGAACCCAACAGCAGGGCCAGCAGCGCGATCACCACACAAGTCACGATGGGCCCCACCTTCCACCGCGAGCGGAGGTCGCGAGGGAGGTCGACGTGGGGCAAGCTCATGACAGTCGACGATGACTCGCTTGGCCTGCGGCGGCAAGGCGTTTGCCAGCTCTGTGGAAGGATTCGTCGACGCGACGACGGAAACGAGTGGCGGCTGCTACTTTGCCGCTGCTCCGGGAGACAGCTTCAGCAGTTTCCCCTCGTCGTCGTCGGTCAGTAGGTAAACGGCGCCATCGGGCCCTTCGACCACCTCGCGCATTCGAGCGTCCAAGTCCGTGAGTAGCCGTTCTTCACCTACGACGCGATCGTTTTGCAGAACCAGCCGAATGAGCGCTTTGCTCGAAAGCCCACCGATGAACAAATGGCCCTTCCACTCCGGAAAGAGGGCCCCCGAGTAGATCATGAGCCCGCTCGGCGAGATCACCGGATCCCAATAGTAGACCGGTTGCTCCAGGCCGGGTGCCTGTGTCTTCTCGTGGATGGATTCGCCCGAATACTCCTCGCCGTAGCCAATCGTCGGCCAACCGTAGTCCTTGCCCTTTTCTACGAGGTTCAGCTCATCTCCGCCGCGGGGTCCCATTTCCACGATCCACAGCCGGCCTTGATCGTCGAGCGCCGCGGAGAGCACATTACGGTGCCCCAAGCTCCAGATCTCCGGTCGAGCTCCGGCGCGGTCAATGAAAGGATTGTCCTTCGGAAGGGATCCATCCGGAAAGATGCGCACGATCTTGCCGAAGTGGCTCGCGAGGTCGCGCGCTTGCCGACGCCCTTCGAGGATCGACCGCTCGCCGAGCGTCACGAAGAGCTTGCCATCTGGCGTAAACACCAGGCGCCCACCCGCATGCAGCGTGGAGTCGAGCGTCGGCTGCATCCGGAAGATGACCTGCAATGCTTCGACCCGGGGCTGGCTTCCATCCACCAGGCGCCCGCGCGCCACCGCGAGGCCGTTGCCGCGCTCCCGAGGCTCGTAATAGGTCCAGTACACGAGCTGGCTCTGGCTGTAGTCGGGCGCGACCTCCACGTCGAGCAGGCCGCCTTGATCGCGGCCGTCCACACGCGGCAAGCCGGCCACGGCGGCTGACTTCTCGCCCGACGGCGTGACGATGTACAGCTTGCCGGTGGGCTTCTCCGTCACCAGCATCCGGCGATCCGGAAGGAAGGCGATCGCCCATGGCTTGTCGAACCCGCTCGCGATCTGCGTGACCTCGAGGCGTGCCCGCGTTTGAACCGCGGGCGCGCGCGTCTGACCGGGGAAGGCGGGCTCGAGCTCGGGCACGTTGGGAGGCCCCGTTTCGACTGGCTTCCCGCTGGGGCTGGGCTCGCCCTCCGCGGCGGGCGCGGAGCCCGCGACCTGATTGGAAGCCGCCGCCTCGCTCTGGGCGCGGGCGCTCCGTTCCCCGTTGTTCTTGGCGCAGCCCGAGAGCAGCGCGATGGTGAGCGCGATGGCTCCGTGTGTTCGGGCCTGTATGAATGAGTGCGGCACGCGCCCGTGATAGCAAACTTTGTGCCTTTTCGCTGCGGCGCTCGAGACGTGCGGTTCAGTGCAGCTTGCGGGAGGGCGCGGGGCTCGCCTTGGCAACGCAGCGACAGGGGCCAAGTGTCACATCAGGGTAATCTGCCACCCCTCACGTGCGGCCGCTCACCGTACCGCGCGAGCATTCATTCCATTCGCAACCGAATTCCCGGCGGTGAGAGGCGAAATGCTCCAGCCAAGATAGTCGTGTGGTGCGCTTCGCGCTGGCCGCATGCAGCCGATTCGAGACTGTGAACTGCGTCCGCCGCTTGCGCGTGTGCTTGGCACCCGTCTTGCTTTGCTGGGCTGTGAGGCCGCAAAGAAAGGAAATACACGTGAGAACCAACAATTCCATTCGTAGATTTGCCGCGAGCGCACTCGCACTGGCTATCCTTGGCATCGGCGCCACAGCCTCCGCGCAGCAAGCGGTGGTCGTGGCGGGCGACGACGACAACGATGGCGGTTCGCGTGGCCCGAACGCGTTTCTCTTCAACTCTGGCCTGATTACGACAGGGCTTTCATACACGCCGGCCCTGATCGTGGCGGTCAACAGTGACCGGTCAGAGGACAAATACCTGTATGCCCCGTTTGTAGGGCCCTGGTTGGATCTCGGTGCTCGCGACGGTGAGGGCGACAAGCTCGACCGGACGTTGCTCGTCGTCGACGGCGTCTTTCAGACCATCGGTGCGTTACAACTCATCGCCTCTTTCATGTTCATGGACGGCGGTGACGACGACGTCGCTAGCGCCGACGAATCGCCGGCGATCGTAAGCCAAACAGCCGTGGCGCCGGCGCGCCTTGCCGAGGATGGCTACGGTTTCGTCGCTGTGGGGCGCTTTTGAGCGTGCAAAGGGGTGTAGGCAAACTGCAAGCGCCGGGCGACGCTCGCTAGGAGCCTAAGCCGTCAGGGAGGTGGGCAGGTTGCTCGCCTCCCTGACGAGCCCATTCCGTGTGGTATCGTTACCACCCCTCCGAAGTCGTCGAGCGGGGAACGGCCCTCACCTGTCCGGGGGCGAATTGACGCGCTGATCCACGCCGCGTGGCTCGGTCGACATGTCCGAGATCGCGGCATTTCGTGCCGTTTTAGGCGGGCTTCTATGCGGGCGATAAATTTCGTCCCCGACGACCCCAGGAAGATGTCGGGAAGTGAAGTGCCGGACTAGATTTGAGAACTTTTGAGTTAGAATGCTCGGATGAAATTTGTGTCCGGTGCACTCGGCCTTGGTGCAACTCCTGCTCGACCCTGGTCTCGTTGCTTCGGCGCTCTCGGGGGCTCGGTCGGGGTTGTCTGCGCGGTGGCGCTAATCGCGGGCTGTGGCGCTGGCGGTGAAGACACCAACAAAGGAGTGCGGGAGCTGGGCGGCCAGGGTGGCCCCTCGGGGGGTGGAACTGGTCCGAACGGCGGCACTCCGATTTTCATGGAGGGCTGTGAGGGCCCGAGCTGTCAGCTCGCGGGCGGTCCAGAACCGGTGCCCCCGGGTTGCGGTGATGGGACGTTGACGCCGGATGAAGCGTGTGACGACGGCAATCGAACCTCGGCGGACGGTTGTGCGGACAATTGCCTGCTGGCGGAGTCGGGCTTCAGCTGCGCCACGCCCGGGCAAGCATGCCGGCCCATCGCGCGCTGCGGAGACGGCTTTGTTGCGCCTACCGAGCAATGTGATGACGCGAACATTGCCGTGGGAGACGGCTGCTCGGATCGCTGCCGAGTCGAGCTGGGTAAGAAGTGTGAGGGCCAGCCCAGCGTGTGCACCGACGCGGTCTGCGGTAACCTGGTGAAGGAAGGCGCCGAGGCCTGTGACGACGGCAACACGCTGCCGTTCGACGGCTGTTCGCCCATCTGCCTGAAGGAGCCGAACTGCGCGGGGTTGTCGTGTACCTCCGACTGCGGTGACGGGCTGCTCATCGACGAAGGGTGTGACGACGGAAACTTGATCGATGGCGATGGCTGCTCGTCTGCGTGCACGGAGGAAACCGGCTTTACCTGTGTGGCAGAGTCCGCGTGCGAGCGGGTCGCTGGGCAGTGCGTGCTGCGCGTGCCCACGGTGTTCAGGGATTTCGGCGAAAGCCACCCGCATTTTGGGGGTCACGCCTGTACCGCGCTGGCGCCGGGTGCGGTGGGTCAGCGCCTCAGCGACCAAGGGCGGCCCGTGTTGGGCCCGGCCGCGCTGCAGGCGTGCATCGGCCCCGATGGGAACTTTGACGACTGGTACACGAGCAATCCAAGCAACGTGACGCTCGTCAGCGAAATCGTGCTGTTCGACAACGGCGCCGGTGGGTACGTCAACCGCTGGGGCGCCCAGGGAGAACAATTCACGGCAGTCGATCCCACGACCGAGAGGGCCGGTTTTGGCAACAGCCTCGCGACCTGCGCGGGCGCCTGCCTGACCGAGGCGAACAATCAGATACAATGCGTCAACGTATGTCGCCCCGACAATGACCAGGTAGACAGCCTGACGCGGGAGCGGGCCCAGCGCGACAACGAGCTGATCCAAGCGCAAAACGCGCAGGACGCGGTGCGGGCCGCCCAGATCGAAGCGCAAATCGCTCAGAACGAGCTCGACCTGGCGGCGGCCGTGGTCGCCGCCGACACCTGTGAGGCCGGCTGCACTCTCCGGCACGACACGCAGGTCACCACGTGCTCTGCCACGTGCAAGCCGTGCAACAACAACCCGGGACAGTTCTGTGTCGGGGGGGTGCTCAGGAGCTACGACGGCAACCCCGTCTTCTTCCCCGTGGACTCCATCCCCCCTGGACCGACGGTGAACAGCGTGGCGGCGACCCTGCCCGAGCAGTACGGCTACCCCAGCTACCCGGACGAGCGAGAGGTGTATCCGAACGCTCCCAACCACAACTTCTACTTCACTAGCGAAGTGCAATATTGGTTCAAGTACGATGCCGCCACCAACGCCACGTTGACGTTCCTGGGCGACGACGACGTGTGGGTGTTCTTGAATGGCAGGCTCGCCGTGGATCTGGGCGGCATTCACGTGCCATCCACGGGCTCTGTTGCCATCAACGCCGCCGCCGGAAGTGTGACGTCCAGCTTCGGCGACGGCAGGCCTCTCGCGGCCGGCGGTGCTCCGCCCCCGCCTACCGTCATACAAGCCAGCCCCGCAGACTTTGGCCTGATCGATGGCAACGTCTACAAGATCAACATCTACCATGCGGAGCGGCAGATCGACGGTTCCTCTTTCCAGCTGACCTTGGCGGGCTTCGAGGCAACGCCGAGCGATTGCTCTGCGATCTGCGGTGACGGCGTCTTGAGCTTTGGGGAAGAGTGCGATGACGGCGTCAACGATGGCGGCTACGGCGAATGCGGTGACACTTGCCGGCTCGGCCCATTCTGTGGTGACCAGATCACACAGGCTGAGTTTGGCGAGGTCTGTGACGTCGGCCCTGTCGGTGACGTCGAGTGCCGTGGCTGCCGCTCGGTCCGGATCCAATAGTCCGATCCGGCCCGTAGGCTCGCAGTTTTTTTGGATTCTGAGCAACTCCCGGCGCCTGCGGCCGAGAAGTGTCGACGAACGCAGATTCAAGCCCGCTAGCTCGTGGCATCAACACGTCTTTGTGTTGGGCAAGGCTTTCGGGTTACTGCCATCGCTTGACCAGAATGGACGACGCCCGCCGAAGAAAATGGGTGCGCAGGCTTTGGCTCGACATGGTCGCCGACCGACGCGGTCTGTCCAGCGTCGAGTACGTCGTCATTCTGGTGCTGATCTGCGCGGTCTCGGTCGCGGTCTGGCGCACGTTTGGAACCAGTCTTCGTTGTGCTCTGAGCCGCGTCACCGTTGCTGCGGGGTTTGACGACGGGTCGGAAGGCGCCGATGGCTGCCTGGAGCAGCAGGCTGCGCTGGTTTCCGAGGATGGTGTCTCGCGCCGGGCCCTCGCCCCCGGCGCTCGCAGCTCCGCGTCGTCGGGGTGCGGCAAGCCGACTCGACCAAACCCTGGGCCGTCACCGGGGCCATCGACCGGGCCCTCTACCGGGCCGGCACCCAAGCCTGCCCCGGCGCCGGCGCCAGCACCGACGCCGCAGACCGCCGCGCAGCGCTTCATCAGCAGCGTTCATCCGATCATGTGTGCGCAGGACAAGGCCGCGCTGCAAGACCTCAAGAACAACAACACGGTCATCACCGTCTACGACGAGATCTATTTCGAGGACTATAAGTACGACGGTACCCAGTGGGTCATCGAAAAGTGGCCGGCGGGAGGCTCAGCCGGCAAAAAGAGGATCAACGTGGTCCTCACCGCAAGCGCCGACGACAATGCCGCCACCTTGTACCACGAGGCCGTGCACACACGGCAACCCGCCAGCATGAAAAAACCTCAGACCGAGTACGACGCTTACGCCAAGGAGGAGCAGTGGCGCATCGATCGGGGCCTGGCGTCGGGCGGCCACCGCAAGAAGGACGCGTCGGGTAAAGACGTGGTTGACCAGGCGGCGATTCGGAAGACAGTGGACACCTATCCCGGCATGGTTTCGGCCCCGGGTGGAGGGCCATCGGAGACGATCCAGAAGCGGCTGCCGAACGGCAACCTTCAGATCAAGCGGGCCAATGGCACGTTGTACGAGCGCGCGCCCAAGAAGGGCGACACCTTACCTGGAAATGAGGTGACGAAGCCCCCCGGCGGGTCCGTCGTCGACATGACCGAGTTACAGTGCCCATGATTCGAAAGCACAAATCGCCGTTCATCGAGCGCCCTTGCGGGGCGACGCCCTCGGGGGTATGCCAGGTCATGGCTCGATCGTGGGGTCGCCTCGCGTCGCTTTCAGTCGTCGCGCGGGTCGCCCTGTGCTGCGGTCTCATCACCGGGTGTCGCAATGCTCCACCGCAAGACGTTCAGAATCCTCCAGACGCTGTGCAGTCTGGAGATGTGCAAGCGGACAACGTACCCTCTGGCACTGTGGCGGAGCCGTTGCTGCCCGCTACGGCGGGCGGAGGAGGCCAGCCGGTGACTCCAGCTCCACCGGTCAGCGACCGAGCGGTGATCGACGTCGCGGGGCGTCAGGTGGTGATCACAGGGGACGATGCCCTGGCGATTCGGGCGGCTCTCGTCGACCGCCTCAACCAGTCCGACATCCCCTACAAGGAGGGCATGCTGGACAGGACTCGGGACGCGCCCATCACGCTCGAACCCCACCTCGCACGCATCGGGCTCTGGGTGTTGGGTGAGTCGGAAGGGCGGTTGAACCTCATCTACCGCGAGCCGAGCGACGCGCCGGTAACGTTCTACTACAAAGCCGAAGCAAAGAACGAGGCGGGCCGCTGGCGGGTGGGCGAGCTGGAGCCGCGAGAGATGCGCCGAAGGCGGTGATGCCTCGCCAAGTGGCAGGCTCACTGTGCCACGAAGCTTGACGCCGACTTCGTTCAGCGTGGGAATGACCACCACTTTTCGTTATCCGGGGCGAGTCGATGGCGAGTATGACGGGCCTCGCGTCTGGAGTGGTAATGGTCGCGTCGAACGCGAAGGTCAGACCGGCGTGGCTGCCCACACCGTCGACGAGGTGGTGGACGACGCGGTGTGCTCGGGCCACCCCGTCTCGGGTCAAACCACAGGCGCGAGGAGGGCTCCCTGGCGTGGGGCTACCGGAACGGGCCGTGCACCTCGAAAGTAACGCCAACTCCGCCGCCGTTCAGACCGCGCTGGCTGCTGAACAGCAGGCGCGAGCCGTCCGGGGTGAACGCGGGCCCCGTGATCTCCGAACCGTCGTGGCCCTCGATTTCCAGAAACGTCGCAACGGTGCCCGCCGGGGTAATCAGGCAAATCTGCATGTCGCCGCCATCCTCTGCGACGTAGATGTCGCCAAACGAGGACACGATGATGTTGTCGACCCCGCGCAGGGGTGCTGCGGGTTGCAGCAGAGCGTCGTAGACCACCTCCAGGCGGCCGCTCGCGCCGTTGTAGGCCCAAACGCGATTGTCGCCCTTGGTAGCAAAGTAGACCAGCCCCGTCGTGGAGTCGTACGAGCAGCCTTCGCCGCCATCGAAACCCGTGGTGAAAGTCCTCATCGGCCAGACGCGAGCGGAGACATCGTCAGGCACTCGATTCCAGCGCACGCTGCCGCTCAGGCGCTGCGAGTCGTCCCAGGTGACGCGCGCGGCGTATAGCTCACCGCTAGCGAGGTCGGGCCAGGTCCGCGGAACGTGCATGTACAGACGGCCGTCGGCTTGATCTTCCGTGAGGTATAGCCGTCGCCGTCGGGGATCGACCGCCACGGCCTCATGCGCAAACGTTCCGAGATCAGAGCGCCGCTCTGCGGGCCTGCCGTCCAAGTAACATTCCCAGACCCGTCCGAGCTCCCACTCCTCGCACGATAGCCAGGTGCCCCACGGGGTAGGGCCACCCGCGCAGTTCAAGTTGGTACCAAACAGGATGGTCCGCGCTGCCACGCTCTTACCGGTGGCGTCGAACTCAATCACGGCGGCACCGCCCACCAGCGGCACCTCGCTGTTCGAGGTGTAATACCAGCCGCCGCCAGCTCGCGGGAAACAAGCGCCACCGTCCGGCGCCAGGTGCCAGATGTGCGAGGTGTTCGACACGGGCGTACCGGTCACGGCAACGACGCGCGATGTGAAGCCTGCCGGCAGCCGCAGACCATTGGCATCGACACTGGAGGCGATGGGACCGTACGGGCTCGGTCCAGGCACCGCGGGTGTTGCTAAGGCGTCGGCCAGGAACGACTTGCCGAACGCCATTCCAAACGAGCCGGCGACTGACCAGCGCAGAACGTCTCGTCTTCTCATGGCCCGCGTTTAGACCACCGCCGAGGAGAGCTTTAATGACCGGTGGGTAAACTTTCGGTGAAGCTTGGGCTGCCGTGAGCCTGACACCGGCTGGCGGATGGTGAAGTTGCGCTCCGCGCGAGCCTCATGGCGCGCCGGCAGCGGCGGTGGTGCAGAGCCAAAGCCGTGGGGCGCACTCGCCGGGTGGACACCCCGACCCCGTGCAGCGATGGACGCAAGCACCGCAGTCGCAAGCACCGTCCGCGGCGCACGGCTTGGGCAGGCAACCGCGGCCAGCCGCGCCCTCGTCACATACTTGATTGATGGCACACGCTGCGCTCCCGCCCTCGCGGCAGTGCACTGCCACGCAGCGACCGCTGCTCTCTGCATCGCAGGCGAAGCCGGCCTGGCAGACGTAACCTTCGTTGCAGTTTCGGGGTGCGCAGCCGTGGACGTCGCTACCCACCCGGTCGGGGGCGCACACCTGGAGCTCCGAGCAACTGAAGCCGTCGTCACACGGCACGGCCTCGCAGAGCCCGTCGACGCAGCGCTCGTCAGCCGCGCACGAGTCGTTGCTGCAGGCGGGCTTACAGCTCGTGGCCAGGCCGTTGCGGCAGGGGTCGGGGGCTGCCTTGACGCAGCGCTCGCTCTCGGCGCATTGGGCGCCGGTTTCGCAGTCGCGCTGGGCGGGCAAAAAGGCGCCGCCGCACTGACTGGACTGAGCCTCCGCCGTGCATAGCCAACTGGGCCTGCAGTCTGCGGCGGAGCGACAGGTCGTGCCGGGCACGTCAGCGAGCGCCTCGACGCCTGGGCATGCCGGGCCGCTCGCGCCCCCGGTGCCGCCGGAGCCCGCGCCGCTCCCGGATGATCCACTGGAGCCGAGGTCAAAGCTCACTGCACCCTGACCTTCGTTCACATTCGACGCGCCGCCTGTGGCCTCTAGCCCCCGGCTGCCACCCGACGCCGACGAGCCTGCGCTGGCAGTGTCAGCCGCGCTAGATTCGTCGTTGGCTTCAGCGGAGCTGCCCGAGCTGCAACCGCCCGCACCCAGGGCCAACGCCAGCGACCCACCGAGGAGAGCCAAGAGCTTGGAACGCAGCATGGGTGCCATCACAGCAAGTCCCATGCCGCTAGGAATACCTCAATTAGACGCAGATGGCGGCACTTGGCTGTGCCATAGAGTGCCACGGCTCGGATCGCTGGATCGCTGCGATCTCTGGATGACATCAGCGGCGAGTAAACACCCAGACGCTGCTGGTGGCCTGTGGGTGGAGTTGCGCAGGCGAGTCGAGGCCCAATGTTGACGGGCGCTGCTTCGAGGGTGCGCCGGATTTGCGTGTCGACGAAGCCCACCGTGAAGAGGCCCACGTAGACAAAAACCAAGGGCACCGACCACCAACCGATCAGCGCAAGGATGACGAGATCTCGCCCGCGCTCGAGCAGAACCACCGCTCACCGGACCCGCTTTGTACCGAAAGGCGACAGCGGCGCGGGAGCTCTTGCACGACGACGCAGGTGCCCGCCCGACACTGGCGTCCATCCAACCACGAAGCAGACACGCAGACGCGCAGAGGGAAGCCCTAAAAGACTGCAACCGTCGCATCGCTTGCGTGGGCAAGTTAAGCTACATTAACAATGTGACCGGCAGCAGAGAATCCCGCATACACTTGCGCGTTCACGCCGACCCAGCGGCGCCGGTGCGTGTCGACATCATGGGTCAGGGTTTTCTGGACGTCCTGAAGGCGCGCGACATTAGCGTGGGCGGTTTGGGCATCCTCGTGCAGCACGGTTTTGTGGGCTGCGACCTCGACAGCGAAGTGGAGCTGATCGTGACGCTCGGCCGCGCCGCACCGTTCAAGACCAGGGGCGCCATCCGTCATCATGGCAAGACCAATCGGGATCACTTGTTCGGTGTCCAGTTCACGTCGCTCTCAGCCAAGCAGCACGAGGCGATCGAGGCTTACATCGAGTTGTGTCTCCGCCGCTCGTCGAGAAGCGCGATGAAGGCCGTGCCGGCCTCCGTGCGCGGCTGAGCGCTGTTCTCGCGGGCAGCGGCCCCAGTCTCGAGCCCCGAGCAGGAACGTGTTGGGTATTCAATTCTGCCATAAAAATGCGGCGGGGTCCGCTGGGGCAGAGTCCCGAGGTAACGCACGGCTTCGTGTGGAGGAGGTCCGGCCCCATGAAAACTCTGCGCGGAAGGCGGTACGCGGTCGGTGGCCTTTGCCTTGGCTCGGCATTTATGTAGGCTCAGGTCCATCCTGCCTGGGACCGAGGCGCCGTGACCGAATCCGAGAACGACGCGGTAAAAACCCGTAGAGACTTTCTCGCCCTGCTCGGCGTGAGCACGGCGGCCGCGTTGGGCAGCGGAGTGACGCTCGCCGGTTGCAGCAAGCGCGCGGGAAGCGGTGGCGCGGCCGCGAATGCCGGTCAGGTTGCAGCCATCCTGCCTAGCTATGCGCCGCTGTCGCTCGTATCGCCGGACATTCCCGGGGAAGGCCCCATTCCGGATGGCTACCTCAAATACCCGCGCGAGCTCGCGCGCGTGATCAAGGACAAGCCCGGAAGAGGGGGGCCGCCCATCACGAGCATGACGCCGTGGTGGGGTCCGACTCCACCCGGGCTCGGCCGAAACTCGTTTGTGGATGCGATGAACGCCGAGCTCGGCGTGACCGTGGTCCCCAGCGTACAGGACGGAGGCACCTTCGCGGCCAAGCTGAGTGCCATGCTCGGTGCGCGCGACGTGCCGGACCTGCTCGCAGCGCCGACCTGGGAAATTGACAAGATCCCACGCTTCTCGCAGGCGGTGAAGGCGCTGTTCGAGGACCTCACGCCGTACTTGAAAGGGGATGCGGTTCGCACCTACCCCATGCTCGCCACGCTGCCCACCGCGGCCTGGCAGTACTCCGTCTGGGGTGGCCGCCTC
>JANOIG010000275.1:0-54817 GCA_031407405.1 Deltaproteobacteria bacterium
GGCTCCATCGCTGCGCTGCCAACCGCCTGCCAGATACAGGTTCGGGCCAAGCGAAACGCCCTGCCGGCGGCGCCCGGAGAATAGTCGGAACTCCACAATATGAGCCCGCGAGGTGTGGTCAACAGGATCAACCGTCACGGCCGCGAAATAGTAGGTGGTTGAGGCGCCCACCGCGATGCGCGCCACGTACGACTGGACGGTTGCCGCAAACGCATGCTTGGCCGCGCCATCGAAACAGATCCCGGACAGGTGCTCGGCACTCATGCTCAGCAGCCCGTAAGGCCTGAACTCAGCCAGCCCTATCGGGCCCCAGGCAAGTGCGTGCCCGTCCACGTGAATCGGCTTGGTGACGGCGCGCATCGAGTCAATGGTTGGTAGAGCGGTGATGGCGTGCGCCGCGGTCGTTACCGAGAAGCTGAGGATATTTTGACCCGACGCCGCAACGTGCACCGTCGAAGAGCTGCTTCGCGAAACGGCGCTCCAGGGGAAAGCCCCCGCCGTGACGGTGGTCGGGCCTATCGTGAGCGCGCCCGCCGTGTTGAAGGTCCGCAACACGACGCTGGCCGTATCCAGCGTCAACACGCTGATGGTCTCACCGGTGGCCCCGCAGATGGTCACAGGGCGGCTTGCGGTCGCTGCCACGTTGGTCGTGGTCTGGATGACGTTCGCACCGCTGTAGCGGCGCCACGTGTAGCCGCCGGCAGTTGGAAACGCGATCAGGTAGTCCGATGAGGCGCCCTCGAAGCGAGCAACGTCGAAGTTATTGTTGGTCGCGGACGCGGTCAGCGCCGTTGGCGCCGTGAAAGTTTGGCTACCCGCAATGTTCAAAAAACGAACGTTGATCGTAGTGCCGGCAATCGTGAACAGGTAAAAAACGAAACTCACGCCGTCATCAATGGCTAGTACGCGGCCGCCGATCTGACCGGCGAACCGCTCGTAATGCACCGTTTCGCCGGTGTCCGACTTCACAATGTGAGCATGGTCTGCGTCGCGTCACTCGTGACCATGCAAACGAACTTGCCCGACGCTAGCGCCGCGATGTCGGCGGTCGTCACGTCAGCCACTGTGGCAAATAGATTACTCGCCACGACGCGCACCGAGTCAGCGGCTGGCATGCGCAGGAACGCTGCCGTGTTGTTCGGGGCCGTCGTGTGCCACTTCCCCAAATCCGTATCCGTGAACTGATAGGCTGCCCTGATCCCGCTCTGCGCCGCGTTGTTGTTGCCCAGGGCGACGAGTTGCCCATTGAAGTTGTGCAGATCGAACGGGACAAGGTTCCCGATCCCGGTACCAGCCACGGTCATCCCCAGCGAACTGTAACCGTTGCGCGTGCGCAAGCGCCCTTCTTTGTCGACCCGCACGTTCTGCGCTCGATGGATCGTGCCGTTCGGTGCAATGCGCGGGTCCACCGCGTTGTTTTGGCCGGTTGCCAAATTGATCGTCACGTCCCTCATTTGCGCTTACTCGCTTTCTTCCGGATTGAAGGCCTCGCAGGCCAGCTGCTTGCAAATCATGGTGAGCGCCGATTCGTCGATTGTGTCGGTCCCATTGGCGCGCTCTGCCATCAAACCGCTTTCGGTGTGTGGCTCACCGGGTGCCAGCGCATGACCGATCTCGTGCAGCAACGTGCGTTCACGTGTGCCGCAGCTGGCCTTGGCGGTTCGCCCGATCTCGATCACGACCACGGCGATCCCCTCGGCGCCCTGGATCGTATTCTCCTCAGTGGTGCCGCAGACCTGGTTGCCCTCAGCATCGTAGGCTTGCTCCACCGTGCTGATTGGAATCCCGCCCTCGTCCGTGGTTACGAGACACCCGGTGGCCAGGCTCCACCGCGTCGCGCCCGAGTCGGCAATGTCCAGCGCCCCGGCATCCGGTGTGAAGCGGAGACCGCATTGCCCATTGGCCTGTGCGCCAAGGGCGAGATCGGACTCCCATTCGGCGCGCCACCCATCATCGGCGCATCCGAACAACGCCAGGGCGGCGAGCGCCACGAGTAGCCGGGTCATGGCTTCCCGTCCTTGATGGCTTCAAGACGAGCCAGGAACGCCGGAATGCTCTCCGGCTCGGGACGGGGCGGTTTTTCGCCAAGCAGGACGCGTCCGGCGTGGGTGATCCTCCCCTCGGCATCGATCAGCCCGAGGCGTTGGCAGAGGGCGAGCTCGCCGGGCGTGAGATCAATCGGTTCGCCGACGCCTAGCGCTTCCGCTTCGAGCAGTGTCGGAATAGGTTTCGCGGTGCTCATGGCCCCACCTCGACCCGTGCGCCGTCACGTTCCCTGACGGCCACCAGCTTGAGGCTGTAGCCAAGCTCGCTCAGATACGAGACCAGCTCGAGCGCACGCCACGTGATGACCGGAGCCGCCTCGAGCGCTCTGAGCGCCGGCACCGTAAGACCGAGCCGACTGGCCATGTCCGCCAGGTCGACGCCGACCATGCCTCGCAAGTGTGCCGGGCTCATGACTGTGCCCCGCGCCGCAGACGCGCCCCACCGTGTTCACCAGCAGTCGGGCTCGCGGAGTACCCCAGCCGTGACCCGCACTCGGGACAGGCCGGCACTGGCTCCCAAGGCGCTTCGTCTGTGCGCAGCGGCTCGCCGAGCTGAGCGCCAAGGAGCACGCCAGTGCCAAGCGCTAACAGCGCCAAGGCGAGTGCCAAGAGCGCTTGCGACAGCGTCACGAGACACCGCCGGTCAGCAGCCCAGAACGCAGCGCGAGTGCAGAGCGATCAGCCAGGCCTCGGAGCGCCATGGCGAGCACCGCGTCGGCCAGGCCCGCATCGAGCAGAAACGCGGGGGGCGCCGCTGCCGGCGAAGGCAACTGCCTTGCCTTCGGATTTTCGTCCCCGCTTACAACTACGCGATCTTCTTGCGCGCCCGGAAGGATTCGAACCTTCGACCCTCGGCTTCGGAGGCCGATACTCTATCCAGCTGAGCTACGGGCGCAGAGGCCCGGTTGATAGATCCGACGCGCCGACGGGTCAATAGAAGCCGGGCAAAGCCGCGAGATAGGGACCGTAAATTAGAAACGGCCCCCGAGGTGAGCCGGGGGCCGTTTGGGACCCGTGCGGGGATTGCCCGCGCGGGGTGCTTTTAGGACTAATTCCCGCTGGTTTCTTCGAACTCTGCGTCGATGACGTCGCCTTTGCGATCGGCGCCGGGCGGCGGGGGTGGGCCTTTGGCGGCGCCGTTGCCGCCGGGGCCTGCACCGGGGCCGCCGGGGGGGCCTTCGCTGGCGCTGGCGGTTTCGTAGAGCTTGGTGGCCATGGCGTGGGCTTCTTTTTCGAGGGCCTCGAGCACGCGGGTGGCTTTGACGTCGTCTTGCTTTTCCACGGCTTCACGGCCTTCCTTGATCAAGCTTTCGATCTTGGAGAGGTCCATGTCGCCGAGCTTTTCTTTGTTTTCGGCGATTTGCTTTTCTAGCGTGTAGCAGAGGTTGTCGAGCTTGTTGCGGCGCTCGATCTCTTCTCGCCGGACTTTGTCTTCGGCCTCGTGCTGGGCAGCTTCTTCCACCATCTTTTTGACGTCGGCTTCGGACAGGCCGCTCGAGGCGGTGATGGTGATCTTCTGGTCTTTGCCGGTGGCCGTGTCTTTGGCCACGACCGAGAGGATGCCGTTGGCGTCGATGTCGAAGGTGACTTCGATCTTCGGGACGCCGCGCGGGGCGGGGGGCAGGCCGTCGAGCTTGAAGCGGCCCAGGGTGCGGTTGGCCACGGCTTGGGTGCGCTCACCCTGCAGCACGTGGATTTCGACCGAGGGCTGGCTGTCCGCCGCGGTGGAGTAGACCTCTTTCTTTTGGGTCGGGATGGTGGTGTTGCGCGGCACCATCACGGTCATCACGCCGCCCAGGGTTTCGACGCCGAGAGAGAGGGGGGTGACGTCGAGCAGGACCACGTCTTTGACGTCGCCGGAGAGCACGCCGCCTTGGACGGCCGCGCCGATGGCCACCACCTCGTCGGGGTTGACGCCTTTGTGGGGCTCACGTCCGAAGAATTTGGTGACTGTGGTTTGCACCATTGGGATGCGGGTGGAGCCACCCACCAACACCACTTCCTGGATGTCTCCCGGGGACTTCTTGGCGTCGGCCAGGGCTTTGCGCACGGGTTCCATGGTGCGATCGACCAAGGGAGCGATCATTTGCTCGAGCTTGGAGCGGGTGAGCGTGGTTTGTAGATGCTTGGGGCCGCTGGCGTCGGCGGTGAGGAAGGGCAGGTTGATGGCCGTTTCCTGCTTGGTAGAGAGCTCAATCTTGGCTTGCTCTGCCGCGTCTTTCAGGCGCTGGATGACCATCTTGTCTTTGCTGACGTCGAGGCCCGTGGTGCGCTTGAACTCGGCGATGAGCCAGCCCATCACCTCGTTGTCGACGTCGTCGCCGCCGAGGTGGGTGTCACCGTTGGTGGAGATCACCTGCACCACGTTGTCGCCCACCTCGAGGATCGAGATGTCGAAGGTGCCACCGCCGAAGTCGTAGACCGCGATGATGTGGTTCTTGTCTTTGTCGAGGCCGTAGGCGAGCGCGGCCGCGGTCGGCTCGTTGATGATGCGCTTGACCTCGAGCCCCGCGATCCTGCCGGCGTCTTTGGTGGCCTGGCGCTGCGAATCGTTGAAGTAGGCCGGCACCGTGATGACCGCGTCGGTCACCGTCTCACCCAGGTAGTCCTCGGCGCTCTTCTTGAGCTTCTGCAGGACCTTGGCGCTGACTTCTTCGGGAGACAGCTCTTTGCCGCGGATCTTGAACTTGACGTCGCTGTTTTTGCCCTTGGCGATGTCGAACGGGACGCGCTTGTCGGCCTCGGTCAGCTCGTCGTGGCGGCGGCCGATGAAGCGCTTGGCCGAATAAATGGTGTTCTCCGGGTTGGTGACCGCTTGGCGTTTGGCGATCGTGCCGACCAAAACCTCGCCTTTGTCGTCCCAGGCAACCACCGACGGCGTGAGTCGGGACCCCTCTTCATTCACGATGACCTTGGGCTCCTTGCCGTCCATGACGCAAACGACGCTGTTCGTCGTCCCCAGGTCTATTCCAATGATCTTGCCCATTTGCTGAAGTCTCCTACTCGGTCTCGCTCGGGACGCCGCCCGGCGCACGTAACTAAGATTTCGCCCGCCGCGTGCCCACTCCCGGGGCCAGTGACCTGCCGAGCTCTTCCGATCGGCTTCGAGCGTGCCGGCAAAATAACCATGGCCGGGCCTGGGTCAACTCCTCCGACCACAGTCCGTCAGTTTTCTCGGCGGGCAAAAAGCGCCGCAACCGCTTGACAGGACAGGGGTCCTGGGTACCCTGCCACCCGCCTCTGGGGCCGTAGCTCAGCTGGGAGAGCGGTGCGTTCGCAATGCACAGGTCAGCGGTTCGATCCCGCTCGGCTCCACCGTTAGTTTCTTTTCTGCCGCGCGGCTGCGCGCGGGCTGTCCACAGCTTGTCCCCCCCCTTTTACGGAGCGGCCGCGGCTTCCGCGATCAGGGGATCCCTGCAGCAGCGCGAGCCGGTGGAGTAGTCGAAGTAGTCGGGGGAGTGGCTGGCCACCTGGGCCTCGCAGCCTTTGGTGGTGGCGCGGGCGTAGAAGCCGCCGCGGAAGGTGCCGGCGTCGTCTTCCACCCATTCGTCCAGGTTGCCGACCATGTCGTGGGCCGCCATTCCCCCCCACCAGGGGCTTTTGCAGTTGGGCATGGCTCCGGTGTCACGGAGGAGCGGCGTGCCTTCGACGCTGATCAGATTGAACCTCGGGTCGAGCTGGTGCAGGGACGACAAGCCATGCAACACGTGCGACGGGTGGATGTAGCGGTAGATGTTGCAGGACATGCGCCGGAATTCGTTGCCGTAGGGGTACTGGGTGTGCCAGCGGCCGCGGCAGGCGGTGGCCCACTCTTCCTCTGAGCACAGGCGTTTGCCGGCGTTCTGGCAGGCGCGTTTGGCGACGTGATACGAGACGTAGGCTTGGGGGACGCGGCCCGGCAAGGACAGCGCCTTGGGCGAAAAGTCGTGGCTCTTCTGCCAGCTGCTGAGGGCGGGCAGCGGCATGCGGCGGGCGGCGTCGTCGCCGCTCTGGGTGCGCAAGAATTCCCAGGTGCTGAACACCCTGCGCAGCAGCTTGGGGTGCGGCGGATAAAAGGGGGAGAGGGGCTGGCCCGAATCGCGATCGACCATCGAGGATTCGTAGCGGTCGACGCAGAAGCCGCGCGTGAGCAGCATGTCCTCGGGGCAAGCGCTTTTCGCCAGTTGTTCCATGCGCGCCGCCTGGGCGTATTGAGCGGCCTCTAGCGCGGCTTGGGCCGCGGGATCGGGCGGCGGTTGGGCGCTCATCGTGGGGGGGATGGGGGCCGCGGCATCAGGTGCATCTTCGGCTCGCGCGCTACGAAAGAGCGCGCTACCCCCTGCGAGCAGCTGAGTGAGCGCGAGCGCCGCGACCGCGGCGCCGACGGCCGCGCGCCCGCGCACCCGTAGCCATGACGCTGCCCTCGATGTGTTCACTCGCCGTCCACCGCCAGACCTGAGGGCGCGAGCGTAGCCTCAGAGCTCGTCTCTGGAAAAGTTACTCGCCGCGGTACGGCTTGGAGCTTCTCGTACGACAACCATCCGGGTTGTCGTACCAAATATAAAGGAAGCACCGAGTGCATGAAAGCACGTTTGGCCGGTTTCGACGCGGCCCTCACCTGTTGGGGGCCGTGGCGAAACCCGGCAAGAGCTCATGGCACTTAGGCTTGACCGACGACGCGCGTCGTAAAGGCCATGGGTGAGGTGCCGGCGCGCTGATAGGCTTGCGCCCACATCTGGTCGAGTGACACGTCGAACACGAGCGACGCTTGCGCGTCCATCGGCAACCATGAGCCCCGCCCGATCTCACGCTCGAGCTGCGACGGCTCCCAGCCGGCGAAGCCGATCACGCCGCGCAACGACTTCGGGGCGCGGCCCTGGAGCACGGCCTCGAGCACCTTCTGTGAAGGCGACGCGGTGATGCCGAAGCCGACGTCGAATTGATCGGGCACTTCATGCAAGCGTTCTTCGGTGCGATACAAGAGCCACACTTGCTCACGCCCGACGGGGCCGCCCACGTAGATGCTGCGGGATGAATCCGGGGCATCGCACGTCAAGCCTGTGTGTGTGGCCAGCTCTGACAGGGACATGACGCGCTCACCATTGATGACCCAGCCGAATGCACCGTTTTTGCCGTGCGACGCCAGGAGCACCACCGAACGGTCAAAATTCGGGTCACCGAGCGGCGGCGCCGCGATGAGCAGACCGGGGGCCAACACTGACATCTCGCAAAGGTTAGGACCAGACCGAGCGTTCGTCGAGCTTTAACCCCCAAGGGCCTCAAACTACTGAACTTAAGCAGTCCGAGATCGCGCCCGTAGTCAGTCAGTGATGAGCCTGAAGAACCTGCTCACCGTGAAGGAGGTTGCGGCCTTGCTCAGGGTATCCACGCAGACCCTGTACAAGATGCTGGAACAAGGCCAAATCCCGGCGGTCAAGGTGGGCAGCCAGTGGCGCTTCGACGGTGACAAGATCCAGAGTTGGATCGAAACCCGGGGCGTGCGCGCGTCGGGGGATTGACTGGGCGATTGACTGGTTTGGCCGCCGAGCAGCCCGCCCTCAGGTGGTGTAGTCCGCGTTAATGTGGACGTACTCGTCGGTGAGATCGCAACCCCAGGCCAGAGCGCGCTCTCGGCCGAGCCCGAGGTCGACGCGTATGTTCACCTCTGGGGCATCCATCGCCGAGCGCAGCCGGTTTTCATTTTCCGCCACGAAGGTTCCGGCGTGATAGCCGAGGACGTCATTTACGCTGACGCTCACGTCCTCAATGGAAAGCTCCGCCCCTGAACGCCCGGCGGCCATCAATATGCGACCGATATTGGGATCCCGGCCGGTGACCATGGTCTTGACCAATGGGGACGAGACGATGGTGTGAGCGGCCACGCGCGCCTCTTTCTCGGAGCGCGCCCCGGTGACCTCCACCTGAATCAGAGTGCGGGCGCCTTCGCCGTCCCGCGCGAGATCTCGCGTCAGCGCTTCGCAGAGCGCGTGCACGGCGTCGTACAGCGGGCGGCTCGCCGCGTGCGCTTCAGAGATGGGCTCGCCGCCGGCCTCGCCGCTCGCGAGCCAGAACAGTGAATCGCTGGTGGACGTGTCGAGGTCGATGTTCAGCATGTTCAGCGAACGATCCGCCACGTGTTTCAGTGTGGAACGAGCCCAGTGCGGCTCGATGGGCGCGTCGGTGGTCAAGAAGCAAAGCACGGTGGCCAGATCAGGCCGAGCCATGCCCGACCCCTTGGCGGTTCCGCCCACGGTGTAGGTGCGGCCCCCGACCTCGAGGCGCAGCGCCCGGCGCTTGATGACGCGGTCGGTGGTGAGGATGGCTTGACTGAAGGCCAGGCCGCCCTCGCGGCTGGGTGTGATGGCGCGGATGCCCTGCTCGACCCGATCCAGTGGCAGCGGCCGAGCGATGACCCCGGTGGAGGCGACCAGCACGTCCGTCGGCTTCACCTTTAGATGCGACGCCGCGGTGCGAGCCATGGCACGCGCGTCTTCGATGCCGCGCGGACCCATGGCGACGTTGGAGCAGCCAGAATTGACCACGATGGCCTGGGCTTGCTGATTTTGCAGGTGCTCCCGGCTGACGGTGACGGGGGCCCCACAGACGCGGTTGGTGGTAAAAAGGCCCGTTGCGACACAGGGCCGGCGTGCCAGGAGCAGGCCGACGTCCTTGCGTTCGCCTACGGCGCCAAATTTCTTGATACCGGCGTAGGTGCCCCCGGCCTCGAACCCGAGCGGGGTGGTCACTCCGCCCTCAGCGATCCAGAAATGACTCATGACCGCGCTTTATTAGCCCCTACACGTGGGTCGTGCAGCAGTTTTGTGGTCTGAAGGCTCCTTTCACTCTTCCGGACAAATCTTTCATGAGACTCAGGGGAGGGCCGTTCCTCGTGTTGTGGCCATCTCTATCATCGGCAAGGGGCCCATGGGGGTCGTCTCGGCCCCCGAGGTCGTGGTGCGTGAAATGTCGCCCGACGTGGAGCCGCCCGAGCCCTCCGTGCGCATGCCGCGGAGCCGCCCGTCCGCCGTCCTGAGCGCGGTCAAGGCAGAGGAAGAGCCAGTGGAGGCCGCGACCGAGCGCCACGTGGTATTGATCGCGGAGGACGACGCGGTGTCGCGGCGTCTGCTCGAGCAAGCCGTGCAAGGTTGGGGGTACTCGACGGTCAGCGTGACCGATGGCGCGAGCGCGCTCGGCAAGCTGAGCGCCGTGAACGGACCGCGGCTGGCCATCCTCGACTGGGAAATGCCCGGCTTGAGCGGGCCGCAGGTCTGCCGCATCTTGCGCGCTCGCACCGCGAGCCCCTACGTCTATTTGGTGCTGCTCACCGGCAAGACCGCGCGTGAGAATTTGGTCACGGGCCTGGCTTCCGGCGCGGATGACTACGTGCTCAAGCCCTTCGACCCCATCGAGCTACAGTTGCGCGTGCGCACGGGGCAACGCATCGTCGAGCTGCAGCACGAGCTGCTCACGGCGCGGCAAGAGCTGGAGCGGCGCGCGAACCACGACGCGCTGACCGGCGCCGCCAACCGCGGTGCAGTGCTGAGCAAGGTCGAAGCCGAGGCGTCGCGCAGCGCTCGCCAGGGATCGTTTTACTGCCTGATCCTGTTCGACTTAGATTTTTTCAAGCGCATCAACGACTCGCATGGCCACCGCGCGGGTGACATCGTGCTCAAAGAGGCGGTGCGGCGCGCGCAGATCGAGCTCCGCCCGTACGACGTGCTCGGTCGTTATGGCGGCGAGGAGTTCATGGTGCTGTTGCCGGGCTGTGAGCTGCGAGCGGGAGCCGTGGTCGCCGAGCGTTTGCGCAAGTGCTTGGCGGACGCACCGTTCCTGGTGGACGAAAACAAGCTCGACGTGACAGCCAGCTTTGGCATCGTCTGTTCGTCTCGGCCACACAGCTCGCTCGAGATGCTGGTCGATGCGGCGGACAGCGCCCTCTATCAAGCCAAAGCCAAGGGCCGCAATCGCGTCGAGATGGCGAGCTCGACATCCAGCCCCCCGGCGTCGCAGCGCAGCTCGCTGCGTCCGCTGTCCCAGCCCGGCGCGAGCGCGCGCCTGAGCTTCTCGATACCCGCCGTGACGCTATCCATGTCTGATGATCTGAATGGGCCCCCCTCCGTGCCCACCATGAATCCCATCTTCGATCGCAGCGTGCTGGCCCAGGTGCAAAACCTGATGGACGACGGCGCCGAGTTCCTGGAAGACTTGTTCGCCAAGTACCTCGCCAATGCCGCTACCGCGCTCGAGCAAATCGGAGCCGATTTGCCTACCGATCAGAAGCGTAGCGTGGCCAACACGCTGCGGGGCGCCAGCATGAGCATTGGGGCCTCGGGTGTGGCGGATGCGTGCCGGCGCATCGAACGCGGCCTGGCGGCGAACCCCGACGCCGACATTGGCGAATGGGTGGAGCTCCTCGCAGCGCAGGTCGACCGAGTGCGTGAACGTTATCCGCTGGAGATCGTCCGCATGAGCACGCGCGCCCCCAAGAACAACGCCCCCTGACGCTGCTTACAACAACGACTCGATGGCCGCGCTGATCTGACTTTGATCGCCGGGGCGAAAGCCCGAGTGCACGAAGCGAATCAGCCCGCTTTTGTCGATGATGAACAAGGTGGGCATGCTGTTGATTTGGTAGCTCTGGGCCACCGCCTTGTCGCCATCCCACGCCACCGGAAAGCGCGCGCCGGCCTCGGCCACGAAGCTGTCGATGCCGTGGTCCTCGTCATCTTCCGAGATGCCCAACACGACCAGGCCATCCCCGTAACGGCTGAGCAGCGCCTGGTATTCTGGAAAGGACAGCCGACAGGGCTCACACCAAGTGGCCCAGAAGTCCAGCAGCACGACCTGGCCCGCGTAGGCGCTGACGCTGGCGGGCTGCCCACCGCGAGCCGTCAGGTTGAAATCCGGGGCGGGTGCTCCGCTGAGCGGATGATTGCTGACCGGCAATGCAGCGGCACCGCCCGTGGCACCGGGCGGAGTGCACGCCGCAACGCCAGCGCCCAGCAGCAGCAAAAAGACCGTGCAATGCCCCACCCACATGCCTCGCCGTGATGATACGCTCACCCCTCACGGGATAGCAGCTGGCCCAGCCTCGAGCAATCAACCCTGGCCGTGCACAGTCGGTCTCGTGCGCAGGTGTGAGAGGGGGCCCGCGGCTCGGCGCCGGAGTGGACGGGTGCGGAAGTGCGAGAGCGCTTTCTAACGGCTGGACCTTTGGCGGGCACTTTGCGAAAGTCGGGCCATGCGAAGTCTTGTGCGAGGTCACCTGCTCTGTTTGGCCATCTTGACGAGTGTTCTGGCTGCGGGGTGTGAAAGCCCAGCCCCGCAAAAAGAGGCGGTGCCCGAGAAGGCGACCGCGGCTCAGGCGCTGGTGCCCGCGCCCGCCGTAGAGCCCGCGAAGCCGGCCGTGGCTGCGCCCGCTGTGGCCGAGCCCGCTGCGGCACCGGCGGTCGAAAAGAAGGTGGTGGTGTGTCCCAAGCCGCCCCAGGTTTTGTTCAGTGACCCGGTCCTGGAGGCAGAGGTGCGGCGCAAGGCAGGAAAGCCCGAAGGCACGGTCAGCATCGCGGACCTGAAGAAGGTGCGCAGCGTGGATTTGACGCGCGGAGGGGGCAAGCTCGACGAGCTGGATCCGTGTATCTTCCCGCTGCTCACCAATCTTCACCACCTGTACCTCGGCGGTGGCGCGCTCAATGACCTTTCGCCCATCAAGTCGCTGACCAAGATTGAAGGGCTGCGCGTGTCGATGAACCAGGTCGCCGACATCTCGGCGCTCGCTGGCATGGTGCAGATGGACCGTCTGGATCTCGGCCGAACTCAGGTGAGGGACCTGACGCCGCTGAAGGGTATGACCAAAATGACCGAGCTGATGCTCGACGATACGCCCGTCGATGATCTATCGCCGTTGGCGGGGCTCACCAAGCTAGAGCGGTTGAGCATCAAGCGCACGCGGGTCACGGATGTGTCACCGTTGCGTCCGCTGACCAAGCTGAAGTTCCTTTACGTCAATGGGTCACCGATCGACGACCCAGGGGCGATTGCCCGTCCCGGATTGAAGATTAGCGACGAGTGACGGCTTGAATGGCCGCACGGCGCCGGACAGAGCCCCGAGGTGCAGGCCAGCGACGTGCAGCGCAGGCCCGGACCACTCACGCCGGTTAGCTTAGATTGGCCAGCGATAGGTCGGGTACGCGTTCAAAATGCTCGCGGTTGCGGGTGAGGAGAATCCCGCTGTTCGACAGGCAGATGCCGGCGACTAGGCTATCGGCGACACCGATGTCTTGCCGCTGTTTGCGGAGCTGACGTCGGATTTGCCCGGCGCGTTCCGCGCTTTGCGGAGAAAGAGGCAGTAGGGTCATGCCAGAAAGCAGCGCCTTTCCGTTTGTTCACCCACAGCATCCTTGACGCCCTGGAACAGCTCGAAGACGGCCACGACTGTCGTTGCTAGGTTGCCGGGCCGCTTGGGTCAACTCTTCCAGCTGGTTTGCTGCGGCACCACGGATCGTCCCTTTCGTTGCCAGTGCCGCCTGAATCCGTTCAGCATTGCCTGCTTCGCGTTCGAGATACTGCGCTATCGCTTCTTGCACGATGCCCGAGAAACCCTTCTCGGAGCGACGGGCAGCTATATCCAAGAGCCGAGCGCGCTGTTCATCCGGAATCTCGATGGTGGTCCGCATGGGTTTAGTTTCCTAATGCATGCACATGCATGTCAACCCGACCTCAAGGCCGAAATGGCTGATGATTGACAACTGTTCTGCCTGGCGCCACTCAACGCCCTTGGAAATTGGGTTTTCTTTTTTCGTTGAAGGCGGCGAGGGCTTCTTGCCGGTCTTCGCTGGTGAGGCAGTCTTCGTAGGCGGTGAGCTCGAATTTGAGGCCTGCGTCTAGGTCGAGGCGCTCGGCCGCGCGTAGGGCGCGCAGGGCGGCGCGTTGGGCGATGGGGGCGCCTTGGGTGATGGGCTCTATCCAGCCGAGCGCGTCTTCCAGCACGTTGACCTCTGCCGTGCAGAGGCGGTGAATGAGCCCGATGCGCAAGGCTTCGCCCGCGCTGACGCGGGTGCCGAGCAGGATGAGCTCACGCGCTTTGGCGGCGCCGACGATGCGCGGCAGATATTGCGTGCCGCCGGCGGCGGGGATGATGCCGAGGCTGGTTTCGGGTAACGCGAAGCTCGCGTGCGGGGCGGCGACGCGCAGGTCACACAACAGAGCCAGCTCGAGCCCGCCGCCGAGCGCGGCGCCGTTGATGGCGGCCACGGTGGGCACGGGGCAGGTGGAGAGCCACGCCAGATCGGTGCGATAGCGTGTGAGCTGCGCGCGCACTTCGTCGTCGCTCATCTCGCGCCGCTCCTTCAGGTCGGCGCCGGCGCAGAACGCGCGTGAGCCGCTGCCCGTGACGATGACGGCGCGGTCAGTGGGGGCGAGGTGTTGCCTGAAGACCGCGCCGAAGGCTTCGAGGGTGGCCACGTCGAGCGAATTGCTGCGCTGCTCTCGCTCGATGGTGATGATGAGGGCGCCGCTCTGCCGACGGATGCCGAGCGGCCCGACTGCCCCCAAACCTTCTCCCAAACCTCGCGTGCTCACGTGTGGACTATAACCTTTCCTGGCTCATTGCCGGTATGGCTTTTCCTGGCCGGGTGGCGCGGCTATTGTGGCCAGTGTGTCCACGCTCGCTGGCGAGGTTGTGCGCGTCACCTATGAAAATGAGGAGACGGGCTTTCGCGTGGTCAAGGTGGCGCCGAGCGCTCGCGAGCCGGAGGTGTCGCTCGTGGGGGTGTTTCAAGCCGTGGGGCCAGGCAACCAGATCCGCGCCACGGGCAATTATGTCGACGACCCCAAGCGCGGGCGGCAGTTTCACGCTGATTCCCTCGTGGTGGTGGCCCCCGAAACGCTGGATGGCATCGAGCGTTACCTCGGCTCGGGTGTCATCCCCGGGCTGGGGCCGGGCTTTGCCAAGCGCATCGTGGAGAAGTTCGGTGTGTCGACCCTGCAGGTCTTGGACAATGACCCGGCCCAACTCACCAAGGTGCCGGGCCTCAAGGGCAAGCGCCTCGCTCGCATCCAGCAGGCCTGGGCAGATCAGCGCCGGCTGAGCAATGTGCGGTTGCTGTTGCAGACGCACGGCGCGTCGCTGAGCCTCGCTAACCGCATCGTACAGAAGTACGACGACCGCGCGGCGATGATGGTCGAGCGCCATCCGTATCGCTTGGCGCTCGAGGTGAGCGGCATCGGTTTCAAGACGGCGGATCGGCTGGCTCAGTCGCTAGGGCTCAGCCGTGATCACCCCGAGCGTGTCCAGGCGGGGGTAGTCCACGTGCTGGGCGCTCTCGCCGAGTCAGGTCATTTGCTCGCACCGCGGCTAGCGCTGGTGGCGCAGTGCGCCGCGATGCTGGAGGTCGATGCTGCGCACGTCGAAGCGGGTATCGATGCGCTGTGGGCCGCCGAGCGCCTGGTGGTGGAGGCGGACGCCGTTTACCTGAGCTACCTGCATCAGGCCGAAGCGGATGTGGCACGGCACCTGGCCCGGCTGTTGGTCGCGGAGGGCCGTGAGCTCGAGGGCTGGCAGCGGGCGATTGAGGCGTTCGAGAAGGCCACGGGTTTCCCGCTGGCTTTGGAGCAGCGCCAGAGCGTGGAGAGCGCCGCGCGCGAGAAGGTGCTGGTGATCACCGGTGGACCCGGCGTCGGCAAGACCACCATCGTGCGCGCCGTGCTGCGCGTTTTTCAGCTGGCCAAGCTGAGCGTGAGCTTGGCGGCGCCGACCGGGCGCGCGGCAAAGCGCCTGGGCGAATCCACGGGCCAGAACGCGGTCACGTTGCATCGGTTGCTCGAATACGACCCGCGCATGCACGCTTTCAAGCGCGACGAGGACAGCCCGCTCGAGTCACAAGTGGTGATCGTGGACGAAGCCTCGATGGTGGACATTCAACTGGGGCAGGCGTTGCTGGGGGCGGTGCCGAGCTCGGGTCGGTTGGTGTTGGTGGGTGACGTCAATCAGCTGCCTTCGGTGGGGCCGGGGGCTTTCTTACACGACGTGATCGAGAGCGGTGTGGTCCCGACGATGCGGCTCAACCGTATCTTTCGTCAAAGTGAGCAAAGCAGCATCGTGCGCAACGCGCACGCAATCTTGAACGGGGAAGAGCCAGAGAGCGACGTGGCTGACGACGAACGCGCCGAGTTCTTCGTGATCGCCAAGCGGGACGCCGAGGAAGCGGCCGAGACGATCCGGCGGCTGCTGACCAAACGCATCCCACAGCGCTTCGGCCTGGACCCGCTGCGCGACATTCAGGTGCTGACGCCCATGCACCGCGGCGCGGCGGGGACCATCGAGCTCAACCGCATCCTGCAGCAGTCGCTCAACCCCGGTCAGGCGGGCGTCGAGCGCAAGAGCGAGAGCCTCTGCCTCGGTGACAAGGTGATGCAGATCAGAAACGACTACGAGAAGGAAGCCTTCAACGGCGACCTCGGGCGAGTCGTGGAGCTGGACATCGAGGCCACACGTCTGGCGGTCGACTTCGACGGCCGCGTAGTGCGCTACGTGGGCAAGGAGCTCGACTCGCTCAAGCTGGCCTACGCGACCAGCATCCACAAGAGCCAGGGCAGCGAATATCCGGCGGTGGTGATCCCGCTTTTGACCAGTCATTTCCCCATGCTGTCGCGCAACCTCTTGTACACCGCGGTCACACGGGCCAAACGCCTGTGTGTGCTGGTCGCGGATCCACGCGCGGTGCGCATCGCGCTCGGCGAGCTGCGCCGAGAACAGAGGGCCACGGGGCTCACCGAGCGGCTCCGAGCTGCCCTGGCGCAGAGCCGGGCTTCTGAAACAGAAGCCGGCGTATGACGTGATCGGTGTGAATCGATCCCCAGCGCCTTCGGAAGGCACGAACACGCAAAACTCTCGCCCAAATCGTCATGCGTGGCGGTGACGACCGGCCTTGAAGCAGGGCTCCTACACTGGCGGTGATGGACTCACCTCGTCACCTCTGGTAGCGTTCTCACATCGGAGCAGGCGCCTAGAGGGCCTCGGCAGCGGCTTGGTGTTGAGCCGGGCCGAGGCGAGGTGCCGCGCCACGTCCGAGAGAATCGACTATCATGACAAACGCACGCAGCTTATTTTTTGGAATTTCACTCGTAACCTTCGCCTCCGCGCTGCTTGCCGCCGGCTGTGGCGAGTCAAAATCGGATCCTGGCCCTACCGGGACCGCGGGAGCGAGTGGTGGCGGAGGTGGCGCCAACACGGCCACTGGCTCGTCCCGAGCGGGAGCGGCGGGATCCGGTGGCACGGGCACCAACACCGAGGGCAACCCGGGCAACGTATCGCTCGTCGATCCGAACCGAGACATGTCCATTCCGATCAATCTCGCGGAGAGTGGCGCGGTGTCCTGCGGCGGTGGCGGAGATTTTTGCATCCCGCCGAGCCTCACGTGTTGCACGTCCGGAGCACCCGGCGGCATGAACACCTTCAGCTGTGCGTCGTCCGCCAGCGCGTGCCCCGACGGCACCGTCACCTCAGCCGATTGCTCGAGCGAGCTGAGCTGCGGCGCAGGGCAAGTCTGTTGCGAGGTCGACAATGACGAAGGCGGCACGACCGCCTCGTGTGAAACGGCGTGCGCGGACGGCGCGGACCAGCTGTGCGTGGACGACGACGAATGCGCGGGCGGTGGCGTGTGCAACAACGGCACCTGCGGCCCGCCCGCGTGCACGGCCGACAGCTGCGCTACGGGTGAGCTGTGTTGTAGGCAGGGTGGCTTCAACGCGGCGGCCCCGGCGTGTGTCGTGGGGGCCGCGTGCCCCGGGGGGAGCCAAGAAGTGTGTGCCGACGCCACGGACTGCCCGGCGGAGAATACCTGCGCCGCGGTCGGCTTCGGTCAGAACAACGTTCTGGTGTGCACTCCTCCGCCGTGTACGCCGACCAGCTGCGGCGCGGGTCAAGAGTGCTGCGTGGGCGCGCAATTGGGCGGCAACCCCACGTGCGTCGCGTCGGACCCGGCCACCGCGGTGTGCCCCGGCAACTCCCGCGTGGTGTGTATCACCGACGCCGAGTGCGAGGTGGTGCCGGGCACGGCTTGCTTGCTCAACCCGCAAGGGGGCGGCTCACTGTCGTGCCGCGTGCCCCCACCAGCGCCGGTTGGCGATGCGGGCACGGCCGACGGCGGCTGAGCACTGGAAGGCCCTGAGCGCGGAAACCCGGAGCTCTGCTCCGGGTTTCGCGTCAATCAATGTAGAGTAAGGTCGCTCGGTCAGTTGCCGAGCGCCGCGGTGCACTGGGCAGACGCTAGCGCCGAACAGGCCTCGGGCTGCATGGCGGCGGCTGCGAGGTTTGGCATCGCCGACGAGCTGCACGAGAGCGAGCCGAACACTTGTGTCAGCAGATTCAGACCTGCCGTCAGGCAGGCTTCGTATTGTCCGACGGTCACATTGCAGCCGGCGAACGCATCGGTGCTGTCGGGGACGTCGGTAGAGGTCATGGTTTCCGGGGGCATGCTGGCCGCGTCGGCCTTGCACTCCGCGTAGGCGTCGTTGCAAGCCTCGACCTGAGCAGCCGTGGGGGCGGCGTTGGGCTCCGCCGAGGCGCCAAACGAGGAGGCGAACACCGCTGTGAATTTGCACACGCTGTCGAGCAGAGCTTCGCTCGATTGAGCGTTTCCGAAACTCTCGCCGATCTGTTGCAGCTCGGCATCGCTCAGCATGCTCAACGGCTTGGAGTCGTCGACCCCGCTGTTGATGGTGGTGCTGCCGCCGCCGTTGTTGTTGCCGTTCCCGCCGCCACTGTCGCCTCCGCAGGCGAACGCCAATGACACGCAGAAACAGGGCAAGAGTTTGATAATTCGCATGATTTCTATCCTGGACAGGGGAATTGACGCTGGCACGTGCCGCGCTCCACTGGATGTTGAGGAACGCAAGTTCTCATAACGCCGGATCGCGGACAAAATTAGGGTCGAGCTCGCATTTCCCGCCGAGTGCGCCAACTTGCGCCTGGGCTGCGTCGGCGCGTCGGGTCAGCGACACTGTGGGCCTCGGTGCGCGGCGCCGAGCTTCGTTAATTGGCACTCGGATGGCTTTTAGTCTCGTTCAAGCGTCGCGCCCCGTGGATAAAAATTGATTTCCTGGAGGCTCTTCATCGCCTTGCGCCACAAGCCATCGAAGCCTTCGGCAAGGTTACGCGCCAGGTCGCGGTCCCGTACAAGCAGTGAGCGCGTCGGGTACTATAGATGGCGTTCGATGAAGGGCTGGCGCAGCGCACGCGAGAGGTACTGAGCGTGCAGGGCCAGGTCACCGAGAAAAAGATGTTCGGCGGTCTTGCATTTCTCGTGGGCGGGCACATGTGCTGCGGGGTCGTGGGGGGCGAGCTCATGATACGGGTCGGGGTGGAAGGCCATGAGCACGCGCTGGCTCAGGCCCATGCCCGCCCGATGGACTTCACGGGCAAACCGCTCAAGGGCATGGTCTACGTCGCAGAGGCCGGGCTCCGCACGGAGAAAGCCCTGCGCACCTGGATCGAGCGCGGCGTCAGCTTCGTCCTCGGGCTTCCGCCCAAACCGTCCGCTACGACCGCGCGGCGCCGGCCGAGGAAAACCAAATGAGCGATTCAGACGAATTCTCGGGTTCGAGGCACATCGAGCGGAGTACGACACGGGTTACGTCGAAGCGGCCAAAGCCTTTGTCGCCGCGCTCGGTCCACGCCTCCGGAAGATCTCTCGAACGGTGCAGCTTGAGCCCAACGTGAATGGCTCAATTTTCCGCATCCATCGCGACGTCAGGTTCTCGAAGACAAAACACCGTACAAGAACCATATCGACCTCTGGTTCTGGCACGGCGAGCATCGCGGCTGGGACACACCGGGCTTTTTCTTTCGGATGTTCGCGAACCAGCTCATCCTCTCAGCCGAACCAGCTCATCCTCTCAGCGGGCATGCATCGGTTCGAGAGGGCCCACCTCGATGCGTATCGGCAAGCAGTCATAGCCTCGAAGTCCGGTCGCGTGCTCGTCGAGGTGCTCCAACAGGTCAGCTCAGCCGGCGCCTACGAGATCGGTGACGCCTCGCGCAAGGCGGCCGTGCCGCGTGGGTTCGATGCGGGTCACGAGCGCGCGGCTCTGCTCCTTCACGAAGGCCTCTGGGCAGAGCGGACCATGGACATCAAGGACGAGCCTCGCGCGTGAACTTCGTCGAATGCTGCGTGGAGCACCTTAAGTGATGTGGCCGGTGGCTCGCTGGCTGACACAGCACATCGTGGCCTGAGATGTCTTTGCGCTCGAGGTCGTCGCCGGGATAGTCCGACCCGCCCCCCCCCAGCAGGCAGTTCCAACTACCGTCAATGGGGCAGCGCGGGGTTGCGCAGGAGCTTGCGCGGCACGCGCTCGCCAGACAGCGCCTTCAGGAACTGTACGAGATCCGCTTTCTCCTCCAAAGTCAGACCCAGGGGCGCAAGCCTCGGGTTTTTGGTGCCGCTGGCTGGAGTGCCGCCGCCCTGGTCGTAGAAGTCCACGACCTCAGCCAGCGTCACGAGTTGGCCGGAGTGCATGTAAGGCTCCGTCTGTGCCACACCACGAAGGCCTGCGGTACGGAAGGCCCCTTGGGTCGCTTCGGGCATGGGGACAGCGAGCCCCGCGAGCCGGCGTTGACCTTCAGTGGGGTCGTCGCTGTAGCTGCCGGCGGAGTTGAACGGGCTGCTGAGGAGCGCGGCGACGTTACCGAAACGGCCCGCATCGATCGCCGGCACGTGCTCGCCTGTCTGCGGCACTCCGAGGTTGTGGAAGCGGTCATCGGAGAAATCGGGGCTGCTGTGGCAGCCGACGCAGCGGGCCTTGCCGATGAAGAGTTGGGCCCCGCGCTGCTCTGCCGCGCTCATGGCGCAGTCGTCGCCGGCGACGAAGTCGTCGAACGGCGCATTGCGACTGACCAGAGCGCGGAAATAGGCAGCGAGCGCCTTGGAGTAGTTGACCAGAATGCGGTTGACGATGTCGCGATCTGCGGCCGCCATCTTTTCCCAGGCGCCGTCCGGATCAGTTGCAGCGGCTTTCGGCTTGCCAGCGGCGGGGAAGCGCACGGCGTCTGAGCCGAGCGCTGGCTCGAGCGGGCCGAAGGCCTTCTCGTACGGGCGGCGGTATTGGTCGAAGATGCGGTGCGCGACCTGGAGCCGGTTACCGTTCATGATGACGCCACTCTCGACGACAGCGATCGGCAGCTCCCACTGCGCGGAGAAGCGCCCGCCCCAGTTCGTCCACTGGTAGAAAGAGCTATTGACGATGGCCGGCGCGTTGCGCGTGTGAAAGTCGGTGCCCAGCGAGACATTGCGCGGTATTGAACGCTCGTCGTCCAGGAACTTGCCCGAGTGGCAACTCGCGCAAGAGACCCTACCGACCTCGTCTATCGCTCCGAGGTCGCTCGCGACCTTGAGCGGCCCCGAGAATCCTGGGTCGAAGAAAAGGCGTTGCCCAAGCTCTTGGGCGCGGCGCGAATCGGCGAATTGGTTGGTCGTGTCTGGCGGCAGCGCGGGAAGCGGTGAGAGCCCTGAGAGGATCTCCCATTCCTCGCTGCTGAAGTCGGGGGGATCGTCCTGATGCCGCCGGCCCTCGGGCTCACTCGTGAGCGCCTGTTCGGTGCTCCCAATCGAGGCATGTTCATCTAGCTCGCCGGCGTTGGCACTGCAGCCGAACACTGCAGGGCCGGTGGCCAGGCAGAGGAGCGCTACGGTAGCGTCACAGAGTCTCGTTGATCGCATGGGTGACCTCGTTATCCTTCTCGTTTCAGGTATCCTGTTGGGGTGCAGATTTGTTGCGTTCCGCGGCGCAGAACATCGTTCCGTCGGCCACGTCACAACGCGGGCTCGAGGTCGAGCCGTCCTACACCGGCGTGAACGAGCAGTACGTGCCCGTTTTCACTGTGGCGGCGAGGTATCGCCCGAGCTCGGCGTCGCACGCGCCGATGCTGGCAACGGCGTCCTTCAATCGCCGTTGTACGTTGATCCGGGCCCGCTCCGCATCGGAAGCCGCCCTGCGGTCGTGTCCGCCGAGCCCCACCGCTCCAGCGAGCTGAGCCGCCAGGATTTCGATCTCTTCGCGCGCCCGGTCGGCGCGCCCCACGTCGCCGAAACCCTCCGCCTCGGAGATCTGGTCCTCTAGCGTGTCTAGGCGTTGCTTGTACTCCGCCTTCGCACGCGCATCGAGCACGGGCCCAGCATCGCCCGCGCCCCGATCCAGCCCGGCCAGGGACAGCACGTGCAGCTCCTGACCTGGGCGCGAAAGAAGCTCGTTCAGGTAGGCGAGACCCTTCGAGTGTTTCAGACGGAACGGCGCTCCGGAGGCGGCGTTCAGCGCCCAGACATCCCCCTCCCGCCGCAGCGAGAGCTGACGAGCGTGTGGGCGCTGGGACGGGCCCATCGGCCGCGCGGTTGGGCTTATTGCAGTCGAGCCCGCGCCGGCGTCGTGCTCGCCCTGGCGGGCACGCAGCCGCGCCAGCTCCGGCTCCACGCGGCTCACGCGCACCGTATGATCGAGGGCGGGATGGCGCTCGAGAGCCTGGAGCAACTCGATGGCGCGAGTGGCTTCTCCCGAGCGCCCGACGCGTACGGCGATGCCGGCCAGCACGAGCACGACGAGCGTGGTCTTCTTCGATGCGTTCGCTAGCTCGAGCGCCCGTTCTTGGAGCGCGCGGGCATCGGCGTAGCGGCCATCGTGGCACTCGAGCTCGCCGAGCGCGTCCAGCGCATGCGCGCTACCCGTATGGGTGCCCGAGCGTTCGAAAAGTGCGAGGCTGTCGGTCAGTGCGTGTCTCGCCCGATCGACTTGCCCATCACAGAGTGCCAGTTGACCCAGGTTGAGTAACGCGAAGGCCGTGGGCAGTGTGTGTGTGGAGGCCCGCAAAGCCGCCTCCTGGTGAGCGAGCGCTGCTCTGCGCTGGCCCTGCTCTCGTGCAATGGCACCAAGTATGCCGTAACTCCAGGCAACCTCGAACGGAAAGAGCTCCTGCGCGAGAACGAGGCTCGCGCGTGCGCGGCGCTCGCCTTCTTCGTACTGTCCAACTTTGCGCAACACATTGGCGAGCAGGTGAAGGGACCTGAGCTTCGAGTGCCAGTCGCCGTTGCGCTCGGCCACAGCCAGCGCCTCCTCCAGCCACGTCATGCCGTCTGCGTAGTCGCCACGCTCCGCCAGCAAGTGTCCGAGCGCGTAGGCTGCGAGCGGGAGCACCACGCGCTTGGGCCCGGTAGTACGTTGCAGCTCGATGCTTTCGAGTAACAATGCCTCGGCTCGCTCTGGACGTGTAAATTCGCCGTAGGAGTGGCCGAGGAACGCCATGGCCCCCGCAGCCGCGTAATGATCGCCGGTGAGGCGGTACAAATCCACGGACCGTTCGAGCTGCTCGAAACCCATGTCCGCACGACCATGCCAAACGAGATCTGCACCGGACAGGAACAGCGCGAATGCGCTCTCCCTCGGCTGCGACTCTGGATCGAGGAGCTCGAGAGCGCCCTCCGCCAGAGCGCGCACTTCTGGGTGCCGGTTTGGCCCCGAGTGAAGGGCTCGCAGCGCCAAGGAGTAGCCCGCAAGTCGCGCGCGTTCGCTGCCGCGCTCGGGACGGGGACGAGATAGGGTGTCCGACGAGAGCGCGAAGGCTGCTTCCCCCTCGGCCATGCTGCCGCGGATGTAGTGAAACAAGTGCAGCGCATCGATCACCGTACGGAGAACGTCGAGGCGCTCACGCTCGATGAGCCTGTTCCAAGCGCTCCGCACGTTGTCGAGCTCCTCGGCAATTTCCGCGCTAGCAGCCAGCGGTTGTTCGCCTTCGAGCGCGCCTCGCCGCGTGGCCACGAAGGCGCCGTAGTATGTGGCGTGTGCATCCGCCGTCGCCTCCTGCTCGGCCGGTACCAGTGCCAGGTGAGCAGCTGCATATTGGCGCAAAAGCTCATGCATTTGATAACGGCCGCTGCTTGGATCGCGCGAGATGAGCGACCTGTGGAGCAATGCGGCGAGAGCGCCCAGCCCCGCGCCGGCAACCTCTCGGGCCGCGTCACGCGCGAAACCACCGCGAAAGACTGAGAGCCGCGCGAGAGTGGTGCGCAAGTCAGCGTCGAGCAGCGCAAAAGAATGGTCGAACACGGCCCGCAGGCTGTGCTGGCGCTTGGGTACGTCGGAGAGCTCCGCCTCGAGGAACTCGTAGCTTTGCGCGATCTCGCCGGCGATCTCGTCAAGAGACAACACGCTGGCCCAGGACGCTGCGAGCAGGATCCCGAGTGGCATGCCGGACACTTGCGCGCAGATGCTGCGCGTGTGGACCACCGCCTCGCTGGTCCACACCAGGTCCGGCCGCGTTCGGCGCACGCTTTGCATGAACAGCTTCACGCCCGCGAAGTCGAGCGGATCCTCGCGACTGTCCCGAGCGGGCAGAGCCATGCCCTGAATTTCCAACACGTGCTCGCAGCTCAGGCCGAGACGCGCGCGCGAGGTGGCCAGGAGCTTCAAGCGGGGGGCGGCCTCGAGCAGGCGATGAATGGTGGCCGCAGCCTCGAGCAGGTGCTCCATGTTATCCAGGACGAGGAGCAGCTTTCTCCGCTGCAAAAACTCGAACAACTCCCGCTCGAGGCCGGAGGAGGCTCGGCAAGGCAAACCAACCGCGTCAGCGATGGCGGACAGAAGCAGGGCAGCAGAGGGCAGGTGGGCGAGCTCGATCACAAACACGCCGTCCGGCCATGCGCCGCTTCCAACCACGGTTGTTGCCAAGTTTCTTGCAGAGCCCTCAGGCTGTTCGAGACTCGCTCGTGCGACCTCGAGCGCGAGCCGGCTCTTGCCCATGCCGCCCGCACCCAATAGCGTCACGAGGCGGACGTCTGGCTGCTCGATCAGACCCGCGAGCGTCGCGAGCTCCGCCTCTCGCCCGATGAACGGAGTAGCGGGCATGCGCAGCGCCGGCAGCCGCAAACGATTGAAGGGCGTGGCCACGGCCGATACGCTCGTGGTTTCTGCTGGCCTGCGCCCCAAAGTGGAAGCTCCCGGCACTGCCCGTGAGCCACTCGACGGCATGACGACCAGCGACCCCGCCCGACTGCGGAGCGCGTGAAGCTCCGCGCGCACGTGGAGCGCGCTCGGGATGCGTTGGTGCGCGTCTTTCTCCAGCATGCGATAGATGAGATCGACCAGTGAGACGGGGCACTCCGAGCGGAGCTGATCGAGCGCTGGCGGTGGCTCCGAGAGGATCGCGTGCAGCGTGGCTGCAGCGTGTGCACGCCCGAACGGACGGACACGAGCGACGAGCTCGAACAAGAGCACACCGAGTGACCACAGATCCGAGCGGGCGTCCACGTGTTCCGTCGTGAGCAGCTCGGGGCTCGCATAGTCGAGCGTACCGAACACCCTGCCGAGCTCGCTCAGACCCGTAGCGCCAGCAACATAGGCCACACCAAAATCGCTGAGGCGGGCAGCTCCATCCAGGCCGAGCAGCACGTTCGAAGGCTTGACGTCGCGATGCACGATGCCGAGCTCATGAACCTGGGCCAGCGCATCCGACAAATCGATACCCACCTGGATGACGCGGGCGATGCTCATGGGATCCGAGCCCGAGCGCAGTGCGCTATCCAATGACCCGTTCGGCGCTAGCTCCATCACGTGATAGTAACAATCGCCGTCGCGCAGCGTGGCGAGTAGCTTCACGATGTTGGGGTGATTCAAATCACGGAGCGCCGCTGCCTCGCGAGCGAAACGCTCGCGGCCCGCCGGATCGTCTAGCAGCACCTCCGGCCGCAAGCGCTTGATGGCCACTGCGGCGCCGCCTTGTGTGTCGATGGCACGGAATACGGTCGCAGCGCTGCCCTGCCCGATGCATTGACCGAGCTCATAACGGCCTCCGATCAAGCTTTGATTCACTCCCACTGCTTCGTCCTGTGCCCTCGGCGTCCGCGACGCGATTGTGGTGGCTCGAGGGGCGCCGTGCCAGGTTTTTTCACGGGCGCAGCGCAAGTTCAAAGACATATGGCCGATCAAGCCGATTCGAGGCCCATGGCAGCCACCTTGGCTCCAGCCCGGCTCAGGAGTGGATTGCGATCGCATGGACGCGCTCGTCACCCGTCGGCGGCTCGAAGGGAAAGCCATCGAACATTTCGTCTGTCACTTCCAGGGCAAATGTTTCGGGACGGTCTCGATTGCGCCGGTGGACGCGTTTGCGGCGCGTCTCTCGCTCTGCCGTGACGATGTGGAGCTGGGCCCTTGCTCCTGCCTCGTGAACGCGCCCGAATAGGCGCGCTCGGTGCGCGCGCTCGGTAAAGCCGAAGTCGAGAATGACGCTGGTTTGGAGTCGAAACAGCTGCAGACACGTGGCCCAGATCACGTCCGAGCACAACTCCGCGTGCTCCGTCCACCATTGACGGGTCAGTGTCGGCGGCTTTTGCCGCCCGAAAAGATCCATGATCCATTCATCGAGCGAAAAGCGGACGGCGGGTAATTCGCAAGCCAGCTTGCGAGCCAGCGTGGTCTTACCGGCCCCCTGCTCGCCACAGATGAGGTGCACGACGCTGGTCGTTGTGACTTCCATGTTTCCTCGCAGCATTTCTGTAGTCTTATGTCAAACCTGTCCGCCCATCCCGATCAAGGGATCCCTCCGCGGCCCGAGACGCGCGGCGAGTGCCGTCGCTTGACGCGTCCCGCTGCGACGCCGTTCGATCCCCCGGCCAGCGGTTACGCTGAGATGAACCTCTACCTCGGTGATCCACCCAACTATCTCGCGACCGCGCCATCCGAGAGCGTCGATCCGACGAGCGGCGTGATCCGCGACGTCAGCGTTCCCACCCTCAGGCGCTATCCGGTCGACGATAGTAAGTCGACCGGCGTGTGATTCATCGCGTTCCCGGGCGGAGGTTACAACGTGCTCGGAGCACCACTTGCGCCCATATCCAGTATGCCAATGTCCCCCATTCCACCGTGCCGGCGGTACCGGCGACAGAGCAGCCACTCCGCCGTCGTTCGGGCGCACGCCAACGCTACGAGCCGATCGAATGAAGAGCCCTGGACGAGGGACTGAAACGGTCAACGTCTCGAGATATGCGTGTGTCATGGTTGTATGGCGTTCCACGCCGCGGAACATCGTTCCGTGCGCCGTCCAAAACGGCCGCTGGATTCGAACGCCATCCGAGGTCATTGCTGCGTCCGCGACCAGACCGCGGAGCACGGAGTCGTTGTCCCGAACGAGCTCGCCGCTGGCCCTCGCCACGAGTCGCTGTCCTGGACCTGCTCGAATTGGCCAGAACCAGCTCATCCCTCGGTGCTGGTATCGGGTAACGTGGCTGCCTACACTGGATCGAACGGCTCAAGCGGATTGCGCCACTCGTCGACATCGTCATGAACTGACGTTCGAGGGACCGGGTCTCATCATGGCTGGCGCTCGGTGGGATGCATGAACGGCAAGAAGCGCTCGTAAAGCGCGCTGAACTCCGGGAAGCGCGCGCGACTGGCGTCAGGCGCACCGCGGACCATGCCGTAGACCCCGGCCGCGACGGCAACCGCCAGCACGGCCGTTGCCATGACCGAGATGCGCGGGAGGTTCATGCGCAGGCGGGCCCCCAGGAGCGTGCGGGCAGCGTAACCCAGGCCCAATCCCAGGTGGACGGCGCCAGCGATCCCAAGAACGAAATAGTAAGGCACGAAGAGCCATGGCCAGTTCACGAGCGAGTACGCGAGAAACGAAAAGTCGGCCTGATGGGTGGCGGTCAATCCTTCACCGAAGGTCGGGAGGAGACGCGTCGCCGCCACATGCCCGACGATCGCTACGAGCAAAACGTAGCCGGAGAGGTGATGCAGTTGTAGCGGCCCACTTCTGCCGCGCACCCGGTGACGGAGCCGAAGGCGCACGTTGTAAGCGGCGCAGCCGATGTGCACGAGGACAGGAATGCCCAGCAGTAGGATCTCGACGATGACATGCGGGCGATAGAGGGGCCGCAGGAGCACCAAGACGGCGTCGTAATCCGCTGTGCCGCTCGCAGCCGAGATGGTAGTCGCGAGGTGCAGCAGGAGGAAATACGCGAATACGATCCCGGAGAGGGCTTGCAAGCGATGAACCAAACGTTTGGCGCCCTGCTCAGGTTGTACCTCTCCTTGAATGGTCATCTGTTCACGCCCGAGTGTAAGCGCGCCTTGACCGTAATCGCAGTCTGAAGATCTGTCGCCGCCATTCGACCGCCCCGCCGCACCCGTGTTCGGCGCGCCAAGGCGGGAGTGCGGTTTCGCCGGAAAGCAGGCTTACATCGGCGGTGGGTTGCTCGCGCGCCAACCCGGCTGCTCATCGAGCGCCGAAAACCACCGTTTGACGTTGACAAAGCCCGCCACGGGAAGTTGTGCTTGTTGTGTGTAGGTGAGCGCTGACGCCACGCAAAAATCCGCGATGGTGAGCTGATTGTTGACGAGAAAGCGCTTTCCCGCGAGCGCCGCATCGAGCACGGCTCCGAAACGTTTGAAGTTGGTTTCCGCCTCTTCACAACGTTCGGGATCGGTCTTGCCCAGCCCTAACATGGGCTTGAGCAGGCGCTGAAAGACCAGCGTGCGAGCGGCCGCGCCGAAATGGGCGAGCTCCCAGGCCTGCCAGCGCATGATGTCGTAACGGGCGTTCGTCTTGGGCCATAGCTCGTTCTCGGTCTTGCTCGCGAGGTAACATTGAATCGCGTTGCTCTCCCACAGCGTCACGTCGCCGTCGACGAGCGCTGGCACCATCCCATTCGGGTTGATCGCCAGGTACTCGGGCGTACGGGTTCCGCCTTTGACGACGTCGACCTGTTTGTAATTGAGTGGGATACCGAGTTGCTTGGCGACGGCGTCGACCTTGCGACAGTTGGGGGACAGGGGGTTTGTGTAGAAGTCCATGAATGCCTCCGTGTGTGGATGAGCGACCCTAGTCCTCGAGCTCAGTATTCATCCAATAGATAATTATGATATGGACTATTGACGTGCAGAATATAGCAGCCATCGATCTGAATCTTCTCGTGATTTTCGAAGCGTTGCTGGCGGAGCGCAGCGTGACCCGCGCCGCGCGGCGCGTCGGGTTGAGTCAACCTGCGGTGAGCAACTCTTTGGGCCGGCTCCGAGCGCTGCTGGAAGACCCTCTGCTCGTGCGGACCGCGAGCGGCATGGAGCCGACGCCGCGCGCGCTCGAGCTGGCGCTCCCGATTCAGCAGGCGCTAGAGAGCATCCGCCGCGCGTTGTCGCCGTCGCCCGCCTTCGACCCCAAGCGGTCTCCCTTCACATTTCGCGTGCGCAGCGCCGACAACCTCGAGCTGTCGCTCTTGCCGCGGCTGGTCGAACGGCTCAAGCGGAGTGCGCCGTTGGTCGACATCGTCATGACCCGGGTGAGTGACACTACGGAGGAGGACATCCGCACAGGCCGCATCGATCTGTACCTGGGAAGTTGGTTCAATGCCCGACGGGCCTCGAGCAGCACCTGTTACGCCACGAAACCTTCGCCTGCATCGCTCGCAAGGGGCACCCGCAGATCAAGTCGCGGTTGACACTGAAACACTATGTGCAGGTTGGGCACGTTTTGGTCACTGCAGGTGAACGTCCGGGTAACGCGGTGGATACCTTGCTCTCGGACCAGGGGCTGGGTCGGCGCGTGGTGCTGCGAACGCCTCATTTCTTGGTGGCCCCGCTGGTCGTGGCGCGCACGGATCTGATCGCGACCCTGCCGCGAAGTGTGGCGACGACCTATGCCCAATTCTTGCCGCTCAACGTCTTTGCCCCGCCGCTGGATGCGCCAGGGTTTCCCGTGCACATGGTGTGGCACCGTCGAACCCACGAGCAGGCGCCCCACCGTTGGCTGCGCCAACTGATCATGGACCTGTCGGGTGACGACGCGGTTTGGTGAGTTTCCCGGGGCCCAAGCGGTCGGGCACGGGGAGGCGCTCCGGAGCCCTAGGCCAGAACCAGCCTACTGAATCACGACCGGCGGCAGCAAGAACTCGTCCCAGGCGGGAGTGAGGTTGCTGGTCTCGAGCGTTTGCACGCTGCCGTTGGCGCTGACCAGCTCGTTTTGATTCCAGACGTAGACCGCCGGGTAGGTGGTCACTTCACCGGTGGCGTCGTCGACCACGATGGAGGCCATGTGCAGCTGCGAGGAGGTAGCCAGCACGGGTGGCGTATAGTCGGTGATCGGCAAGGGGAAGCTGCCCGGGTAATTGCGCGCGGACGAGAAGATCAGAAAATAGTAGGTCTTGCCTTGGGTGCTGACCACCCGGGGCGACCACTTGGGCCAGCTGTTGATGCTGCCTCGCGCGGTTTCACCGGTGCAGCTCACCGGGTCGTTGGCAGCCAAGCGAATGGCCTCGCCGCCTGCGCTGGGCACCACATGGATCTCGCCGTTGCGGTTGTAGTACGGGCCGTCCGGGTTGGCGCCGAGGTTTTGATTGCGGCAGCCGGGCACGCTGGCGGGGGTGCAGCCGGTGCGCGCCGCGTTCGTCGGGTCGGGCGCGCGGGTGAACGCAATCAGCGCGTCGTTGCTGGAGAACGCCGGGTAGTATTCGAGGAAGTTGGGATCCGAAGCACCCTCGAGCGCCACCGCCGCTCCGCCGTTGCGGTCGTTGTAGGGTACGAGCTTGATGTCGGCGATGTTGGCGGTCCAGTCCGGGTGCCCGTCGCTCGACGTCACGTCGGTCGACACATAGGCGATGCGCGTACCGTCGTGGCTCCAGTCGGGGCTGACGGCGCTGCGCGTTTCGCCCGTGGTCGGGAGCACGTCCCAGCTGCCGCCTCGTGCATTGGCCACCGTGGCCTGGCGGAACAAGCTGAGCTGCCGGCGATCGAGCTGGCCGGCGGGCGGCGGATTCGGCGGGATGATTTGCAGATCGGCGGGCTCTGCCGGGTAGTTGAAGCTATCGGTGTAGGTGTTGCTGGCCGCAAACTCCTGAACCTCGCTGCGGTCGGCCATCACGAGCTGCGCTTCGAGATCGAACCAGGCCAGACCGTGCAAGGTCGGCACGCGCGTGTCCCAGGGCGTGCGCCCCGGGGTGACGCCCGCCGCTTGCAGGCCGTACGACGTGAGCAAGACCCGGTCGCCTGCGGCGAAATGCGCGGGGCTCATGGCTTGTGTGCCCAGCCACGGCTGGGACAATAAGAGCTCCGCCCCGTCGGTCATGTACGGGGGGGTGGTGCCCGCGGTGCCCTGAGTGATGGACGAGACGATCTTGTTCCAGGGCCAATTGTCGGTCAGCACGACGCCGGCGCCGTCGGGTGTGGAGATGTGACAGCCCACGCACTGAACCTCGCCCGCCTCGAAGCCGGTGGCGGCCAAGCCGGTGTCAAAGTTGCCTCGCGGCTCGATGCCGTCTTCGCCCACGAGGTTGCCGAGCGCGATGTCGGTGGCGTCGAGCGTGGCGAGCACCCCCTCTTCACCGACGCTGAAGCCCAACAGCTGGCTCGAGACGGGCTGGCGCCGCACGAGCGACGAGGTGGTGGCCCAGAACACCAGGCTGCCGCCCGCGTTCACTGGCGCAATCTGGAAGGTGCCGCGAGTACCGGTCACGGCTCCACCTGTGGCTGCGCGAATGGTCACCGTGATGGGGGTGTGCACGTTGCGCGCGACGCTGAGCCAGATGTCGCGTGGCATGGTCCACTCGGTCTGCCGGGTATACACACGCAGATCCGAGACTTCGATTTCGTTCTGCAGGCGGATCTCATACACCGACCCGCTGGCGCCACCTTCCCAGCGGAAGCGCGGCCTGAGCCAGTTGGAGGGGAAGAGCGCGCCGGGAGTGCCTCCATTCGAGAGCTGCGGCTCGAGCACGCACAGGTTGCCGGGCGTGAACGCATCCGGTTCCCCAAAGGCATCGATGTCGGCTGGGTTGATGGCAGGGCCTCCGCCGGCCTCGATCAGCGGGTCAGCGGGGAAATCAGTACAATCCGCCCGACACGTGGAGGACGGGAAGGCGGTGCCGCCGAAGCCGGAGCCAGAGATGTTCGGAAAATCGGGGACCTGTAGCCCACCTTCCACACCCGGAGCGAGACCGTTGATGGTCGGTGCCGCCCCGGGACCCGGGCCTTGCGCCTGTGTTCCACCAGTTGCGGTGCCCCCGTTTGCGCCGTTGCCCCCGCCCACGCCGCCGGGCCCGCCATTGCTCGCCGAGCAGGCCGCGCAGGCCAGCATCCCAAACCACCGCTTGTTCTTCATTGGTTTTCTCGTCTGCTCACGCCCGGTCAAAGACCCTGATTTATATCAGATCGGGTTCAGCTCGGTAATTGATGAGAGGGGGAAAGTGGACACGACGGAGCGCGTCAGAGGTGTTGTGCTTGAAAGTTTATCCAAAGCTAGAATCGGGCAGCCCAGGTTGCGCTTTGTGTGCCTGTCCTGGCTCAATCGTCGCCGGAACCGTTCGGCCCAAAGCCGGGCAAGAGCTGCGGATGGCGTGGAATCACTCATTTCAAATGGCCTGGCTTGGGTACCGGGCTGTCGCAGCTGCGCTGGCGCTCATCCATGCGGGCTGCGGCGCGGCCAGCGAAAAGCGCGCGAGCGCTGGCGACCGGGTGGAGCAGCGCTTGGGGCTGCGCGTTTGGAGCTACCGCGTAGAGGCAGGGCCGCAGGCGCGCGAGCTGCGTGTTCAAGCCGAGCTACCCCAGGGCGTGCCCGCGATCCTCGGCGTGGACCATTTCGCTCACCCGTACTTATATGATCTCGAGGTTTCGTTCGGCGGCCGCTGGCAACCGGTGGCACGCCAAGGCCGGCGCTGGCACGCCCCGCAATGTCAGCAGCTTGGATGCCGGCTGCGTTATCGGTACGACCTCGGGCAAGCGGCGGAGCAGATCGACCGCTTCGGCTTCGCGGCTTTCCGCGGCGGCGCGCTCTTGGCTCCGCCGTCGACGTGGCTTTTGCACCCCCAGGACTACGCGGGCGACGACCTGTACCGCTTCAGTGTGAGCGTGGCGCCGGGCGAGTCGTTCACCTCGGGCGTGCGCAGCTTGCCGGGCGAGGATGCGGTGTATCAAGCGCCGGCGGCGCTGTTGTTCCAGGCCCCTTACTCGGGCTTTGGCCAGTTTCGGCACGAGCGGCTCGAGCTCGACGCTGGGGTCATTCGTTTGTCGGTCAGCCTTGCGGGCAGAGAGCTCGCGCTCTCGCCCTCGGCGCTGCGCCTGGCGCTCGGCCGCACCGCCCGGGTGGTGTCCGATTACTTTGGCCGCTTTCCCGTGCCCGAGGTGGCGGTGATCGTGTTGCCGATTGCTGGCTCGGAAGTGTTTGGAATGCAGCTGGGCAATGGTGGCGCGACCGTCCTTTTGTTCATGGGCCGGCAGCTGACTGCAGCCGCGCTCGAGCGAGACTGGGTGATGCTCCACGAGCTCTTTCACCTCGGGTTCCCGACGTTGACGCGCAGGCACCTATGGTTGGCGGAAGGCTTGGCCACCTACCAAGAGCCGATCGCGCGGGCGCGCGCCGGGCTGATCGACTCAGAGCAGTTGTGGCGCGAATTTCTGCTGGGCATGCCGAAGGGGCAACCGGGCGAGGGTGACCCAGGGCTGGACGGCACCACGAGCTGGGGCCGAACCTACTGGGGCGGCGCCTTGTTTTGCCTGCTCGCGGACCTCGAGATTCGCGAAAAATCCAATAACCGCCTGTCGCTCGACGACGCCGCGCGCGGCATCTTGAACGCGGGGGGTGACACGTCCGTGCGTTGGACGCTGGAGCAGACGCTGGCCGCGGCGGATCGAGCGCTGGGGCGGCCGGTGCTCGGTGAGCTGTACGCCGAGCACGCCCACAGCGCGGTATCGGTCGACCTCGAGGCAGTCTGGCGCCGCCTTGGCGTGCGCCCGGCTGCGGCGGGCGTGGTGTTCGATGATGACGCCGAGTGGGCCCATATACGCCGCGCCATCAGCGAGCCCGTGCCCGTGGCGACCGCCCCGCCACGCGCTCAAGGCGCACAGCTTGGATTTGCGCTGCCCGGAGTGCCAAAGTCGCCGTTGTAGGCCGACACCGCTTCGCACCAGTGCGCTGGCAGATCATTGGAAGCGTCGTCCAACGCCGCGGCAGACAGGCTGAGGCTGCGCCCGGCGCGATTTGGCGCTGTAGCTGGGTCGAGCCTGACCTCGTCGATGAGCTGCCCCTCACACACCAGCGTGAGCACGAACGCACCGGTGTTGGGTAACGTGATGCCGCGGTACGAGACGTCAGCAGCAAAACCCGGCGTCTCGCCGTTGGAGAACGTCAAATAACCCCCGGGCTCGATGCTGGAGCCCGCCTCGAGCGGCAGCTCTTGAGTGTCTCGCGTCAGCGTACACCCCCCCAGCTCGAACGGCTGTGAGCCCGCGTTGTGCAGCTCCAGCCACTCCCCCTCTGCATCCGGCAAGGCTTCCGGATTCTTCATTACCTCCGACAGGATGACGTGCGGCGCGCTCATCCCATCCACCTCGATGGCCACGCGCACTTGCCCATCGCTCTCCAGGCTCACGCTCGAGCCGCTGGTTTGAAACTGAAAAGTGAGGGTGGTCAGCGCTCCCGCAGCGATGCTGAAGCCGAGGGGATTCTCCGACGACAGCTGGGCGGCCACGGCGACGTTGCCGCTCGACCCGACCCGCTCGAGCTGCCAACCGTCGAGCAAGGCCACGCTGTATTGCCCCGCCGGCAGCGCACGCTGCAGCGTATCACTCGCGGGGTCCTCCTCGCTGCTCAGGGTGAGCCGAGCTGCGCCGTCAATCGCGAAGCTGGCGTGGGTGAGCCTGAACTGCGCGTCCCCAATGCCGCTCGCCAAACCGAGCTGCAGCTGCCCAATGGGAGGCGGCGGAAGATCCGAGCAACCCAAAAGGGCGAAACCGCCGGCAGCGTTGCAAAAGCGCCGGAGAATGGATGTGAGAATCATGTTGTGTCCTTTCGCGGAGCGCAGCGCTCTGCCGAACGACACCGCGCATCAGTGCCGCCGCGCCCAACGCCGCTCCGCACAGCCCAAGAGCAATCCGCATGCCCCGCCGCCCGGCGGACATTTCCCGGCGTTTGTGCTGGTTCGAACGTCGTGCCGTGCTGGCAAAGCCAGCCCACGGCCAGCTCCACGCCACTGACGCTCAGGCGCACTCACCCGAATCAAAAACTCGAGACATTAGAGCTTGTCCCAGTAGGCGAGCGAGCGCCGCGAGGCTAGGACGGCGCCCGCAGCAATCCAGGCGGATTGCGAGCTGTGTCCATGGCGCGCCGGGCAAGCCCGGCACGGCGGCCAACCGGACGCATCGTGGCGCGCAGCCGCCTGATGGGATAGGCTCTTACCTAGGAAGTAGGGTTTCGCAGCCGAGCTGCAGGTTGATGCTGCCCGCGGTCGCAGCCTTGAACTGATCACAAGCGCCCGGGCACACCTGAATGGCGCTGGGCTTGTTCAGGTTGGGGTCGACGTCATAGTGCCAACCATTGGGGCTGGTGGCGCACCGGGACTCACTCGTCACGTAGCGCAGCTGCTGCCGCTCGGTACCGTCATTGAACTGAAGGTTGACGCGAAAGTAGTCGAGCGCGACGTTGCTGTCCGGAAGCTGAAACTGGCACGCCAGCGTACCGGTGCGGATGGCGCGTAGCGCCTCCAGGAATTGCCCCTCGACCTCGCCGTCGGTGTCGATGAGCACCGCCTCTTGGGTGCCGCCGGCGCGTGCGATGGCGTTCACGTTGTTGATGGAGGACGTGTCTCCGGCCTGGAACACGCCGATGGCAAAGGTCTGAATGGGCGTTTTGTCGTTGAGCGCGGCCGCCGCGATGTCGAGCACCTCTTGGATCGGCGGTGCCTCGTCCGGAACCGCCAGCTCTTCCTGGGGCGCACACTTGGTGGGCTGCCCGTCTGTAGCGAGCACCGCGACCACCGTATGGTCGGGATGAGTCAAGGCCCATTCGCGAGCGTGGTTCACCGCGCCTTGTAGCGCCGGAGCGGTCGGTGTCAGCCCCTGCGGCGGCTGGGCAGAGAGCGCGCTGTCGATGGCGGCGAGCCGCTCTGATACCAGGCCGATTTCCACTGCCGGCGTCGCGTAGCCCGAAGGGTCACAGAGCGTGGCATCGGTGCAGGTGCGTTCGAAATTCTCGCACACGCCCAGGTCCCCATCGCAGCGAGTCGTGCCCGTGCCGAGCACGCAGGCGAGGGGCCGGGCAGGGTCGCTGTTTGAGCAAAGCCCGAAGTCCACGCAGGGGTTAGTATTTGCCGTACCCGGGCAGTCCCCGCTGTCACGGCACAGGCTGATGGTGGTGCCCTGCGAGCAAGTAGACAGGAAACAAAGGCCGCCCACGGGCTTACCGCCGGGGCCGTCCGGGCCGCAGTCTGAGTGCTGGGTGCAGATGAAGGAGGCGCCCGGCTTGGGCAGGGGAAAGAACTGTAGCCCTATCGACAAGTCGCCAGCAGAGGTCTCGCGCAAGAAGCTGCGGATGGCGCGTTGGACCGCCTGCCACTTTGTTGGGCCAGTACCGGTCGGCTCTTCCATCGACCCCGAGCTGTCCAGCATGACGTACAGGGCCACGCGGCGCCGCTCCGCCGCGCTCGTCTGGTCGACACAGCTGTCGTCCAAGAGCAGCTCGTCGTCGTCGGTGGGATCGCCTTCCAGGAAATTGCCCGAGCTCTCCTCGATCGGAACCTTGGGATTTGAACAGGCCCACGTCGCCATGGCCACCGCGCTACACGCGGCGCTGACCAGTAGAAGACGCGCACAAGCCAAGGTTCTCACCGAGGCATTAAAGCATAGTCGTTTGCCAGCTACCAGCAGGCGTACCCTTCGGCCGCGCTCGGTTTGGGCCCATTCGGGTCGTTCGAGGCGTTATGCACCAGGCTTTCAGACCGAGGGTTCGCGTGGGGTACGTATTTTTACACTGCTGGTGCCTGACTCCAAGTACTTGGGGCTCGGGTGGGCATGCTATACGGGCGTCAACCTGACGTCGGTGAATGAGCGGCGCGCGAGCATGAAACCGGAAACGCCGTGGATGGGCTGAAGCCGCGCTACGAGATCCGGGGGGCCACCACCGCTGACGAGGAGGCGCTCTTGGCTCTGGCCGTGCACCTGAATACCGTCAACTTGCCGAACGATCGGCAGTCGGTTCGGGAGCTGTTGCAGCACGCCGAGCAGAGCTTTGCGGGGGGCATTGCTGCCGCCAAACGCAAATATGTCTTCTTGCTCTGGGACCTCGAGAGCGGCGCGGCCATCGGCTCCAGCAGCATCATCGCTCAGCTGGGCCGGCGCGATGCGCCGTACATCTATTTCGACGTGCTCGACGAGGAGCGCTACTCGAAGTCGCTCGACAAGCACTTTCATCACACCGTGCTGCGTCTTGGCTTCTCGTACAAGGGTCCAACCGAGCTGGGGGGCCTCGTGGTAGCTCCCGGCCAACGTGGGGCACCGGAGCGCCTCGGTCGCTTCGTGTCATATGCCAGGTTTGCGTTCATCGCGGGCCGGCGTGAGGCGTTCCGCGATCAACTGCTGGCCGAGCTACTGCCTCCGCTCGAGCCCGACGGCACGAGCCACCTGTGGGAGGCGTTGGGGCGCCGCTTCACCGGCTTGACCTACGCCGAGGCCGATCGCCTCTCCAGTCGGGACAAAGAGTTCATTCGGGACCTGTTTCCATTGGGAGAGATCCACACCAGCCTGTTCGACGACCGCGCTCGCGACGTGATCGGGCAGGTGGGGGCGCAGACGCTCGGAGTCGAGCGCATGCTGCGAGCAGCGGGCTTCCGTTACGCCTGGCGCGTCGACCCGTTCGACGGTGGACCGCATTTCGTGGCCTCGACGGAGGAGGTGACCTTGATTCAACAGGCTCGTCGCGTGCGCTTGGCCGGCGCGCTGGAGGCGCCTGGGCAGGTCAGCGCGGGTCCGGCCCTGCGAGGTGTGGTGCTGCAATATCTCGCGAGCGCTCCTTATGTGCGAAGCGTTCAGAGCGAGTTTGCCTTGTCGGAGCCGGAAGGCATCCAGCTGCCCGAGGCCGTGCGGGCTCACCTCGGGCTCGAACTCGGGTCGGAGCTGATCGTGACGCCTCTGCCCGCCGGAGCCGCAGGCCCGTCACCGGCATCAGGGGGCTCCCCAGGCGTGCAGCCCGTGGTCAGAGCGTGAAGCGCGCGGTGCGAATGCTACTGGTGGGCATGAGCGTGCTGGGCGCCGCGCACTATTACGTGTGGGCGCGTTTGGTTCATGATCCGGGGTTGCCCGCCACAGCCTACGGGCTGCTCAGCGTTTTGGCTCTAGTGCTTTGGTTGAGCATCCCCACCACCCTCGTGTTGGGTCGGAGCCTGAAGCCGCAGCTGGCGGGCTTGGTGGTGTGGCCCGGCTACGTGTGGCTGGGCGCGCTGTTCTTGCTGCTGGTGGCGGTGGCGTTCGTGGACGTGCTCAAGGGGCTGTTCGAGCTTGGGGCGTGGCTGTCGGGCACCGACTTTTCGGCTGCGCGGCGGCTCGAGCTGAAGCGTTTCTGGGCCCAGCTGGCGGCCGGCTTGGCCAGCGTCGCGATCCTCACTTCGCTGTGGCTGGGACGTAAGGTCGCGGTCAAACGCGTCGAGGTGCGGCTTCCGAGGCTACCTCTTGCGATGCATGGCACCACCATCGTGCAGTTGAGTGACGTCCACATTGGTCCCACGCTCGGTCGCCGCTTTCTCGAACGCGTGGTGGACAAGGTCAACGCGCTCGATGCGGATGTGGTCGTGATCACGGGGGACCTCGTCGATGGCTCCGTCGCCAAGCTGGCGCCGGCGGTAGCCGCTTTGGGCCGACTGAAGGCTCGCCATGGCGTGTTCTTCGTGACGGGCAATCACGAATACTACTCGGGAGCCGACGCCTGGTGCGCCCACCTGACAGGGCTCGGCCTGCGCGTCTTGCGCAACGAGCGGGTGGCGATTGGCTCGAACGGGCAGAGCTATGATCTGGCCGGCATCGACGACTTCAGCGCGCATCACTTTGGCAGAGGCCACGGCTCCGACTTGGCTCGAGCCTTGGCGGGCCGGGATGAAACACGGGAGTTGGTGTTGCTCGCGCACCAGCCACGCGCGGTGGTGGAAGCCGAACGCTTCGGGGTCGGCTTGCAGATCTCCGGCCATACTCACGGCGGCCAAATCTGGCCGTTCAATCTGCTGGTACGGCTGCAGCAGCCGGTCACCTCCGGTTTGGTGCGTTTCGGCCGGTCACTCATCTACGTGAGCAACGGCACCGGCTACTGGGGCCCGCCGATGCGCCTGGGCAGCCCCGCGGAGATCACCCAGCTCGTGCTGCTGTCGGGAGGCACGGCTGGAGTCTAACTAGTTCCCGTCCAGGAACTGGATCTAGTTGATACTTGAATGGAAATAAAGAATCGGGGCGCCGTGTTTTTGGTGAAACGACCAAGAATCACCGGAAAGCACGAGCCCCGATGCGTAAAAACCTAACACAACAGCCCGGTCTAGTTCCACAGGCCATCGACCATCCGCGAGCCCGCGAGCTCGCTCGGATATCCCAGATTCTCGACAAGCTCCCGAAGGCTGCCGAGTGGGTGGTCGGGGATCTGGCGAAGGGCACCCAGGCAACCCAGGTGGGCCGGGCGGGGATGAGCGGTGAGCAAGTGCTGCGGACGCTGGTCCTCAAACAGATGCACGAGTGGAGTTACGACGAGCTGACGTTTCACTTGGCAGACTCTCCCACGTACCGAGCCTTTTGCCACATCGGCATGATGGACAAGAGCCCCAAGAGAGCGACCTTGGCCAACAACATCAAGCGTGTGAAGCCCGACACGATGGAGCAGGTCAACAGGCTCATCGTTGGCAAGGCAAAGCGGGATGGCGTTGAGGACGGAAAGAGAGCTCGCATCGACAGCACCGTCATCGACTCGAATATCCATCATCCGCTCGACAGCAACCTGCTGTTCGATGTGGTTCGAGTGCTGACACGAATCATGAAGGACGGAGCGGAAGAATCGACGCAGGTAAAGTATAGCAATCACACCAAGCGAGCCAAGCGTCGAATGCTCAACATCCTCAACGCTCGCAACGAGGCGGAGCGGGCGCCGCTGTACCAAGAGCTGGTTAAGATCACCTACTGGACCATGGCGTACGCGAAAAAGAACGCCGCGGTTCTCGCCACGCTGGCTTCGATGTCTGCATGGGCGATATCCGAGATGCTGAAGCATTACCTGGAGCTCGGAGTCAAGGTCGTCAACCAGACTGAACGCAGGGTATTTCAAGGCGAATCCGTTCCAGCGACGGAGAAGATCGTGTCGATCTTCGAGCCTCATACCGACGTGATTGTAAAGGATCGCCGACAGACCCTGTACGGGCACAAGGTGTTTCTCAACGTTGGCGCATCGGGCATGGTTCTCGACATGCTCATGGAGCGAGGCAATCCGGCTGACGCGGCGCGGGCCGTCGGTATGATCGAGCGTCACCGCGAAGTCATGGGGCGCGTTCCCGAGCAAGTCGCTCTCGATGCAGGGTTCACCTCCAAGGCCAATATTGAAGGCCTCGGACAGCTCGGAGTGAAGGAGGCTTCGTTCGCCAAGAAGGGCAGCATTGAGGTGATGGGCGGCGTGTCCAACCCAAAGCAGCACAAGAAACTTCAGCGCTTCCGTGCCGGAGTTGAGGGCATCATCTCGTTCGTCAAGCGCTGCTTCGGTTTTGATCGGTGCCTGTGGCGCGGCTACTCATCCTTCCAGGCATACGCTTGGGCTTCCGTGGTCTCTGCGAACCTTCTGCTGATGGCACGACACACCATCACCTGAGGCGCTACGGTGCGGCACGTGCGCCGTTGAGGATGTGCTCTCTCGGGCGCTGAGGCGGGCATGCGCCTTCGGTGCGTCAAATCGCTTTCGAAACCGGTGCGGTCCCGCGGCCTCGTGCCAAGAATCCGGCGTGGCGCTGCCGCCACTCACGCGGCGGTCGGGAAATGTTGGGGATTCTCCAGGAAAATAGGCATTCCTGGACGGGAACTAACTAGAGAGCGGAACAGCATGGTCATCATCCTTCTCGCCATCGACCTGTATTGCGTGGTCGTGGGCGCCGCCATGATCCTCCGCCGGTTCGACGTGTCCCCGGACAACCTGCTGGTTCGCATCGTGCGCCCGTTGTCTGAGCCCGTGCTCGCGCCGGTGCGGGGTGTGCTGCCCGCCATGGGCGGCGAAGACTTTTCGCCGATGCTGGTGATTGTGGGGCTATATCTGCTCAAGAAGCTGATTTTGAGCGTCTGACGCGGGGTGGCGGGTTGCTTAGGTCAAGCTGGCGGCCAGGCTGCCGCGCTGGTCCTGGACGATTTTGCCGTCGCTCATCGAGACCACTCGCGGCATGCTTTGCGCGAAGGACGGGTTGTGGGTCACGACCACGATGGTCGTGCCGTGCTTACGGTTGATGTCGAAGAAGAGGTCGTGGATCGCGTCGCTGGTCGCGGTGTCCAGGTTGCCGGTGGGCTCGTCTGCCAAAAGCAGCTTGGGCTCCAGGGTTAGCGCGCGAGCGATGGCGACGCGTTGTTGCTCCCCACCACTCATCTCGCCTGGCCGGTGGCTGATGCGGTGGCTGAGGCCCACTTCGCCCAGTAACTCCCGCGCCCGCGGTTCCATCTTCTTGCGCGTATCTCCGCGGATCAGGCCCGGCATCATCACGTTCTCCATGGCATCGAACTCGGGCAGCAGATGATGGAACTGAAAGACGAAACCGATCGACTGGTTGCGTACCCTGGCCAGCTTGGTCCCCGACAACGTCGTGAGCTCCTGCCCCGACAGCGTGATCTTGCCGGATGTCGGCAGATCCAAGGTGCCGATGCAGTGGAGGAGCGTGCTCTTTCCGGCGCCCGATGCGCCGACGATGCTGAGCAGCTCACCACTGTGGATGTCGAGGTCGATGCCTTTCAGCACCTCGAGCACGTTGCCCATGTGATTGAAGGACTTGTGCAAGTCTTCGACCTTGACCAGGCACTCCCCGGGCAGGGCGCCTTTGGCTCCATTTGTGCTCGTCACTCGTACCGAATCCCTTCCACCGGGACCAACCGGCTGGCGGCGACGGCGGGGTAGATGGTGGCCACGACCGTGATACCCAGGGAGCACAACGCCACCACCAGGTAGTCGAGCGGGTCGACGTTGATCGGCAACCGATCGACGTAATACACATCGGGGTCGAGGCGCACTCCGAACCATAACAAGCCCAGGCACAGGACCAGCCCCGTGACCACGCCGAACACGGTGCCGATGCCGCCGATGAGCAAGCCTTCGGTCATGAACACCTTCAAAATATTGATGTTGGAGGCCCCCGTGGCCTTCAAGATGGCAATCTCTTTGCTCTTCTCGGTGACCATCAAGAGCAGCGTGCAGATGATGCAGAAGCTGCCCACCACGATGGCGATGGACAGGATGATGAAGGTGACGATTTTCTCCAGCTCGAGCGCGCTGAATAGCCCCTTGTTCATTTCCTTCCAGTCTCGAATGCGCAGCTCTTCACCGCCCAGCGCTTGGATCAACCGGTCCCGCACCTCGCCCGATTGATCCTCCCGGTCTACCTTGACCTCGATCTGGTTGATGACACCGGGCCGATCCAAAAAGCGCTGGGCCACGGGCAAGGTCAGATAGGCGTGGCTGGAGTCGTACTCGTACATGCCGCTGTAGAACACCGCGGCCACACGGAACTTGCGTGCCCGCGGCAGGACGCCCATCGGGCCCAGATCTCCGATCGGAGACACCAGCGTGATTTCGTCGCCGACGTAGACATGTAGCGTCTTGGCGAGCTCCCGTCCCAAGACCACGGCGGGATAAGCGTCCTCTTCCCGGATCACCGCGGCCACCTCCGGGTCCAAACCGGCAGAGGCCTTGGCGGCTTTCTTGTCGGGCTCTGGGGCGCCGCGCCCGCGTGGCCCCTTCAAATACCGGTGCCCCCCGCGTCCGATCCAGATCGGCTCGTCCTCAGACATTTCCGTGAGCCCAGCCGGGTCGGACAGGTAATCGAAGCTGCCGACCTCGATATTTTTGACCAGGTCGATCACGCTGCCAATACTGTTCGTCTCCACGCCGCGGATCAGGACGCCGGCGGTGTTGGATTGACTCGACGCCATGGCCTCACCCGTGACTACGGGCGTTGCAGCCAATACGCCCGGGACCACCCGCACTTTGTCGAGCAGCTCGTCCCAATTTATCGTGCCGAGATCGGCGAAGGCTGCAGCGCCTGGCTCGGCGTCGGCGCCGTTCGAGCTGAGGCCGTCGATGCTGATGTGGGCGTTGTTGCCGAGGATCTTGTTTTTCAGGTCTGCCCCAAAGCCGCCCATGATCGACACGACCGCGCACAGGGCGAACGAGCTGATGGCCACGCCCGCGATGGACAAGATGGAAATGACGGTCAAAAACCCGCTCTTGCTGGCCCGCACGTGGCGGGCCGCGACGAAGCTGACGAAGCTCTGGCGTTCCAGGCGGTCCAGCACCCAGGGCAGAGCCAGCGCCATGACAGCCAGCGTCGAGAGCGTGCCGAGCAACGCCGCGCCCACACGCACGATTTGGTGAGTGAGCACGAAGCTGACCCGTTCGGGCTCGGGCAACAGGTAGGCCCACACGCCCAGCACCACGGCCAGGGTGACGGACACCATGGTCAGCACCACCAGCACCCGTTGACGCCCTGGCCTGGCACGACGCGCCAGGCGGCGAGTGACGAAATACAACAGGGCCAGCAAGACGACGGCGACGAAGCCCGCCGAAGCAATGCGCGGGCCCAGGCGGAGTGAGCTCCAGAGCAGCCAGAGGCTGGTGAGCAAATCTCCACCGAGCGCCGCGAGCTCAGTCATCCGCGTGGGTTTTCTGACCGCATGAGTGGGAAGGCGATGACGTCGCGGATCGATTCTTGGTTTGCCAACATCATCACCAAGCGATCGATGCCGATGCCAAAGCCCGCCGCCGGGGGCATGCCGTGCTCGAGCGCACGAATATAGTCCGCGTCATAGTCCATGGTCTCTTCTCGACCCTGGCTCTTCTTGTCGACTTGCTCCCGAAAGCGGGAGGCCTGGTCGTCGGGGTCGTTGAGCTCACTAAAGGCGTTGCCAATTTCGCGGCCATCGATGAAAAGCTCGAAGCGGTCGGTCAGGCTTGGGTCGGTGTCTTTGCGGCGGGCGAGCGGCGACACGTCGGTCGGGTGGTCCATGACGAACACCGGCAGGCTGTGGTTTCCGCTCCGCGAGCGGTAGTCTTCCGTCAGAAAGGGCTCTGCCAGGTATTCGTAGGCGACGAAGATTCGCTCCCCCGCGCCGTGGCACTGGCTGAGGGCGCGGCCGAGGTTCGCCCAATCGATGGCGCCGGCGCGTGCGCTTTGGCCCCGCCAGCGGCTCGTATCGGCCCTGAAGGCGTCCGCGTCCCAGCTGCCCGCGGCGCTCAAGCGCTCAATCAATGGCTCGTCGATGCGCGCGTGCGCGAGGGCGGCTCGGAGCGCCTCGTGAATGGGTAGGCGTACGAACGGCTCGGCCAGCGTGTACTTGCGCGCCTGCCGCCAGGCCTCCAACTGTGGGCTGAGCCCCTTTTCCGCGAAGCTTTGACCGAGGAAATCATCCACGTGGCGCAGCAACCGCTCGGCGAGCGGCATCAGCGTCTCGTAGGTGGCATAGGCCTGGTAAAACTCGAGCATCGTGAACTCGGGGTTGTGGCGCGGGCTGATGCCTTCGTTGCGGTAACAACGCCCGATTTCGTACACCCGCTCAAAGCCACCGACCAAGAGGCGCTTCAAGTACAGCTCTGGCGCGATGCGCAGGTACAGCTCCATGTCGAGCGTGTTGTGGTGGGTGACGAACGGCTTGGCCGCGGCGCCACCGATCAGCGAATGCAAGGTGGGTGTCTCGACTTCGAGAAAGCTCTCACCATCCAGGAAACTTCGCAGCGCCTGCACGATGATGGAACGCGCGCGTAGAGCGTGAGAAACGTCCGGGTTCGCCACCAGATCGACGTAGCGATGACGGTAGCGCAGCTCCACGTCGGTCAAGCCGTGCCACTTCTCGGGCAGCGGCCGCAGCGCCTTGCCGACCAGGCGCACGCCCATGAGCTCGATGCTCAGCTCGCCGCTTTTGGTCAAGATGACCGGGCCGCGAGCTTCGACGTGATCACCCACGTCAATCTCGTCGAGGGTATCGAAGGCCGCACCGAGCAGGTCCCGCCGAGCAAACAATTGCATTTCGCCGCTCTGGTCGCGCAGGCGCAAGAAGCTCAGCTTGCCAAAGCCACGCCGCGCCATGACACGGCCGAGCACGAGCACGGTGCCCTTGGCATCCGAGGCGGCAGCATCCGGAGCGGCAGCATCCGGAGCGGCAACATTCAACGCGGCAAAGCGCGTCGGGTCATAGCGGAGCTCGACCGGGTCGGAGAGGGCGCTGGCGAAGCGCGCGCGCAGGTCGCCGAGCCAGGCCCGCCGTGCCGTATCGACGTCGTTGGGAAATGGATTGGTGCCCCGGGCGCGCCCAGCCTCCGCCTTCGACCGCCGCATGGCGATCAACGCCTCTTCGCTGCTCTGAGCGCCCGGCGGCCCAGACTTCGGCGGCCCAGCCTTCGGTGGCCCAGCCTTGGGCGGCTCAGACTTGGGTGTTGGGGCTTTCATGTTCTGGGCTCCAGAATCACCCCTCGGCATGTAGCGCGCAGGCCAGAGAACGTCCAGCCGAGCCTCATAACGCGGCCACGTTGGGGTTTTCTGGCTCGGCGCTTTTGCTGAGATACGACTCGATGAAGGCGTCCAAGTCGCCGTCGAGCACCGCGTCGACCTGCGCCGTCTCGTACTCGGTCCTCAGGTCTTTGACCAGTTGGTATGGCTGGAGCACATAACTCCTGATCTGGCTGCCCCAGGCGATCTGATCCTTGCCCGCCTCGTACGTGGCTTTGTCCGCGTTACGCTTGGCGAGCTCGACGTCGTACAACCGGCTCTTCAACATCTTCAGCGCCATGCGGCGGTTCTGTAGCTGGCTGCGTTCGGCCCTGCACACCACCATGATGCCGCTCGGCAAATGGCGCATGCGCACGGCCGTCTCCACCTTGTTGACGTTCTGGCCACCTTTGCCGCCGGCACGCATGGTGGTGATCTCGAGGTCCCCGTCGTTCACCTCGATGTCGATTTCGTCTTCCACGTCTGGCGTGACTTCTACCGCGCAAAACGAGGTGTGACGGCGCGCGTTCGAGTCGAATGGGCTGATGCGCACCAGACGATGAATGCCGATCTCCGCGCGCAAATAGCCGTAAGCAAATGGACCACTAGCGGTGAAAGTGGCGCCGTCGATGCCCGCCTCGTCACCCGCCTGGTAGTCGATGATTTCAGTCTTGAAACCTCGCCGTTCGCACCAGCGCAAATACATGCGCAGCAGCATCTCCGCCCAGTCCTTGGCCTCCGTGCCGCCGGACCCGGGGTGGACGCTGACGATGGCGTCGGCGTGAGCGGTGGGACCGGTCAGCATGCGTTCGAGCTCGGCCCGCCGCACACGGTCCACGAGGGCGCGGCCCTGGGCCTCCACCTCTTGCACGATGCCCGTATCGCCCTCCTCCTCCCCGAGCTCGAGCAGCTCGAGCGCATCCGATAGCTCAGTGCTGAGCCCGAGGATGGTCTTCAGCGTTTGCTGCAGGGTCGAGCGTTGGCGCAAGAGGCCCTGCGCCTTGATTTGGTCGTTCCAGAAACCCGGGGCACTCGATAATTGATCGAGCTCTTCTAGTTGGCGTTCGAGCTTGGGGACGTCAAAGATGCCCCCTTAGCGCATCGACGCGCCGTTTGAGGTCCACCAGCACCGGACGAATCTCGGAAGCCATGAGCGCCTTGTAGTGCGCCGGCGCCCGAGCCGCAAGCCTCGGCTCCTGTCTCCTGGGCGTGCCCCGCCCGCCGCGCCAAGTGTCGAGAAAACCAGCCATCACTCGCGACGTCCAGCCGGGTCAGCGCGGTCAGCTCGCGCAGCTCGGCCGCGTCTCGCTCTTCTGGCAGCAGGGGCTCCGATGCCAGAGTGAGGCGTGCTCGCTGCCAGTCGGAGAGCGCGTCCAACACCTCGCGGGTGAGCCGGGAGCGGTCCTCGTGGTGCTGAGCCTTGAGTCGTTCGATGGCGATTTCATCCTTGGAAAACAAGGCGCTGTCGAGCCTCCAGGTCAGACGCGCCTCGAACCACAAGTCCCGGCCGCCGTCTCGGGTAAAGCGCGCCGGGTCGTCCAGCGTCGGAGCGAGCCGCAGCGATTCGTCCCGGGAAGTGCCGGCGCCCAGCCTCACTTCGGGCAGGCTCGCCGCGGCACGGCTGCGCGCGGCCATCGACTCGAGGTGGCGCAGCTGCTGGGCCGTGCCGTTAACGCGCAGGGCCGCCGCCACGGTGGCGCTGGCCAATGTCGGCGTGAGCCTGGGGCCGGCGAGGTGCGCGGCACAGGACTGAGCATCGGCGCAGCCGGTGGGTTGCCGCTGGGGCGCGGGCGAGTCGCCGTCCGTCGCCTCTGCGGCGCGCAGCGGCGACTGGGTCTCGAGCTCCGCCTCGGCATCGCCAGGCAGTGCCAGGCCAACGCCAGGGGCAGCGAGGAACTCGTCAAACGCAATGCCGAGCTCGAGCACTCCGAATGCACTTTGTCGCTCGGTTCCGCTGCTCGAGAACCCTCCATTTAAACCCAGCCAGAGCCCGTTCGGTGCTGCAAATTCCACGGACTCGCTGGGCTCCATGCCGCGGTCCCAGGCGCTGCCCGGACGGGTGAACAGTAGCCCGATCAGGCCGAAGGCGATCCATCGAGACCGGATTCGCAAGGGCAAATTGAACGGGTGAGGTAGGCAGGGTGAGGGGACGAGGGGCGCCATGCACAGGGTTCGACCACGGCGTCCGAAAGTTTCCTACCAAACTGCCGAGTCACAGCGCTTATGCTCGAGACGCGATGCTCCTCCCCTTCAGCGTGAGCGCGGTCGATCGCGGCTCTCGTGCCCGCGCGGGCCTGATCATGACCGCGCATGGTGCGGTGCGAACCCCCGCATTCATGGCGGTGGGCACGCGAGCTACGGTCACCGGCCTGGATCCGGCGGACCTCCTGACCGTGGGCGCTCAGGTGCTCCTGGCCAATACGTATCACCTCATGCTTCGGCCCGGCCCGGAGCTGTTCCGGCGCGTTGGCGGCATTCATGGGTTCATGGGCTGGTCAGGGCCCGTGCTGACGGACTCGGGGGGATACCAGATCTTCTCCCTGGCAGCGGATCGGACCCTGTCGGAGCAGGGCGCGCACTTCAAGAGTTACGTCGACCAGCGCCTGCACCTACTCTCACCGGAGCGTTCGATCGAGATCCAGTCCGCGATCGGCGCAGACATCATGATGGTGCTGGACGAGTGCGTCGACTCGCGCTCGGACGAGGCGGTAACGCGGGCCGCCATGGAGCGGACGCATCGCTGGGCGCTGCGCAGCCTGGCGGCCCGGACTCAGCCTGCGCAGGCGCTATTTGCGATCGTTCAGGGCGGGGTGCACCCCAGGCTGCGGCGCGAGTCGGCGGCGTTCTTGACCGCCCATCCATTCGACGGCTTTGCGCTAGGAGGGCTGGCGGTGGGGGATACTCGCGCCGAACGTGAGGACATTACCCAGGCCTCGACCGAGTGGTTGCCGAGCGCGCGCCCGCGTTACCTGATGGGTGTCGGCACCCCGCCGGACCTACTCTACGCCATGCTCGCAGGCGTCGACATGTTCGACTGTGTCTTGCCGACGCACCTCGCCTGGCAGGGTACGGCCTTTACCTCGACGGGCAGGGTCAAGGTCAGCCGCGGGTCGTGCGCCGCGGCCGACGTTCCGCTCGATCAGACGTGCGTGTGCGCGACCTGTCAGCGCTTCACCCGTGCTTACTTGCATCACCTGTTCAAATGTAGCGAGCCCCTCGGCCCGCGTTTGCTCTCGATCCACAACCTGCATCACTATCTCACGCTGATGGCCGAAGCGCGGGCGGCGATTCTGGCCGGGTGCTACTCGGCGTACGCGGCGGCCAAGCTGGAGGCTATCGATCGGCACGAGCACAGCGGGCGCCGCTTCGGTCAAAAGCTCGGTGACACGGCCGTGGAATGAGCCTCGACTGCGAAGTCGTGCTGACCCACAGCGGTGCGCCGGCCATGCTCGACCGCGTCACCGGTGAGGTCATGCATCCCGTGGTGGGGCCGATCGCAGAGGCCGAGCGGTTGTACGTCGCGCCCTCGCGGCTCGAGGCCCGCCTGCGTGCGCTCGCTCCGGAGCCCTTGGTATTGCTCGACGTCGGGCTGGGCGCCGGCTCGAATGCTGCCGCGGCGTGGCGCCTCTCCGAGTCGCTGGGTGGGGTCGCGCGCCGGCTCCGGATCGTCAGCTTCGATCGGAGCCTGGCGGCGCTCGAGCTAGCGCTGGCGCCCGAGCACGCCGGCGCCTTTGGGCTGGCAGGGCAGGCGGGTGTCGCGGCGCGTGCGCTGTGCGCGCAGGGTCGGTACGACAGCGTCCGATCCGAGTGGCAGCTCCGGCAAGGTGAGCTCGCCTCCACGCTGGCGCTCGAGCCGCCCGCTTCGGCCGACGTCGTGTTCTGGGACCCGTTCTCTCCGCTCGCGAACCCGGAGCTGTGGACCGCGAGCGCATTCAGCGCACTATTCCGCGTGTGCCGCGCGGGTGCGACCGTGCACACGTACAGCGGCGCGACGCGCGTCCGCTCCGCGCTGCTCTTGGCCGGCTTTGCAGTGGGCACTGGAGAAAAGGTGGCCGAAGGGAAGCACGCCACCATTGCCGCGCTCGGAGCGGACGCATTGGCGCGCCCGCTCGATCAGCGCTGGCTGGCTCGCCTCAGCCGCTCGTCAGCGCCTTTCCCACCGGATGCGCCAGCGGATGCCCTGGCGCGAATTACCGCGCTGCCGCAGTTTGAATCAAAGTAAGCGTCTGGGACCGGGGTTTCGAGTCATTCGGAGTGCGGCGGGCCCGCCAGCGCGGGCGGCTGGGCCTGGCTGCGCCGCTCGAGGGCGAGGCGGCTCGAGCGCCAGACCAACGCGACCCCGACCCAGAGCGCCAGCACCGCAATGGGCACCGCGACTGCGCGGGGCCACAATGTCGCCAACACCGCGAGGAGCATCAAGGCGATGCCACTCGATAGCAAAATTTTTGCCTCGGCTGGCCCGAGGACGCGGTGGTTGGTCACCGCGGCCCCCACCGCGCTGGCAACGCTGATGGCTCCCGCAGCTGCCCCTCTCGAGCCGCGCCGCCGAGAACGGGCTCCGGCTCCGAACCGAGCGCGCCGGACTGGCTCGCCCGGGGGTGTGAGCCCCGCCAGGCGGATGACGCGGTTCTTGGCGAGCTTGATCTCCGTCGTGCCCTGCAGGTCACGCAGGTACATCTCCTCCATTTGCCGCGCCACCCCGTCATCCTCGATGGCGACATCTAGCTCGTAGTTGCCGAGAAAGCTGGCGAGGTTCAGGTTCGAGGAACCGACGCGGCAGAAGCGACCGTCGACCACGGCGGTCTTGGCGTGCAGCATGGAACCGTTCCATTCAAAAATGCGCACCCCCGCTTCCAATAGTGGGCGGTAGCCAGCGCGCGAGAGCGAGCGGATCAGAGGCAGATCGGTGGCGTTGGGCACCAACAGCCGCACGTCGACGCCATCCTGAGCTGCGGCCCTCAATGCCTGCACGTAGGGCGTCACACCCACGAAGTAAGCGTCGGTCAACCAAAGCGATCGCCGTGCCAGGGCAGCGATCAGCTGGTCCATGCGAAAAAGCCCAGCCATGCTCGGCGTACCCGCCAGCACGCGTAGTGCGACGTCACCCATCTGGGGGAGGCTATCGATCGCTGACAGCTCACCCTCCACGACCGGCGCCCCCATCGTCTCCCAGAGTTGTGCGAAGGCGTTTTCCACATCCGCGACCGCCGGACCGCGGATCTCGATACCCGTATCGCGCCAGGGAGGCACGCCACGGGCAGGGTCCCCGTGCCACCGGCTGCTAATGCAGAGCCCGGTGACGAAGGCGACCTCGGCATCGACGGCGATCATCTTGCGATGATCCCGGCTAAGCCAGCCGAAGGGGCTGCCCAGATGAGGAGGATTGAAGCAGCGAACCTCTACGCCCGTGGCGGCGAGGCGACGCCAAAAAGCAGCGGATGCCCCCCTCAGCGTCCCCATCCAATCGCGAATGACACGCACCTTGACACCCGCCCGCGCTCGTTCCGACAGCGCCTCTGCGAAAGCCACACCCACCTCGTCTTCTTCGAAGATGTAATTCTCCAAATAGACGAGGCGCTTGGCCGCCCGAATGGCCGCCAGCCAGACCGGGAAGTTCCCGTCCGCATCCTCTAGGAGTCGAACCTTGTTGCCCGCGACCAAAGGCGCGCCGCTGGCGCGCGACAAAGCCTGCTCACCGATCAGCCGGACTGGCCGGATCGCCTGCGGATCGCTGACGCAGCTTGCGGCATCACTGCGCGGCTTGGCTTGCTTTCGTGGCATCGAGTCCTCTGGGCAGGGAGTCCCCTCTGGCGCGTCACGTTACCCTGTCCTCGGGGTGGACGACTCGAGAAAGGTAGCCCGGGGCGTATGTGCAGGGGTCGGTGCGTCGAGCTCGAAGCTGTGAAGGCGCGGCACAGGTGGGCAGTTGCTCCGAAAGGTGCTCAACTGCCAGTTAGCTTGGGAGAGCCGGATATGAAGATAGCGATGTTTGATACGCATTCGTACGATAGAGAGTCATTCGAGCTCAATAATCAACGCTTTGGTCACCAGATCACGTTTCTCGAGCCGAGGCTCACCCGCGACACGGCGCAGCTCGCTCTTGGGCACGAGGCGGTATGCTCCTTCGTCAACGACAAGGTGGATGAGCCGGCGCTGTCCAAGCTGCGCGAGCTCGGAGTGCGCCTCATCGCGCTACGATCGGCGGGGTATAATCACGTCGACATCGTGGCGGCGGCGCGCCTGGGTTTGCCCATCGTGCGCGTGCCCGAGTATTCGCCGTACGCCGTCGCTGAGCACGCGGTGGCCTTGGTGTTGGCGCTGAATCGCAAGATTCACCGCGCCTATGCGCGGGTCAGGGAATGGAACTTTTCGCTCGACAACCTGGTGGGCTTTGACCTGCACGGCAAGACGGTGGGCATCGTGGGCACGGGCCGCATCGGTCGTGCGGCGGCGCGGGCGTTTCGTGGCTTTGGCTGCAACATATTGGCCTGCGATGTCAGCCCTGATGCCACGCTGGCTGCGGAGCCTGGCATGGCGTACGCGCCGCTCGAGCGCTTGTATGAGCAAGCACACATCCTGTCCTTGCACGTCCCGCTCACCCCCGCCACTCGCCACCTGATTGACCGCGCGGCACTCGAGCGCATGCGGCGGAATGTGATCCTGATCAACACGGGCCGCGGCGCGTTGATTGACAGCCCGGCGTTGATCGCCGCGCTCAAGACAGGGCACATCGGCGGTGCAGGCCTGGACGTGTATGAAGAGGAAGAAGGGATTTTCTTCCACGACCTCTCGAACCGAGTGCTGCAAGATGACGTGCTGGCGCGTTTGCTCACGTTCCCAAACGTCATCGTCACGGCTCACCAGGCGTTTCTAACGCATGAGGCACTGGCCAACATCGCTGAAACTACTTTGTCGAGCGTGTCCGCATTCGAGCAGGGTGGACCCTTGCCGAATCAAGTCCAAGCGCACGAGCTGGTGCGCTGAGCAGGTGCGCCCTCACCACGCCACGGCGCTGGCGTCTTCCAGTTGAGCGACGGCGCGGCTAGCGACGGACAGTGGGTTGGCCCTCGGGTGTGGGACGAAGCGGGCCTCGACGGCATCCGGCGACAGCCCCTTTTGTGTGCGCACGGAGCCCGCGACCACTAGCGGCGCGAAATTGGCCGCGTCGCCTCGCGTCAGCGCGGCACGAACCACGGCATGTCGGGGCACACCTTCCAGACGCAGGGCTCCGCGCGCACGGTGCACCGGGAAGCGCCGCTCCTGCCGCTCGGAACCGACGTTGGTCGGAGTGTGGGTCACCACACAAATCCAGTACGGATCAGCGCTCACACCGTTGGTCTTGGCCTTCGCGAGCTCCCAGTACACGTATGCCGTGGGTGTACCCGTTTCGATCACGAGCAGTTGCGGCGAGTGGGGTGGGGGGGGCTCCGAGGCCGGCCCCGGTTCGGAGCTTGCCGTGAGCTCAGCCGTCGTAACGGCTTCGGTTGCAGCTGGTGCGGCGCTTTCCGGGCGCGACTCCGGTTCGGCTGCGACGGCGCTAGCGCTCTCCGCTGGCGCGACCGAATCAGAGCTGGCAGCGCTGGCGGGAACGTCGCGCTCCGACTGTTCCGCCAAACGTGCGCTGAGCTGGCCCCGGAGCTCACGCGCGAGATCGTGATCAGGATCACTCGCCAGCACTTCGTCCAGCGTGCCGATGGCCCGAGCCAGGTGGCCTTGCGCAGCGTAAATGCGAGCCAGGGTCACGGTGGCCACGGGTGGCGGAGCCCTCGGCGGAGTGCTCAGCTTGGTATCGCCTCGGATCAACGCCGCGGCGTCTGGCAGGTTCAGACCTTGTTCGACGATGCTCGCCAGCAACCGCCGAGCCACGCTCACCCAGGTGACCGGTTGCCTGGGCAGCCGCGGCTCCGGCTTGCGTGCCTTGTCGATGGCCGCACGCAGCTCGGCGCGGGTCATCACGTCGGCGTCCGAGACATGTAAGGTCTGCGCGAGCTGCAGCAGCTCGATGCGCGACAACTGGTTCGGGTCTAGGTTGTTCTCAAGCATTGCTTCGCCTCTCCAGCGGCCCCTCGGGCTGGCGCAGAGGTCGTAACCTAACGCACTCGAGCAATCCCGTCGGATTTTTCCGCAATCGATTGGCGTGCCCGGACGGCCTCGTACGCCCCCGGGGGAATCTTTGAGCACGGGGCCGGTTCCGCATTGCACGCCTGCGCGAAAAGGCGCAAAGCTGGGCCTTTAGACCCGCGCTTTTGAGGAGACGAGCCGTCCTTGTGGCGAAAATAGAGCGAGCTAAGTTGCCGATCGTCCAGCGACCCAGCGTAAAGGCCAGCCCTTTCGGCGGGGATGCCCACCCCCCCCATCGAGCGCCGAGAGTGCGTCGGCGAGCTTCGCAGCTCGTCGGGCTAACTGCGTATCGGTTTGACGCGGGGCGGGACAAGCCTTTGGAGCGCGTCGCGCAGCAACCTCTCGGCGCCGGCTTCTCGAAGGTCGTTCTGTTTTCGCAGCACTCCGAGCACCGCCTGGATATCCTTCTCGCGAAAGCCCAATTGACGCAGGGCCGAGAATACTTGGGTGTGGGCTGCGATGGTGTGCGGCCTTTCGGCATGGCCGTAGTCGCTGCCGTCCGCGTGTCGGAAGTGAGTTTTCGTTGCGCTACCGGTGATGAGGAGCCCAACGCGATGGGCAGCGCGGTGATGAGCTCCACAAATCGTGATGAGATTTTCGAGCTCATGCTGGCCGCCCTCGGAGCGCGGAACGATGTGGTGCAGATCGAGAAACGTGGCATGGGTACAGCCTCGGACCTGGCAGCGCTCGCGGTCGCGCCGGAGCACGGCGCGACGTAGAGCGGGCGGAATGGTCTGCTTCGCGCGCGTAGCCGGGCGCGGGAGAGCTTGCCGGTCATGGCTGTGACCTTTCGCGCCCACGTGGGCGTCGCCGTCATGGCTGTGATCCTCCGCGCCCACGTGAGCGCCATGGCGTTCGACCACCGCGTTCTCATTCGCGGCTGACGGGGCAATGTAACCCAGGTGCTGGCCGTCGCAGCGCGCCTGCTCGATGACGTCGGTGCCGACGGCGATGAGCCCTCCGCCAGCCTGCTGCTCTGCGCTGCCACACTGCGCACAGACGCTGAGCGAAATTTGGTAGCTGGCGCGGCCAGCGTCGCCGGGCCCGCCGAGCACGTGTCGGGCCATCGAGAGCAGCGCCGAGTCGTCGTCCAACATGGATCCCGTGCGGCGCCGGAGCTCGGTCATGGCCTCGCGAAAGAGGGCGAACGTCTCTGGCTCCACCTCGAAGCGCAGCACGTGGCGCCGCTCGGATAGCGGTCGAAAGGCTCCGGGGTCGTCGCCCGGGCGCTTGCCCTCCACCAGGTGTTCCAACTGTCGAACGGTCTTGCCGCAAGCGGCCTCGAGCCAGCGTTCCTCCGTCTCGGCGACGGCGACCCGGCTGAGCTCGCGCACGGCGGACCAGCTGAGCGAACCCGATTCGAGCGCGCGGGCCATGACGGGTAGCGCTTCGAGGGCCTCGGCGACGCGCAGCTTTTCCTGTGTCGAGCGCGGTTTGTAACCGAATAAGCATTCGATGTACTCGCCAAAGCTGCCGAAGCCGAGGTGCACGTGGGCGGCCGAGCGCAGCGCTGCCAAGAGCCAACGCCCTTCCTCCGCATCCGCCGCGGCGCGCTCCTTGGCCAAACGCGACAACGCCTCGTGCGCTCGCACCCAGTCGCCGCAACCATCATCGATCCTCGCAAAGCTCGCTGCCAACATGCTTCAGCCATAACATGGCGAATTTCGTGCTCCGAAGTGCCGCCCAAGCGCGCTTTTCGCCGCAGCGATGACTTTCAAGCTCGGATATGGCCCAGTCACCCCTCTGATCGGCAAACCGTGGCACTGCGAGGCCAATGCTGACGGGGGTCTCGATTTTGTGAGTCGCTTTGACCGCAGAAGCGTCAAGTGAGATCGACCGGTGATCGCATTTCGCCTCACAGATGCTGGCCTCGACAGCGGTTCAGCGGCAGCGATTTGCGAATCCTCAACGTGCCGCCGTGGGCGCCGATCCATCGCAGGGTATCCCGGCGTGGTGCACGCCACAGCTTGGCGATGGAGAGGGCCATGGCTCATCGCTCACCCCGCAGCGCGCGGACAGGCGCGGACGACCACGACCCGAACCAGCTCAGCCACGCTCTAATGCCAGGCGCCGTGGGCGTCGGGATCGGGCGTGCGTTCGCGCAGCCGCTCTGCGGCGGCCTGTTTGTCTTGTTCGAGTTGGGCCACGAGCTCGGCGATGCCATCGAAGCGCCGTTCGTCACGTAGCCGT
>JANOIG010000278.1:0-3317 GCA_031407405.1 Deltaproteobacteria bacterium
TCAGTCCGCTGAACAACGCCTGCGCATCCTCGCGCTTGCCGGCATCGAGCAGGGCGAGGGCGTCGGCTAGGGTGGGGGCGTCGCCGCTTGCCTCCGGGGCGGTTTTGGGTGCCGGCTTTGGGTCCGCCTTGCCGGTGGGCACGAGCGTCGTGCTGATCGGCTTCTTGCGCGGGAGCTTCAGTTCGTAGACTCTTGGCGCGGTTAGTTCGGGGCTCCCTTTTACGCGGATGCCTGGCTCGAGCTTCTTGCCGACTCGGACTTGCTGCACGAACAGCGTTATCTTGTGACCTAACCAGTCGTTCGTTTCGCGCCCCCAGAGTTCCTTGAGCGACTCCGCGTTTGTTCTGTTGAGCAACCACCCACGGCCGCTCTTGCTCTCGCTGAAGTAAATCACGATCTTGTCCTTCAGCTTGCCGCCGCTGTCTTCGTCGCCCTTCAGCGACTCGACCTTTTCCAGCGTGACCTTGCCGATGGTGAGTGTCGGCGTCTTGCCTACCAGCTCGGCTGCCGTGATGTACTCGCCGAGAAAGCCTAATCCGTAGTCCAATGTCATTCTCCCTATGCGGCGACGCTGAGCCCGAACGATTCGGGATCCTCGTCATCCTCCATGAACATCCATTGCGGCAACTGAAGTGCCTGCTCCTCTGTGTACCGCCCCGGCCATTGGTTAGTTGCCCGGAAATGTTTTACCGCCCACAGCAACTCGGCCACTTCCTCGGCGCCCGCGTACAGCGCATCTTGATCCAACTCGAATACTCCGCAGTCGTGCGGCGCATCCTTCTCGACGGCGACGATGATCACCCGCGCCGGCTCCCAGCCGAGCGCCGCCGTCACGCCGGCCTTGTACATTGCAAGTTGCAGGTGATACCCATAAGCCGCAGCAGCAGCGCCGAAGCGCCGGCCCTCGATGCTGCGCGCCGTCTTCAAGTCGAGCAGGATGCGCTCGTCCGGCAGCAACCAATCAGGGCGCCCCTTACAGCGCAGGCCCGTGGCGGAATCGGTCCACTCGATCGCCTTCTCGAACAAGCCGCCGTCAAGGTAGGGCTGAACCAGCGGGCAGCGCCGCACCGTCTCGGCCATCTCCACCGCGGCGTCGAGCTCGTCGGGCTTGAAGATGGTCTGGTCGCAGTGCGCCTCTTTGAAGGCGTCCCATTCCTTCCCGCGCCGGGCGCCTCCTTCCCACACGGCGTAGTCGCGCTCGAACAGATCCGGCTCGAAGACGAGCGTATGGGTCACGCGACCAAGCGCCAGAGCGGGCGTGTCGGGGTATGGGACCGACAAACGATAACGGTAGGCAAGCGGGCTCTCCCGCATGAACTTAAGGGTGGAAAAATTTACGGCGTCAATATCGAAATAGGTCATCACGGTTATCGTGGTGCCCCGGTGGTATTCGTGTCTGGATCTATCAGCGCCGTACGCCGATAGCACTCGACACCATCGTGCCAGTCGTCCGGTCCGTAATACTCTGCACACATACAATCAACGGCGCAGGGCGCGGTCGGTGCCGGATCTGCGAGCGAGAGCAGTCCGTACTTAATCGCCATCTCTTGCAGGCCACCGCCGTCTACGTCACCGTCTGGCCAGTACATCATGATGGCAGTGGCGAAGGCGCGCAGCTTGTCGAGCTCCGCGCGCAGACCCAGTATCACTAAGTCGTCCTCGAGACTCATTCTCACATCCCCCAAATCGGCCACGTAATCATCACCAGCAGCCCGATGACGGCCGCCACGAACACCACGACATCGCGCCAGTCGGTCGTCGGCTCAAACTCGGGGCCGGGCGGCAGGGAGCGAGGGAAGCGCAAGGTATCGTTGCTCTCGGTGCTGCGGCTGCACTCGCGTAACGTGCGAGGGAAACGGAAGGGCGTCATTTCTTCATGGCCTCGTCGATGGCAGCGCGCCCGGTTAGGCCCGAATAAAGTATCGTTCCCACGCGCAACGTTCGCTCGTTCGTGACCGCATCATCCTCACCGGTCACTATCGGGAGCACCCACTCCAGCCTCGCCGCATCCTTCCTCAGCGCCTCGCATTCGGCGCGCAGGGCGGTGAGTTCGCGTTCCATGGCCTCAAATTGCATGAGCAACGCAGCAACCATGTCCACATTACTCGCGGCAATTTGGCTAGGGTACGAAAATGTGTCAGTGCGGGGCGTATCGCTCACGCGCTTACCTCCTCGTCGCGCTCGACGCGATCGGGTAGCGCGGGCGGTTCGATGCGGATGAGGCGCGACGCCAAATGCCATCCGAGGGGGTGATGGTGGCAACCTCCAACCCACCACACCGCCCCGTGATCGGTCTGGCAGTCGATACATACGCCGCGACCATATTGCGTCGCGAGAACGATGTACGGCACCCCAATGCATCTATCGTTACCGCAACACGGCGCGGCCCGCACCACTTGCACCAAATCGCCAACGCTGATCTGCTTGCTCACCAAAGCCACCACGCGGTTATCGCCACCATGGCGGGCACTACGAAGCACCAAAACCATGCCGCGGCGTAGGGGATGCGGTCGAGCCAGCGCCCGAACCGTTCAACGCGCGGCACTGGCGCAAGCTGGGCGCGCTCACGGGCGCGAGCGAGGTAGAGTTGCTGGAGAGTCATGGCTAAAGGTCTCCGGTTTCCGCCATCGCCGCTGCCAGGCACAGGGCGAGGACGCGATGGTTGCGTGTCTGGCGAGGATCGGCGCGGGTCTCTTTCCCGTAATACTCAAAGTCATTAATTCGGACGCGACGACCGTTCACGGGCGAAATCATCTTCGCGTATGTGTCGTCTAAATTTATTAGCGACGGCGGCGCTGACACCCATATAGCCAAGCAACTCCACTGAGCTTCCTTCTGCGCAATCTTCCGCGCCGCCTCTCGATAGATCGCCGCATCACGCTTCACGGCATATCCGCCCAAGCCCTTGCCCGCACATCCTCCCGCGGCGTTTGCATCAGTCGAGCCATCACATCGGCATCGTCTATGTGGGCACCAAACTGCGCGAGCCAGGACATGGGCTGCTGATTGATGGCGAGCGACCGCGCAATGGCATCGTCTAACGGCAGGAGCATGCCGAGGCTCATGATTGCGCCCTCATCGCCGCATCAATCGCCGCATCGAGCGCGTCCCCGTCCGGTGGCAATGGAACCTGCCGGACGAACCACGTACCGCCGTTGTCCATCAGCACCTGTGCCTCGCCCTGGGCCCGGAGCCAACGGTATCGAGCGGCGTCTTCCCGCTCGGATACGAGGTCGCTCACGCGGCGGGCTTCGGTGCCGATGGACAACGGCGGTACGTGGTTCGTCCGGCAGGTTCCATTGCCACCGGACGGGGAC
>JANOIG010000279.1:0-13637 GCA_031407405.1 Deltaproteobacteria bacterium
GACACGAGCTCGTAGAGGCGCGCGTGTTTGCCTTCGCGGCAGCGCAGGATGCGGCCCAGGCGCTGCACGTGCTCCCGCACCGAGGCGCTGCCGCTCATCACCACGGCCACGTTGGCCTCGGGCACGTCGACCCCTTCGTTCAGCACCTTGGAGGTGACGATGACGCCGTAGTGGCCTTTGCCAAAGCGCTCGAGGATCTCACTTCGCTCGGACACTTTGGTTTGGTGGGTGATGGCCGGCACCAAAAAGCGCCGCGAGATCTCGTAGGCTGTGGCATTATCCTGGGTGAAGACCAGCATCAGGTCGCGGCGGTGGATGCGGAGCAACAGCTCCAAGTACTCGAGCTTGCCTGGGTTGGCCAGCGTGAGCTCGCGCTGACGCCGGTAGGCCTGCATGGCGCGGCGGCCGGCGGCGCCGCGCGAAGCACGCTGAACAAACTCCATCCAGCCCTGGGGGCCACTCATGCGGATGCCCTGGCTGCGAATGAAGCCGAGGTACACCGCGCGCTCGGCGTCGTATTCCGTTCGCTCGGCGGGGCTGAGGCTGAGCGTCACGCGCTCGGTCTCGTAGTCGGAGAGGTATTCTCCGGATAGCTCGACAATTTCTTTGCGATACACGACGGGGCCGAGCAGCTTCGTGAGCACCGCTTCACGGCCATCGGCGCGTTCGAGGGTTGCGGTCAGCCCCAGGCGAAACGGCGCCAGGCACTGCCGCGCGGACATGGCATAGCCCTCTGCCGGCAGGTGGTGACACTCGTCGAACACGATGAACCCGAAGCGCGCACCCAAATTCTCCATGTGCAGGTAAGCGGAGTCGTAGGTGGTGACCGTGAGCGGATGCAGCGAGTGCTCACCGCCGCCCACCACACCGACTTCGACCCCAAAGCTGGTGCGGAGTAAGTCAAACCACTGGCGCACGAGGTCGAGCGTGGGTGCGACCACGAGCGTGCTGCGCCGCCACTTGTCGATGGCCATGATGGCGACGTGGCTCTTGCCTGCACCAGTGGGTAAGACGACGATCCCCCTACCCTTGGCCTGCTTCAACGCCTCCAACGCTTCGCTTTGAAAGGGGCGCGGCTCACGGTGCGCGCGCAGCCCGAAGTCGAGCTCGGTATAGGCACGCGCCTGGTCTTCCTGCTCGAGCCCGAGAGCCTTCAGGGCCAATACGAGCGGGACATAGTCACAGGCGGGAGCTCGAAAACAAGCGCTGCGCCGGTCCCATTCGCAACCCTCGGGCAGGCCGGCAAGGTCGCTCTCTACGCCCCGGAGCTCGATTGTTCCGGAGACGAAATGCAGGGAGGCCACGCAGACCTCCTATCAAGGCACGGCCCCGGCGTACAGGCCGCGCAAAACAGCGCTCAATACAACAGGCCGGCGGCCCCCCCGCTGGGGTCACCGCCCATCAGGTCGAGCGGCAGATGCCACTCGATTTCTCCGATATAGGTCCCCCGACGTTCGCGCAGGTGCAGGCGAGTCGCGGAGCAATTGCCAAACCGCAACAAGAGCACGCGCGGCACCGGCTGGCAGACGAGGGACTTGGCCAACTGGAACATCAAACCCCCATGCGATACGATGAGCACCTTGTGCTCGCCTTTGCGGTGCCGCTCATGCAGCTTGGTGATGAAGCGCAGCACCCGCGCTTGGACCGCGTCGTAGGACTCGCCGCCGAATTCGGCGTAGTCGCCAAGCCCATCGATCCCGCGCGTGTAAAAACTGGCGTGGTCTCGCCGCAGCTCCTCGCTCTTTTTGCCCTGCATCTCGCCCGCATGGATCTCCGCCAGATCGGCTTCATCGAGCGCTGCGGGCTGCCCCAGCTGCTCCACGATGATGCGAGCGGTCTCCCGCGCTCGCTCGAGTGGCGAACAGTACACCGCATCCCAGACCATGTTTCGCTCGCGAAACCAGGCACCGACCTGGGCGGCTTGGCGGCGCCCCAAATCGCTGAGCGGTGCGTCGTACTGCCCCTGCAACATGCCATCTCGATTGGCCGTGCTCTGGCCGTGGCGCACCAGAGTCAGCTCCACGCTAGCGCTCCGGTGCTACCGCAGCGAGGGGAGCTTCGTCGTGAGCCAGCGCTGCGGCGTTGGCCACACAGGCAGGTGCGTCGTCGGGACCGCGCACACAACGGATGGCAACGAGGCTCGTCGCTCCCACGCGCGCAGCGGCCGCGCGCAGCGCCGTGCGAGCGCTGCCCTCCGAACAATCCTGCTCACGACACTGCGCCCGGAGATCCCCCAGGCTGACTTGACCCACTCGAGGAAAATCGACCTCCGCGACCTGCTCCGGGGCCACCGGCGCACGCGGCGCTTGGCCCGGCGCGGGCCAAAAATCGATTCGCACTCGCCAGGCCTCCGCGACCGAGCCCAGGGGCGGTGCACCGGGTGCCGCCGGGCCCCGAGGGTCGACGTTCACCGGACGCTCAGGAACCGGGGGCGTGTTGAAGGCGGCCCCATCGACGGGACCCCAAAGCTCGGCGCTGCACCGGACCGTGGCCGACGGGGAGGACGAACCGCTCCCGCCTTCACCAGAGCAGCGCGGGTCGAGCAGAAACGTTCCGCCCTCACTCGCCGCCCGTTCCTTCAAAGCGGCCAGCAGCAGCGCCTGCGAGCAACTGACGTCGCTCAACCAAGCTCCGTCCAGGCCCTCGGCGGCATCGACGGTCGAGCAGTCGACCGTCAGCTGGCCCAAACGCCGCTGGCCAGCCGGCGCGCGATCTCCGGAGGCGACCTGGGCAGGCTCCACCCGAGGGGGCTGGCCCTTGCCGGAAAAATACACACCACCCGCGCCACATGCCAGCAGGCCGAGCCCGGCTGCGCCCAGCCCGGCGAAAGCAACCCATCTGTGGAGCATGTGATTAGACTTTCAGCGAAAGCGCGAGCGTGCAAGCCTTGGTTGCTTGCTTGTGGCTCCCTCCGGGCGATTCTCGATGGCCAGCCAAACCAAACTCGCGCCCGCGGGTGGTTAGGTGAGCGGGCAGCTCATCAGTGGCGGTGACGGCGGAGGTTTTGAACATTGCGCGAGCTGTGGGGCCCTGGCCGCCGGCCCCTGCGCTCGCTGTCGCAAACCGCTCTGCGGCGACTGCTGCGTCATCACCCGACACGGTACCAGCCAGTGGGCCATCTGTTTTCGATGTGAAAAGCGCGGTGGCCGCTCGCTCCGATCGGCATGGATCGGGCTGCTCTTGTGGCTGGGGCTCCCCTTGGCGGCGCTGGCGGCGCTGGTCACTCTGCTCTACGCGCTCAGCAGCCAGCGCTGAGCCCCAAAAGCTGGCTCAACGCGCGCGGACGAGCTCAATCGCCTGCAGCAGATCTTCCGCCGCGACGGGTTTGAACAGCAGTGGGGCTTGCAGCCGATCGAGAAAACGTTGGGTCTTTTCGTTCGGTGGGCCACCGGTGCAGAACACGACGCGGGGCATCATCTGTGGCCGCAGCTCGAATAGCTCCGAGAAGAATGTCGGGCCATCCAGCTTGGGCATGCCGATGTCGCAGATGATGGCGTCGACGCGCTGGTCACCGAGTATGATGCGCAACGCCTCGCCTCCGTCACGGGCGGTCACGATCTCGTGCGCTCCCTGGAGCACCCGGCGGAAAGCTCGCAGCACGGTCGGATCATCGTCCACCACGAGCACCCGACTCGACGTGACGTCGACTTGAGTGACGGGGCCATCTTCCTCGACGTCAACGCTCGAAGCGGACACTCCCGCGGGTGCAGGCTCAGTCGCCACACTGGCAGGCGCGTCGCTCGTGGGAGCGCGCGCAGGTGCCACGACAGCGGCGCACACGACGCGCGCCGCCCGTTCGCAGTCGCCGAGCGCCCGCCACGCGCGTTCGAGGGTCTGCTCGTGATTTTGCGCAAACAGCGCCATTTCGATCAGGGCCTCCTCCCCACCCAGCGTTCGAAGCACGCCTAGCCCTTCCACCACCGCCGCCACGTCGCGAAAACGTTGTCTGAGCCCAGTCAGGCTCGACATGAGCTCTGCCTCTGGCGACGACTTGGCGTGGTCGGTCACAGCGGGCGGTGTCACGGAGGGGTACGGTCGCGTCGCTGGCCCGGCTCGAAATCGCGGAGCCTCCGGCGAAGCCAGCCCCGCCACGTCACGCGGCACACGCGTTCCTTCCCGGGCCGCGGGGTCGCGCCCGGGCTCTGGCAGATCGTGCTCCGAAGGAGTGTCCTTCACGATACGACGAAACGGCCATTTCGCTCATGGCTTCACTGAATCTTCGTTTAAAAACGGCAGGTTCATGCCGGGAGCCGGGAACGCCGAGCCCGTCACCCTCGAAGCGTTTCCGGTCCGACTTGTGCATTGCGCCCAGACTGCGTCCCGATTTGAGCCGCTAAAGCTTTGCGCTGCTCACGCCGCTGCCTAGTTTGCCTAGATCCGGCGTCTTTTCCGGCGGGCGAGAGAGAAAAAGCCATGGCGTTTCGACCGACCCCTGGCCCGGCGGGCACGATAGACCTCTCCGAGGAGCAAGAATCCGTGCTCGCCTGCCTGGAGGCTGGGCTGGGCGAAGATGCCACGTGCGCATCGACGGGGCTCGACGCCGAGCGCGTCGCTGCGCTCGTTCGAGACTTGACGGACTTGCAGGTGCTCCCGAACACGAGCGGCGAGCACGAGCGAGTGGCCCGCCCGAGCGACGCCGACTCGGAGCTGCCCATCGGCATCGAGCCCTGGACGGGTGAAGAAATGCCCGAAGGCACCGCGTCGAGCCATGACTTGCACGCTCCTCGCTCAGCCGGACGCGATCCGGGATCGGTGTCTTCCTTCCCGCCGCGCCATAGCCGTCCGCCTCCCATGGACGAGCTCAATTTCCGCCGTGTCTACGAGACGCGCTTCAGGGACCTCGGGATCGGAGAGCGCGAAGACGTCGCTCCGCATCTGTCGGGGGGGGAGCTATACGCCCTGTGCCTGGATCCCGCGCCACAGGTGATCGCTCGGCTGGTCGAAAATCCTCATTTTGGCTTGGATCACGCCCGGGTCGTGGCGCTGCACCACAAGAACCCTCAGGGTCTGGAGATCCTGGCTCGCCGCTCCCAGCTACTGCGCGACAATCATGTGCAACGCCGCCTCTTGCAAAACCTGCAAACTCCGGAAAGCGTGCTCGAACGCGTGCTGCGCTTCAAGCGGCTGATCGACGTCTACCGCCTCAGCATCGATCGCGATTTGCCCGAGCGAAATCGCCTGCGTGTGCGCACGCGCTTGCGCCCGTCCTTCATGAACGCCGAACCGGAGGATCGCGCCGCCTTGATCATCAAGACCGAGGGGCGTTGCCTGACCAACCTCGCTGGCTGCACCTTCGACGGCCGAACCACCCAAATCTTGTGCAACCAGTCGATTCTATCGACCCTGTTCATTCAGAATTTGGCGCGCTTCCCTGCCACTCCTCCGGCCCTGATCGCCAAGCTGCTACGTTCACCGATGGTGCAACGCCAACCGCTCTTGCGCGCGCTCGTGATGAGGCACCCCAATGTGGGCGGCGATGCGCGGCGCAAGGGTTGAAAAAGCTACCCGCTCACTAGCGATCTTTTGATCGGGACACGAGCGGCCACGGCTGGAGCAATGGTAATGGTGCATCCGGTCCGCTCTGCAAGATGGCGCGCTCACACTCGGCCAGGCTGACGCGCCGAGGACCGAAAATGGTCGCATCCGCCGCGTCGGCATCCATCAGCGAAGTGGACGAGTCGGTGCCGAAATCATCGGGGTGACCCGGCAGCTGCAACAAGACGTGGCCGAGCTCATGGGCCAGAGCAAATGAACGCGCGCCGGCGCGCACACCGGCGCGATCGATGATGATGGCGTTGCGGACCCCGAGTCCCTTGGCGTCGACAAACGACTCACCGATCCTGCCTACCGTCATGAAGTAGGGAAGGACGAGGACATCGATGGTCAAAGGGTCGTCATCCGCCAGAGCCTTGAGCAAGGTCCGTTCTTCGAGTGTGCCCACGGACGCGTCGGCGTCGGTAAAATGGCGCAAGCCGTCAGTCAGGTTGACGGCTCCGAGGCAGACCTGGAGGCTCCGCTCGGGCGAGCGCTGGGCAGGGTACGTCTCGAGCGGCACGTACTGCCCTCGGGGGCCGCGCACCAGGACGTCCACCGAGGCGTACGCCGCAAAGCCTTCCCGCGGATTCGGGCTCAGCGTGACCTGCAAGCCACCTGCCCTGAGCTGGCCTGCCATGTCCTGGGCGACTCGCTCGGGAGTTACCCCCGGGCGCGTCAGCAGCTCAAACGGCTGACCATTGGCGCGAAAGGCTAGCTGTCCGCCCGTGGCAGGCAGGCCCAGGCCACAGCCCACCGCAAACATGTGAGGCGGCGGCGGGTCGACGACCTTTACGTCGAGCTCCAGGACATCTCCAAACACAATGCCACACTGCCCCCAAAGCGCGTTGGCAGTGGCTAGCTCGGCCCGCACGATCTCGACCGCTTGTGCGGCATCCGAGCCGACAGCCACACCGCCCCCGAGCCCGGTCCGGAGCACGCGTACACGCAGCCGGCCGCGGTAGCGCTCGAGCGGCCCGAGCCGAGTCTGCCGGGGGCCCCCGACGCGGATGCTGGCGGCCTTGAGGCCCGAGCTAAAGACCACTAGACGCCCACCCACCTCGGCGTGGAGCGAGAGCTCACGCGCTCGAGGGTGCAAGCGGTCGAGCCCATCGACCGTGGCTCGAATGAATTGACTTGCCCGACAGGCAAGGCTCGGTGCCGTTTGCGGTGGACAGGGCTCGGGCCGCAGCATGACCTGCTCGAGAGCGTCGAGCGGCTGCCCATCGGCAGTCTGCGAAATCACGGAAATGTGCTCGGGCATTCCCGATTCGGGTCCCAGCATGAGCCAGCGCAACGCATCGGTTTCGACGCTTCCGCGCTCTTCCGTGGGGCGGAGCGAATCCGGCAGCGTGCGCGACAGCGAAGCGTGCGAAGAGGCCAGGTCCACGCGGCGCCGGAGCGTGTCAAATGCCATCAATTCATAGACACGGGTCTCGAAGGTGCCGGACTCGAGCTCGACCCGCGCCACTCCCGGCAGCATGCCTTGGAGCCCGATCTGCTGCTGCGGAGCCAGCTCGCGCAGTGAGCTCTGCTCGGTCAGCTCCGCTCCGCTCGGTCACCGAGCACCCGCACCGCGCCCCCCCAAATGGATCGCAGCCGATGACCTGACGCCGGTGCCGCGTTCAGCCACTGGATCTCTCGACTGCCCCGGTGAGCCACCAACTGACTCCGGTCGGCGACCCCGTCATCGTCCTCGTCGTCCCCGTCCACAAACAGGAGAATTGGCGTCGGCACGCCATTCTGCCCCGAATGGGCGAGCGCCGGAGGCGCCGGTTTAGGGCCCTCGGGAGCCGCTCGAGCGCCACGCGGCGCCCCGACGAGGCCGCCCAGGACCAGCCAACAGACACACCTTCCGAGCCGCCGCATCACCCTAATTTGACCCTGACCGACCCGCAGCGTTAGGCTTTCCGCCGAGGAGAAGGTTTATACATGCGAAACTTTGCGCTTAGTGCTGCTGCGTTCGGCGTGGCCAGCTGCTGCTTCATCTGGGCTTGCAGCAAGAACGAGGAACAGCCACCCCCGGCCCAACCGGGCCAATACCCGTATCAGCAACCCGCGGCGGGCCAACAACCGTATCCCCAACAACAGCCGGGATATCCCGCCCAGCAACCGGGATATCCTCCCGCGGCCCAACCGGGTTACCCCGCCCAGCAACCGGGCTACCCGGCTGCCCCAGCGGCGGCGCCTCCCCCGGCGACCGGCGCCGCGCCCACGTCCACGCCGTCGGCGGTGGCCTTCCCCTGCCAGACGGACATTCAGTGCCTTTCCCATCGTTGCAACGTGCAGGTCGGCAAATGTTCTTGGCCTTGCCAGTCCGCCGATGATTGCCAGCCCGGTTTTCAATGCGTGACACCGGCGTGTGTGCCGATGTTACCGCAGCAATGACGTTTCTGGCGCACGCCAATGGATAGCGTATCGGAGAAGGCGTATCAGGCCCGTGCTTTCCCGGAGCTGTCGTCCTTGGTCAAGGCCCTCGATGAACATCCCGACGGGCTCTTCGCGGAGCTCGCCGGGGATGTGCTGACGATCGAATTTGAGGATCAGACGCGCTACATCATCAACAGCCATCTCGCCGCGCGTCAGATCTGGCTCGCGGCCGATCGCAGCGCCTGGCATTTCGACCCTGTCGGCGAGCCTGGCCAATGGCTGGACAAAAAGACTGGCGCCGAGCTCTGGGCCAAAGTCGAAGAGCTACTCAGCCGCAAGTTGGGGCGGGTCGTGGCGCTGAAACGCCCCACGCCAACTGCTCGAGCCGCCGCGCCCAAGTAGCGTAGCGCCCGCATCAGCGCTGGATGCCCAGGGCGCGAAGCAACGAGTCCGGAGCCGCCGGCTCAAAAACTTCGCCAATCAGCGCGACGCCATCGGCACCCGCATCGAGCAGGTCTCGAGCATTGTGCCGCGTCACGCCTCCCAGTGCGTAAAGCAAACAGGGCCGGAGCGCGCTGCCTCGCTCTCCACGTGCCCGCTGCGCCTGCGCCAGACCATCGAGCCCAAGCGGCGGGCGCCCTTTGCGCGCCTCGACTACAGGTGAAAGCAACAACGCGTCCGCCGTGGACGCGCTGAAGTCGTCGGGCGCGTGGCACGCGGCGGAGACGTGCCAGCTCTGCGCGTGAACGCGCCCGAACGCGCGGGCGTCCTCCGGTGCAACGCTCGCGTGCGACAAATGGATGCCATCGGCAGCCAGCAGAACGGCCAGGTCCAGCCGGTCGTTGACCGAGAACAGCTGTGCGTGGCGAAAAGTCAGCTGGCGCAACCGCTCACCCAGCCGCTGACGCTCACGGATGGGCAGCTGGGGGTCGCGCAGTTGCACCTGCAGGCTGCCCGGCACCGCCGCTCGTGCCAGGCGCTCGAGTTGGCTCAACCATGCTTCGACCGAGCCGCGCTGTGTATCGGTGATGACAATCAAACGCGGCGGCTGAGTTGAAATGCTCACGCGGTCGCGCCTCGCTTCGAAAGCGCCCAGAGTCCCGCCATGGCGGCCGCACCCAAGGCTGCACCGAGCGTGTCCGCCACCCAATCCATGAGCTCACAACTTCGATACGCGAGCGCGCCCTGCCAAAGCTCCAGCGCACCTCCCAAGAGCGCGCTCGCGGCGAAGCCGGCCAGCATTGCCGTCGTGGCCGACGCTAGAGCTCGAAGGTGGCGCACGGCACGGCAGGCTAGGCAGCCCAGCAGCGCAAAACCGAGAAAGTGCAGAGCCTTGTCGCTCATCGTCGCGGGCCCCGCGGGGGGGTTCGGCAGCGAGCCGAGCACCATGATCGCAAGCGCATAGGCCCAGGCCGGCCAGACCTGGAACGACCACACCCTAGAGGCGTTCACATTCAGATGATCCCAGACTCCGGGCTAGACGCCGCCGCGTGCAGACGCCGCGGCATCCGGCCCGCAAAAAACGCTCGGCGGCCCGCCGTCACCGCGTCGCGCATGGCCTCCGCCATCAAGATCGGATCCTTGGCGTGGGCAATGGCGGTATTCATGAGCACCCCGTCACAGCCCAGCTCCATGGCCACCGCGGCGTCGCTGGCAGTACCTACCCCTGCGTCCACGATCACCGGGACACCCGCGTTCTCGATGATGATTTGAAGGTTGTAAGGGTTGCGGATACCGAGGCCAGAGCCGATCGGGGCGGCCAAGGGCATTACGGCGGCGCAGCCCACATCCTCGAGCTTCTTGCACAAGACCGGGTCGTCGAGACAGTACGGCAAGACGGTGAACCCCTCCCGCACCAAAATCTTCGCGGCTTCGAGCGTCTGCTCGTTATCTGGATACAAAGTGCGAGGGTCTCCTATCACCTCGAGCTTCACCAGATCCGCGACGCCGAGCTCGCGAGCTAGCCGCAGCGTGCGCACCGCTTCCTCGGCGGTGTAACAGCCTGCGGTATTGGGCAAGATGGTCCAGCGTTTGCTGGTCATCAGCGACATCATCGAGCCTGCCCCGCGCTCCTTCAGGTCGACCCGCCGCAAAGCCACCGTGACGACCTCGGCTCCCGAGGCCACCAGGGCGGCCTCGGTCTGAGCCACGTCGCGATACTTGCCCGTACCCACAAAAAGGCGCGAGCCAAACTCGTACGGGCCGATCTTCAGTGGAGCCGAAACGCTCACACGAAGCCTGCCTTGCGGCCACCCTTCTCGCGCGACGCCTCGATCGTGCCGGCAAAGACGTCATCCAGGCACACCACGTGCGTTTCCCCGCGGGAACCGCGCGCGTAGACCAAAGGGCCCGCCTGCTTCACCTCTTCGATGCGCGACAGGCTGAGAGGCGCCCCATTGAATGCAGTGTGGAGGGTCAAGGTGTTTTGCCCAAGCTTCAACCAACCATCTTCGGCCTTGCCGGCTTCTGCGAGCTTGAGAATGGCAGCGAGGTGCTCAGCGGTCATGGGCTAATCCAGCTACAGAACACCTCCTGACGTCAACCCTTGCTGGCCTGGCGGATCATTTTCCTCAGCATCGGCCACGGGAGCCCAACACAGGCCCGCCGGCCGCCAATTGGGATACCATTGTAATGGCCGCGCTCTGGTACTGACGGCGTATCCTCCCCGAGCAACACCATGGCGGCCCCCGACCTGAACGCACGCAACCAAGAGCAGCACATCGTCGTCAGCGGGGTCTCCAAGTCGTTTGGCGACAAGAAAGTCCTCGAGGACATCAGCATTGGCTTCGGGCGCGGGCAAATCAGCGTCATCATCGGCGGATCGGGGACGGGCAAAACGACGCTGCTCAGGCTGCTGATCGGTCTGGAAAAACCGACGCAGGGCTCCATCTTGGTGGATGGGGAAGACATCGTGCCGCTCGGTGATCGGGACATGAACCGCGTGCGACGCAAGTTCGGCATGGTCTTCCAGTATGCCGCGCTGCTCGATTCCATGTCGGTGCTGGACAATGTCGCTTTCCCGCTGCGTGAGCACACTGCGCTCTCCGAAAAAGAGATTCGTGAGCAGGTGCAAAGCAAGCTGGGCGATCTCGGGCTGGAGGCGTCGGTGGGCGCTCAATTTCCCAGCCAGCTCTCGGGCGGCATGCGCAAACGCGTCGGGCTCGCCCGAGCGTTGATGCTCAATCCGGAAATCGTGGTCTACGACGAGCCGACGAGCGGCCTCGACCCGTTCACGACGGAGCTGGTCGATGAAATGATTACCTCCACTCGCGAGCGGCTCGGCGTCACCAGCATTGTCATTTCCCACGACATGGCCAGTGCTCTGCGCATCGCCGACTACATTCATTTGCTTTCGGAAGGGCGAGTGTCGGCCAGCGGCACCCCCGAGGAGCTAGCTGCGGGGAAGAGCCCGCTGGCGTTACGTTTCATCCAGGCCAGTGGTGTCGATCTGAATACCGCGCGCTTCCGACCGCCGGGTTGACGCGGGCCGTCGTCAGCGGTCCACCGCCGACCTGACTGGGAAAGCGGTACGGCCGGATCGAAACCGAGCAACTCGCGCAGCGTTCTCGACGATGCACCCTCGTGGCTGCTCCATTTGATGCCGAGGCGTTGTTTCCAGAACGCCAGGCGGTCGTCTTGCAAGCACCGCGCGGAGTGACCGGGCTGCGTTTGCGCTCGGCCGTCGCTACCGAAACGCTGGGCCGCCCTTACGAGCTCGAGCTACAGCTCACCGCGACCGAACCGGTCGCCGCGGCGAGCGTCCTGGGGCTGCCGATGGCCGTGCACCTGAACCTGGGCGACGGGCGGGCTCGCCATTTTCACGGTCTCGTGAGCGAGCTCTCCTTCCTCGGCGTTCGAGGTCAGCACAGCTACGACTATCGCGCCACGCTGCGGCCCTGGATCTGGTTCCTGTCCCGAGCCCACAACTGCAGGATCTTTCAGGACCTGACCGTTCCGGAGATCATCATGGAGGTGTTTCGACGCCACGACTTCGAGGACTTCAAGCTGGCGCCGTTGTCCGGGCAGTACGACAAGCAGGAATTCCTCGTACAATACCGCGAGTCAGACCTCGACTTCGTCAGCCGTTTGCTGGAGGAAGTGGGGCTGTATTACTACTTCGAGCACGAAGCCAACAAGCATACTGTCGTGTTGTGCGACGACGCCGCAGCACATACGGCCGCCGACGCCTGCGCAGAGCTGCCGTATCACCCACCCGACCGGCAGCGGGGCGAGCACGTCGAGTACATCAGCCACTGGGAGGAGATGAGCCGCGTCGCAACGAGCGCGTGCGCTGCTCGCGACTTTGATTTTCAGAGGCCGAACGCGCCGCTCTCGGCGCGAGGCTCGTACGCCCGGGCACACGCGCTGGGCGACTTTGAAGCTTACGACTACCCGGGCGCGTTTAGCGGCCTAGAGCAGGGTAACGCACGCATGCAGCTGCGTGCCGAAGAGCACTGCTCTGGCGCCCGGCGCAGCACGGGCCGCAGCAACGCTCGAAACCTCACCTGCGGCAGGCGGCTCACACTGACGGGCCATGCCGTGGAAGAATACGACCAGACCTACCTGGTGCTCTCGACGGTCATCCACATCCAGGGACACGTCGTCGAATCCGGGTCCGCTGACGGGCGGGAGGTCGTCACTACCGAGTTTGTGGCCCAAGCCAGCCAGCAACCGTTTCGCCTGGCCCGGACCACCCCAAGACCGGTCGTGCATGGCGCTCAAACCGCCATCGTTGCGGGCCCAGACAAGCAGCAAATTTTCACCGACGAACACGGCCGGGTCCAAGTCAAGTTTCACTGGGACAGGCGCGGGGTCACGAACGAACAGGCGTCCTGTTGGATTCGGGTTTCTCAGCTCTGGGCTGGAGCGGGCTTCGGCGCGATGCACATCCCCAGAATCGGTCAAGAGGTCATCGTCGACTTCTTGGAGGGCGACCCGGATCGCCCGATCATCGTGGGCCGCGTCTACAACGGCGACCATGCCCCGCCGTACGAGCTCCCTCAGCACCAGACCCAAAGCGGCATTCGCAGCGCTAGCATCAACGGTGGCCTCCGCAACTACAGTGAAATTCGCTTCGAGGACCGGGAGGGAGAGGAGGAGCTGTATATACAAGCCGAGCGCAACCAAACCGTCAGGGTCAAAGCCAATCGTTCAGCGAGCATTGGCAGCAACGATTCGGTTCACGTCGAAGGCGATCGCTCGGTGTCAGTGAAAGGGAACCTGAAGGTGGATGTCGGCGCCGCGGGCGGCAACTACACGCTCGCGGCGGCAAAGGGCGTCGTCCTGACCGCTCCCGAATTCATCGAGCTCGAGTGCGGTGACAGCAGCGTGCGCATCGAGCCGAGGCAGATCATCCTCCGCGCAGGCGACGGAGCCAGCTTGACCTTGGACGCCAACGTCTTCGGAATTGCAAAGGGCGGCGGCACGCTGATGCTGAACGAGTCGGTCAATGCCATGTCCAAGGCCGGCTCAGCCTTGGCGCTAGAGGATACGGTATGCGCCAACTCCCCCGACGGTGCCACGAAGCTACTCTTGGAAGACGGCAAAGCCCAACTCGACAGCAGCGGTCCCATCGACATCACAGGCCGCCGCGTCCAACTCAACTGCTAACCGAAGTTTGGAGAGCCAAGGATAAGGCGCGCAGCAGAGGACTGTTTTTCCGCGCGCGGGCGGGGCCCTGTGTCTGAGCAAGCGAAGCGCCGCGCGCGTGTTCGGGGCGGGGCCCGCGCGCGGAA
>JANOIG010000281.1:0-8224 GCA_031407405.1 Deltaproteobacteria bacterium
TTCCGCGCGCGGGAGGGGGCCCTGTGTCTGAGCAAGGAAGCGAAGCGCCGCGCGCGAGTTCGGGGAGGGGCCCGCGCGCGGAAATACAGACTTGCGCTGCGCGCCGGCCGCTCAAGTGCTCAATCGACGCGCGACCTCATCGAGCCGCACGAATTCGTACCCAGACGACCGCAGCTCGTCCACGACAGCCCCCAGCGCCGCCCACTTGTGCTCGAGGGACACACGCAAGTCGAATTGGTGCGCGGCGAGCGCCCGCAGGTGGTCGTCCTGGTCGAGCAGATCGACCCCATGGAGCTCCAGATTGATGAAAGGTTGCCCCACCAAGCTTCGCGCCATGCGCCGCGCCAGGCTCGCACCCAGCAGGGTGAGGCTCGTACCGATGAACGGCAGCCTGAGCCCGGGCGTCACCTGGATCGGCAATTCCAGAACACCCGCGCCCGTACGCCAATAGGGCCGGCCCACCCGGTAAGGTGCGCGCGGCGCCCCCAGCACCCGCGGCCCCTCCAGAATGGATTGTGAGGTCCGCCCCCGCAGCTCCAGGCTGCCGATGACCGCGAGCTTGGCCAGAAAATAGTACGGACAAGGGAACAGCGACGAGCTGTACGCCATGCCGCACTCGGCGACCGCCGCATACACAGCGTCACTCATCACATAACCGGGCGCGCGGAAGCCGACCGGGCGGGATCCAGTCTGCTCCTGGATGACGTCATTGGCGCGGGCGATCTGATCGCGCACCTCGGGCTGGGTACGTCGGGACAAGTCGTAGCGATGATCGAACGTATGGTTCCCGATCTCGTGCCCTTCACTGGCCAGCGCACGCAATACGCGACCGTTCGCAGGGCGTTGCACGTCGGCACCCACCGCAAACAGCGTGAGCGGCAGCTGCATAGAGCGAGCAAAGTCCCCAAAGCGCGGCAATGCCCGATCATAGACCGCGTGCTGGGCGGGCTCAGCCGCAGCCGGCTCGAGGCCGTGAATGGCGCGATAATGGTGTATCTCGTCTAGATCGACGGAGATCGCACAGGCTCGCATGGCAGCGTGGGCTCGCTCGAGGCCCACCGCCGGCTCCGCGAGGGGAACCGGCGGCTGCGCCACTCACGAGAAGTAAGGCTCAGCTCTGCCCCGACATGCGCCGCGCTTCTTCCGCGAAATCTGGGCCGGAGGGCCCCGCGAGGCCTTCGCCGCTTTGATAGCGCACGAACGCCTTCACCTTCAGGCCTGCGCCGATCTCCTTTTCGGCGGCCGCACGGACCTGGTCGACGGTCTTTTCGCCGTCGAGCACGCTCGGCTGGTCGAGCAGGCAAATCTCTTTCATCCACTTGGCCAGCTTGCCTTCGACAATTTTCGGGCGCGCGGCCTCGGGCTTGCCCTCTTCCTCGAGCTGAGCATTGAAGAGCTGACGCTGTTTGGCCTTTTCGGTCTCGGGCACCCCCGCGGCGTTGACGAACTGAGGCGACATCGCCGCAATCTGCATGGCCGTCTCGTCGACGAACTTCGTCAGGGCATCGCTCTTGGCGCTCTTTGTGGTTTCGACGGCCAGGAGCACGCCGATCTTGCCACCCATGTGCACGTAAGAATGGACCAGACCCTCTTCACCCACCGCCAGGCGGTCCCAGCGGCGCACCGTGATGTTTTCTCCCAGGCGGCCCACCAAACCTTGACGCTGCTCGTCGAGGGTCCCCTTCCCGCCCGGTGCCGGTTGCGCACCCAAATCGGAACCCGGCGCGCCCTTGCTGGCGGCCGTGACGACGTCTTCGACGAACGAAAGAAAGTCGGCGTTGCGAGCCGCAAAATCGGTCTGGATATTGACCTCGACGATCACCCCGCTCCTACTGTCCGCGGCCACGCGCGTGGCGACGATGCCCTCGGTGGCCAGTGCGCCAGCGCGCTTGGCGCTTTTGGCCAGGCCCTTTTTGAGGATGATGGCGACCGCTGCTTCCATGTCGCCTTCGGCCTCGACCAGAGCAGCACGACAATCGTTGAGACCCGCCTGGGTCCGGTCGCGCAGCTCCTTGACCTGAGACATGTTCACTTGAGTCATACTTTACCTTCCCATATCAATGGCTAGACGGCGCCCGAGCGCGGGCGCCTCAGATTCTGAATGTGTGAGCTCGCGGCAAACGGCGCGAGCCCGTGGGGTTAGCGCCGGTAGACGACGGAAGTTTCGTTGCCGCGACCACCGCCACCGCCACCGCCACTGTTGTTGCCGCTGCCCGCTTCACGGTCGCGCGCACCCGGCGCTTCACGCCGCTTGGAAGCCCCGAGCAAGCACGCGTCCGCGAGAGCCCCCGTAATCAAACGGATCGACCGGATCGCGTCATCGTTACCGGGAATCGGATACTCGATGAAGCTGGGGTCGCAGTTCGAGTCGGTGATGGCCACCAACGGCACCTTGAGCTTGCGCGCTTCGGCGACCGCGATGGTCTCCTGAGCGGGGTCCACCACGAAGATGGCTTGAGGTATCGAGCCCATGCCCTTGACCCCACCGATGTACTTCTCGAAACGAGTGCGCTCTTTCTCGAGCTGTGAAATCTCTTTTTTGGAGATGTTCTGGTAGGTCCCGTCCTCGGACATGCGCTCCAACGTGCGCAGCCGCTCCAGACCGCCCTTGATCGTGCGGAAGTTGGTCAGCGTGCCGCCGAGCCAGCGGTTTACCACGTAGTACTGCCCGGCGCGTTGCGCCTCTTCGCGCACGATGTCCTGCGCCTGGCGCTTGGTGCCGACGAACATCACGTGGCCGCCGCGGGCCACGACGTCAGCCATGAAATTGAACGCACGTCGAAACAGCTGCACGGTCTGATCGAGGTCGATGATGTGCGTGCCGTTGCGCGACCCGTACAAATACGGTCGCATCTTGGGGTTCCAGCGACGCGTTTGATGACCAAAGTGAACACCCGCTTCGAACAGCTCTTTGACGTTGAGCGGGCGCGCGGGGTCTCGCAGTTGAGCCATCGCTGAGCCAGCGGGGGCGATGTCAGAGTCTGGCTTTGCCGACTCGACAGCTTGAACGGATTCAGACATTTTTGGGGCGCTCCTTTACGGTTAGGCTTCCGCCTCACCACCGAGAAAACCTCCGCGGCTAACCCTCTGGGCTAACCGCTAGGCACCGAACCCGATGTTTGCCTGTGAGACGTGTATTTTTGGGGAGCGGGTTCTTACGCCAGGACGGCGCCCCGGACAAGGCGCACGAGCGGCTTCGGCCTCCGCAGACCGTCCGGCCGCACAGTGGCCTAGCCAGCTGCTCGCCAGAAGAGGCGGGGTGCTGTATTAGGGCACGCTCGATGGCCTTCACCACTGCCGATGTGCTGCACGTCGCAATGCTCGCCGATCTGGCGCTTTCGCCCGACGAAGTCGAGAGAATGGCGACGGACCTGGGCGCGATTTTGGCGCACGTAGAGCAATTGAACGAGCTCGATACGGCCGACGTCCCGCCCACAGCTCACCTCGCGGTCCTGCAGATGCCGTTGCGCGCCGATCTACCGGCGCACGGTCTAGGCCAGGAGGAAGCCACCGCGCAGGGCCCTCGCGTGGTGTCGGGGGCGTTCGCCGTTCCGAAGTTCGTGGATGAATAGATGAGCACCGTTCTCGATCTCTCCATCGCCGACCTCGTGGCACGCGTGCAGGGCGGCCAGGTCTCGGCCGAAGAAGTCGCACTAGAGAGCCTGAATCGCATCCAGCAAACTCAGGCGCTCGGGGCTTTCCTACACGTTGCCCGCGAGGCCGCGTTGAACGCTGCGCGCCAAATCGATGCGCGACGCGCCCGCGGCGAGAAGCTCGGTCCTCTCGCCGGAGTGCCCGTGGCCATCAAGGATGCCCTGTGCACCCGCGACGCCCCGACCACCGGTGGCTCCCGCATCCTGACGCAAAATCCCGACGCCCCCATCGGCTCGGACGAAGCGGGCGCCTGGCGGCCGCCGTACGACGCCACCGTGGTCGAGCGCTTGCGGGCCGCGGACGCCGTGCTCGTCGGCAAGGCCAACATGGACGAATTTGCCATGGGGTCCTCTAATGAGAACAGCGCCTTTTTTCCCGCGCGCAATCCGTGGGATCCCGAGCGCACACCGGGCGGCTCGAGTGGAGGCAGCGCGGTGTGTGTCGCCAGCGGGGCGGTCCTGGGCTCCCTCGGCAGCGATACCGGAGGGTCAATCCGCCAACCTGCAGCGCTCTGCGGCATCGTCGGCGTCAAGCCCAGCTATGGCCGCGTCTCCCGTTTCGGGCTGCTGGCGTTCGCCTCCAGCCTGGATCAGGTCGGGCCCATGGCTCGAGACGTGCGCGGCGCGGCGCGCTTGCTCGAGGTAATTGCCGGCCCCGATGCTCGCGACTCGACCAGCACCACGGCCCCGGCCGGCGCCTACGAACGCGCCTGCGGCCAGAGCGTGCGAGGCCTCAAGATCGGAGTGCCGAAACAATACTTCGAGTCCGGGCTGGATGCCGAGATGGGAGCCGCCACCGAGGCGGCCATCTCCGCGCTCGCACAACTCGGTTGCGAGCTGTCCGAAGTCGACATGCCTCACACCAAGTATGGTGTGAGCACCTACTACCTGCTGGCCACCGCCGAAGCCTCCAGCAACCTCTCGCGTTATGACGGAGTCCGCTTTGGGCTGCGGGTGAACGGGGCTCGGCCCGACATCCACGCGATGTACCGTGCCACGCGCGGGCGGGGTTTTGGAGCGGAGGTCAAACGCCGGATCATGCTCGGCACGTTTGCCCTGAGCGCCGGCTACTACGAGGCCTACTACGCCAAGGCGCAACGGGTACGGACGCTGATCCGACGCGACTTCGAGCGCGCTTTTCAGAATGTCGACATTCTAGCCGCGCCGATCAGCCCGACCCCGGCTTTCCGATTGGGCGAAAAGGTGCACGATCCGCTGTCGATGTACTTGGCCGACATCTACACGCTGCCGGCAAGCCTGGCTGGCGTCTGCGGGCTCAGCGTTCCGATTGGCACCACTCGGGCCCGCCCCGACCGCCCACAGTTGCCGATCGGGCTGCAGCTGATGGCTCCGCCCTTCGCCGAGGAAACGTTGTTCCGCGCGGCAGCGGCCTGGGAGGCCGAGCGTCCCGACCCATTCTTGCGGCCCCCTGAGTGACGTTTGCAATCCGCGTCGAGCCCGCGGAGCCGCGGCATGCGGAGGGGCTGTCTCTGCTGTTCGGCTCGACGGGCTACGGATGTTACTGCCGGTTTTGGCATTTTGACGGTACCGCGCGGGATTGGCTCGCCCGCTCTGCCCAGCGCCAGGAGGAAAACGCCAGCGAGATGCGCTCTCGTTTGGATGTGGGCTCGGCCGAAATGCAAGGACTGGTCGCCACCGACTCCACTTCCGAGCTAGTGGGTTGGCTGAAGCTGGCTCCCGCCACGGTGCTGACCAAGCTGTATGGGCAGCGCCTGTACAAAGGGCTCGCGTGTCTCGAATCGGATCGTGAAGGCACGTTCACCGTGGGGTGCTTGCTCGTACGCGAGGATTATCGCCGCCGGGGTGTAGCGCGCGCCCTGCTAGGCGGTGCGATTGAAACCGCCGCCGGCCTGGGTGCGCGCGCCCTCGAAGCCTTCCCGCGTAGCGATACGGACGTGGCTGACGCCGCGCTGATGATGGGGCCGCTCAAACTGTTTCTCGACGCAGGATTCGAGGTCATCCACGCAAGCGGACCTTACCCGGTGTTGCGTCTGCGGCTTCCCGGGTCGATGAAAGCGCAATGAGCGACCGAAAAGCCGCCAGCGGCCCGCACGGTGTCTTGGTCGTGGACAAACCCTCGGGCCCCACCAGCCATGACATCGTGGCCCAGGCGCGGCGTCATTTTGGGACGCGCCGCGTCGGCCACGCCGGCACGCTAGACCCGATGGCTACCGGCGTGCTGGTCTTGATGCTGGGCGAGGCCACCAAGCTGTCCGACGTCGCCACCGGCTGCGACAAGAAGTACTTCGCCGAGCTTTGCTTCGGGCGCGCCACGGACAGTCACGACGCGGACGGCAATACGACCGAGGAGCGCCCCGAAACCCCTGGTTGGCTCGGCGAGGATCGCCTGCAAAGCGCGCTCGTGGCGGAGCGCACTCGGCGCCTTCAACTCCCACCCAGCATCAGCGCGCTCAAGGTCGGCGGACAAAGAGCCTACCGGCTGAGCCGAGCCGGCACGCCACCGGAGCTTCTCCCGCGGCCCGTCGTGGTGCACGACCTGCAGCTCTTGGCCTGGAGCTCTCGCCGCGCCAGCCTCGAGCTATCGGTATCCAAGGGCTACTACGTGCGCGCCCTGGCTCGTGATTTGGCCCAGGCGTTGGGGGTGCCCGCTCATCTCAGTCAATTGAAGCGGCTGCAGAGCGGTACGTTCACTTTAGCAGAGGCCTGCAGTTGGCCTCCTCCCGCGGGGCAGGTTCCGCTTCCACTGGCCGAAGCCCTATCGCGCTTGCTCCCGATGCTGCGCCTGACCAAAAGTGGTGTCTTGCGTGCCCGTCGGGGTCAACCGCTCGACGCGGCTGACTTCCTAGATGATCCCGACGGGCCGGGCAGCGTTTTGCCCCCCGCCGCAGACCCCTCCGTCTGGGCCTGGACCGACCCTGAAGGGAGCCCGATCGCACTGGGGCAGCGGTCTGCGGATGGGTTTCGCGTCCAACGTGGTTTCGCGCCCCTAACGAGTCCGGACTAAGTGGGAAAACTTCCGGAATATTCTCGAGTTAGATCCCGCCAGCCAACTCCTCGCCTACATCGTCTTCCGCGCAGCGCCTGACCCGACGCCCGGGGCCGGGCCGAGGACCTGCCGCGCCACGGGTTGCGGATCTCTCGTAATATTCGTACCCTTTTCGACTGGTGGGGCCTTCCGCGCACTTTTGCTGCGACGCCTCGCCGATTGGTTCGAGAATAGTTTGGATCCCCCAGAACAGATTGCGCAGCTAGCGCTGCGGGCGCTCCCCGCGCTAGTTGCGTCAGTATATTCAGCGGCGAGTGCCGTGTTCGGGACAATACCGCACACGCGCAGGGTGGCACTGCTGGATTCCCTCGCGGAGCGGCCGCGTGCCGCCATGGAGCGTTACGTCGCGCACACGCGAGTCATCGAGTCGCGCTGGTTGGTGCTGCGCGTGCTGGGCGTGGCCGGCAGCGCGGTGCTGCTCTATCCCGTCGCTCCCTGGCCCGCTGCCTTTTGGACCATCGCCATCGTGCTCTGCGCCTACGCGCTACCGAGCCAACTGATGAGCGCCTTCTCTCGTCGGGTGACCGAGCAAGCGGTTCCAAGCCTGCTCGGGTACCTACGGCCGCTCGAGTGGCTAGCGGCTCCGCTGGCCGCGCCACTGACCTTCGTGGGGCACCTCGCCTCGAAGCGAAATCACGAGCTCGAGCGCGAGCACGACACGTCCCTCACCGAGACCGAAGTGGAAATTTTGGTGAATGAAGGTGAGATGAACGGTTCGCTCGATCACGATCAGTCGGAAATGATTCGCAATGTGCTCGACTTCGGCGACGTACAGGCCGGCGACGTAATGCTGCCGCGCATGCAAGTCTCCGCCATCGGCATCGACACCAACATTACCGATGTGCTGCGCATGGCCGCAGAAACGGGCTACTCGCGCTACCCAGTGTACCGTGACCGGATCGACAACGTCGTGGGCTTCTTACACGTCAAAGATCTGGTGACGCGTGCCAGTGAAGACTTGAGTCGGCTCAAGGTCACCGACCTGATGCGCACCCCGGTAGTCTATGTGCCCGAAACCCAATCGGCCTCCAGCGTGTTGGCCGGCATGCGGGCCGGCAAACACCATATCGCGATCGTCATTGACGAATTCGGCGGCACCGCGGGCATCATTACGCTCGAAGACATCATCGAGCGGATCGTCGGTGATATTCGTGACGAACACGACGACCCTGAAAAGGCGCCGCCCATCGTGGAGCTGGGTGAAGGCCGCCTCCTGGTCGACGCACGCGTCACCATGGCGGGCCTGAGCCGCCACCTTGGCGCTGAGCTGCCGGAGGGCGGCGACTATTACTCGCTCGGGGGGTTCATCGTGGAAGCCCTGGGGCAAGTGCCCCGCCCCGGAGCCATCCTGACCAAGCTCGGCTTCGAGTTCATCGTGCGCGAAGCGGATGAGCGCCACATCACACAAGTGGAAGTGATCCCGAGCTCAGACGTGGCCCCACGGACCTCGAGCCGGCCGAGCCGCCCCCGTCCCGCCGCCTGACGCCTATCCCATTAGGCTACTGCGCGACCCGATTCAGGACGGGCTCACGTAGAACAGCGC
>JANOIG010000078.1:0-15678 GCA_031407405.1 Deltaproteobacteria bacterium
TCAACCGTCTTCATTGGTCAGCAGCTCTTGTTGCGTCCCCACCTCAAACTTTCAAGCGCTGCACTTGACGATGCCCTTGCCGAGCTCCGAGGCATGCTTCTAAATGCCCCACCCACCTGATTTTCGTGGGGATCTCTCAGAGCGCCGGGTCAGCTGCAGCTCAGGATGGCCTCGCAGCTCACGCTGCTACTTGCACTCGCATTCAACTGGCACTCGTCGGTGCCGCTACCGGCGTTCAGCTGGTTCTGGCCCTCACAATCGCTGAGCAAGTCGCTGCCCCCGCCGCCGTTCAACAGGTCGTCACCGAGTTCGATGTTATCGATGCCGACTCTGTCATTGCCGCTGCCGCCCTCGAGAACGTCTTGCCCGGCCCCACCACTCACGAGGTCGTTTCCGTCTCCGCCCGCTACCTCGTCGTCGCCCTCCTCACCAAGCAGGGCATCGTCTCCGCTGTTGCCGAACAGCTCGTCATTCCCCGCTCCGCCGATCAGCACGTCTGGGCCTGCCTCGCCCCTGAGCACGTCGTCACCGTCCTCGCCCAATAAGAGGTCAGAACCACTACCGCCATCGAGGGTATCCTGGCCGGGGCCACCCAGGAGCGCGTCGTCGTTGCTTCCACCCTCTAAATCGTCGTCACCCTCGCCGCCCTGCACCTCATCACTGCCGGAGTTGCCAACGATGCGATCCTGTCCGGCGCCCCCGAACAGGAAGTCATCGCCGCCTCTTCCATCAATGACGTCGTCCCCGCCCAAACCGAGGATGCAGTCGGGCCCCGCAGTGCCGCGGAGGACGTCGTCGCCTCCCGTACCGATGATGGTGTTGAGGCCCAATCCCGCGCACGACTCTGGCTCGGTTTGAGCTTGGGTGCTGGAGCTGAGCGCGGCCGTTGCCACGCCTATGGCCAACATGTAGCTGGTCTTGATAAGGCTAGATTTCATGTCTTGGCTTCCTCTGCGCGGCTGTCCCATGCGCGCCGCTCTCCGCATGAGAGCGGCGACCCTACTGCCTCGAGTGCTACTCGCGCCTCGAGTGATGTTCGCGCACCGGGTGCTCTAGCTCGAGAGCTTGCACGCGTTCAAGCACAACGAGGATAAATTCGCTTCGACATGCGCAGAGCAAGAAAGTCCACACACGGAGCACGAATGACCATGCGCTCAGAGCCGTCAGGGTGTCGCTCCGTTGACGTAACGCCCACACCACGAAGATACATGTCAAATGCCACGAGAAGTTCACGTGACTTGGCCAGCTTCGGCGTCTTAGAGTGCCGGGGCGCAAAGGGCCGTCGACTAACGGTGCCTCGGGGCGAGCAGCGCCGGGTGTACTTCGATGCAGCCGGCTAGGCTTGTGGCGCCCTCCGCGCGGGCCGGTCAGGGCTGCGCGTATTCCGCCAGCTTGAGCTTGCTATCGGGCCTTCCGAGGATGTCGGTGTTGGCCTTATAGGCGTGGCAGTAGAGCGCTAGTTTGCCGTCGGGCGGACCCGCCAGCGGACAGTGCCCGAAAGCTGATGAGGGGGAGGCCCATATCGCCGCCGACACCATCTCGCTCGACCTGCATGAGGTCGGCGTATTCGGTGCCGGAGTTGGCCGCCCCATTGAAATCGACGTTATTGGTTGCGAGCAGGTAGACATCGCCCGTGTCGCATTCGGTGATCAGGCTCGCGTTTTGATACAGCCAGCGTGAGCCGTCCGCGCCGCGTGCGCCACCCATGTGGACGATGAAGACATCGGCCCCGCCGTCGGAACCCGGGTTGGAGCGCGAGACTGCCGCCCAAAGATTGTCATCCCAGGGCAGACTCAGCCGTGCGACGCTCTGAACGTGCGCGTCCCAGTCGCCGAAGTGGGCCAACCTGGCGCTCAGCGGCGGCAAGACACTGCCGCCCATCGAGCGGTAGCGAATCTTACCCGTCGGCGCGTTTGGAAGGTGCGCGACCGCGCGTTGGACTCCATGGCGCCGCTGAGCAAAAGCGCCACGGTGCCCAGCCTGCGAATGATCACATCGACCTCCCATGTTGCAGCGAGCCCGCGGAACCTCGACCTCATCCCAGCGCTACTGGCTCGTCGCGACGCTCACGCAAATATTCATTACCAATGAGTGCACGTTGAAGGACCTCGGTGAGCGCCACCAAAGAATTCACCCGTCCGGTGCAGGCCAACGAGCTGGTGTGCCTACTACCCCCGACCGACGGTTCGCTCCGTGCAGCTAGCGCTTCGCGGGGCTGATGAAGTGGAGCGGAGAGAGCTCGAGCCGGATCCTGCTCCTTTCAGCTTGGCGCGCAACGTTCCATACTGTTTGGGCTCGTGGACCCGGTGATTGTGATTCGGCCGTACGAAGCCGCTGATGGAGCCTTCATCGCCTCGCTGGCAGACGAAGCCTTCAGGGAATACACGTCTCGGGCCGTGTCACATACTCTCGACCTGGTTCGGCGCTTTACGACTCTGGTGGCGCTCGAGCAGTCTTATCCACGGACTGACCGCAGCTGGCTCGACCCGAATCTGGCGCGGCGGGAGGTCACCCCGACGCGCGTACGCCGTGTCGGCTTCGTCGCGATCGGCGGCGAGCCCGGCGAGGAGGTGGCGCAGCTGCATGCCATTGCCGTCGTCGATCGAGAGCGGGGCCGCGGCGTTGGCCGCCGGCTCATGCTCGCTTTCGAGCGCCTTGCAGTGGTGCGTCGAGCTCGGCGCCTCGAGCTATGCACCGCCGACTCTAATCTGGCTGCGCTCGATCTGTTCTACAAATGTGGCTTTCGTCTGCTGCGCCGGCGCGAGCATTTCTACGAGCGCGGCCAGGATGCCTGCATCTTGATCAAGGACCTGAAGTAGCCGAAAACTAGGCCGCTGGCTCAGCCGTTCGATCCGGCTGCCTTCGACCCACTGCCCGCCTCGCCCGCCTCATCGTCTGGCCCGATCTCGCGCGCTGCGTCCCAGTACTCGCGGGCCTTGGAAAACTCGCCCTTTTTGATGCTCTCTAGCCCGAGCTCGGTGAGCTCTCCGTAGGTCTTGCCCATCCTGCGCACCTGGCTCACCTTGGCAGGCGGTGGCCGCTTGCTACCGGTGGTGCCCGCCCGAGGTGGTTTGGCCGCGTGGGCCACTGCCTCGTCCCCGAGGCGAGCGGCTTCGAGCAGCACGTGCTGCCAGTCTTGGTGGATGGTGCGGACTGGAAGCTGGTCTGCTGCGATCGCGCAAAAGCGCCCGCGGTCGGCGCGCACGATCGCGCTCATGGCATTTTGCCCTGACATCGTCCCGCAAACCGCGTGGTGGATCTCGCCCTTCTGGAGCCATACCACTGCGTTGCCATGGCCGGATTCGATGCGCAGCATCAGCGATCGACGACATAGGCACAGGATTTGGATCAGCTCGGGCGCCCCGAGTTGTTCCAAGGAGCCCTCGAGCAGTGTGGGCAGGTTTGAAGCCAACAATATCTCGTCGGCAAGCTGCTTGACCGAAGAGGTGGCTCGCAATATCGAATCGGCGCCGGCCGCGTATAGGGCCCCCGTATCTGCCGTGTCCGCATCCAAGAGAGCGATCAGGCGCGTGCCCGTCCCACCCTGGAGCTGGGCTCGAAGCTGTTCCAAGTCGCCCGGCTTGCTCGGGTGTGCACGTACGACCACCGCGCTGAAGTGTTCGAGCTTGGCTAGAGCATTCGTGACGTCCGCGGTGCGCGAGAGCAGGATGTCGTGCGAGCGGTTGTGCTCGTAAAGCCGAACCAACAGCGAGATCGCCATGCGATCATCGAGCTCCGCAAGGAGCACACGCTTCCGCCCCGTCGGTGCCATCACTGAGTAGTCGTCATGTCAGGCGTGGCCCTCATGCAGACCACGCGCGGCGTAGTAGCTTCGGAAATGTCGCCACCACCGTCTCTTCATCTTGGTTGGATACTAAGCTGCGTTTGCCCAGGCACCCCAACGCCAGCGGCTGTGCTTCCCAGTCAAAAAATCGAACTCTGAGGGCGCGTCCCGCGACGTCCGCCAGCTCCATGCGTTCGATCCGGTCCAGGTCGACAAACTCGTTGACGCGCAGCGCAAGCTCTTGGGCCAGGGAGGTGAGCACGGAAACACCCTCTTGAGAATGTTCCGAACCCACACCCGCCACCGGAAAACCATTGTCATCCGAGACCACGGCAATCAGGTTGGGCTCTCGCGTCATCAAATGGGACAGGTTCTGTTTCAGACTAAATTCCAGTGTTAGCTCCGAGTCATTGACCCGGCGTTTCGTTCCGCTTTGGGCGGGCTTGGCGTGGTCCGCTGCCTTGTTGACATCGACCAGTGCTCTTGGCTCGGCTCGGGGTGCTCGAGGCGGCCCCTCGCTCGCACCCTTCAGCCGCTCCAGCTCACCCCTGAGGCCGTCGCGCTCGCCGCGTAGGGCGGCGTTTTGCTCGGCGTATGCCTCGAGCTCGGCGACCCGAGCTGTCAGCATCTTGATACGAAGGGCCCGTTCCTGCTGCTCCTCGTTGAGCCGCTTCACATCAGTTAAAAGAGCGGCATTAGCGCTGTCGACTTGAGCGGAAAGCTGGCCTTGCAGGCGGTCCAGATTGCTTTGCGCTTCGCCGAGCTGGCTTTCCAGGTGGAGGATACGGGCCTCTTTGGCCTTGAGGTCGGGCTTCTGCAGCGCTTCGCCCTGCAGCTGCCGGAGCTCCCCTTCGAGCACACGGACGCGGCTTTCGGACGTTTTGGCAGCGGCTGCGGTCTGAGTGAGCGCCCGCTCTAGCTCGCCGAGCTTGCTCCGCAAGGTGGGCACGCCCGCGGCAACCTTTTGAGCTTGGGCAAATCGTTGATTGAGCTCTTCTATCTCGCGGCGGGAGCTCGGAGGCTGAGATCGCGGCGGCGCACTTGCGAGCTGCTCCTTCAGGCGGTCGTAATGTAGGCGTGCCTGTTCGAGCGCTCGCTCGCTTTCCCCCCGGAGCCTCTGCTGCTGCTGCTCCGACGCAAACAGCGCGCTACGGAGCTGGTGGAGCTCTTCCCGGTGCGCCTGTTCGGCGGCCTCGGTTCGAGCCGCTAGAGTCGTTGACTCCAGCTCGTGCTCGGCGCTCGGCTCCGCTGCCCGGCGCCCCGATCTCGAGAGCAGGAAGCCGCTCGAGAAAAACAGTACGGCGCCAATGGCAGACGCAATCCACAAAGCGATGAGCGGGCTCACGGTGTTTGACTCCTTCCGGCGTAGATCGCCATTTCCGCGCGCCGATTCTTGGCCAGAGCCTCGGGCATTGACCCGAGAGCTGCCGGCTCATCCTCGCCTTCGGATTGAATTTCGAGTTGTTGGGGCGAAACGCCTACGACCTGGAGGGCGTGCGCAATCGCTCGAGCGCGTTGTTTGCCGAGCTGCCAGTTGTGCGCCCGAGTGCCTCTCTCGTCGGCATGCCCGACGATGCGTAGGCGTAGGCGGCTGTCTTGACGTAGTCTCTCGGCAACTTGGTTGATGATGTCACTGGCTCCCTCCGGGAGTCCGGTCCTGCCGGCCGCCGGAAAGAGCACGATCCACTCGCCTTCTGCCAGCGTGGGGTCGAGCGTCGGTGCCGATGGCTGCACGTCATCCAGCGTCGCTGGGGATGGCAGCTCTGCGTCCACCTTAGGTGAGGGGGGTACCGCTTCGCCTTGGGCCAGCTGCGCTGTCGGCTCAGGTATGGGGTCGGTCGAATCGAACGAGGGACCCTCTACGCCTTGCTCCTCCTCGGGCGTGTGAGCTCGAGGTGCGAGTGCGGTCGGCTCGGGTGCGATGTCGGGGACGGCAGGCGGGTCGCTGGCTCGAGCAGGGCCGTCGGGTTGCTCTGTGCCCGGGTACCGCGGTACGTTCACCGTTGGCGTCGCAGCGATGGTTGAGCCAACCTCGGACGCCTCGCTCCGAGGCGCGGGGGCAAGAACCGCTGGACCCAATATGAAGTCGACGTACGCGACATCAGCGATGCCCAGTCCAAAAATTGCTGCCGCAAGGCGTGAGTGCATGGCCCGATGTAGAGCTCCTTTACCCGCGGCCTGCCGGGCGCCGGCAAGCTCGAGTAATCTTGACGCCAGGCTACTGGTGTCGATGGGTTATGAGAAACGCCCTAGTGTCCCGAATCGGAGCTTCGGGCCCAACGAGCTACTAGAGCAGCCGGAGCAGCTCAGGCAGGCGGCGCTTGATGTCGAGAAACACTAGGCCCAGCTTGGCGTGCTCCGTCGTGAGAACCACTAACATCGCGTCGTTGCCCACCTGATTCAGAATGATATAGCCGTTGCTGCTGCGCACATAGGTCTGAACCATGTCGGCTTTCATCAGCTCGGCGGATATCCGCTCGGCCACGCCGAGCAGCGCGGCCCCCATACCGGCGACCACCTCCTCATCCACTTCGCTAGGCAAGAGCGATGCGGCAGTGAACCCTTCGGCGCTGACTATTGCCGCCCCGATCACTTCCGACGAGGATGTCCTCAGTCCGCGCAGAATGTCTTGTATCTGGTCAGTACGTCGCAGCTGCGTTGGTGCAGTATTCATCGCCCCTCCACGCCTTGCTCATACGTTTGTGAGCTTCGGAGTTCGTTTGCCGACCGAGCGGATCGTCTATCAATTGAGACCCGGGTGCCGGCTTGATCACATATCTAACATCGCCTACGTCGAATGCGACGGCGTGCAAAACCCGACCGATTCAAAATAAACGGGTTAAGAGGATTCGATACACTGTGCTCGCTCGAGCCATCGTGGGCCGTCGTTGCAGGGCACATCCACAGGCGATCAGGTGTGCCTGTGTGGGGTGCACACAGCGCGGGTCGCTCGCAAATGAGGGTTTTGGGTTATGCACGCGATGCAACGCGCGTACTGAAGAGCGACTTTGGTCTGCGCAGGTCGGCGGTGGTCGCCGTCTAACTACGTGGGCAGATCGCAACTGAGAAGGGGAACACGGGGATGGATCCGGTTACAGTCGAAAACGCACTGAGAGTCGAACGTAGTGAGCTAGGTACCAACGTACCGGTTGCGTTGTTTCGCCTCGTGCGTTTGGTGGCCTTCGAGGAGATCTTGGGCCGTGGTGCGGCCGGGCCCGCGTACATTGCTGGCAAACGGCTGGGCAAGGCCTTGGGCCTGCCGGACGTGTCGGCTTTTCTGAAGCTGTGTGAGGACCTCAACATCGGTAAGATCAAGGTCCCCAAACAAGACGACCGCCAACTCTACGTCGACGTGTACGAATGCGTGACCTGCGCGGGCATGCAGCCTGTAGGCCGGAAGCTCTGCTCCTTCGAAGGCGGGCTCATCGCCGGTGTGATGGAGAGCATTCTCAAGAAGCAAGTGACCGCCACCGAGATCACCTGCATTGGTGGCCTGGGGCATAAGACTTGCGGCTTTGATGTCCAGATTGGGGCCGACAACTCCAAGCTGCGCGCACTGTAGATGCCTGGAGCTTCGGTTCCAGGGCAGTAGAGGCGGCCGCCTATTGCGACGTCGAAATGCGCACGACCACTCCGCCCATCACGTCACCCAGCTTGAAGTCACGCCGCGGTGAATCTTTGTGCTGGTTGTGGCACTCGATACAGGCGTTGGCCACTGCGGTGTCCGCGTACACCGCGGTGAAGTAACCGGCGCCACCGAGCTCCTCCGAGCCATAGTAGTTTTGGCCGGGGTGCTCCGCCACGAAGGCCAGCCCAGCTTTTTCCATGTCCGTGCGCGGCTTGTTCTGCTGGTTGAGAGGCCATAGCGACAGCAAGGCGTAGTTCAAGCCTTTGGCTTTCTCAGTGGCCAACTCGGAGCCCATGCGAAACATTTGCGCAGGCAGAGGCAACGCCTTCTCGTCCTTCCAATGCTCACTGGCTTTGATGACGCCCTGTTCGTTCTGCAGGCGGTTGACCACGTGTTTTGTGTAGACGGCGCGGTCGGCTTCCAGGACTGCATGGACCGCATCGGCCATGACCTGCGGAGTGATCCCCCCAGGTTGGGGTCGATTCGAGGAATCGCAGGAGGGCGTCAAGCTAGCGCTGACGATGGCGGCCAAGAGTGGGCGAAAAGTGCGGCTCATCTCAATCTCCAGTATTGGTTGGGGGCATGTTCATTTCTGGCGCCGCCTTGCTACGGGTGACGGCCCAATCGACGCTGGCAACGTGCTTTTTCGGAGGCCCACGGAAGTTGTTGACGATCAGTTCGGCGTCCGCCAAGGCGTCGATGCTGAAGCTCGAGCCGTGACAGTTTGAGCACACGCCGCGCAACATCTTCTCTCTGGGCCGAAGATTGTCGTTCTGATTGTGTTCGACGAACGTTTCACCCGCCGCGCTTTCCAAGCGCGGCATATGGCACGTCGCGCAGGATACGCCCGTGTTCGGTCCGGCTTGGCCCGAGAGCTCCGCCCGCCACGCGCGCTCATGTGGGCCCCCGTCATAGGCTGCTGTGTGCGCGTCGCTGTGGCAGCGTTGACAAGCCTCGACGGCAGCGCGCTTCACGTCAAAGTCATGAGCGCCGTGGCAGGAGGTGCAACCTAGCTTTTCGTGTGCCACGCTCTCGTGCATGGGCGCACGGGCATCGCCGGGCGTCATTGCGCGAAGGCCGAGCTCCACTCGCATGCCATGGCGACCTTTGCCCCAACCCTCACGCTCACGTTCATGGCAACGTGCGCAATTTTCGAGCGGAACCGCAAGACTCCAGCCCGTGTCGGTTTGATGGCAGCCGCTGCAGTTGACACCGCCATTGGCATGCGCGCTGACCGCCCAGGCTTCGAGCTCCGGATCCGCCAAATGAATTTCGGTATGATCGCGCTGGCTCCGGTCGAGGCGCTCGGCCTGGCGCTGGGCAGCGCGGGCTCTCAGCTCGCGTCGGGGTAGAGCGGCGGGCTCATTGGCGTGCTCTACCAAGAAGTCCTCATACAGGCTTCGATTGTCGTGGAAATTGTGGCAACCAGAGCTGGTGCAACTCGAGTATTCGAGGCCCGCGTGGGACGGGCGTTCGCGCGCCACGTCGGTGTGGCAATGGTAGCAATAGTCTGTGGGCAGCGTCACGCCCATGGCGCTGGTGCCTTCGGGCCAATGCTCGCGGTGGCACGTGACACAGCGCCGTGCATCCAAGAGCCTGGTGCGGTCGGCATTGCGCGGGTCTGTGAATTTGGACTTTGGATGAGAGTCGCGAGCCTCCGACAGCTCAGAAGCGTGACAGCGCTCACAGGCCGATTGTAGCGCGGAGGTGTCCGCAAAAGCTTCGCCATGGCAGGAGTTACACGCTATCTCGATCTGATAGTGCCCGTCGCTCGTCGTACCCGGTACAAACAGCCGCCGGTCACTCTTGTTGTCGAGCAACGTGAATCCCAAGTAGCCGACGCACAGTGCACTAGCCAGAAACCACGATGCCCCAGAACCCATAGCGCCGTCGGCTCAGAAGAAGTAACTCTTCAGGACGTGAAACAGTACAAGCACGGGAATCGGCCATGTCAACAGCAGGTGCAGACGCACACCCCAGCGGCGTAGGCGCTGAGCCGTGGGGCTCATGAGGTGCCCGTCCCCCGCGACCAGCAGCGCAGTAGTTGCCCCTAGCACCATGGTCGCGAGCAGCGATGACATGAGGACGAAATCGAGCCCGCGACCCAAGCGTAGCCCGGTGTGCACTCCCGCACCGACTAGCGCCAGCGCGCCCAACACGGCGTGAGCCGTACGCGAGCTCGCAAAGTCGATGCGCCCGGGTTTGCGCCAGCGCTTACCCAGGGCGATGATTCCCGCGGCCAGAGCGCACAGGCCCAGGAGGACAAATCCGCTGATTTGTTTAGCCAGGTGGTTTCGCCACAGCACATCGAATCGAAACGGGCCTTGCACGCTATCGAGGAGCGGGAGGGGGCCGTGATACAGGCCGGCCCCGGTCAAGGCCAGCGCGGCCAGCGCGAACACGCCCAGACCCAACCGGAGGCGGGGTGCGGGCACCCAGGTGTTGCCCTTCACGAACGCGTCCAACAAGGGACGGCACGTTCCGCACACGGTGGCCGCGCGCGTGCGCTCCGACAGCTTGTCGACGGTGTTACAGCCTTGCTCTCGTGCTCGACACAGTACCCCGTAGCTGACGCCGGTACACGCGCAGACCGTGGCGGCGTCGGGCCAATCTTTCAGCGAGACCTGCTGCAGCTTGCGCCACAGTGATCCGTCTCGGCTAAAGCGCTTGCGCTGGGGGCCTTCCAGCTTGGCATGCGTCACGATGGCTTCTTGCAGCATCGGCAATTCCGGCCAGGCGCCAATGGCCGTGGCCCCGACGAGGCGGCCCTTCCTGAGCACGAGCCGCCGGTAGCTAGCATCTGGCCCGCGTTTGACCAGCGCCTCGACATCGACGCCCGCGCCCGCGCTCTCACCCACGATGACGAGCTCGACCTCTTTCACTTTCAACCGAGTATTGAGCTCGACGCCGGAAAAGGTCGACTTTTTGCCGGCGAGGCGCTCCGCGAGCACGTCAGCCATGGCATACCCGGGCGCAATCAACCCATAGCTTTTCCCAGCGTAGCGCGCGCACTCACCAATCGCGAAAACCCGCTCATCACTGGTGCGAAGCGCGTCATCGACCTCGATCCCGCCTGCGGCAGCGCAGCTGATGCCTGCGCCTTTCGCGAGCTCGTCCCGTGGCCTGACGCCTGCGGCCAAGACCACCATTCCACAGTGGATGCGCGTGGTGGCTTCTGGCGCCTCAGACGCGCGCCCACCGGCAGCCGTCAGGGTTGGCTTGGCCCTGCGGAGCTCGACGCACAGTTTTGCTCCAGCTTCGGCGCCAGCATAGCGGCCTATGGCCTGCACCCTCGGGCTCCGGCTTGGCGGCAAGACCTCGATCCGGTCCACGATTTGACCCACGCGCAAGTCGAAGCTCGCGGCTACCAGCATGTCCTGGACGACCTGAGCACTCGCTCGGTCGAGCTGCCGCGGCAGCATGTGCTCGGCGGCTTCGACCAGAGTCACAGAGCAACCCAACGCCTGCAGCGCCTGGCCCGCCTCGACGCCCAGTAAGCCAGAACCGATGACCACCACGCGGTCCCCGTCCCGTGCCAACGCGCTGGCGCGCTGCCCGATGCGCTTCACGTCATCCGCCGTGCGGTAGACGTGGATCCCCGGGTGATGGATGCCCAAAATGGCTGGAACAGCCGGGACCGAGCCCGTCGCGAAGACCAGTTGGTCGTAGTGCTGAACGTCTCCGAGCTGCGTCGTCAGTGTGCGCTGATCGGGGTCGAAAGCGACGACGCGTTCAGCGACCCTCAAATCGATGTCGTGGTCCACGTACCAGAGCATCGGTTTGATGATCAGCGAGGCCGTGTCACGACCTTCGAGCAAGCTCGTCAGCTGCACGCGATCATATGCTGGCAAGGGCTCTTCACCGAAGACGATGATGCGGTGCTCGCGATGCAAGCCGAGCTCGATGGCGCGCTCGCAGAAGCGCTGGCTCACCATGCCGTTACCGACGACGACGAGGACGCGGCGGACGTCGACGACGAGGGGTGACGACGCGGTGCTCGCGCCGCCCACCTTTCGCCGCGGTCCAGACGGACGCCGGATGGGCCCGCCCTTTTCTGGGCGGGCCGGCTCGCCCATCTGTTTTATAGATACGTCTTTTGCCAGACGCCCCTCCAAATGCCGCCGCCCCAACGGTTCGATTTTCGCCCCGTCGGGACACAGCCCGCGCCAGAACGGCGAATTGCGCCGTTCGATGCCCACCTAATATCGGGGGCGTCCTGCCACTCAGGAGCCCCTGCACGTACACCTAGCTTAACTGACCGCAGCTGTCAGTGAAGCCCTGTCCCACACTCCGCTCGAGCGGGCGTTGCTGTGCAAAGGCCCACCCGACGACTCCTGGCAGCGCAGCACTTTTGTCAGTGAAGTGAGCGTGTCAGAGATCGAGTATAGCGTTTTCCCCGGCGAATGCCCGCACTCACACGCTATTTTGACTCCGTTCCATCAAATGCGACGACAAAGTTGCCACTCACTTAAGACGCGCGAGACCGCGCGATGAAACATCACCCGTGTGGGTGACTTCTCGACACGGGTGATGGCACGCTGACACGAGTCGACGTCGAGAGAGCACGTGTGTCACCTCGTGCGGGTCGCTCGAGAGCGGCGCGTGGTGACGAATGGAGGCCGCCCACGTGCTGCGCGCGGCCCCGCCCGCGTTGCCGTGGCTTGAACGACGCGGATCATTGGCGTTGGGGTTGAAGCGATGGAACAGCGCTGGTTGATCAGACTTGGCCCGGCAAGCGCGCGCGTGGCCATGAGCCCCGCCTGGAAGCAATGCGGGCCTAGAAACCGCCGGGTTTGGCTTTGCCGAAGAGCCGGCGCAGGCGCCCGAGCAGACTGGGCCTGAAATCGGTATCGTCGTCGTCAACTGCGTCGCCGCCGCGATCCGGTGGCGCGAGGCCCTGCGCAGCGTAGCTCTCCATGCCGGGTGGCCCTGGTGGATAAGTGCCCGAGGCCACACCCACGGGAGGGCCAGATGGATGAAATGGAGGGGGTTGGGCGTCATACCCGACCGGAGGTGGTGGCGCGCTCGAACCGGAAAAACCTTGCGGCAGCGGCGGCCAGCCCACCTTTGCGCTCGGTGGCTCTGAAGCAGGCCAGAACGGGGTGGCTTCCGCTCGAGCTCCCTCCGGGGCGGCGCCTTGCACTGGCGGAGGGCGCTCGGTCTTCAGGCGAGGCTCGGGAGGCGGCGCGCTTGGGTGCTCGGCGGTGGGCTCCGCCGGGAGTGGCGGTGGCGCCACGCTCGGGCGCCCGAGCAGGGTGTCGAGCAGTAGGACCAGGCGACCTGCGTTGATACCGTGTTGGGCTGCGTCGGGATGCAGCATGCCGAGCACGAGGTCGTTGACCGCGGGCGGCACCGCCATGGGCAAGTTGCACTGCGCGAAGCTGAGAGGAGGCCCGGCGGGCCCCGCTGACCCCATGGCGTCGAATGCGAAGGGAGGCTGCCCGGCAATCATCTCGCCCAGGATGACCCCGAGAGAATACACGTCGAGGGCGGGACTGGCGACGCTGGCAGGGCCCGCGGGCAAGTACAAACGGGTGCGCAGTGCCAGCCGGCGTGCGTCGTTCTCGTTCGGGGCTACCGCGCGCAGATCTACGGGTAGCCCGGACATGCCAAAGTCTACGACCTTGACCATGTCACCCGGCTCTGCGCCGCCCTGAATGATGACGTTTTCTGGCTTGAGCCGCCCATGCGTGATGTCTTGGGCGTGGGCGGCGTCGAGGGCCAGCGCGATCTGACGCACGATCTGCAATGCCCGCCGGATGGGCAAGCCTCCCTGTTGCAACATGCTGCGCAGTGTTACGCCCGGCACACGATTGCGGCTCACGAAGGCGCTACCGCCTTCGAGCGCGCCAAAGTCGTTGATGGGTGCCACGTGCGCGTGGTCGAAGTGTGCTAGCGCCAGGGTTTGACGGACTTGCCAGGCAAAATGCTCCACGGGCAGCTCAGGAGGTCGCGGGATTAGCTTGAGGGTGACCTGCCGGCCTCGCGCCGATTCGCCTTCACACGCAATACCCATGGGTCCGCGCCCAAGCACGCGCGTGATGCGGTAGCGACCCCCCAGAACCGCCCCTACTAGCGCATCGGGCCGCTGTAACCAATCCGGTGGCAGGGGACTCGGGGCTTGCGGGGGCAGGGCGGACCAGGATACTGGCGGCGTGGACCCCCGCTTTGACGCTGCCGCTTGCGGCAAGCTTTCGCCGCCCGAGTCAGCTGGCGCCTGGCCCTCCGGCGGTGCCAGAACCGTGGGGGGTGGCCAAACCATGGAGGCAGGCATAAATCAAAGCCTAGCGTCGCGCAAAACATCGCGTCGAATTCGTCTCGAGCGAGCCGGCGGGTACGCGTGACGAGGGCGGGAGGCGGCTCACTCCGAGATTTCCTCGAGCAAGCGCAGGGCCAGCTGGATGCCGCCGGCGCTGCGTTCCCGTTCAGTGGCTCTCCGGACCACCTGACCGTGTGGGGTGACCCGATACAGATCGGAACGCGACAGTGCCAGTCGCGTGATTCTAGCGGTGTCTAGCGGAGTGTCCGCGCCCAGGTGCAGAGTCACCGCGCGGGCGCTGGCGTCACAGCTGAGCACGCGCAGCTTTCTGAGCCTGGCCTTGAGTCCCATGAGCTCGATCAGGTTCTGCGCGGCGAGCGGCAAGCGACCGAACCGATCCTCGATTTCGATCGCGAGTTGGTGACAGTGGGCCTCGTCGCTGGCTCCTGCCAGCCGTTTGTAGAGGGACAGCCGGACGCCAACTTCCGGCACGTAGTCCTCGGGCAAGAGCGCCTCGATATCGACGCTGATTTCCGGATCGATCTCCTGCGGGCTGATTTCTCCTCTGAGCTCCTGGGTCGCCTCGGCCAGCATCTGGCAGAATAGATCAAAACCGACGCTCTGGACGGCGCCGCTCTGCTCGGCGCCGAGAAAATTTCCCGAACCGCGCAGCTCGAGATCCAGCTCTGCGATCTGTAGTCCGGAGCCAAGCGCCGTGTAGCGGGTCAATGCATCCACGCGCATGCGTGCTTCATCACTGAGTTGGCTGGGTGGTGGCACCAGCAAGTAACAGTATGCCCGTTCGCTAGAGCGGCCCACACGACCTCTGAGTTGGTAGAGCTGGGCCAGGCCAAACAGATCCGCCCGGTCGACAATCAGGGTGTTGGCGCGAGGAATGTCGAGGCCACTCTCCACGATGGCCGTGGCGACGAGCACGTCATAGTCCCCCTGCACGAAGCCCAGCATGGTGCGCTCGAGCAGGGCTTCGCTGAGCTGCCCGTGCCCGATCGCCACACGCGCGCGCGGTACCAGGGCTCTGATGCGTGCGGCTCGCTCCGCAATTCCTTCGATGCGATTGTAAACATAGAACACCTGCCCACCGCGAGCGAGCTCCCGCTCGATGACGCTCTGGACAAGGCTGTCGTCGTAACGGGCGGTCGTGGTTCGTACCGAGCGGCGGTCCAGCGGCGGGGTCGCGATGATGGACAGATCTTGCAGGCCGCCGACCGCCAACTGCAAGGTACGCGGAATCGGCGTGGCGCTCAGCGTGAGCACGTCGACGTCCTTCTTGAGCTGCTTGATGCGTTCCTTGGCTACGACGCCGAAGCGCTGCTCTTCGTCCACGATCAGGAGGCCCAAGCGCTTGAAATGGACGTCTTTGGACAACAAACGGTGCGTCCCGATCACGACGTCCACGCTGCCGGCGCGCAAGGCCATCGCCACCTCTGTTTGAGCTTTCTTGTTCCTGAAGCGGCTCAACATCTCGATGTTGACGGGGTAATCCGCGAAGCGCTTCTGCACGGTTTGATAGTGCTGATTGGCGAGTAGGGTCGTGGGGCAGAGCAGTGCCACCTGATGGCCCGCCATGACGTGCCGAAACGTGGCGCGCAACGCGACTTCGGTCTTGCCGAAACCGACGTCGCCGCAGACCAGGCGATCCATCACGCGCGGCTTGTCGAGGTCCGCCATGATGTCGCTGATGGCGGCCGCTTGGTCGGGGGTTTCTTCGAAAGGAAACGCCGCCTCGAACGCCAAATATTCGGCATCGACGTCAGGCAGGCTGTCGCGCTCGGTGTTGGCGCGCTCGGCGTACAAACGCAAGAGCTCGTCCGCCATCTCCCGCACCTTGCGTTTGACCTTGGCCTTCGTCTTCGCGAAGGTTTGACCTCCCAATCGATCCAGCCGCGTCTCCGCCTCACCCGCGCTCAATTTCTGGATCTGGTTCATGCGGTAGACCGGCACGAACAGCTTGTCCCCGCCACGGTACTCCACCACGAGCAGGTCCAC
>JANOIG010000302.1:0-52998 GCA_031407405.1 Deltaproteobacteria bacterium
GCTTCGCTCGTTTGCTCAGACACAGGGACCCCTCCCGCGCGCGGAAAAAACAGTCCGGCGCGAAGGGCCTCATTTGAGATTACCGCCGTCCAACTGGGTCTGGCTCGTTTCGGCGGTGTGCACCGTTCTGGGTCGGAGGGGTGGTAGGTGGTGTGTGTCGCGGCAGTGCTCGTCAGTGTCGTGAAGCGACGCCGCGGAGCGTTCCATGACGCTCGTGTCATAGCTGTAGCAACACGGTGTTGCTCGACGGCACGTCAGTGGCACGCCAGCGCTGCCCGGCGCATGGGTTTGCGCTGCGTCGTGTCAACCGCATTACAGTGCTAGCAGCTTGCGTTGCAGGGAAAATATAGGGCTACCGCAGATTTCTCTAGGAAGCCCTACGCTCGCAATCAAAGCGACCGTTTCTTGTTCTGTGGGGGATCACCCACTTGGCATGTTTGATGCTCAGAGTAGTCGTATGTTGTTGAGACCAGAGAATCGAGCGCTGCGAGCGTTGCTTTGGTTCGTCATTCTCTTCGTGCCCGGGGGACTGATTCTCTTGGCACTGCTCGCTGCCGACTCCGCCCACCGTCGCTACCGTGCGGACGCCGGCGTTCCCAAGGTGGACCTCTCGGACGTGTCCCTGCCCGGTCTGGGCAGCAGCCACAGCTGATTCATTCCGGCACGCGGCCGCGGACGCGGCCCTTTCGGCGCGGCGGCGTCCTCAGCGTGTGCGTCCCTGCTGCCTCGATCTCGCGTTGGCCGCTCGGCTAAGACCGGCGCCGCTCATCAGGCTGGCCCGCGGCAATGGCGACGTGCGATGCTCAGCCCCGAATTCTGGGATCGGGCTCATCATGAGGTGGTTCTACGCGGTGCTGGCTGTTCGCGGTGCATTCGGCACCACCGTCGCGTCTTGCCGAAAAACCGCCCGTGGCATTTGCGTTCTCGTGGGGCTGTCCTGTCTGGCGGCCTTCGCGGAGGATGCTCGGGCAGCGCCTCCGGTGGCCTTGCCGTTCGGCGCGGAGGAGGCAGGGGCCGAGGCCTGTCAGGCGGCGGGCGCGGCGCGCGAAGCTGGGGATGGGGCCGCCATCAACGAGCTATTTACCGAGTTCCACTGCTGGCTGTCCATCCAGCGCTACCGCCCCGCCTTGGCCGCCCTCGAAAATGCCTGTGGCCTGGCAGATGAGCCGGAATGCCTCTTCGATCGCGCCTATGTGCACCACGCGCTGATCGAAGTCGAACCCGACCGCGAGGCGGAAAACTGCCGAATTTCGCGCGAAAATTACGAGCGCTACCTGGCTCGGGATCCTTACGATACCTACTGCGATGAAGCGCGCTCCGCCCTGGACGAGCTGAACAAGATCTGCGCGCCGGCACCACGACCAGCAAGCTTGCCCGTCAAATGGGATCCGGATGTGATCGGTCCCATCGACAGTGGAGCGAGCCCTCCCGACGTTTCTGGAGGTCGTTTGGTCTCGCTCGACGGGACAGGCCAGGTTGGGGGACGAGCCCGCGAGGCCCCGCCAGTGAGCGAGGGAGCGGAGCTCCGCGCCGCGGCCCCATGGCTTCTTCTGGGCGGCGGTGCGGCGACGGGAGTCGTGACAGGTGTATTGCTCGGCTACATGTTCCGGGCAGACTCAGAGCTTGTGGCTAGGCAGTCCGATGGGAAGGCGCCCGGCGGTGAAGACCGCGCGCTCGATCACAACCGAGTTGTGTACCGCGATTGGGCGCTGGTTTTAGGAGGCAGTACGGCCCTACTCCTCGGAGCCGGGGTAACCCTCCTAGTGCTCGACGCTGGCCCCGAGAGCATCCTTTCCTTCGGCGCTCCGGGCGGTTTGCCCGGGGTCAGCTACGGCGGGGTCTTTTAGCTCGGGGTCCGGCTGAGCCCGCTTCCCGAGCCGGGCTGCCAGGGACCCGGTGAGCGGAATGGGCCCCCTTGGAAGGGCTTTCAGTCGGCGCGGCCCGGGCGGCGCAGGCTCACCCTCGCTCTCGGGCTCAGCCACGGCTGGAGTGGCTGGCGGGGCGGCCTTGCGCTTGGCGGGCTGCGTGACCGCGTGTTGGACGGGTGGCGCTGCCGGCTCTGCGCTGGTGGCGTCGTCGACCGCAGTGCCTTCAACCTCGACGGACGTGTCATCGAGCGGTTCTTCATCTCGTCCCGGCTCGTCGAGGACATCGGTGCCGTCCGGCTGCGGCGCGCTGCGCAGCGCTCCCAGCAACTGGTCCGGCGCTGGCTCGCCGTGTGCGAGGGGAAGCTCCTGCATCGCCTGGCCCTGTTGCTCCGCCACCTCGTCGGCTCGGAGAAACTGGCTGCTGACTAGCGCGGCGAGCCCTCCAGACAGCGTGGCGAGAGCCCAGTGCGTGGGTGTCAGGCCCCAAACGGTCGTCCTGCGCCGGGTCCAGTGTCGGATCCGTTCGAACTCCGCCAGCGCCGCCCGCGCGTCTTCATGCCGCCGCGCGGGTGAGCGGCTCAGGCATTTCAAGACAAAGGCGTCGACCTGTGGGCTCAGCTCGGGGCGCAAGCTGCTCGGGGGCGCAGGCCGCTCCCTCAGCTGCTTGATCAACATCGCGCCAATCGAGGTCTCCTGAAAGGGCAGGCGCCCCGTCAACATCTCGTGCAGCACCACCCCGAACGCGTACACGTCGACCGTGGGCGCCAGGTTGCGGCGCCCTTCCAGCTGCTCCAGCGCCATGTACGGCAGCGTGCCGATACCGCGTTGATACTGGCTCGTCCGCAAGATGGCATCGCGCTCACGCGATAGCCCAAAATCCATGATCACGGCTTCGATGGCCTGGCTGCCGCGCCGCAGCATCACGTTGTCGCTCTTGAAATCCAGGTGCAACACCCGCTTTTCGTGAGCTGCGCGCAAGCCCTCGAGCAGCTGACGCGCGATGACGCGGGTGGTCGCCAGCGGCAATGCCCCGCGCTTGAGCCGAGCCGCCAGGCTCTCCCCGTCGATGAACTCCATCGTAAAGAAAGGCACGACAGGCCGCGTCCCCGCCGGATCCCGATGCTCTTGCAGGGCATAGATGCGGCAGATGTTGGCGTGCGTGATGCGATCGGCATTGCGCGCTTCATCGAAGAACTTGCGCACGGCGCTCGGGTCATCGCTGCTCGTGCAGAGCGGCGTCTTCAGCGCGACGACCTTGTTCATCAGCACGTCATGGGCGAGGTAGACCTCCCCCATGCCGCCTTTGCCGATGAAGCGCTCCACCCGGAAGCGCTCGGCGATCAGGCTGCCCGTCGCAAAAGTAGTCACCCTGAACGGCTCGAGCTGCTCTTCCGGAGGCGCCTCCTCCATCCCGCTGAGCAGGGACTGCACCAGCGTCCAGCAGTCCTGGCACGCATCGAGGTGCCGGTGGATTTGATCCCGGGCGCGCGTCGAGGTCCGACCCCCCAGATAGTCGAGGACCTGGTCCTCGCTCATGCAGCGGCCTTCGCTGTCCAGCTTGCCCTCGGTCATGCCGGGGCTGGGCAGCGTCTCCGATGAGCCATCTGTGGTTTCGTCAGCCATGAGGTGCCTCGGAGGCCCCCAACCGCCCCCACCCAGCGCTCTAAACGCTTCCTAACATTGAGGTTTACTATAGGCTGATCTGCGCGGATTGGAAACCGCGAGGGTTGGGTGCTTGCGACCAGGTGCCCCCATACCCGTCTATTGAATGGGCCCGAATGATCGCGCGACGAACGGCATTCCTTGTGTTGACCGCGGCTTTGGCCGCCCCAGCGTGCCTTTCGGATATTAAGTGGGAGACTAACGTCAATATTGAAGGTGAGACGTCCCAGAACGGGGCGGCCGGCGGCGGTGCGAGCATAGGGGGTGCCGGGGCTGGAACCAGTGTAGGCGGCGGCGCGGGGGATGGCGGTGCCGCCGGAGAAGTCGGGGGTAGCGACGACCCCGATGCGGGCGGCCAGGACGGGGGCGGCACGTCAGGGGGAGACGGTGGTAGCGCGGGGGCTGGAGGGGCGAGCTCAAATTGCCCGGGCTCGGCGAACGGATGTTTGGTCATCACCTCCACCCGCCTGCCCTCACCGTGCGCGGGCATCCGGTACTCCGCCCCGCTGACGGCAACCGGGGGAACGCCTCCGTACCATTGGGAGGTCATAACCCCGCTGCCCGGCTTTGAGCTCGGGTCGGCGGATGGCGACGCGGGTGCGCTATCAGACACAATCGTGTCTGAGTCACCATCGGAGTCCCTGGCGCAGACAGAAATGGTGCTCATGGTCTCCGATAGCGCTCCGGCGGAGCTCCAGCAGACCCGGGAGGTCCGCCTGGACCTCACGCTGCGCACGAGCTGTTGGTTCGCCTATCTGTCCGAAGACGGCGCAGAGGCAGCACCGAACGGACCTGCTCGCCTGCATTTTCGCGACGTCTTCCTGACCAATGACATCATCCTACCGGCTCAGGCTGACGCCGGACCGGTGCTCGACTTCAAGTTCTCTCCGGACGGCAATTGGCTCGCGTTCCGAGCTGGGTTGGCGGGGAATGAACGGCTGTTTACGTATCCTGCGCGTGGCCCCGAGCCTCGCGAAGCCAGCCCGGTTCCTTTTGTCTGTGGTGACGCCGGTAGCGACACTCCATGCGGTGTGATTGATTACGCCTGGTCCGAGGACTCGAACCACGTCGCGGTGGTGCTTGGGACGGCGAATCCACTGCAGGACTACCTGTCGGGTGTTTCAGGGTTTGGTGTCGCGGCGGGGCCCGGTGATCCTTGGGCGGCCGTGGGAGAGGCGGCGTGGTTCTTTCCCGACGTCGTCCCGGAGGGCAGCGTTCCCCTCGATTATCATGAGCAGCTCACATGGATTGGCAGCCGGGGTGTGGGTTTCTTGGGCCAACCCTTTGTACTTCCGGGGGCGGAGCTCCCCCACGCCGTGTATTCAGCCGATGTGGTCACCGAGGGGTTTATCAACGGGGCCATCCTGGCCTTACTGGAGGGCGACCCCAGCTACTTGACCGAGTCCGGGGCCACGCTGTTTTCCACCCCCGAGGGCATCGCCATCGCACGCGAAGCAGTTTCGGATACCCTCATTGGTCTTTTCGTATTCGCAGGTGCGCACAGGGATTTCATCGGCTTGCTTTCCCCGAGCCGCCGCTGGGTGGCTGGCGTGAACCAGGAGCAAAGGCTCGAAATCTATGACCTGTTCGCCGACCCGTTCGACCCATTCCCCTTGCTACCGCGTGTGGCCATCACAGCGGGGCCACTTTGTGCAGAGGTCATCGCTTGGTCGCGGCCGGCAGAGGGGCTGGAACGCATCGCGTGCCGGTCAGATGAAGGCGTGAATTTTTTCGACTATTTTTTTGGGGCCGAGCCAACACTCGAATTCGCCGGGAGCGTTCCACAACTGCCTGGCCCTGGAATTCGCCGGGCTTTTTCGGCCACGGGTCAGTCATTTGTGTTCGGTGCGCCAAGCGGGTCGACGACCAAGTTCTCGTTCGTCGACCTCTTGGTGTCGCCCCCCGGCGTAGCGGACAGGGCGGTGAACCTGTTGCCGCCGGGTGAGCTCGAGTTTCCAGTCGGTCGAGATGTCGTGCTCCTTTCGGACCAGAGAACAGTGGCCGAATATGGCCTTGGCGCGACGACTTCAAGCGACGGATTCACCCCGGTCGGGGCCGAGAGGTCACCCTGTCAGGAAAGCTTTGGGCTGGATCCAAAACATTGGTGCGGCGCGCCCGAGGTTGCCGACCACCTCAGCTACAGTCCGGATTCCAAGACCCTCTTGTTCGAGGAACGACCCGGGGCTCTGAGGATTGGCCAGCCCCAGGCGGACCCCGACGAACAGCCAGTTACCGATGCGCTCGCCTCCTGTTCCGAACGATGCTTGGCGAAGGTTTATTCGTTTCAGCCTCAATTCGCACCTGGGCGGTAACCCCACCTCAATGTTAGGATGGCAGCAACGCGAGGAAGAAGACCATGAGTAACTTCGAGGAATACATCGTCAGCTCAACCATCGAAATCTCTTCCAATCTGTTCAAGCTGACCGTTGCTCCCAAGCCGGGCTCGGCACAATTCAGTCCGGTGACGTCAATACTGTTGGTCAGGGGCGCCACATGGCTGACTAACCGCACGGGTTTGGAAATCGGGTTTGCGGCGACCATTTATCTGGAGGATGCCGACTTCGACATCGCCTGGGAACACATCGATGCTTCAGACTACGTGAACTACTTCAGCGATCACGTCTCAGGCACGGGTGGCCGCAATAGGGCGCTGATCCAGAACTTCAATTTCCCCGACCACGAGCCGTCATGAAGAAACGCGAGATGAATCTGAGCTTCGACAGCTACACGTCCGCCCGCCTTCCGAGCGGTGTTTTCCTGTTCCTCCCTGAATGGTACGCCAAGGTCGACGGCGAGCCCGATGGCGGCATCCACTTCGTCGTCATCAAGTTGTCCAACCAGCACCGTCAGGTGGACGCCGCAGTCGTGGGAGAAATTCTACACATCGGGCTCAATGCAACTCGGTTCCACAAACTCGGTGAGAGGTTCAGGCGCCGAGACTTGAAGAAGGAGCCCGCAAAGTTTTCCTTTGACGTCGATGATGCCGGCGCAGTCACCAACCTGCGCGTGGATGGTGTCGAGCTCGCCAAGCGTAAAAGGTGTTGAGGGCAAGAGGGTCGCGCTTGTTCAGCTGAGCTCCGGAAGGCCTTGCCCTTTCAGGTAGCTGCGCCAGCGATGCAATCGAGCACGTCCGCGACGTCACTGCCGCGTGCCCGGTGGTCACTGGTGCCATCACGTGGCCGTGCATCACTGGGCGCCCCGGGCGTGCGGTGGCGAGCATGGCCGCTCACGTTCGTGCTAAACTCGCATCCCAATGGCAACTTCGTGGCCTCCACTCCTCGAGCCGCGCGGCTCTCGACCGGGTCGTTGCCTCCAGGTAGAGGAGTGGTTGGGGCTGCCCGAGGACGAGGCAGGAGAGCTCGTCGCGGGCCGGCTAGAGGAGGAAGAAGTGCCGGACGCGGTGCATGAGTTGTCGGTGGCGTGGCTCATCCGAGTCCTCGGCAACTGGCTCGGGTCGCGGGGATTCGTCTTTGGCTCGGAGCTCAAGACGTTGACGGGGACGGTGAGCGGGAGGAAGCCGGATGTCAGCGTGTTCCTTGCCGGTCGCACGGCTCCACCGCGGCGAGGCGCCATTCGCGAGCCTGCCGATATCCTCGTGGAAGTCGTCTCACCCTCGCCGCGAGACGAGCGGCGCGACCGCGTCGAGAAGATGGCCGAGTACGCCGCCTTCGGGGTGAGATACTACTGGTTGCTGGACCCCGCGCTGGGTTCATTCGAGATCTTCGAGCGCAATTCGGATGGCAACTACGTCAAGATCGTGGGCACGATAGCTGGACGCGTGGACCCCGTTCCGGGTTGTGAGGGGTTGGTTATCGATCTCGATGCGCTCTGGGCGGAGCTCGCCCGGCTGAGCGACGAGTAGCCGTGGAGGTCGACACGAATTGGCCGCAGACGTCGTGAACGGTTCGTGCAGTCATTGCAGAGCCCGCACCCGGAGTCACGAGACATGGATAATGCGGGGCTCTTGGACTGGGCGGCTCACCTGCCCGCCGGTGACGAGGGCCTGGTGGATCCTACGCAGGGCAAGGCCATTCGCTGGGTCCAAGGTCAGGGCTGGGGAGAGCTCGACGAATGAGGTAGTTACGAAGCGCAACGAATGCTGAGGCGAAACTCGCTGCCCAGCTCCACTTCGGTGCTCCTGGCCAGCACGCGGGCTTCGAGCCGGATGGGGTGTGACCAACCACTCGTTCCGCCGTGGCCGACAAAAAACCTATTTGTTTCAAAGGCTTGACGATTCTGGCGAATGAGTCGCCATTCTTTCATGAAAAATGGCGATAGCTGGTGCTCATTGCGCGAGGACCAGTCGTGGGCATTGGCATATCAGTTGTCGATTATCATGATATGTGACATATCGATTGATGATTATCATCTTTGCCGCAATCGGCAATGTGTAGGCTTGGGGCCATCGTTTCTGACATGCGGGAGTTTACGAGGCAGCTAGAGCTCGGATCGCTTCTGAAAAAGAAGTCGCATTTCCTTTTTGGCCCGCGCGCAACGGGTAAATCCACGTTGATTCGCACCCAGTTGCCCGAGGCGCGGGTTTACGATCTGCTGGATGCGCAAGTGCTGGCTCGCCTCGCCCGGCGTCCAAAGCTGCTCGAAGAGGAGGCGCTGGCGTCCAACCAGGTCATCGCGATTGACGAGATTCAACGCATGCCGAGCTTGCTCAACGAAGTGCACCGCCTGATCGAGTCCAAGAAGCTGCGCTTCTTGCTGACGGGCTCCAGCGCCAGAAAGCTCAAACGCGGGGCGTCGAACCTGCTTGCCGGTAGGGCGTTCGAAGCGAGGTTGTTTCCGCTGTGCTCGGTCGAGATACCCGAGTTCGACCTCTTGCGTTACCTCAATCGGGGTGGGCTCCCGGCCATTTATGCCTCGAGCTGGCCCGACGAGGAGCTACACGCCTACACGAGCTTGTACTTGCGGGAGGAGATACAAGCTGAGGCGCTGACCCGGAACGTGCCCGCCTTCGCGCGTTTTCTGGATGTCATTGCCCTGAGCAATGGCGAGGAGCTGAACTATCAGTCACTCGCATCGGATGTCGGCATTCCCGCCAGCACGGTGCGCAACTATGTCGAGATTCTGGAGGATACCCTGCTGGGTTTTCAGCTCGCCGCATTTACGCGAACTAGAAAACGGAAGGCCATCGCCCGTGCCAAGCACTACTTGTTCGATGTCGGCGTCGTCAACACGCTGTGCCGCAGGGGAGAGATTCGCCAGGCTTCGGAGCTTTTCGGCAAGGCCTTCGAGCACTTCGTGATTTTGGAGGTTCGAGCCTGTCTGTCATACCAAAGGTTGCGCAGCGAGATGCATTACTGGAGGTCGACCTCCCAGTTCGAGGTGGATCTGGTGATCGATGATCGATTGGCGATTGAAATCAAGGCCACCTCCCTGGTGAGTGATAAGCACCTCAAAGGGCTGCGAGCACTGAAAGAGGAAGGGCTGGTGAAAAGCTTCGTCGTCGTCTCGCTCGATCCGGATCCCCGCCGCACCAGCGACGGTATCTCGGTTTTGCCCTGGGCTCATTTTCTTCAGCGGTTGTGGTCGGGGGACCTGCTCGGTACCTGACGCGGAAGGGATCCGTGGTACACTAAGCAAATGGCCGCGCTGACCGAGCAATCAGTACCCGACATGGATGCGGCGCTCGAACGCTTGGGGGCCTATTTCATGAATGAATCACCGATTCAGAAGGCCGCCCACGCGCTCGCGCGAGAGCTGGATGCGCTGGGTATCAACTATGCGATCGCCGGCGCCCTCGCGCTGGCTGCGCACGGGCTCGTGCGAGCCACGGAGGACGTAGACATTCTGATTGAACGCGACGGCCTGCGTCGTTTCAAGGAAGCGTGGCTTGGTAAGGGGTACGTCAACTTGCGGGCGGGCGGCAAGGCCGTGCGTGACACGGCTCACGGCGTCAAAATCGATTTCTTGATCCAGGGTGAGTTTCCGGGCGACGGCGCCCCGAAGCCTGTTGCGTTCCCCAATCCGCGGCAAGCGAGCATCGAGTCAGGGCGCTTGCGGGTGCTGGCGCTTCCACGTTTGCTGGAGCTCAAGTTGGCATCGGGGATGACCGCTCCGCATCGGCTGCAGGATCTGGCGGACGTTCAACGAATGATCGCCATTCGAGCGTTACCGCTCGACTTCGTCGAGCAGCTCGACCCCTATGTGAAGGCCAAGTACGAGGAGCTGTGGCATAGCGCCCAGCACCCTCCCGAAGACTACTGAACGCCACGCCGCTGGCTCCGCGGCATCATTCCCCTACACCGCCCCCGGCCAATACGGATTATCGCGCAAATCGAGCGTCGGCGCGTTCACCTCGCGCTGCCCCAAGTTCCGGATCTCGAGCGGCTCCGGCGCATCCGCCGGCACGATGTTGAAGATGCGGCAATAGAAGTAGAACTCGCCGTCCAGGGTACGCCGGATGGTTTCGGCGTGGCGGAAGCCGTGGCCTTCGTCGGAGAAGGAGAGGAACGCGACGGGGACGCCTTTGCGTTCGAGGGCTTGCACCATGGCGGTGGCTTGGTTGGGTGGGGTCACCTTGTCTTGCATGCCATGAAAGAAAGCGACCGGGCGCTTGAGGCGATCTTGGTGCATGAGGGGTGAGCGTTCGCTGTAGCGGGCTTGCATTTCGGGATAGGGGCCCACCAGGCCGTCGAGGTAGCGGGACTCGAACTTGTGGGTGTCGCGCGCGAGCGCGGATAGGTCGCTGACGCCGTAGTAGATGGCCCCGGCGGCGAAGACGTCGTGGAAGGTGAGCGCGCACAGGGAGGTGTAGCCTCCGGCACTGCCGCCGCTGATGCACATGCGCGCTCGATCGACGAGGCGGCGGTCCGCCAAGGAGTTGGCGCCAGCGATGCAGTCGAGCACGTCCGCGATGCCCCATTGCTCGCGCAGTGAGTCGCGATACGCCCGGCCGTAGCCGCTGCTGCCGCGGTAGTTCACCTCGAGCACGGCGAAGCCACGGCTGGTCCAATATTGGGTGCGCAGGTTGAGGCCTGTGGAGGCTTGAGAGGTGGGCCCTCCGTGGCAACGCACGAGCAGTGGCGGGTGCTCGTCCTCGGGCCCCAGGTAGTCCGGGTTTGTCGGCGGGTAGAACAAGCCGTAGGCACGCGCGCCATCGCGGGTGGGGTACTCGACCGCCGAGGGCTGGCTGAAGTGGGCGCTGTCCGTTTCGTCTGGGTTTGTTTCGTTCGTGCTGACGGGGCGGCCGTAGCTGCGCAAGCTCGACAGCTGCTCGGTGAGCACGTCGAAATACATGAGCGTCGTGCTGAGCGTGGGGGAGGCGACGAGGAGCGCAGCACCGCTCGGGGCCGCACGCAAGGTGGAGTACTCCGTGTACGGTAGATCGAGCAGGCGCAGGTCACCGGTGGTGTGGCTGCGCCGTCCGAGGCGCCAGGTCCCGCCTTCGGTCAACGTGCACAGCAGGTCGCCATCCGGCAGGCTGCAATACGTGGACAAACCGAACACCCACTGGGGCACCCCAAAGTCCGCCGGGCGCGGGCAGAGCGGTTTGACCCCACTCGCGTCCGCGCGGTACAAGTTCCAGAAGCCGCTCAGGTCGGAGATGAAAAGTAAGCCACCTTGCTGGTCCCACTCGGGCTGAAACACGCTTTCGGTCGCGCTGCCGGCGATGCGGCGCGGCAGGGCCGGCAGGCCGCGGCCATCCAGCTCGGCGACCCACAGCTCGGTGCCGTCCCAGGGCATGCGGGGGTGGCGCCAGCTGAGCCACGCCAGGCGTTTGCCGTCCGGGCTGAGGCGGGGTGAGGCGTAGAAGTGCTGCCCGGAGAGCAAGGTTTCGAAGCGACCGGTGCGGCTGCCGAAGCCGACGGCGGCCAACGCATTCTGCGGCTCACGCCCGGGAGAAGAGTGCTCTTCCACCACCGCGATGACACGTTCACGGCTTGCGTCGATGACCGGCTCGGCAAAGCGCCGCTGGCCACCCATCAAGAGCGGCGACAGCCGCCGTGGCCGCTCGCCCTGGCCTTGGAGGTAAAGCCCCTGATCCGAGTCGTTGACGAAGACGAGGTTGCCCCCGCGCGCATTGAACGCGCCACCGCCGTATTCGTGCACGCGGCTACGCGCGCTGAAGGGGGCGGCGAGCATTTCTTCCGCTGGGCTGGTGTCGGGCGCGGGCAGGAGCCGGACGATCGCCGCTCGCCCGGCTTCATCCGGCCTTGACTCGCCGATGTAAATATCGAGGCCGTCGACCACGAGATCGCCGGGGCGGCTTGCCGCTTGTGCCACCTGTGCGGCGGTCACTCTCGACCGCCAGGTGCCGTAGGGCGCCTTCTCTCTCATCAGAGTGCTTTCTCCGGTGGCGTGGGCTCAGACGTGGAGATGTACTTCGGGCCCAGGCCGAGCGCCGCTTTGGCCACCTCCACCACCCGAGGTAAGCCGTAGTGCCGTCGCACCACGAGGTCCGGGCAGCGGGGCCCGCGAGCCGCCGCGCTCGCCAGATAGCCCTTCAGGAAGTGATAGCCGGCGTGGTGCGGGCGGCGCGTGCTGTAGGCCGCAGTGCGCGCCATCACCAAGAGCGGGTGTAGGCCCAAAAACCAAGCGTAGCGGCCTTTGCGTGCGTACCCTGCCGCGTGCCCGTAGCGGGATGCGGTTTCACGCCGGTGCGTGGCCACGAGCTCGGGCAAGAGCCGCGTCTCGTAGCCGAGCGCGCGCGCTTTCACGTTGGCGATGGAATCGAAGCTCGGCCAGGGTGGTAGACCGCCCATCGCGTCCAGGCATTCGATGCGGAAAAATTGCGTGGGCCCGCGCGGCAAGTCCGCGCGCTGAAAAGGCTCCACGAAACTGCGTCCGCCTTCGCGGGCCCAGAGCACTGACGACGCCACGCCGAGCTTCGGACTATTGGCCATCGCTTCCATCAGCACGCGGTAGTGTTCCGCGGGCAATTCGATGTCGGCATCGAGAACGCCCGCGTAGGCGGGTGTGTGCCCGCGCTCGGTGGCGAGCAGCAGGGCCTGTTCGAGGCCCCAGCGCTTGATGCGGGCGACGTGCGCGCCCAGGTACTCGTCCGCGGCCTCTGGGGCGGAGACGACCGCGAGGTAGGAGGATTGGGCGGAAGCGGCCTCGAGCCATGCGCGCGACCCATCGTCGCTGCCGTCATCGACGATCAGCCACACGAGGGGCTTGACCTGTTGTGCCTCCAAGCTGGCGACTAGCGAGGGCAACTCTCCGAGCTCGTTGCGGGCAGGGGTGGCCAGCACATAGCCGGACGGGATGCGCGACACTTCGCGGGCTGCTGCTGACGTTGCGGACACGGGCACGTTCAGCCCCTGACGGCAACGCTGAGCGGCATGACAAGTGCGAGAACCCGGAACTCCGAAACCCGGCACGAACTTAGGGCACGAGGTACTAGGGGCTCCGGCAGACCGGCCCAGCGCTCCGTGTCGGCGAGAATTCGCATTGGCTCCAGGCTAGCGCTGCGAGTGAGCGCCGTCAGCACTCCATTTTGCGCTTCTTCGGCTGAGCCGCCTCCCTGGCGGGCTAAGCTTCGGACATGACGCGATCCCGCTGGCGGACGAGCTGGATTTTTGCGGCGGGCACGGCGGTGGCAACGGCCTGTGCTGCCTCCCCAGGAAAAACCCCGAGCCAAGTCGCTGCGGGGTCGGCAGCCCGCGCCCCCATGCCCGCCCCGGCAGCCTCTGCGACCCCGGGCCTGAAGGAGGCCGAGCGCGCGTTGGCCGAGAGCCGTTATGCAAATGCGGAGGCACGCTTTCGAGCGCTGCTCGAGGGGGCGGATCGGGAGCCCGCGCGTCGAGGGTTGGCGCGTGTGCTGATGAGCACCGGACGGGACGCGGAGGCTCAAGTGCTGCTCAGGGCTAGCCTGGGCAGCGGCCCCACACTGGAGGTCGAGACGGGCACGTTGCTCGCGCAGAGCTTGTGGCAAAGCGGGAACGCTGCGGAGGCCATGCACATCCTGGAGAGCGTGACTGAGCGCCCGGAGGCCCGGCGCGCGCGCCTCCTGCTCGGGGAAATAAGGATTCTGCACGGGCGTCGTCGGGAGGCCGAAGCGCCTCTGATGACGTTGATCGAAGACTATAATGCGGACCGCATTACTGCTGAAGATGGGCCCGGGCTGGCCATGGTCGGGCGCGCTGCGCACTTATTGCGCAGCCCTCACGACGCCAATGACGCTTTCAACGCGGCTGAGCGCGCGGCGCCCGGTGATGCCCAAACCCTGCTCTGGCGTGCCGAGCTATTCCTCGAAAAACACGACCCGGGCCACGCCGAAGAAGTGATCAGTGAGCTGCTCGAGCGAGCGCCCCAGCAGCCCGACGCGCTGGTGTGGCTGGCGCATGTGAAGCTCGAGCAGTCTCTGGATTTCGACGCGGCGCGAGAGCTGGTGGAGCGAGCGCTGGCCGTCAACCCCGGCCTTCCACATGCCTATTTCGTGCTCGCCGGGATAGACCTGCGCGATCTCGAGTATGCGAGCGCCTTGGCCTGGTTGGATCGGGGGCTGAGCCATGACCCCGGGCATCTGGAGTTGCTGAGCCTGCGGGCCGCGGTGGGTTTCCTCTCGGAGGATAAAAAGCTATTCGAGAGCGCGCGCCAGCAGGTGTTCGAGCAGAACCCGAGCTACTCGCGTTTTTATTCCATCGTCGGGCAGTTTGCGGAGTGGGAGCATCGTTACGAGCGCATCGTGGAGATGATGCGGGAAGCGGTCGCCATCGATGACGAAGACGCCGCCGCGCATGCAGAGCTCGGCCTGAACTTGATTCGTGCCGGTCAGGAGCGGGCGGGTGTGCAGTCGCTGCAGCGCGCCAGCGCCAAGGACCCATTCAACGTGCGCGTGTTCAACACGCTGAACCTTTTCGAGCAAGTCATTCCGGAGGGCTACGTTAGCAAAAAGGCGGGGCGTTTTCTGATTCGTTATCCCAAAGCGGAGGCAGAGCTGCTCGAGCGCTACGTCCCCGGCCTGCTCGACCGAGCGTGGCGCAAGTTTTCCGTGGCGTATGGCTTTACGCCGAGCGAGCCGATTGGCATCGAGCTGTATGAGCAGCGGGAGCACTTTTCGGTGCGCACCAGCGGCCTGCCTCAGACCGCCATTCAAGGCGTCTGTTTTGGCAAGACCCTGGCCAGCATGACGCCGCGCCACGAGTCATTCAACTTGGGCATGACCCTCTGGCACGAGCTCGCTCACGTGTTTCACATCCAGATGTCCGAGAGCCACGTGCCGCGCTGGCTGACGGAGGGCTTGGCCGAATACGAAACCCTGGTCGAGCGCGAGGAATGGCGGCGTCATCACGATCCCGACCTGTTCGTGGCCTGGCGAGCCCGTCGTCTGCCGCAAGTGGCCGGCATGAATCGCGCTTTTTCGCACGCGGAGCACATGCAAGACATGGCCACGGCATATTACGCCTCGAGCCAAATTGCCGGCCTCATGGTCGAGCGTTTTGGTCGAGACAAGGTCAACCAGCTACTGCGGCTGCACGCGGGTGGGATGAGCACCGGGGCCGCTCTATCTTCCGCTCTCGGCGTCGACTCGGGCGCGCTCGATCGGGAGTTTTCCGCGCACCTCACCGGGGCGTTGTCGCGGTATGGTCAGCAATTCGTGCCGCTCGACGTGCGTGGGGAGCTGCCGGCGCTGGTCGCTCGAGCAGCGGCGGCGCCCAAGGAGCTCGAGCCGAAGCTCCGGCTGGTGCTCGGAGCGCTCAGAGACAAGCAGCTGCCCTTGGCACGCGCCACCTGGACCGAGGCGGCCCGGCTCGACGCCAACGCTCCGGACGTGCGTTTCCTCGGCGCGCGCCTGTCGGCAGCGGAAGGCCACGCGGCGCAGGCCGTCGCGGAGCTCTCGACGCTGGCTCAGTCGGGTCACGACGGTTACGCCGTGCAGATGTCGATCGCGGAGCTCACCGACCCGAAGACGCAGCTGAACGCGGCGCGCGCCGCCCTGAGCAAGGCGCACGAGCACGACCCGACGCAGGCTGAGCCGCTGCAGGCCTTGCAGCAACTGTCCGAGCAAGCAGGCGACGCGGCAGCGGAGATACTGGTCCTGAAACAGCTGGCGCGGCTGGAGGGGCACGACGCCTCCGTCTACCGGCGCCTGCTCACGCTGCTCGTCAGCCGCAAGGCGTACGCGCAAGCGGTGGAGGTGGGGCAGGCGGCCATCTACGTCGATCTGGAAGGGGCGCAAACCCACTCACTGTATGCGCAGGCGCTGGCGGGTGAAGGCAGGTTTGGCGACGCGGCCTTCGAGTTCGAGAGCGCGATCCGTTGTCCGAGCCGGCCGCAGGAGTTGGCCGAGGCGCATGTAGGCTACGCCGAGTTCTTGGTGGGTCGGGGTCAGGGGGCGCGGGCTGAGGCCGAGCTGGCGCGCGCGCGTGCGCTCGACCCGGAGCACCCTCGCTTCAAGGCACCTGCGGCGGCGCCATAGCGCCGGCCCGGAGTCGCGAAGGTGTGATGGCGGGAGTTGGTGGGGTGGGTGCTTACATGCGTGGTTGTTGTGGGTGGAGCTTGGGGCCGTGAGCGAGACCTAGAGCACTGGGGATTCACCCAAAGGGGGCGTGGCTCGGGCATCGATATTTGCGTCTGAGGCACGACCCTGCTGCTACGCTTTGTCGAGTATGGGAATGCGGGGCTGAGATGAGCACCAACACCCCCACTGCCACCGGCAGCTTGGCGAGCACTCCATTTTGCGAGTTGCTCGTTTACGCCCTGACACAGGCCTTGTCCGGCTCGCTAGTGTTCGAATGTCCCGATCGTACGAAACACGCGCTGCTCCTTCATTTTGGCAGCCCAGTGAAAGCTCGGGTGGATAACCCTGGCACACGTCTGGGTGAGGTCTTGATGGCGCTGGGCTGGATTGACGCGGGGGCACGCCGCGCCGCGGAGGCAGGTCCCGAGGGGCAGCTGTTCGGGCAGCGCCTCTTTTCACGGGGGGTGATCGACACGCCCGTGTTGGCGAAGGCATTGTATCAGCAGCTGCTCCGGCAACTGGCGTGGCTTTCGCAGGCGCCGGCAAGCACCGCCTTTGCTTATTACGATCACGTAGACATGTTGCAGAACTGGGGCGGGGAACAGCTGCAGATGGATGCGTTGACTGCCATCTGGTGTGCGGTGGATGCCAATGCTCCACGCGAACGGATGCGGGTGGCTTGCGAGGGCCTGGCCGGCAAGACGTTACGCTTGCATCCGGGGTCCCGCATCGGTCGGTTTGGATTCAGCGCTCGTGAGCGGACGGTCTTGGATGTGCTGCGGGTGAAGCCCCAGACGTTGGCGGAGCTCGAGGCGACGAAGCTCATCGATGGACCCGCCCTGCACAAGCTGCTGTACGTGCTGGTGTTGACCCGGCACTTGGACACCGGTGCGCCGCCGCTGGGGGTCGCCGTTGGGGCGCAGGCGGTCGCCCCTCCGTCCTCGCGGCAGCGCGCCCCGTCTTCCGCGTTTCGAGCACGCCGCTCGGCCTCCCAGGCCGCAGTGAGGCCCGCGTCGGTGAAGAACATTCCTGCTGTGCGCGACGTGACCCAGACCGGGCGCTTTCTCAGCCGCGAAGAGATCGCTGCCAAGCATCAGCGGCTCGACCAGGAGTCGTATTATGAAATCCTGGAGGTCGAGCGCGAAGCATCCGCCGAGCAGATCGCGGAAGCTTTCCCCGCCCTCGCTCGACGCTGGCATCCAGACCGGTTGAGCCCGGAGCTTCGGGACCTCAAGGACATCGTGACGCGGGTCTTTGCGCGCATGACCGAAGCCAACCGCGTGCTCGGCCAAGCGAACAGCCGACAAGAGTATGATGAGGCGTTGTTTGTGAAACTAGGGGAGGACAAGGATCAAGCGCAAGTCTTCAAAGTGTTGCGCGCCGCCGAGGCGTTTCAGAAGGCGGAGATCCTCGTGCGCAAGCGCGATCTCCCGGGCGCAGAGAAGTATGCCGAGCTGGCTTACTCGGGGGACCAAGATCAGCCCGAGTATGTCGCCCTTTACGCCTGGATTCGCGCGCGCCGGGCCGAAGCGACGGAAGCTGACATCGCGGAGTCGCTCACGCTACTCAAGGGTGCCGTTCAGAAGCAAGGCGACAACGTCAAGATTCGCTACTATCTGGCTTGCGTGTTCAAGCTCGGCGGGCAACATGCAGCCGCCTTGCGTGAGTTTCGTTTTGTTGCCGACAACGATCCCTCCAACTTGGATGCGGCTCGCGAGCTGCGTTTACACGACATGCGCAAGGGGCAACCTCAAGCCGAGCCGGCGTCGAATGCAGGGCTGTTCGGTCGCTTCTTCAAGCGCTCGCCGTGATCGTGTCGCGCCGTCGACTTCAGGCTTCCTATAAGCCATCCCATAACCATGGGATGGCGACAAATGTAGAGGAAGAGTCAGCGAATACGGCCGATTCGCCGCGTAAAACGCGACCGCCTCGCCCAACGGGCGGGCGCGTTTTCGAGCGTGCAGGTAATGAGATGCGCTCTAGCCTGATTCGCTAGTTGGCCGTGGTCTCGACCGAACGCCGGATCTCCACGCGCGTGATTTGGGTCGTGCCCGCCGGTGTGCCAACCAATTGCACACTGACCCGCTCGGGCAGCGAGCGTTGACACGGCTCCGGCGGCGCGAGTGGCTCTGGGTCGCTCGCCAGCTCCAGCCACACGCGGTCGGCCGCGCGTTGCACCCGGAGGCGGATGGGCCCCGCCAGGCCGTCTCCGGCCGGCGCCGCGAGCTCCGGCCACGGGCACTCCAACCCACCAAACGACGCGCTGGCGTCCACCGCGCTGCCGCCCGCGACGAGCTTGAGCAACGGCGGTGGACCTGAAGCGAGGCTGAGCTCCAGCGTGAAGTCTGCATAATCGGTGTCTGCTATGCTGGCCACGGCTGCCGACCCAGCCAAGCGCAGACCTGTGGCCACCGAGTATTCTAGGGTCACGTCCGCGGCCACCCCATTCGCCGTGGGAGGGAGGTGAGGCACGATGCCGCGGCCGCTTCCCACCAAGAGAGGCGCAACGTCCTGGGTGAACGGACCGCGTTGGCTGTGGTAGAGCCCAGCGACTTCCACGGCCTCTGCGTCGGATTGTAGCCAAACGAAGAGGCCAGGCCCGAGCGCCACGGGCTCACTCAGGATCACACCGGCAGAGCCGAAGGAATCACCCTCTACGACATTGAAGCGCGCCTGCCACGGATCGAACTGGCCCAGCCGCCCATCGGCGACCAACCACGGCGCGCCCTCCGCGCTGGGCACCAACCAGGGCTGGGGAACGGACAACTCGGGAGGCAGCGGCTCGATCTCGTGCGCCGCGCCCTGAGGGTCAATCCACCACACGTCACGCGACACGCAGCCCAACCCATCGGAGCACGCTACGCAGTCCGACGCTGGCTCGGGGGACCCGGCAGGCTCGCAGCCCCCGACGGCCAGGGCGCCACCTGGCCCGAGCGCCACGAACGCGCGATCGAGCGCCGCCGGTTCGAGCCTGATGGGCTCCCGGGTGACTTCAGCCAGGTCGATATTCAAAAACTCCACGCTCGCGCTAGGCTCTCGTGTCGAGAGGTTGGGATCGGTCGCAGCGCTCGCGGTGGTGTAGGTGAAGCCGCCGCCGACCAGGATGCGGTTTCGGTCCAAGAGCAGCGCCTTGGGCGAAATGCGCGGTGTGCCGAGGAGCGTGAGCAAACGCGTGGAGCGCGAGGCGTCCGGGGACAAGATCTCCACGCTGCGCAGCGCCCCCGCCTCGGACTCTCCACCGATCAGCATGGTGCTTCCGGAGGGTAGACTCAGGGCGGCGTGTCGAGCGCGGGCGCTAGCCAGCGTCAGCAGCACGGGCTCGAAGCTCGCGCGCACCGGATCAAATAGTTCTGCCGTTTGGTGGATCCGCTGGGTCTCTGGGTCAAACCCCCCGGCAATCAGGAACCGCTCACCGAGCTCGCTGACCGAGGCATGAGAGCGTGCCAAGGCCAGGCCCTGCGCAGCGGGAACCAGGGAAACACTGGCATCAACCAGATGGATCGATAGCCCGGCCGTGGCGCTAGCCTGCGGTGGCCCCAGCACGAGCAGCCTGCCCTGACGAGCCGAGGCCCCGAGCAGCCAAGCGTCCGCGTCGGTGGGCACCCCGTCGGTCAGCGCCCGCGCGAGCGGGCACGCCTGGTTCTTGGGCCATAGCAGAATGGCGAGCTCGTTGTGTGTGCTGAGCGCACCCGCGCCCCAATAGCCGCGATCCCCGAGCGTGTTGAGCTCGGCAGCCCGCGTCCCGCGAGGCAGCGAGACGGTGAGCTGGGCTGCATTGCTCGGCAAGATCGAGACGCTGTCATTGGAACGATCAAAGTCTCCGAGCGCAATCAGCTCGAGCTGCGCTGCAGCGGCCCCGGGGGAGGGGGCACATGTGGGTACATAGTGGGCGACTATCGCCACCTGCTCGACCCGTGCCGAATCGCATGCCGCGAGCAGCGCCCAAGCCCCTGCTACGGTACGATACGGTAGGCGCATGTTTCCCCAGATCTTCGGCAAGTACGTTTTGGAGCGCGAGATCGCTGCGGGCGGCATGGCGAGGGTCTTTCTGGCCACGTTACGCGGAGCGGGTGGGTTCGAGAAGCGCCTGGTCGTCAAGCAGATACGACCCGAATTGGCATCTGATCAATCCTTTATTGGACGTTTCGTGGCCGAGGCCAAGACGACCGTCGAGCTCAGCCATTCGAACATCGTGCCCGTCTACGAGCTCGGTGCCGAGCAGGGCACGTATTACATCGCCATGGAGTTTTGCGCCGGCGTTTCATTGAACCAGCTCTTGAGCGCTGGCGCTTTGAGCCCGGCAGAAGGTGCCTACATCGGCGTCGAAATCTGCCGTGCGCTCGACTACGCCCATCGCAAGGCCGGCATCGTGCATCGCGACGTGACCCCGCGCAATGTGATGATCGACCCCGAAGGCATGGTGCGGCTCATCGACTTTGGCATCGCCGCGAGCGCTGACTCCGACGCTACGGGTCGGGGTCCACTCTTTGGCTCGCCGGGTCACATGCCGCCCGAGCAGCTGCGGCGCGGGCCGCTGACGCCGGCAGCAGACGTGTTTGCGGTAGGTGTGCTCTTGATCGAGACCTGGACGGGAAGGGCACCGTTTCGGCGCGCTTCATTCGAGGCCAGTGCCCAGGCGTTCGAGCAAGCTCCCCCGGACATCGCGGAAAGTGACGCACGGCTCGCTCCGCTTTCGACTCTGCTGTCAGCGGCGGTCGCGCTGGAGGCGCGCGAGCGCCCGCAGAGCGCGGAGGAGCTGGCCCGCCCGCTGCGCGAATTTTTGCGCCAGTCCGACCTGGGTGACATCGCCCGACGGCTGGGTCAGCGGGTGAGCCAAGCTCTGGCGTGTCAGTCGGACCCCGCGCGGGCGCCGGGAGAGCCCCATCGCTCGGGTCCGGTCACGGCGTCCGGGGCCACCCAAACGTTCGCCGTGCGGGACGCGATTCTCGAATGGACAGCAAAGATCGATAGCCAACCGCCGCGAGCGGCGCTGGCTTCAGCTGTGGCGGTCGACGGCGTGCGGGCCCTGACACCTTACCGTGTAGCCGGCGCCGTGGCGGTTTCGCTGGTCGTCGTGCTCGGCAGCCTGCATCTGATGGGACGCGCCATGGGCTCGCACCCGTGGGGGGAGGCAGACTCGAGCCAGCAGCGGAGCCTGACCGAGAGCGCCGCGCCGCACGCCCTTGCCTCTCATTCGCCGGCTGCATTCTCCAATCCCGAGGCGTTCGCCGCTCAGCCGTTGGCTCCCGTTGCGCCGGCCCTGCCCGCGCACGGGTCGCCCTCCAAGGGGCCCGCTGTCACCCCAACGGGTGCAGCAGCGAGCGGGAAGGCATCCGTTTCACCGCTACCAGCTTCCGGCCCTCCCAGCAGAGTCAAGAGCGGCGTGGGCCTACCGAACGCGCGGGTGCACCTCACCGCTGAGCCACCCGCGCTCGTCGAAGTGGACGCGGCCCGGGTTGGCCGCACGCCTCTCTTGAGCTTCCCGTTGACGCCGGGCCGTCACGAGATCGTCTTCGTGAACGAAATGTTGGGCGAGAAGCTGCGGACCCGGCTCACGTTGGCCTCCGCAGAGCTGCAGCGCGTGCACGCCGATTTCACGAGCGCCACGCCACAGGTCTACGTGCGCTGATTTTCGCACGATGCACCCCTACTCTAGATGTGCATTGTCGAGCTCGCCCACTTGGCGCAGGGCTTCGTAGAGTGCAATGGCCACGGCATTGGCCAAGTTGAGCGAGCGAACTGGGCCGAGCGTCGGTATGCCGACCACGTCCTCGGGGTATTCGGCGAGCAATGCGTCGGGTAACCCCGAGCTCTCCTTGCCGAACACCAGCACGTCACCCGGACGGAAGCGCACGTCGAGGTAATTGCGTTGCGCCTTGCCGCTGAACAGCCAGTGGTGCGCTCCGGCAGCGCTCGCATCGATATGGCTGCGGGCGGCCCGATAGCTACCGTGGGTAGAGAGCTGTACTAGTGGCCAGTAGTCGAGGCCAGCGCGCCGCACCGCGTGTTCGTCGATGCGAAAACCCAACGGTTCAATCAGGTGTAAATGCGAGCGCGTCGCCGCACACAGCCGGCCAATGTTGCCGGTATTGGGCGGTATTTCGGGTTCAACGAGCACGACATGAAAGGGCCGCTGCCCGCGCCCGCTGCGCAAGCGCGCGCCTCTGCCGGTCGCCGACGTGGTCACGGCGTCTGGCCCATGCGGCAGAGCGGGGCGGCCAAGCCGAGTATCATCATAGGGTCATCACATTTGGGCCTGAGAGGCGTCAACCGCCAACGTGTGGGCGGAGAGCCTCGGCACGCGGAAACAGAAGTGTTAGGCTGCCGGTGTGGCGCTCGAGCACGCTTCCGAAGTCGAGAAATTCGACCATTATGCCCAGACGTATGAGCAGGCTCACGCCCAGAGCGTCAAGCTGAGCGGCGAGGGGCCAGAGTATTTCGCTCAGCACAAGCTCGATTGCCTGAGGCGCAAGGGTGTCGGAGCCGCGCACAGCATTCTGGATTATGGCTGTGGTACGGGCAGCCTGACACAGCTCTTGTGTGGGCGGTTTAGCGCGGTCGCAGGTTACGATCCGTCGGCTTGCTCGCTCGACGTCGCGAAAGGCCGGGCAAGCCAGGCTACGTTTTACGTCAGCGACGTCAGCATCCCGGACGCCAGCTTCGACGTCGTCGTGCTCTCCGGCGTGCTGCATCACGTGGCCCCTGTGGAACGCTCGAGGCTGGTACAGGCCGCGGTCGCAAAGCTGAAAGTCGGGGGGCGATTGTTTGTGTTTGAGCACAACCCGTACAACCCTCTGACGCTGAGGGCTGTTCGCGCTTGTCCCTTCGACGACGACGCGGTCCTGCTCGCGCCGCGTGAGGCGCGCGCGTTGTTGCGGCAAGCGTCCCTCGCTGACGTGCGTCAGGACTACGTGCTTTTCTTTCCAAGGCAGCTCTCGTGGCTGCGTCCGCTCGAGTCATGGCTCCGAGCGTTCCCCCTGGGCGCTCAGACGCTAACGGTGGGCTGTCGTGCTCGAGGTCACGCCGGCGCCGCTCTCGGGTGACAGTCCCCCCGGTGACAGCGCCTCGAGCGGCCGCGCTGCGTGGCTGAAATTGACGGTCTGGTCCACCAGGTAGAGCGGGCGGCGCTTGACCTCGTCATACACGCGGCCCAGGTACTCGCCCAAAATGCCAATCATGAGCAACTGGGCGCTCGCCGCGAGGCTGACGGCCAACATGATGGTGGCCCAGCCCGGTACTGCGTAGGCACCCGACATGACGGCGATGATTACCCATAAGGCCACGCCGGCAGCACCCACGCCGGAGAGCACGCCGAGGAACGTCGCCAAGCGCAGGGGCAGGGTCGAAAAGGAAACGACGCCGTCGCTGGCGAAGCGCAGCATTTTGTGTAGCGGATAGTGCGTGTCTCCGGCGAAACGGGCGCTGCGGTCGTAGTGCACGGCCGTCTGCCGAAAGCCAATCCAGGCCACCAGCCCGCGCACGAACCGGTTGGCTTCGCGCAGCCCTCGCAGCGCGAGCACGGCGCGCCGGCTCATCAGGCGAAAGTCCCCGGTGTCCATCGGGATGTCCACTCCGACCAGGCGCTTCAGCATGCGATAGAAGAGCGCCGCGCTAGCTCGTTTGAACCAGCCTTCGCCGTGGCGGCGCCGGCGCACGGCGTAGACCACGTCGTAGCCTTGTGTGTGACGCTCCAGCATCTCCGCGATGACTTCCGGCGGATCTTGCAAGTCGGAATCCATGATCACCACGGCGTCGCCATCGGCTCGATCGATCCCGGCTGTGATCGCGATCTGATGCCCGAAGTTGCGCGACAGATTGATCAGCTTGAAACGCGGCTCCTCCCGGCAGGCTGCCTCGATGAGCTCGCGTGAGCGATCCACGGAGCCATCATTGACGAAGATGACCTCCCACTTGCCACTTCGGTCGAGCTCCCCCAGCAAAAGGCTCAGGCGGCGTACGAGCTCGTTCAAGACGTGCTCCTCGTTGTACACCGGAAGCACGAGAGAGACGGCCAAGGTGGCGGCGGCGTTCATGCGAAATAAAGCGCTATCCTGCTCGTGATGGCCCGTCAACAGCACTCGGGCCCGGCGGGGCTGCGCCCCCGATGTGGCTGTGCGTTTGTGTCAGGCTCGGGTGGAGCCTTGCTTCCGCTACTGCGGCCGGGTTAGGTTGCGAGCGGAGGCCGTGTTTTGCGACCCAGCATGCTGACAGCCAGTCTCGGCGTGCTGACCGTGGAGCTGGGCGCGCCTTTAGCGCTGGCGCGACCCATGGATCCAGCGTTATCGCGGCTGGTGGTCGATCCGGGGTGTGTGGTCGAAGCAGCGCCGGCTGGGTGCCTGCCGGATCGCGCGCTCTACCACAAGCTGGTGAGCCAATGGGGCTTCGCGCTGGCTCCGCATTCGGTGCATGCCGCTCGAACCACCGGGCTCTCGGGTTTCAATGTCTCACTTTTGGCGGCGTTCACCGGCATCGACAATAGCGCCGACTATTGGCGCCGGGGCACACGAGGGGAAGGCCTTGGGTCAACCAACCTCGAGCCTGCCGCCTGGCTGCAACTGTATTCGCTCGAAATGCGCAAGGGCTTTGGCTTTGGCATCGAGGCCGCGGGCAGCATCGGCGTCATGCCGGGCACCAGTCTGGTGTCATGGGGAGCTGACGTGCGTGTGGCACTGCTCGAGGGCATGCGCCACGGTAAGCTGCGTTACTTGCCCGATATGTCGCTCGGCGTTGGCCTCCGCGAAGCCACCGGTCTAGGGGAGCTGGCGCTCGGCACGCTGGCCTTCGATGCGCGAGTGTCTCGCCCGCTCATTGCCCCGAGCGGCTTCATCGTGACGCCATGGCTCGGCTACCAGCTGGTGCGGATTGCTGCGGATTCGGCTCTGGTCGATTTGACTCCCGGCACCGACCCGCTGGCAGAGTGCGGCTTCGTCGGCGCCAACGTGCCCGGGGCGCCCGCCGGAGTTGCCGCGGGAGCGCCCGGCAGCGAGCCGGCGAGCGCTGCGGCATCGCCCGTGTATGATGGGTCGCCCGTGTGTCAGAGCGGGACGGGCGCTGACTTTGGCAACACTGTGTCTTTCGGTGAGGCCGCTGTGTTGCGGCAGCGTTTGTTGCTGGGCGTGATGTATCGTCATGAGCTGCTGCAATTGGGCGCAGAGCTCATCACCGACCTGCTCCGCCCCGACGCTGCGCAAACCGACTCGGCCGTGGCCGCAGCTCTGCGTTGCGATGCGAATGGCGACAATTGTCAGCCAAGTCCGCGTCAGTGGACGCTGGCCGTACAAGTCGGTGCCGCGTTCTGACCCCCGGTAGCGTGCCCGAGCCACGGCGCTGCGCTGGCCGAGTAGGAGAAACCCGAAGTCCGCGCACGGGTTTCTCCCAATTTAGATGACGCACTAGTGCAAGGTGGATGCGTCGGCGGGGTCGGCAGCGGCCGTGCTCGTGGCTCGCTGCGGTGGGCGAAGCGGCCCTCCGAAACGGGCCGACCCAACGATGCCCGCGACGCTGAGCGCGAGCGCAAGGTACAACCCCCAGGACCACTCGTAAGCGACGTGCATCTGCCTCGAACCGCTGGGGCTCAAGGCCACCAGCATGACGACTTCCGTCAGAGTCATGGCAGAGAAAAGCATCAAGATGGCGCGTACGCCGCGCATCTGATTCACCGATCGGCGGCTTGCGACCAAGGCAAGGCTCACGAACCAGGCAATGGCCCCACCCCACAACCAGCCGAGAGGCCCTCGCGCCAACGCGTAGCCGCTACGTAGCTCGGCGTGGGGAGACGAAATGTCCACCCAGGGCGCGAAGGCGAACGCGAGCAGGCTAGACAAAGCCACGCCCAGCAAGAGCCCTCGCCCTCGCCCGAGGTCGTACCAAGGCCTCAGCTGATCTTCGGGCGGGTTCTGCTCCCAGCCCAGCGCCTGCTCTTCGACGGCATCGAGCGACGGAGGTAGCTGATGCAGGGGCTGCAGCGGAATGTCGCAATCGGGGCACTGCTCGGCCTCCGCGGCGTCGAACATTTCTCGGCAGAAAGGACAGGCGAGGAGTCCCACGGTAGTAGACCTATAGTAGCGGACCGCTCGCGCACCAACCTGCGAGGCGCAGCCCTGGAAAGCGCTGGAACGCAGCCGTTTGAGAGCATTTTACGGTCCGGCGAGTGTCGGCCGGCCGAAAGATTTGGATTAGAAGCACGCGGACCTGGAGCGGGGCCATCGAGGCGGCTTAGACTGATCAGTGGGCGAATCACGCCCTACCCAGCATGTCCACCAAGGTCGCCGAGCTATTTGGCATTCCGCCAGATGCGCCTCACGTTCAAGAAGCGCTCACCCACCCCAGCTATGCCAACGAGCAGGGGCTTGGGCCGCACAACCAGCGGCTCGAGTTTCTGGGAGACGCGGTGCTCGGCTTGTGCGTCACAGAGCTGCTGTTCAAACGTTTTCCTGATGCGGACGAGGGAGTTCTGACGAGCATTCGCGCCCAGCTCGTCAACACCGACGCGCTCGCCGATTGGGCACGTGAGCAACAGATCTCCGAGGCACTGCTCTTGGGGCGTGGCGCCGAGGGCAGCAAGCTGCGCGCTAGCGACAACGTGCTCGCGGATTTTGTCGAGGCGCTCATCGCGGCCACGTATCTGGACGCCGGCCTGGACGCCGCCCGCTCGATTTGTGCGCGGTTGGTCGAGCCTCGGCTGGAGCTGCTTGCCTCGAGTCGGGCTCCGCTGGATCCGAAAACGGAGCTCCAGCAGCGCTTTCAAGCCCTGGGCGGAACTGCACCGACGTACTCGGTCGTCGACTCGGGCGGTCCGGCGCATGACCGATGGTTCGTCGTTCGAGTGCGCCTGGGTGAAAACTGGGGTGCGGAGGGGAGGGGTCGATCGAAACGCCTTGCGGAGCGCGAGGCCGCCCGCTTGACGCTCGCCGAGGACAGCTGGCACCTCGCGCTGGCGCGTTCAGTGGACCCGCTTCCCGGGCTCGACACCGAAGACGAGGAAACGTGAGCGTAACGGGGCGTGCGCCCTCGCGCATCCTCGGTCGGTGCGTCGAACGGCGTGCCGTGGCCGTGCTGCTGGGGTTGAGCCTGCTCGGGCTCACTCAGCCGGCTCGAGCGGGCAGCTACTTGGATCGAGCTTGGCTCTTGATCACTCAGGCCACACGCTCGAACGAGTTCTTGCGCAAACGTTTGTACGATCGAGAGCTGGCGCGCTTGGTGAGCCGAGTCGCCGAGAGCCGGCTTCAGGCGGCCAAGGACACGCTGGTTCCCAAAGAGGTCGTGCTCGCGCATCCGCATTTGCTGTTGATGCTGGAGCATTACGAGCGAGCGGCATCGGCGGCTGCGGACGGCGAGACGACTCGATATTTTGAGCTCGAGCGATTGGCGCTCGAGGAAGAACAGCTGTTTCGTGGCGTGCTGCGGCAGCTAGGCTGGTCTTTGCCCCCGGGAAAGTCTTGATCCGAGCGCGCCGCGGCTGCCTCTTTGCCGGAGCCCTGCTCGTGCCGTTGGCGCACGCTGATACCCACACCCTGGCGCGCGTCGGCCCGTTCGTCATCGACGTGGGCTCGTTCCAAGAGCGCGCAGCCCTGCTCGCGCCCTTTCAATGGGCGACGTTGGGCAACACCTGGGAGGAGCAGCGGCGGCGTTTTCTCGACGAAGTACTGATCCCGGAAGCTCTGTTGCAAGCGCACGCCGGTGGTACGAAAGCGGGCTGGTTGGCGCCCCGAGACGCTGCGTTGTCCGAGGTGCTGCTGCTGGATCTTCAAGCGCAGGTGTCGAGCGTGCCTGTGTCCGACTTGGAGCTACGCCGCCACTACGAGCAGCACCGTCGGCACTACGAGACCCCCCGCGCCATTCTCATCTGGCGCATCCTGCGGGCCAATGAGCTCGAGGCTCGCGAGCTGATCGCGACGCTGGGCGTGCCGGACGAGGCCGAGTTTCGCCGCCTCGCGCGTGACCTTTCCATCGACGAAGCCACCTGCATGCGCGCCGGGACCCTCGGTTACGTGGCTTCGGACGGTCAGACACACCTGCCCCAAGTCAGGGTGTCACCGGCATTGTTCGCGGCCGCAGACCAAGTGCGAGACGGGGAGCTCGTCCCTTTGCCGGTTCGAGAGGGCAACCACTTTGCGGTGGTCTGGCGCCGCGCCAGCCGTCCCGCCAAGGCTCAGAGCTTGGCGGAGGTCTCGGCCGCGGTACGCGCGCAGCTGGAGGAACAGAAGCTCGCTGAGGAAACACGCGAGCTGCTCGAGCGGCTCCGGGCGAATGAGCTCCGTGACTTTCAGCCTGGAACCCTGGCTGGATTTGAGCCTCCCTCGGCCGCGCCTGTGGCTAGGCCTGCGCTCGCACGCGAAGCCATGCCCTTGCGGCCCGTCCGGCTGCTACCGAAGCCTACCGATCGCGGTTTGCGGTGAACGCCGGTGCAGAGGCGCTCAACTGGCCTTGGCGTGGAGGGGCGGGCGTCCAGACGCAGCCCGCGTCACGCGCACGCGTTCCTCCAACGCTTCGATGCCGAGCGCAGCCAGTCGCTGGCGCATGACGTCGAGCGCTTCCGGGCTCTGGTCGATGCCCAACACGCGGCGGCCAAGCCGCGGGGCTACGACGAGTGTGGTTCCGCTGCCCGCGTACGGGTCGAGCACGAGGTCGTCGGGACCGGTACAGGTGTTGATGAGACGCTCCAGCAAGGCCTCCGGCTTTTGCGTGGGGTAGCCCGTACGTTCGCGGGCGACCGGGCCGATGATGCCAATCTCCCAGACGTCTCCGAGCGGTGTGCCCGGGCTCGCGTCAGCCGTGCGGCTCGAACGGGTCCTCGCCCCCGACGCCCCGACCACGGCTCGCTGACGCTGAGTCCCCCAGGTCGCCAGCGTGGAGGGCGCCAAAGGCTCATAGATTTGACAGAAGCGTGGCTCGACGCGCGGGTTCTTTACGAAGCGCAACAGGACATCATGCACGCGCTGGAAGTTCTTGGTCTTGGATGGCCAACGTCGATACCGCCAGATGATTTCGCTGGCGAAACAGCGCGGGCCGAACACCTCGTCACAGATGATCTTGGCGTAATGGCTGGTCTTCGGATCGACGTGCAAGACCATGGATCCGTGCTCGGCCAGCAGGTCCCGCGCAGCGGCGATGCGGTCCCGCAGAGCTTGCAAGTATGCAGACAGGCTCTCCCAACGGTCGTCGAATGCGGGTGACGTCGAGCGCAGGATCTTGCCTCGCCCTTCGCGCTTGCGGGTCACGCGCACGTGGGCCTTGCCGGTAAAGAATGGCGGATCCAGGTACGCGAAGGTCACGTGGCCAGCGCCGCGGGCCGACAGCGCGCGCATGGCCGCCAAGTTGTCACCGTGAACCAGCATGCACGACGGGTGGCCCTTTCGAACCAGCTCCAGGCGAACGCTGCGAGGCTCGGAAGACTCTTGCTTACCCGGCCAAACGAGCCGAATCTGCGGAGCGTCGGTGTCGTCCATGCGGCGAAAGCCTACGAGTCTCGCCAGGATCGGGCCAAATTCGCTGCAGCTGGCCGGCGCACAGCGGGTGCAGTAAAGAACATTTCGTGAAACGGCCGTGCCACTTCGCCCATTGCCCAGCCGCTCGTCTGTTCTGCCGGTTGCAACTGGCTGCGGCGCTGTGTTTTGGCGCGTTCGCGTGGCTTGCCGCGTGCGCGCAGCGCTCGGACGGCGACAGCCCCGAGCGCGCTGCCCAGGAGTTCATCGATCGCATGCAGAGGGTGCACGGCGACGTTCAGAAATCAAAGGCCGCCTATGAGCTCCTAGCATCCGAGGCTCAGGCGAACTTGGCAGAGCGGGCGCAGCGAGCCAGCGCGACGATTGGGCGTGTGGTGGCGCCCGAGGAGATGTTGGCGCCGTCGCGGTTCTACCTGAGCTTTCCACCCAGATCGTGGTCGACCGAACGAGGTGCCGGCTGGGCCATCGTCACCGCCGAGGGGGAGTCCCCCCATGAACGGCACCAGATCCGTTGTGTGCTGGAGAACGGCCGGTGGAAGGTGGTGGTGGATTTGCCCGAGTTGCCACCGATCGAGCGGCGGGCACCGGAAGCACCGCATTAGCGCCTCGTCTCTCTATGATGAGGGGCCGCCACACCCCCGACCCGCAGGTGTGGGGGCCGGGTGCGGGCAACCCCCAAACCACACGACTACTCGGCTAGCGGTTCTTCTTTTTCTCGGGCGGCGCTTCGCGCCGAGCGCTGGGTGCCATCGCTCATCCATTCAACGGAGACGCAGTAATCGTTTCCCCTCGCCATCGGCTACAAAAGGCGTGTGGCCAGCCTCTTGGAGAGAGGGCTGGCCACTTGCCGCTTCAGGCCTGGAAGCTAACGTCCCAGTGCACTCGTCAATCTAGCTCGGGTCAGTTCGAGAAGAAGATCGCTTCGATCTCATCACGGACCTGAACCTCAGTCTGTTCGCGCGCGATGGCGATTTCCTTGACTATCAGCGACCGCGCGGTGTCCAGCATGCGGCGCTCGCCGAAGGAGAGCTGCTTGCTGGCCTTCAAACGATACAGGTCCCGCAGAACCTCTGCGACGTCATAGATGGATCCGGTCTTGATCTTGTCCATGAAACCTCGATACCGACGATTCCAGGTCTGGGTATCGAAGCCGATCGTCCGCTCCTTCAGAATGTCGAAAATCTCGCGAATCTCCTGCTCGCTAATGACCTGTCGCAGACCCACCGCATTGGCGTTCGATACCGGAACCATGATCTTGCGGTCCGTATCGAGAATGCGCAGAACATAAAATCGCTGCCGCGATCCGGCGATGTCGCGTTCGTCGATACTGATGACTTCAGCAACTCCCTGTGCGGGATAGACTGCCTTGTCACCGACTTTGAACTCAACTTCTGCGCTTGCCTGCATGTTTTCTCCTTGTCGCGCTCCTCAAAAAATGAAGAGACACGCCTTTCGCATTTGCGTTGGCACGCTTTTGAAGCGTGCTTTCCGCGAGAGCTGTCACCTAAACGAACTAGGTGATGAAATTATTCCTGCAGAAACCCTTCGTGCGACCAGCCCGGCCAGGGCCGCATCGAGAGGGCGGCAACGAGAGGGTCGCATTGAGATAGCCGCATCGGAATGGGGCCACACAGGATGGAAGGGCGAAGTTATCAATGGGATGGGCTAGCAATGTATTGGCAACGTACGGGTCGGGATACCGAAGGGAATCACTAGCGCTGCAAACATCAAACGGCGTGCGAGCGCAGTAGGCGTGTTGACACGGACTTCTTGATGCGACTTCTGGTGCAACAGCGGGTCCGCGAATTGTTGTCTGCCGTTCTCACGTTTCTTCTGCTCTCCCACCCATCGCTTCGGAACGTCCCAACGGAGCACAGGTCACCGCTTGGCGCGGCACTGTAGTTAGACCGGCATGGTATGTCAATGTTCTCTCTTGTTTCACTAATCCGATCGACCTGACACATCGAAAGGCACTTCTTCCGAAAGCACCACTTCTTCCGAAGCACAGAGGGAGCATTTGCCAGATCACCATCCGGGTTGCGTGTGGGATACGCAAGGGGGGTGGTGAGCCATGGGCGTGTGGAGCGCGCCGCTACAACGTCTTGAATAGTAGCAGATCCAGGCCTGAAGTCGAGGCGATGCGCTCATCTTCTACCGGGTGATCTGCCGGATCTCCCTCAAATCATTCTCAGATCGCGTCTGCAAACACGCACCGTCTCGGCACACTTTCTAGAGCAGAATTGGCGGAAAAGTGCCTGTCCGGCAGCGCCAGGCGCCACGCCCGACGCGCTGCGATATCGTGCTGCAACACGCGGGGAGGAGCGGCCCAGCGGACGCATGGGACTTGGAATCCCCCCCTGGGGTGACTGCGATCAGCGGCTCGCGAGGCTGTTCAGGTTCAACATTTCCTCGACGTTTGGCAGCACGACCAGCTCCACTCGCCGATTCTGCTCTCGCCCGTCATCGGAATCGTTGGCAGCCACTGGATCGGTGTCCGCGTAGCCCGCGGCGCTCCAGTGGCTGGGGTCCAACCCGCCGCCTTTTCCCTCCTCCGAGGGAGCTGTCAAATAGGCCAGGACCGAGCGCGCCCTCATGGCCGAAAGGCCCCAATTGTCCTTGTACGGCCCAGAGCTCAACGGTTTGTTGTCGGTGTGCCCGGCCACCTGGAACTCGCGTTGAGAAAGGTCGGGGTCGGCCCGCAGAACTGCGGCGACTTGGCCCAATATTTCCAGGCCGGAAGCCTTCAAGCTATCGCGCCCGGAGTCGAACAAGACATTGCCGGGCAGCTGGATCAGCATGCGGTTGTCGCGCACCTGCACCTTTAGCCCGAGCTCGGTCAGTTTCTTGAGCTTGTCCCTCAGCAGCTCGAAGCGCTGCCTGATCTGCTCGAGTTGTTCAGCGCGCAGGCGATACTCGGCGTTGGCCTGCTTTTGCTGCTCTAAATCTTGCGTGACGTTGTCGAGGTTGACGCCGCGTTCCTGAAAATCGCGCTTCAGCCCGTCCAATTCCTCGGCCGCAGCCCCGTAGTCAGCGGCGCATTTGGCGTTCTGCCGCTGTTGGGTGGCGAGCTGCTGGGCGAGAGCGCTGTTCTCGCGCAGCTTCTGATCCCATTCCTCCTGGGAATAACCACAGCCACTTAGATAACAAAAGATGCATCCGGCGAGGATGCCCTTACCGATTTTCGCTGACGCTGCCATTTCCGCCTCCCGCATTTTTTGCTTGTTCCGAACTCTGTTCGAGAAAGCGCCACCTTAGCCGGTCTCGTCAGACTTTGCCGAGCTACTCGAGTCTGTTCGTACCGCATGTTTTACGCGCGTTTCGTGAAGTTCGTCCAGTAGCGCTACTTTGCTGTCCAGAGAGCGTAGTCTTGCCAGTCGGCCTGTGGCGTGGCACTAGACAGTTGCTTAGCACGCAAAAGTTGCGTGGTCTTAAACCGCAAGGATCGGCCTTTGGTCAGGGCGCCATTGCATTTTTTTCGTTGACAGGTCGCAATAGGTGGCAATATACGTCGTGCAACATACCTTGGGTTCGTTCGGAATTTCATGGCCGAACCCAGGTTCGCAGGAGGCATGCTCATGGCCGCAAAGAAGAAGACCAAGAAAACTGGAAAGAGAACCGCCAAGAAGCGGGCCGGCAAAAAGGCCGGAAAGAAGCGCGCCGCCAAAAAGGGCGGGAAGAAGCGCGCAGGTAAGAAGAAGCGCTCAGGCAAGAAGAAGGCAGCCCGTCGCGGCAAGAAGCGCGCGAAGGTGGCTCCGCCGGTCATGTAATCCGGCTTCGCTCAGTTCAAGTGGCCAAGCGCTCGGCGCCAGTCAGTATGTCTGGCGCCGAGGTTTGCCACTCTGCCGGGTCCACCTTGGGCTCGGCACCGAGCGAATTCTTCGGCCCCTGTGGGCCGGGCCGGCAAAGCCGGTCGGGGTCTACCAGGGACTCATTAGTCAGTTACGTAGGGGGGGCGTTGCCACGACGGGGTCGAATCCCGTGGGTTACCCAAGCTTACGGGCCGTGTCCCGGATCAGGGTTTGGGGGTAGCGCTTTTGGAGGTAGGTGGTTGTGGGTTGAAGTTGAACGGAAAGTTGACCTTCGACTCCAGCCCGCGTGAGGACGCCGGAAACTCGAGCGTTTTTATGGCATCCACCGCGCACGCATCCAGCTCGGGGATGTGCAGGTCGCTTTCGGACCAGTTCACCTCCGCTTGTTTGACGGTGCCGTCCGGGTCGATGACGAAGCTGACCACCAGATCTCCCTGAATCCCGGGGTTGGTCGCGAGGGCGGCGTCATAACAGGCACGAACTTTGTGTCGATTGTCCGCCACGACACGCTGAATCTCGGCTTTGCCGCGCGTGTCATTGGCTGCTGGGTCACTGGCTGCTGGGTCACCTGGCTGTGCCGAGGGCGTGAGCAATGGGGCGGGCTCCGGCGTCGAAGCTGCGGCAGGCTCTGAAGAACCGCTCGCTTCCGACGACGCCAGTGGAGCCGGTGCCTCGGTATTCGAAGCCGGGACTTCCGGCGGCGGCGGGGCCGAACAGGCAGCGGCGATGAGAGCAGCGCCGACGAAGCAGGTGGAGTAGACAGACTTGGTATCGAACATGGCAGGGCCATCGTAGGCGCGAGTCGCTCTGGCGTCCATTCCTCGGCGTCTCGGCGCGTTCGTACCGCCTCGGCGCTCGCACGCGGGGTGCGTTTTTGCGCCGCGACGCTCGACCTGGGCCGGCGAATGCACTACTCCCGCCTGCATGGGCACCGTTGCTTCGAGGCTAGCGTGGGCACTCGGGTGCCTGACTGTCGGGTTGTGCGTGAGTTGTTCGGGGGCGGCGTCCACGGCGGGGGGCACGGAGCCCGAATGGCCGGCTGTAGCCAAAAAATGGTTTGATCGAGCCGGAGCAAGCTTCGAAGCGTTGGATGTGAGCGACGCCGAAGTCTCCATCAAGAACGCGCTCGAGCTCGAGCCAGAACGAGAGTCAGTAAAGCTCTTGGCGGCCAGCATCGCTCTCTCGCAGATGCGGTACGATGAGACGATCGCTTTCTTGGAGGGGCTAACTTCGCCGTCTGCCAGTGGGCTTCGGGCACGGGCTTTGTGGTACTCGGGGCAGTTGGGCGCCGCGGCTGACGAATTGGATCGGCTGCTCGACGACCCCGACGTGAAGGATCCGTGGGCGGCCGGCGTCGTCCAGCTGGCGCGCAGCGGTGCGGGGCGTGAGCCGTTTCGCGTGACCGGGGCATTGTTGGCGGTGGTCGAAATGCCGCGCGTGCCGGTGCCGACGCTGATTGTGCCCCTGGAGCTGAACGGTGATCCGGTGCTGGCCATGATCGCTACGGGCACGCCAGAGGTCGTCATCGATTCGGTGCAGCCCAAACCGAGCTGGGTGTCGATTCGCTTTGACCGCCGTCTGGAGGTCAAGGACGTGCCGGCGCTCAGCCGTGATTTGACGGGGCTGTCGCGTCGGGTGGGTGCGCCCATCAAGTTGTTGCTCGGCGCCAACTTGCTGCGGCGGCTGAACGTGACATTTGACTTTTACGCCAATCAATTTGTCGTGCGCTCTTTTGCGCCACCGCCACCGCCCAATGCCACGGCGATCGACATCAGCTACATCAAGGGCGGTGGTATGGTGATGCGCGGCCGCTTCGGCACCGAGCCGAACGCCGCGGCTGCAGCGTTTCTCATCGATACCGGCGTGCTCCCCCTGGCCATCTCGGATGCGGGCTGGAAGAAGGCGGGCGTCGACCCCGCGGGCTTTGAGCCCTTGCCGGGCGAGGGGAACGTAACGCAAGGCACGCTGCCGCGCTTGGTGCTTGGATCATTCGACCTGCCTCGCTTGCCCGCGGTGCACGGCTTGGCGCTCGACAATCTCGAGCAAGAGGGTGGCATTCAGCTCGACGGCGTCATTGGCTCGGCGTTGATTGCGGAGTTTCGCGCCAGCCTGGTGGACCAGGGGCGTACGTTGTGGCTCGAGGAGATGCCGCTGCCTAACGCGCAGCCTGCCGCGTTGGCTCCCAGGGTTTCAGACACTGTTACTTCGGATGCGGTTACTTCGGATGCGGTTGCTTCGGATGCGGTTGGGTCGGATGTTGTCGACTCTGCGCCGATCCTACCAGCTCCAGCGGAGGGTGCCCCCAAACCGGGTGTGCCCAAAGGCAGCGCTCCGGCGGCGAATCCGGCGGGCGGCACCCCGGGAGCGAAACCAGCGCCGAAGGATGGCAATGTTCCAGTGTCGCGTAACCTGGGCACGGAGCCATAGGCCGCGCGCAGCTCATGGCTTCGTCGCAAGTGGCAATCTACGCGGGCAGCTTTGACCCGCCCACCAACGGCCATCTCGACCTGGTCGAGCGCGCCTCTGCCCTGTTTCCGCACGTGATCGTGGCGGCGGGCCGCCACCCGTCGCGCCAGCCTCTGTTTGATGGCTCCGAGCGCGTGGCGTTGCTGCGCGTCGTGTGCAGTGGCTTTGCCAACGTCGAAGTCGACCAATTTGATGGCTTGCTCATCGACTACGCACGGCGCCGCGGCGCTCGCGTGTTGGTGCGCGGCCTGCGGGCGCAGACCGATTTTGAATACGAGCTACAGATCGCGCACGCCAACGCCGACCTTGCTCCAGATCTGGACACGGTGTTTCTCCCCACTCGCACCCGCTATGGTTTCGTATCGGCGTCCCTGGTCCGGGAGATCGCCCGCCACCACGGTGACGTGAGCCGTTACGTGCCCGACGTGGTGTGTGCCGCCTTGAGGGACAAGTTCTCGCCGGCGGGCCCTGGAGTGTAGTTGGCGAGCGGGGTGGGCATGAACAAGAGCACGAACAGCGCGAGGCAGCCAATGGCGATGCGGCGCCGCAGCGGGCTAAGCTCGCCGGTTTCGCACGGTGGGTGGTCGTGCCCCATCATGCGCCCGAGCAAGCTGAGCAGGCCGAACCAGACCAGCCAGGTCAGCGAGTTGCCGATGGCGACATCGAGCGGCATGTAGCTCCGCCCGCTGAGGACAGGGCCAACGAAGCTGAAGAGATTGTACAGAAAGAACAGCAACACGGCGAAGCGGACGGCGCGCGCGATGCGGTTTTGCACGGGTCCGAGTAACGCAAACGCGATGTGCCCGCCGTCGAGTTGCCCCCACGGCAGCAGGTTGATCATCGTCACGAACAGGCCCACCCAGCCCGCCGTGGCGGTCGGATGCAATATCACGTCGTGTCCCTCGGGGATGCTGCCCTTGACCAGGAATTTGAGCAGCCAGTACAAGAGGCTCTGGCCTTCTTGAACGTAGTAGCCCGTCGACTGCGCTTCGACGGGTGACAAGGACAAGCCGAGCACGATCACGGGTAACGCGACAGCCATCCCTGCCAGAGGCCCGGCCGCGCCGATGTCGAGCAGCGCGTTTCGCGACCGGATTCGTTCGGGCATGGCGATCACCGCGCCCAGCGTGCCGAATGGGCTGACGAACGGCAGTGGCAAGAAATATGGGAGCGAGGCCGGCACGCCGTGCAACCGCGCGGCGATGTAATGGCCAAACTCGTGGCAGGCCAAAATGGCCATGAGTGGCACCGCGTAGATCCAGCCGCTGGCGAGCTCTGCGAGGGTCTCGGGTGACCGCCATTGGTTGGCCATGCCCGCGCCCGTCCAGAGCACGCTGGCGCACGTGGCGAGGAAGAGCAAGGCTGGGGTGAGCAGCCGGTGCCTGCGCACCTGATGTATTCGGGGGAGCTCGAGCTCAGGCGGAGTCGGGGGCATGTGATTGCAATAGCTTCTTCAGCTGAAGGGCGAGCCTTTCGAGCTGACCCTTGAGGTCCGCCTCGATCACCCCGAGCTCCGTTTCGACCCGAATTTGGCCACGGCTGAGCTTGTCGTCGGCTTCGATGCTGATGCTGTCGAGCAAGGAGCCGAGCCCTGCCAGCCCAGAACGCAGCTCGCTCGCGTCTCGTGGGTGAGCCACCACGATGGCGCGCCGGGCGCCGGCGGCCTCCTTGAGTGCTTGACGAGCCAGCGCCTGAATGCGATCGGGTTTCAGCTGTAGCTCTTCACCGAGCAGTCGTTCGGCGAGCAGGGTGGCGAAGCCGATGCTCCGATCCAAGACGTTGCGTGAGAGCTCAGCCTGGCGTTTACGCAGCTCGAGCGCCTCACCGACCACCAAACATAGGGCGTCCGCGCGCGCTCTGGCTTGTTGCTGCACGCTTTGGTCGTTGGCCGCGGCCTGTGCCCGCGCCAGGATCTGCTGTGCCTCGATCCGGGCCTTTTGCAACACGCTGTCGGCTTCCGCGCGAGCCTCGGCCACGTGCCGCGGGATGACTCGCGCCGATACCGGGGTGGGTGCCGCGCCCTTGGCTACGGGGTAAGGAGTGGCCTGGGCCGCGTCGTTGCGCGGGAGCACTCTGGCGCGCGGGGTCGTCACTTCAATCTTTGCGCGCCGAGGGAACGCATGAGCCGCCCTACCTCCGCAGCCAGGACTCGGGCGCGGTATTCCTGAACGCCGTGACTGAGTTGTTCGGTGATCTCGCCGAGCGCTTGCCGAGCCAGCGGATCGGAGAACGCCAGCCCTGCGGCGAGCGCTTGGCGACGTTTGCCGAGCAAATAGCTCGTGGCCACCAAGGCCCGAATGAACGTGCGCGTTTGCTTGGCGTGCGACGCGGGCGTCGGTTCTCCCTGCTCGCTTTCAGCCGGCATGCTCGCGTTCTTTTTTGGGCAGGCCAAGGTTTCGGCGCAGCCGTGGCAGGGCGTCTTCGAGATTCGGCTTGAACGATTCACCGGTGAGCGCCTCGATGGCGCCCAGGTAACGTTCCGAGGCGGTGACCCGCACTTCGTCAGGGACATGGGGGACTGGGCCGTCGCCAGAGAAGCCCTGCTCGCCCAGATAGCGCCGCAGGTTGTCCTTGTCGAAGCTCTCGGGGTTCTGCCCCGCTCGAACGCGTTCGTGGTAACTCTGCGCCAGCCAATAGCGCGAGGAATCCGGCGTATGGATCTCGTCGATGACCACCACCCGCCCGTCCCGGGTCTTGCCGAACTCATACTTGGTATCCACCAGGATCAGCCCGCGCTCGGCGCACAGCCGTTGGCCGAAGGCGAACAGCTGCATGGCCATGGCCGCCGCGGCATCGAAATCAGCAGGATTCATTCGGGTCAGCTTCAGAATCTCTTCACGCGAGGCGGACACGTCATGGTCGCCGTGTGCCGCTTTTGTGCTGGGGGTGAGCAACGGTTCCGGGAGCTCTTGATGGCGCTGCATCCCGTCCGGCAGGGCGTGGCCGCAGAAGGTCCGGGCACCGGCCTCGTAGTGAACCCAGATGCTTGTGGACGTCGTGCCGGTCAAGTAACCGCGCACCACCATCTCCACCGGTAGCGGCGTGCACTCGTGCACGCGCATGGCGTTCGGATCCGGCACCGAGATGACGTGGTTCGGCGCGAAGTGCTTGGTGCGCTCGAACCACCAAGCGGCGATGTAATTCAACATCTGACCCTTGAGCGGCAGCGTGCCCACGTTGCGATCGAAAGCGCTGATTCGGTCAGTGACGACGATCGTCCGGACACCGTCCGGCCCCGTGTAGTTGTCCCGCACCTTGCCGCGGTAGTGGCTGCCGAGCTGACTGAAATCAGTCGCTTCGAGAGGATGTTCGAGGGCTTTTTGGAATGCTGCGCGGGTCATGGGGACCGGAGCATAGTGCCTCGATTCTACGGAATCGAGGCCAAGTAGAGGTGCGTCGTCCCGCCCATCGGCCCGGGCCCCTCTTGGCGTTGGGGACGGCGCAAGCGACGCGGCGCCCCGCTCGGGACCCTTGCTTGCGCGGCCCCCCGCCTGCACACTCCGCAGAACCCCCAATTTTTAGCGGAAATTTGTTGCCGCCTAACCTCGAGCGCAGCCATCAGCGATGACCATTTCCAGCTAACCATGCTGCCCCAAGTCGTATTTTCGACCCCTCGCAAGCTGCCTGCCCCTTCGGACGTGCCGGGCAGGGTGGCGGTGCTGGACATCGCTTTTGCAGGCCAGGGGCGCAGCAGTGGGTTCGACAAGGTCACATTGCCGTTCATCGACGCGCTCGGGTCGAGGCTTCGAGTCTGGGTGGACCACCACGATCACGACGAGCACGTGCGCTACGCGGCAGACCCGCGTTTCGTGCTGGCGACCAAGGCGCAGCACGGGGCCTGCCCCGAGATGATCGATCCGGCGCTGGTCGAGCGTATCGGTCCGGTCGACACCATCGTGTGCCATACCGACTTCGACGGCTTGGTCAGCGCCGCCAAGTGGATGCGCGATGGGGTAGAGCCGTACCCCGGCTCTGATGCCGATGCGCACGCCATCGATACCCGCATGGGTCAGCCCAGTCGCACCGCGGAGCGCATCGACCAAGCTCTGCGCGCGCGGCCTCGCGACATGGGTCTGTTCGGTCTGGTCGTGCGCCACTTGGCCGCGGGTTTGTCTGACCCGGCCCTGTGGGGGCCCATCGACGCAGCAGGGGCGGAGTGGCGCAGCATCGAAGCGGAGACGCGCCGGCTCGCCAAGCGCTACCGCCGGTTGCCCGCTGGGGTGGCCTATCTGGAGGTGGAAAAGGGCGACGGTCGTTTTGACAAAACCCTATTGCTGTTGCTGGGCCAAGAGCGGGAAACGGTCAGTGTCGTGGCCGATCGAGACACGGTGAGCGTGGCGGCCCGCTTTGACAGCGGCTTGAACTTCGTCAAGTTGCTCGGTCTCGCGGGCGGCATGCCCACGCGCGTCGCGGTGCCGCGTAGCCGCCTTGCAGAGCTGCTGTCGGCGCTGGGCGTGGACCGGGCGGCTCTCGATTACCCGTGACCAGGTGGATGACGTCAGGTCGCGGCGGTAGCCGTTGGGCACACGTCGCGGCGCTCTGCCTGGGCATCGTCCTCGCCGCGCCCAGTCGCGTGCAAGCAGCGCCTGAGGCGCCCGCGGCTCCGCCGGCGACGCGCGCGCCGACCCCGGGAAGCGTGTGGGTTCCCGCCGGCAAGGATCAACGCGAGCTGGCGGTGCAGCTCGCACGAGAGGGTCTGTGGGTTCGGGCTTGTGCGGAGCGCGCCTGTGACGCGCGCGGCGGCCGTCGCCTGGACCTCCCCACGCACGCCTTGGCGGCGATCGAGAGCGCCACATTGCAGGTGCTCGAGCCGTCGCCGGGACGGCGCTTGGTCCATGTCCGGGTCGCGTTGGGCGAGGGGGCCTGGGAGGCGCTGATTGCTGCTGGCGTGGCGACCGTCGATCCGGTGATCATTTTCGCTGGCGAGACTGGGCCGGTGGAGGGAGAAGACGGCCAACGTCAGGGGGCAATGCTCTGGGTGCGCGATGACGGCAAGGGCCATCGAGTGCTGGTGGGGCGCATGCAGGAGGACGTGCAACTGTGCGGGCGCCCCACCATCCTCGAGCCACGCTTGCTCGATGCGGACTTGAGCCTGCGGCCCGCCAAGGTGCAGCGGCTGACCTTGGACGAACGGCGCACGGCGCGCGTGTTGCCTGCGGTGCGCGCCGAGGCCGGGCCCACGCCGGGTGGCAACGCGCTACGCGCGGTGGTCGCCAGCAGTGCGCTCGGCGACCCTCGCGCCTTGACCGACGGGCGCAGCGACACGAGCTGGGCGGAGGGGCGCGGTGGCGATGGGCGCGGCGAGTTCGTGATCCTGCGACCTTGGTCGGGAGTCGACCTCGTGGGTCTCGAGTTCTTGGTGCGTCCAGAGGGTGAGGCGCCCGCCGCTGGGGCTGCGCCGCGCTCCCTTTGGTTGGTGACTCGGGGCCAAGTGTTGCGCGTCGATTGGGCAGAGGACGCCTGGCAAGCTCCCGGCGTTTGGTACCGAGTGCAGCTGCCCGAGCCGCTCGAGGACGACTGTCTCGCCGTGGTGCTGGAGCAAAGCTACACTGAACGCCCTGACACGCAGCTCACGTTGGCGGAGCTGCGAGGCGTCAGTGAGCTTCAGTCGCTCGACCCCGTGCAACTCGTCGGGCGCCTGTCCACGCCGGGGGAGGCTGGGGCGGCGGTCGTGCCTGCGCTGCTCCAGGCTGGGCCCGCCGGGGTCGAGGCGGTGGTCGGTGCGTTTGGCGCGCTGGACGCCATTGGCCGCGTGCGCGCTCTCGACGTGCTCGAGCACGCTCCCTGTGCCGACACTGCGCGGGTCTACGTGCAGCTACTGACGGACGACGATGCTCGGACCCGCCGCCGTGTCGAGCAGCACCTGCGCAGCTGCGGCGAGCCCGCGTGGGGGGAGCTCCGGCGGGCCTTCGAGCCGTCGAGCGGCGCCGCCGGGGTGCGTTTGGCTCAGGCGCTGGCGGCGGTGGCGCCGGTCCTGGCGGTAGACCTGCTCGGGCCGCGCCTCGAGGCAGCGGACCCCGAGCACCGCCCCGAGTACCGCGACGCGCTCAGTCGCGCCGCGCGGCAGCCCGAGGCGGATGCGGGCTTGCGCCGACTGCTCGGCTCGAGCGGGCTCGGCGTGGCTGCGCAGGTCGAGGTGTTGCGCGCGCTCGGCGAGGAGCTGCCCCGTTTTCAGCCGGAGGCAGCACGGAGCTTTGCGCAGGCTGCGGCCGCGGCCCGCACATTTGAGCAGCGTTTTCGTCTGCTCGAACCGGCAACTGGCTTGGCCCCCCACGATTCTGTCGCGGCCGCTTTCGTGCGGCAGGCGCTGACGGACCCTGACCCTTACCTGAGGTATGGGGCGGCGCGCAGCGCGCCGGATCTACCGGCTCTGCGCGCAGCGCTGCTCGCGGCCACGCGCGACCCAGGCGTCCGCGTCCGCGAAGCGAGCGCGCTGCGGCTCGGGGAGCTGTCGGTCCCGGGCGCGGCACCGGCGCTGGTGGAACGGCTGAGCGAAGATGCCTGGCCCCGCGTGCGAGCAGCTGCCGCCCGCTCCCTTGCCTCGGTCGGCCCATCCTCCTCGGTGGACGCTGCCCTGGGCGAAGCCTTGAGTGACGAGTCCCCCGGCGTCCGCAGCCTCGGGCTGCGCGCCCTTGGTCAACGCGGGGCTAGATCACAGCAGCCCGCCATCGTGGCCCGTTTCCGCGATCCCGACGAGGCTGCGCCGGTGCGAGCGGCTGCGGCCCGAGCGCTCGCCGATCTATGCGACCCCAGCTTGCTCGATGAGCTGACCGAGGCCGCCTGGAAGATGCTCGCGGAGCGACCCTCGCCAGACGACGTGGCGGTGGGCAGCGCAGCCGTCGCGGCGCTCGGTCGGCTGGCTCCCGCGGATCTCGAACAGCGCTTGGCGCCGCTGGCTCGCGCCAAGGCTCATCCCAGCCTGGAGCGCATGCTCAGCAGCGCTCGCCAGGCGCCCAACCGCTGCGCTGCGTCGATAGCGCGTTAGATCCGCGAGATCGCGGTTTGAAAAAACGGCTCGGATTTGAGCTGCCGTCTCGGAACGGGTCTATCGGCAGGTTTTTTGTATGCAGTGGACCCACTCGGCATGGTTAGCTGCTACATTCACTCCGGCGTGTGGGAGTGCGGACGACACTCCCAATATCGACAGAATCGGTATCGACGGACAGTCTCCTGCAGAGAAGGTCCTTCAGAGAAGGACAGCGAGGCGACAGCTTATGAAGCGCGGACGTGCAAGTGCCCTTTGGATCTTGGTGCTGAGTTGCTCGGCGGGCGGCGAAGATACGGGCAGTAACGTCGTCGCCCCTGGGTTAAACGGTCGTGGTACGGGAGCTGGTGGTGCGGGCGGTACGGGCACCGGCCTGGTCACGGGGGGTACCAGCGGCGACGTCTTCGGCGCGGATCTCGGCTGTACGAATGGTTGCGCCTTCGGCGCCGAGCCCATCTTGGAAGCGGGTGTCACGTTGGCTGACATCGGCGCGTTTCAAGATCCCGAGGCGTTCCAGGTGGGCAGCCTGTGTGTCGTCGAACCGCAGCTCGGCACCCTGGGCGGTCCTCCCGGCGCGCTCTTCCCACGCAACTGGCTGCGCCCGCGCTTTCGCTGGACGAGCACGGGTGGCGAGACGCTCTGGGAGATCCGGCTGAACAACGATAGCCAGCCCGACGATTTGCGAGCGTACACCCGCACGACGGAATGGGTGCTCCCCGCAGAGGTCTGGACGCGCATGCGGGGGATCACCACGCCGGTGGAGGTCACCATCCGCGGGCTCGGAGCCGGAGGCGCGCTCACTGGGACGCGAGGTACGTTCGAAATCGCGCCGGTGGACTCGAGCGGTAGCATGGTCTTCTGGGCGACCACGTCGTCATTCGTGACTCGGACCTCGAGCAGGTTGATGGGGTTCTCCGTCGGCGCCGAAGGCGTGGTGCCCACGCTCAGCGCGGTCGAGGTACAGACCGGCAACATCCCGGGCGAAGACGGTGCCCTCGCGCGTGGTTACTACGCCTGCGGTGGCGCCGTCCAGCGGCCAGCTTGCACCGGAGCCCCCACCGACGCTGCCAACTGTTGCGTGCCGACCGGTTTCGAATTCGGGCAGGTGGAATGCGTCGGCTGCCACGTCTCCACGCCGGACGGCAAGGCCGTACTGTTCACGGACAACTGGCCTTGGAACAAGGTGGCCGCCTCGATTGAGCCGGGGACCACCGGCGCGTTGCCCGCAACCGTGACCGATTACGCCTCTGACATGATGAAGCAGCCATGGCTCGGCATGCAGGCGCTCAGCCCGGCCCACTTCTCCAGCGAGCCGGGCGGGCAGCGCATCGTGATCACCAGTTACGGGGTACGGCCAAACCCGCTGACCGAGCCGTTCGAGAGTACGGAGCCAACGCGCCACGAGCTTGCCTGGTTCGATCTCGCCGCCCAAGATCCGGCACCGCTCACGCCGTACCCGGAAGCCTTCCCGTTAGTGAATCCATACGGAGAAGTGTGGAACCAGCGGCAAGCCAAAGTGGGGGCTGGGCGCGGTGTCGCCTGGGGCCCGCTTCGAGAGAACATTGGTGAAAACTTCAACGCCGTCACTCCGACGTGGAGCAACGACGGGGTCTCCATCGCGTACGTGTCCACGGACTTTTCCTCCACCGACGGTCATCCGGACTGGACTGCAAATACCGCGGACATCCGCGTCGTGCCGTACAACTTTAAGCTAGGCGGTACATCGGTGCCGCTCCAGGGCGCGTCCGATCCGGCGTTTCTCGAGTATTACCCCGAGTATTCGGTGGATGACGCGTTCATCGCTTTCACACGCGCTCCGGCACCCACACCCACCGCCAATGGTCAGCGGCGCTGTGCGCCGGACCAGGATGCCAATGGTAATGTCACGACCTGCCCACCGCCACCCCCCGTGGAGAACCCAGACGGCCCTTACTACAACCGTAACGGCGAGATTTACATCGTGCCCCGCGCGGGTGGCGTGCCGACTCGGCTCGTCGCTAACGATCCGGTCAGTTGCACGGGTGAAACATCCCGCGGCAGCATCAACAGTTGGCCGAAGTGGTCGCCCGGTAGTCGCGACGCCTTGGGGAACGCCATCCCGGACAAGGCCAATAATGGCAAGACCTACTACTTTTTGATCTTCTCTTCGGCACGCAAGTATCCGGGCGCTTTTGAGCTGCCAAAGACTAAGCTCACGCCGGCCGTCTCGAACAAGAGCTCTCAGCTGTACATGGCGCCGATCGTCGTGGACGACGCGACGGGCGCAGTGACCACGTATCCCGCGGTGTACCTGTGGAACCAGAACGTGTTGGTGGACGTAGCGACGGGCACCTCCACCGTCTCGAACACCAGCAACCTCACGCCGGCCTGGGACAACTTCTCCATTCCACCCGTCCCACCCGTGTTCGAGCCCCCGCGCTAATGCGTCATGTCGTGTGCCTGCTCGGGGCACTCGTATGGGCTGCGCCGCGGGTATTTTGGCCGGGTGAAGGTCAGGTACCCGTCGGCGTCCTCGAGTATTTGGCGTTGGTCGGTTGCGGCTTGCTCAGTCTGCTGTTGATTGCGCTGTCCTGGGGCCGCCGCGGTGCACCTGAGCCGCAGCCCGAGTGGCGTGCCGTGTTGACGCTGGGCCTCGGGCTCGCGCTCGTGCCTTGGAGCCTGCTCGGCTATTGGATCACTGTCGCGACCCACCACCGGCCGCTGGGCGCTGTGGCCTTTGCGGCGGGGGCCGCGGTCATTGGCTCGATCTGCGTCTTGGTCGCGCGTTGGGCGTTTGCCCTGCGCCAAGCCAGGCCTCGCTGGGGCAGCGGCTTGATCCGCGCCGGCAGGACCTTGGCTTTTCTCGCGGCGGGCGCGGCGCTGTGGCTCGCCGCGCGGGGTGCGCTGCAAAATGTGGAGTATCGCGGGGCTGTGCTCGACGTTGCGCTCGGGCTCGTGCTCGCCATGGCTGTGGTCATGCTGCCTACCGCCGGTCGGGCCGGAGGTGCCACCCGCTGGAGCCTACCGATATGTATCGGCGTGTGGGCCTTCACCCTCTGGCTGTTGAACACGGACGCAGATGTTCGAGCCACGGTGAAATCTGCCCCGGTCATTGCCGGGATATTTGGACTGATGTTGGGTTAGCTTCGCTCCGGCCGTCCCAATCTGCTCCCGTTGACAGGAGGCCGTGCATTCTTAGGTTGTTAGGGTCGCCCGCCCAGCCCTTTCCTGCTTCACTTGAGGGTAATTACCCTAGTGCGCCGATTCCATCAAAACGATGGGTATTTCGCCGCCCCGTTGGCGAGGGCGTCGAAATACCCCGCCTTGCTGCCCGCCTGAATCGGCTACCTCAATTTCATTTGTGCCATCGATTCTTTAGAATCGAGGCACCTGGGAGTTTTCGTGAACCGCCGCCATCCGGCTGAAATGTCCTCGGGCTGCTCCAACGGGTGGCTGGTTTCGCTGAGCTGCCCTTTCCTGGCGTCGGCTGCGCGGCGACTGGGCCTTTGGGTGCTCCTTTTGGTGATGGGCGTTTCTGCGTGGGCTCATGCGGTTCCGCTGGTCGAGCCGGACGGCGCTGTACCCACCTCGAGCGCGGTCGATGGCGTTTCACAGAAGGACGCGCTCGACCCGGGTGTCGGGGCCGAGCTGCCGGCTCCGCCGGAGGGTTTCAACACGTATGACGGTGGCTGGATACGGATGGCCTTCCCGCCGTCGAAGCGTCACCGCGTTCAACCGTTGATTCACGAGGCGGACGCCTTTCGTGACCGACTTCGGGATCTGTTCGAGTATCCGGTTCTCAGCCGCGTCTCGGTGCACGTGGCCCGTACCGCAGGGGAGATGGCGGCGCTCGCTCCGGCGGGCAGCCCCTTCCCCCAGTACGCCGAAGGTGTCGCGTATCCCCGGCTGGGCTTGATTCTTCTCACCATCGATCCCAAACACCCCAATGCGGCGCACGACTTGAGCGAGGTGTTCCGGCATGAGCTCGCCCATATCGCGCTGCATGAGGCGCTCGAAGGGCAGCACGTCCCGCTCTGGCTCAACGAGGGTTTTGCCATCCACCTCTCGGGTGAGAGCTCCATGTTGCGGATGCAGACGTTGTGGACGGCGACCCTCGCGGAGACTTTGATGCCGCTCGCCCAGCTGGATCGGGGCTTCCCCGACGATCTCGTGCAAACGCCCATCGCATATGCGCAATCAGGAGATGTTGTGCGGCACCTGTTGCGCACGCGTTATAGTCAGCGCTTCGTGGCCATGCTGCGCCGTGTGCGGGGCGGGCAACCCTTTGCAGCCGCCATGTCCGACGCCTACGGCTTCGAGCTGTACGGCGTGGGTGCCAACAGCTTGGAGGACGAGTGGCGTCGAGATGTCGCCAAACGTTATAGCTTCTGGCCGGTATTGTTCAGCGGCAGCATGGTGTGGGTCGGCGCGCTCGGCTTGTTCGTGGTGGGCTATTATCGGCGCCGCAAGCAGCAACGCATCACGCTCGACCGGTGGGCGGTAGAAGAGGCCGCGGCCGAGCGGCAGCCGGTGCCCGCTGGGCGCATGCATATCGTGCTGGCGCCCAAGGAGGGCGCTCCGGAGCCGGTGATTGCGGAGTTTAAGAAGCCGAGTCGGGATGTCGACGTGCCGAAGGTCGAGCATGAGGGGAGCTGGCATACGCTGCACTGATCCCGAGTCCAACGTCGCTGACGAATTTCAGCGGCCCCTGTCGGGGCAAGGGCCGCCGAAATTCGTGGCGAATTGGTCAGCTTTGACTCGGGTTCACCTTCTTCCTGGGCGGCGCTCCGCGCCGAGCGCTGGCTGCCACTTCCCCAGCGCTTTCGCGCCACCTGTTGAGCTAGTGAGCGGCGCTGGCCGTCAGGGCTCTCTCTTGCGGAGTTGATGTGTCTGCTGAGCCGTGCGCGGCGGTGCTGGGTTCAGGGCTTCGGTAGGGGTGTGGAATCCGTGACGTGTTTTTGTTCCAGGTTGCGGGACTCTCGGATGATGCACTCGAAGATGCGTTGGACCATGCCTGGCGTCAGCGGGTCCGTCGCTGCGCTAGTGACGCGCTCGATGAGCTCGCGTTCGCGGTTTGGATCGTACACCGCCAGCTGGTGAGCGAGCTTGATCTCGCCCACCTTGATGACTAGCCGCAACCGTTCAGCGAGCAGCTCCACGATTTGCCGATCGATTTGGTCGATCGCCTCGCGTAGTTTCTGAAGGCCTGGAGCCATGGCTGCATGCTAGCCGGCGCGGTCCACCAGCAGCAACACCGGATGTGGTGTGTCGCGACATTCTGCTTCGTGGCCCGTCGCGGTATGCCCCAGTCTGTGTCGTGTCAGATCGCAGTCGAGTCGTGGAAGCGTTTCGAAGCTCCGGTGTGCACCGGGACCGCCCGGAGCGCGCTCGCGGGCGCCCGTTGATGCCCCCAAAAACTCGACCTTGCCAGCGATCGGCGGGCATGCTCGAGTTCCGGCGTGGCGAGACAATCGATTTCCGAAGTGTTTGCCGGTCGCTCCAGGCTGGGCGAGCGGGTCGAGGTGGGCGGCTGGGTGCGCACTCGGCGGGATTCCAAAGCCGGGCTCTCGTTCATTCACTTGTCCGACGGCTCTTGTTTTGATGCGTTGCAGCTCGTGGTGCCGAGCGCCCTTGCCAACTATGAATCGGAGGTCTTGAAGGTCACGTCGGGCTGTTCGCTGAGGGCGGTGGGCACGCTGGCGGCGAGCCAGGGCAAGGGGCAGAGCGTGGAGCTTCAGGTGGAAGATTTGCGCGTCAGCGGCTGGGTAGAGGACCCGGAGCACTACCCTCTGGCACCCAAGCGCCACTCCAACGAGTTCTTGAGGGAGGTGGCCCACCTGCGGCCGCGCACCAACACCTTTGGGGCCGTGGCCCGCGTGCGCCACACGCTCAGCCAGGCGGTGCATCGCTTCTTCCATGAGCGCGGCTTCTTGTGGGTGCACACGCCGATCATCACCGGCAGTGATTGCGAGGGCGCCGGGGAGATGTTCCGCGTCTCCACCTTGGACAAGGCCAACAAACCCGACGAGTCGGGCAAGCCGCACGAATTCTTTGGGCAGCCCACCTTCCTGACCGTCTCCGGTCAGCTCGCGCTCGAGACGTACTGTTGTGCGTTATCCAAGGTCTACACCTTTGGCCCCACCTTTCGCGCCGAGAATTCCAACACCAGTCGCCACCTGGCCGAGTTCTGGATGATTGAGCCGGAGATTGCCTTCGCGGAGCTCGCTGACGACGTCGACCTGGCCGAGGCTTTCTTGAAGTACATCTTTCGTGCGCTCTTGAATGAGTGCCCGAGCGACATGGCGTTCTTCAAAGAGCGGGTGGATCCGCTCGTGATCGGTCGGCTCGAGGCCTTCGTCGAGAGCAGCTTCGAGCGCATCGAGTACACGGAAGCGATTCGGCTGCTCGAGACCAAAGGGCAAAGCGCCAAGTTCGAGTTCCCCGTGCGCTGGGGCATGGACCTGCAGGCCGAGCATGAGCGCTTCTTGACCGAGAAGCTGTTTCAGAAGCCGGTGGTGGTGATGAACTACCCGAAGGATATCAAGGCCTTCTACATGCGCCTCAATGACGACGGGCGCACCGTGGCGGCGATGGACGTGCTGGCGCCAGGGATTGGCGAGATCATCGGCGGAGCGCAGCGCGAGGAGCGCCTGTCGGTGCTCGATCAACGCCTGGCGGAGCTGAAGATCGATGCGGCGCATTACGGCTGGTATCGCGATCTGAGGCGCTACGGCAGCGTGCCGCATGCGGGTTTTGGCCTCGGGCTGGAGCGGACGCTTATTTACGCTACCGGGCTCGGCAATGTTCGCGACGTGATTCCATTCCCTCGCACTCCTGGCTCGGCCAACTTCTGATTGGGCCGGGGCGAGCCACAGCACGGGCTTGTTGCTTGCGTGCAATGCCGGACGATTCTCCAGCGGTGACATGGCGGTTTTCGATCGCTATGGTCCGCGCGGCCACTCGCCAGCGAGCCAGGCTTCCGTAACAAATTAGCGAGAGAGCTTCCATGCGCTTCCTTCGTTGCATTGCACTCTGTTCGGCTGCGTTCGCATTGGCAGGCAGTGCCTCGCTCGCGCGCGCCCAACAACCCCCGAAGCCACCCGCCGCGCCGGCCGCCCCTGCTCCCGCGCCGGCCGCAGCTCCTGCCCCCGCGCCCGCTGCTGCTGCTCCCGTCGCTGCTCCTGCTGCGCCCATGCCCGCCGAGCTTGCCCCTGCTCCAGCGCTCGCGCCCCCGCCCGCCACGGTGCCTGCTCCTGCTCCAGCACCTGCTCCGGCGCTGTTTCGCCCGTACGCCTGGATCAAGCCGACGATCATCGTCGCTTCCGATTCGCTCGAGTCCTTCAGCCAGCCCAATGCCAGCGCTGCCACGGCCGCCGGCAATCCGGTCCTGTCCGCCCTTCGCGGTGAAGCGCACACCACTTTTCAAGTCGCTCAATCTCGCTTTGGCTTCTGGTTCAACGAAAAGGCACCCGTCCGAGGGCAGCTCGAGTTCGACTTGATCGATTTCACGAAGTCCTCGCCCACCGTGGCTGCGGTGCCGCGCGTGCGCATCGCCAAGGTGGAGTGGCAACTCAGCGACTCGCTGTTGCTCCTGGCCGGTCAGGATTGGGACTTGTTCCAGCCCATCAATCCGCACACGTTCGACATCGTCTCTGTCGCCTTTCAGGCCGGCAACACCGCCTTCATGCGCCAGCAGGCCAAATTCCTCTACAACGCGGGCAGCGTGGAGCTCGGCGCGGCGGTGGGTTTGGCGGGCATCAACAACGCGGCTCGAGCGAACATCCCGGAGTACGGTCGCTTGCCCACGCTCGGGTTGCGGGCAGCGCTCTCGTTGGGCACAGGCGGACGCGTCGGGCTTTCGGCCATCGGCACAGAGTGGCGTTTCGCTCCGGACCAGCCCAACGAAAGGAAGGCGTTTGCCGGGGGATTGGGAGTGTTTGGGGATGTGACTCCCTTTGAACACTTCAACCTCAGGTTCGAAGCCTACGGGGGGCGCAACCTGGGAAACCTCGGCACGCTCAGCCTGGCCACGGGGAGCGCCGCGGAGGATCTGGATGAAGGCGGCGTGTTCGTTTCAGCTAAGTACAACCTCAGCGAGGCGCACGCGGTGTACGTGCTGGGTGGCGCCGCTCAGGTCTTGAATGATGGGGACGTCCTGCCGTCGTACGCGTACCCCGCGACGGTGACGGCGGGTGACATGCCGGCAACTTCTTTGGCGACGCTGGCCGGCACGGGTGCTGGAATCAGCGAGAACTTTCTGGCGCGTCTGGGCTACGAATACCGATACGATAAGACGATTGCCTTCGTGCTCGAGGGCTTTGCGTTCCAGTCGAAGCACGAGCTCAATCAGGATTTCGACTCGCGTTTTGACGACGATAGAAACGCGCTCGGTGGTGAGCTGGGTTTGATGTTCACGCTGTAGCACGTCGTGGCCGACGGCTCGCTTGCCGGAGTTGTTTCCGAGCGCGGGATGCTCATTCAAACCACACTCGCTTGTACGTATACGTACAAGCGAGTGTGTGATGTGAAGCGCCTCGGACGGGTTTGCTCCCGCGACCCCCAGCGGGGTTTCCCGCGGTCGCCCCGAATCAGCTGAAACGCGGGTTACCTGAACAGGCCCGCTGCCTTCTCCATCGTAATCAGCGTGCCCCAGAGCAGCGGGATGCCGACGACCACCCAGGCCACGCCGAGCGAGGCCAAGGCGAAGGGATTTGCGCTTGCGGCCATGGCAGGGTGGAGGGCGACCGCAGGTGCGGCGGCGCCGGGGCTGGCAGGCGCGCGGACGCGGTCAGCCGGCACGGCTGCGCTGCCGACAGAGCGCGACTCGGTCTCTTCGGCCATGAAGTGCTTCTCCGCCACGGGGCGGATCATGAGGTTGCACACGAAGCCGAGCGCAAGCATGCCGGCCAGCACATACATCGTCACGTTGTAGGCCTCGTTCGCGGGGACCCCGTTCGCGATCTGGTACTCGCGAATGTAGTTGACCACCACGGGGCCGAGGATGCCGGCGGTGGACCAGGCGGTCAGCAACCGGCCATGAATGGCGGCCACATAGGCCGTCCCGAACATGTCCGCCAGGTACGCCGGGATGGTGGCGAAGCCACCGCCATACATGGTCAAAATCAGACAGAAGATGCTCGCGAAAATCGCGACGTTGCCGGTCAGTCCGACCGAGGGCACGGCGGCGTACAACACCATGCCGAGCACGAAGAACACGAAGTACGTCGCCTTGCGGCCGATGAAGTCCGAGGCGGAGGCCCAGATGAAACGCCCGGCGATGTTGAACAGGCTCAATAGCCCGGTGAACGCTGCGGCCACCGTCGCCAGCTGTGCCTTCTGGCTCACGTCCAGCTGCGAAAGCCGTAGATCGACGCCAATCAGCTTTCCGCCCAGAACTTCCTGCAGCATGGGCGACGCCATGCCAATCACGCCGATGCCGGCGCTCACGTTCAGGCACAACACGCCCCAGAGCAGCCAGAACTGCGGTGTTTTGTGCACCTGTGAGACGTGCACGTTGCGGGTCGTGATCATCGCCTTGCGCGTCAGGGATGGTGTCCAACCGGCGGGTTTGTAGCCGGGCGCCGGGATGCGATAGCCGAACGCACCCAGCATCATGGCGATGAAGTACAAGACGCCCAGGGTGACGAACGTCTGCCACACCCCCACCGAGCCGCCGGTGGCGAACATCTTCATGAGCCGATCCGCCAGCGGTGAGCCAATCATCGCTCCGCCGCCGAAGCCCATGATGGCCATGCCCGTGGCCATGCCGCGCCGATCGGGAAACCACTTGATCAGCGTGGAGACGGGCGAAATGTAGCCGAGGCCGAGGCCAATGCCCCCGATGACTCCCGAGCCGAGCCACAACATCCAGATCTGGTGCAGGTACACGCCGAGCGCGGAAATCAACAGACCTCCACCCCAGCAAGCGGCGGCGACGGTGCCTGCCTTGCGCGGCCCCTCGCGCTCGAGCCAACCGCCAAACAGCGCCGCGGAAGAGCCGAGGAACACGAAAAACAACGTGTACATCCAGCCCAGCATGCTGATCGGCCAATCACAGGTCGTCGTGAACACCTTGTCCAAGAAGGTCATCGACGCCGGGCAAGCGATCGGCTCTTTGATGCCCACCGCACGCGACAATGGCAGCCAAAATACACTGAATCCATAGGCCATGCCGATGGACAGGTGGATCATCAACGCCGCAGGGGGAACGAGCCAGCGATTGAAGCTCGGCCCCGCGACGATGCGTTCTTTCGACAAAAGTCCGTTCACAATCGGTTCCCTGGTGTTTGGCGCGACGGTGCGCTCTTCGCGTATACGCCTACGCCCCGCTCAAAGTACACGGGTCGCGGTTCATGCGGAGCCA
>JANOIG010000086.1:0-71248 GCA_031407405.1 Deltaproteobacteria bacterium
GCGCGCGGAAAAACTGACCTCCGCGAACGACCTCAAATCGTGCATTGAGCTGCAGCTCGCGGCGGAGCCGCAGACACATGACCGATCTCGATCGGGCGCGCGAAATCAGCCATGGACTCCCTGCGCGAGCGGAAAACGCAGCCGGGCGCTGACCTGAACGTGAACGTCTTTGCAGTTTCACCGGATTGGGTGCTGGTAAATGCGCTCTGGATCAGGCGGTTGTGGTTTTTTTATGGGCCGCTGCTAAAGAGACGTCGTCATGCGTATCTGCATTTTGGGTGCTACCGGTCTGGTCGGTCGAGAGACCATCGAGCTTGCGGCAAGGGCTTGGCCCGCGGCCTCACTCGACTTGTACGCGAGCCGTGATCAGGAGCTCGAGATCGGAAACAAGCGCCATGCGGTGAGCGCCGCGAGCCGCCTCGAGGAGGCGACGGCTCCTCACGGCGACCTCGCCTTTGTGGCGCTCGACGACGAGCATAGCAAGCGCTACGTGCCGCGCTTGCTCGAGCTCGGATACCGCGTGGTGGACAAGAGCAACACCTACCGCGCGGACCCCAACGTGCCGCTGGTCGCAGCCGGCGTAAACAGCCAGCGCGTGGACTCGAGCGTGCGCCTCGTGGCCAACCCCAACTGCACCACCATTCCGCTCACTCTGGCGCTTCAGCCTCTGCTCCGAGAATACGGCCTAGAGAGCGTCACTGTCAGCACTTACCAAGCGGTCAGCGGCGCGGGTATCGCGGCCCTCGATACGTTCCTGGCCAATAGCCAGAATGGTTATGAGGCACTCGATCGCCTCGGGCTCGTGTTCGCGGCGGATGCCTACGCCGGCAATACCGTCCCTCACAACGGCGGGACGGACGAGACGGGCTTCTCGGCCGAAGAGCGCAAGCTCATGTTTGAAGCCAAGAAGATTCTGGAGCTGCCGGCTCTCGCCGTGAGCGCGCAATGTTGTCGCGTAGCGGTCGCGGTGGGCCACTACGAAAATGCTTGGGTCACCTGTCAACGTGCGGTGGACCTGGACCGTGTCGCGGCGCTGCTCGGCGGTCGGGAATCTGCCCCCTTCGTGCGTTTCCTGCCGGGCGCCGCGGGCAATGGGCTGAGCTCGGTGTACACCGTGAAAGACCGGGATCGAACCCTGGTCGGGCGCTTGCGCCCCGACCCTCGAGACCGGAGCGGGCGCAGCCTGTGCCTGACGGTGGCGGCCGATAACCTGCGGCTCGGAGCGGCCACCAACGCCGTGCGCGTCGCCAGCCGCTGGTTTCCAGCGCGTGATCCGGATCTGCAGGCCTGAAGCCTTCACCACAGCAACGCGACCTCAAAGTCGCGTAGCATTGGGTCGCAGGTAACCAGTGGGCAGGCTTCGATGTGGCTTTGCGCAGCCAGGATGCGGTCGAACGGATCACGAAGAGTGTGTGGCCACGCCCCGGCTCTTGTCGCATGAGCGATGGACATCGGAAGCTCCACAAAACCGGCACGTCCAATCCATCCAGACAAATCCCCAGCCACGGCGTGAGCGGACGGCAACTTGCCAATGCGGTATTTTGTCTGGATCTCAAACGCGGTAGCGGCCGACACGAGCACCTCGTTTTGCCGGTCCTCGATGGCCTTGCGGGCTTTCTTGCTGAGGTCCTTGGCGTCGAACAGCCACCACAAGAAGGCATGAGTATCGAGCAGCAGCCTCATCGCTTGCCTTCCCAAGCCGCGAGCTCGTCCTCCGGCAATGGCTCAAAAAAGCCCTCGTCCAGCTTCAGCCCTCGAAGTAGGCCCGGCCGCCGCGGCCCTTCGGCGGCCAGCGGAACGAGACGCGCGTACGGTTTGCCGGCTTTGGAGATGACGATCTCCTCACCCGCATGTGCGCGCTCCAGCAACTTCGAAAAGTTCGTCTTGGCTTCGTGAACGTTGATTTTCACTGGCTTTAATATGACTTAGTCCGGTGACTTAGTCAAGCCGTGATCACGTGGCCGCGCCGAGGGCGAGCCGTGCTCGACAGCATTGCCGGCCAGGTTCGAGATCACCTGCAACATGCGATCGGGGGGGTAGATGGAATTCGGGTCGCCTGCCGTCTGGGATGGGTCAGAATGCAGTTGGTTTTGAGCTCGACACAGCGGTGTTGCGATGAAACGATTCTGCGTTTGGGCTGTGTGGGTGGCGCTGAGCTTTGTCTTCGAGACCGGCTGCGGCAAAGCCGTCGACAACGAATCCGGCGGCGATGCATATTGGCTGCACGACTGTAGCGTTGACAACGAGTGCGGGTCGGAGCTGGCCTGCCATTGCGGCGTGTGTACGATCGGCTGCACCGATGGATCGCACTGTAGGGAGCTCGGCAATGACCCGAGCTGCATCATCCAAGTCGCTACGCCCTTTGCGCAGGCGTGCGGCCCCGAGGCACCCCGGTCTTTGTGCGCCCAGGCAGTGCCGCCGGAGGAGGCAACTGAGCCGCGAGCTGTGCTCCTCGCTGCACCGTACGATGAAACGAACGACTGCTTCGAGCCTGTGCTGCCCATTGGGCTCGCTCCGACGCACGATCTCCTGTGCCCAGGTGCTCCGACGCACGCAATGGACGCGCTGGGTGACTGTTGGCTCTTTTCGAGTAACTGCATACCTGACGAATTTGTGGCGTTGGACGCGCTGTCCAGCAACATCGGGTACGCGTGCCGCGAAGCGGCCCAAAGTTGCGTGCCGACAGGCAGCTGTGTTGGCAAGGATGTCGTGCTTGGAGGCAATCGTGGGGGGCCAGAATTGCAACCTGGAGAGTGTCTGAGCTGCGATGAAGCCCGGGCGCGCCGGTCCGGGGCGCTGTCGCAGTTGATTGCAGTGAACGGCTGGGCCGCCTGCGACGCGGACGCGGACTGCGTGGCCCAACCGATAGAGAACAGGCGTCAGGCGTGCGAACCAGAGTGCGCACACGCCGTCGCCAAAGAGCACGTCGAAGACTTCCTCACCTTGTCCGCGTCAGTGACGGAGTATTACTGCGCTTTGAACTGGGAAGCCCGCTGCGGGGTGCTCGAGCCACAAGACTGCAACACCGAGGTCGTGTGTCGCGGGGGGCGATGTCAGAACTAAGGTGAAACCGGCGCCGACACTCCGTCCCCGAGGTGGCGGCGCAGCACGACCATGGGCGGGCGATCTTTGCCGTTGGCGAGCGGCTGCACGCTCATCATGTAGTCGCCCCAGCGAGGCCCCGCCGCCCAGGCGGCCCAACCCAGCCAAACGTCGGCGTTGTCTTCGACGTGATTCAACAGTTGGTCGACAGCTTGGAGACAGAGGTCGTTCGGTGGGCCCCCAAACTCTGCCAAGAGCCCGCGGTAGCCCCGCTCGCGTAACCATGAGGTCACGAACTGCGTGCGCTCCGCGCCGATGGTCGGGCTCACACAGGTGCCGCCCGTTCCCGAAGAGTCAGCATCCAGGTATTGGTGGAGCTCGAAGACGAAGTTGTTTCCCGGGTCGACCACACCCGGCATTGCCACGGCGTTCGGCGTGCCGTAGTAGGTGGCGTTCCAGCTGTGCGCGCCGGTCCATCCGTTGCCCGGCACGAGCACCAGGTTTTGCGCGCCAGTGCCACGAATCGCAGCGATGGCGGCGTTCGCTGCCTCGAGCCAGGTTTCGGTGGCCATGGTGTGAGGCTCATTCACCAAGCCGAACATCACCAAGGGGTTGGGGCCAAACAGCTCCGCCAGGCGCCGCCAGAAATCCGCGAACGCGGCGACCTCCACCCCCGCCCCCAGCACGGCTTCGACGCCGCCTTGGGTGTAACGGGCATAGTTGTGCGGGTCCAAGATCAGGTTGAGGCCAATGCCCGTGGCATAGTTGACGGCCTCCGTGAGCCGCCCGAGCTCGACTGCATCAAAGTCGCCTTGCAACGTCTGCTGCAAGCGCTCCCAGCGAAACGGTAGCCGGATCAGGTTCATGCCCCGGTCGGCGAAGGCATCGAAATCACTCGGGCCCGGATAGACGTAGTCCGTCTCGTAAGTGCCAGGCAGATTGCCCTGACCAAACTCGGCGCCCGCCAGGTTGACCCCCACGAGCTCCACGCGCTTGCCCAGCCCCGGTTCCAGAGCCCACGCGGGGATCTCTTTCGAGACCCAGCCTCGACCGGTCAACGCGGTGAGATCCCGAACGCAGAAGTTGAAGGGCCGCGGCCCTTGGCGGTTGCCCGGCACCGAGAGCTCGAACGACTGCACGGCTGCTGGATGGGAAAACTCCGCGTTGGGATTGTTGCGAACCAAGGCGTCCTCGAACAGCACCACCACCTCACCCACCTGGCGCACCACGACATACGGAACGTCCATGCGTTCGCTCTCTCTGAACCCGGCTCGCAGCACTGCCGGCAGCATGCCTTCGACCGAGAAGCCCACCCCCACCAGGCTGCGATGCAGGTCAGGCGCTGATGGACAGGTGCTCAACGTGTGTCCCACCTCGACCGCGTCAGGCCGGCACAAGTCGAAGCTGGCAATGACGCCAAACTCCTCCATGGGATTATTTACCACTTGGGCAGCTTGACCGCTGAGGCACACCGCGGCGCCATCAAACGTGACCTCGACCGTCGAATTGGTGCCCACTCGCGTCGACCATGAGCCCTGGACCCCGAGCGAGTTGCTGCTGACGTCGACCCGGCCCGCCGCATCAGCCAGCAGCGCAAAGGTTTGTGGCTCCGCGTCAAACGGCAGCCCTTCTGCGACCTCATCGGCACTACCGCCCCGGTCGGAGCAGCCGAGCGCTGCCATCAAACATACGAGCCTGGACAAGCTGAGACCTTCACGCATCGAGCTGACTCCCTGAATCGAGGAACACCTGCCGTTATGCCGAGTTCCCCCGAGGGCGGCAAGAGCACTCACGGCCGGAGATTGACGGCCCGCGATGGCGTCCTTACTTTGACAGCATGTTCAGCCTGCGCCGGGCGAAAGAGCGTGGCTTGGCCGACCACGGTTGGCTCGAGTCTCATCACACGTTTTCATTCGCCAACTATTACGACCCGAAACACATGGGCTTTCGGGGTCTGCGGGTCATCAACGAAGACCGGGTGCATCCCGGCCGGGGCTTTGGCGCGCATTCGCACCGCGACATGGAGATCATCTCCTACGTGCTCGAGGGGGCTTTGGAGCACAAGGACTCGCTCGGCACCGGCTCGGTGATCGCGCCAGGTGACGTGCAGCGGATGAGCGCCGGAACCGGCGTGACCCACAGCGAGTACAACGCCTCCCAGACGGGGTGGGTCCACTTTCTTCAAATTTGGCTCATGCCCGCGCGGCGCGGTCTGAAACCAAGTTACGAACAGAGGGCCTTTTCCAACGCGGAGAAGGAGGGTCGCTTGCGGCTCATCGTGTCACCCGATGGGCGCGATGGCAGTGTCACCTTCCACAGCGACGCAGCCCTTTACGCCGGCATTTTCACAGCGGGGCAACAGGCTGAGCTCGAGCTCGCCCAAGGCCGGCACGCCTGGGTGCACGTCGCGCAGGGCCAGCTCCGCGTCAACGAGCACGTTCTCCAAGCCGGAGACGGGGCGGCCATCTCGGAAGAAGCCAGGGTTCGCATCAGCGGCATCGACTGGGGTGAAGTCTTGCTGTTCGATCTGGCATAGCCTCGCTGCATGAGTTGATGGTTGCCGCGGCACGGGTCGATCTACTAGCCTCGACGCTGCAATGCCTTCACCTCTCCTGCGCCGTCCGGTGGTCGGTTGGGCGCTGTATGACTGGGCCAACTCGGCCTTCGCAACCACGGTGATGGCCGGGTTTTTTCCGGTCTTTTTCAAGCAATATTGGAGCGCCGGGGAAGAGGTCACCGTCAGCACGTTCCGCCTCGGCATGGGAAACGGCATTGCCAGCCTGGCCATCGCGTTGCTCGCCCCCCTGCTCGGCGCCGCGGCGGATCGCGGCGGCGCTCGGGTCAAGCTGCTCACGCTCTTCACGGTGCTCGGAGTGGTGATGACCGCGGGTCTGTATTGGGTCGAAAAAGGCGACTGGCAAATGGCCGTGCTGGTCTACGCGCTGGCGTCGGTCGGCTTCGCAGGCGGCGCCACCTTCGCCGATTCACTCATGCTCGACGTGGCAGAAGAGCGTGAGTTTGATCTGGTGTCGTCCTACGGCTACGCGCTCGGCTACCTCGGTGGCGGGCTGTTGTTCGCGTTCAACGTCTGGATGACCTTGAAGCCGGAGGTTTTTGGCTTGCGAGACGCGGCAGCCGCCGTGCGTGTGTCGTTCGTGACGGTGGCGGTGTGGTGGGCCGTGTTTTCGTTACCGCTGCTCTTGTGGGTGCGTGAGCGCCACATGTCGGTGCCACTTGCGCCCCTGGCCGCGCTGCGCGCCGGCTGGGCAGAGCTGGGCAATACGCTGCAGCATCTGCGCCGCTACAAGGTGCTCAGTTTGTTTCTGGCGGCGTATTGGCTGTATATCGACGGGGTCAACACGGTGATCAAGATGGCGGTGGACTATGGCTTGTCGCTCGGGTTCGAGGCGAAGAGCCTGATCACCGCGCTCCTATTGACTCAGTTCGTCGCGTTTCCCGCGGCGCTCGCCTTTGGTTGGCTCGGTAACCGCTTCGGCGCGCGGCGCGGGCTGCTTCTGGCCATCGGCATCTATTTGGTCACGACCGTATGGGCGTACTGGCTGGACAACGTGCGCGAATTCTACGCCATGGCGGTCGTGATAGGCCTCGTGCAAGGTGGCGTGCAGAGCCTGAGCCGCTCGTTTTACGGTCGGCTCGTGCCTCCAGACAAAGCCGGCGAGTTCTTTGGCTTCTTCAACATGATGGGGAAATTCGCGGCCGTCGTGGGGCCGGTGCTCACCGGTTGGGTGGCGCTGGCGACCGGTAGCTCGCGCCTGGCCATCCTGTCATTGGTGCTCCTGTTCGCCGCCGGTGGCGCGCTGTTGATGTTCGTGCCCGAGCCCAAAGCGCAAGCCGTCTGAGCAACGAGTGTGGCCACTTGCCGCAAACACTGGACACTTGCCGCAACACCCGCCCCGGCTTCGGAGCAAGCCCGCTATGGGGTGATTGGAACCTTTCAATAGGGGCCGCAACCTGCGTCGTTTCTCCAAAATAAGCGCTGGTTGGCCCGAAAAGCGCTGGCCCGGCCAATTGCGGCCTGCCCATGAACGGGCTTATGCTCGAAGGTACCCGCAAGGGTGCCGTATCGAAAGGTAGCGTATGCATTACCCAATCCGACCTCGCCGTAGCGCTTCGCCGCAGTTGACCACCCGCTGGATCTTGGCCGGAGCCGTGAGCATCGCGGCCGCGGCGTGCTCTGGAGACGTCGAGCCCGCCGGGGAGCCTCAGAGTCAAAACGAGTCGCTCGAAGGCAGGAGCGCCGATGGCATGTCGAACATGGATGAGGGCGCGGACAGCACCGATTCTACGCCAGCCGATGCGGACGGGATGGTGGACGAAGACGGGCCTGAAGTGACCGGCATCGACGACGTGGAATCCGAGGCCGAGAATTCCGAAATGACCATGACCCCGATGGCGCCTCCCGACGTACCGGCGGGCGCCTATTGCGCCTCCGTCGAGGATTGGGATCCCGAGTCGGTTCAATTCGAAGAAGAGGTCCTGCTCCTCGTCAACGAAAACCGCTCTCGAGCCGCCGACTGCGGCGTGGAAGGCGCATTCAATCCGGCACCCCCGCTCGTCATGGACCCCATTCTGCGCTGTTCGGCACGCCTGCACTCCTTTGACATGTTCGATCAAATGTACTTCGAGCATGACAACCCCGAGGGCCTCACTCCGTTTCAGCGCATGTCCGCCGCGGGTTTCGTGGGCAGCGGCGGTGGAGAGAACATCGCGCTCGGCCAGTCCACTCCGGAGCAGGTCATGGCGGCTTGGATGGATAGCGATGGCCATTGCGCCAATGTCATGCGTCCCAACTTCACCCTGATCGGCGTCGGCTATCACCCGGGTATGGGGCGCATGAGCAGCAACTACTGGACGCAAAACTTCGGGGCTCCCCCGCGCACGGCCGGCGGCGGCGGCACCCGCCGCTGACGCTAAAAACAGGCGCTGGCCGCGCCCGCCGCCCAGCATTGGCCGGAGCAGAGCGACGGCCCTCGCCGACCAAATCGCCAAATCCACGTCAGAGCCTGTCCCAGTAGGCGAGCGAGCGCCCCGAGGCTAGGGCGGAGGCCGCAGCAATCCAGGCGGATTGCGAGGACCGACAACCGACGCATCGGGGCGCGCAGCCGCCTAATGGGATAGGCTCTAGCGGGCGGGCAAGATTCCGCTTATAGCGCCCGAATGTTTGACTTCAGCGTGTTCGGGACCGCCGAGGGTTGGATCAGCCTGCTCTCCCTGTCGGCGATGGAGATTGTGCTCGGGATCGACAACATCATCTTCATCTCGATCCTGTCCGCCAAGCTACCCCTTGCCGAGCAACCGAAGGCCCGCTCACTGGGCCTCACGCTGGCGCTCGTCATGCGGCTTGGGCTGCTGTTTACGATTTCCTGGATGATGCGCCTGACGGAGCCCCTGTTCACGGTGCTCGACAACGAAATCTCGGGGCGCGATCTGATCTTGCTGGGGGGTGGGCTATTCTTGGTGGGCAAGGCGGTCTACGAGATTCACGACAAGCTCGAGGTGCAGCACGACGAGAGCACGGGCCAGCCGCGGCGCGGCGCCTCGTTTCTGTCCATCCTGATCCAGATCTTGCTGCTCGACATCGTGTTCTCCCTCGACTCGGTGATCACCGCGGTCGGCATGGCCCCAAGCATTCTGATCATGATGATTGCGATGGTCGTGGCCGTGGGGGTGATGTTGCTCTTCGCGGGGCCGATTGGCAGCTTCGTGGAGCGGCACCCCACCATGAAAATCCTGGCGCTGTCCTTCCTGCTACTGATCGGCGTGGTGCTCGTCGCCGACGGCATGGGCCAGCACATTTCCAAGGGCTACATCTACTTCGCCATGGCCTTTGCCATCCTGGTGGAGATGGTCAACATGCGGCTGCGGCGTACCCAAGCCGCACCAGTAAAGCTGCATTCGACGTACGAAGAGCCGCCCAGAGGGGCGTAAGCGGCGCTAGAGACACAAGCTGCCTGGTCGCACATCCGGCCGTTTGGCCCAGTGAACCCTGGGGCGCGCTGTTTTGTAAACTTCATATTACATTAATGGGTCATATTGTAATATGAAGATTACATCGTGCCCACGCCTCATCGCCCGTCGCTCGCCGTCCGTCGCGCCCTTCACAAGCTGGGGTTGGATATTCGCGAGGCCCGTCTTCGTCGAGGACTGCCTGCCGAAGTGGTTGCCGGGCGAGCCTTTACCAGCCGACCCACGCTAAGTCGAATCGAGGCGGGCGACACTGGAGTGAGCATCGGCATCTACGCTGCGGTGCTTCAGGCCCTGGGTCTGCTCGACGGGCTTGGACAACTGGCAGACTCGAGCCGAGACGAGGCAGGGCTCGCCATTGCCTCCGCGTCCCTACCCAAACGCGCACGTCGGCGTCGGCCATCGGGGGGAAATGATGACGGATGACATTGAAGTCCACATAGACTTCGCGCCCGGATTGAAGCGGGTGGGGACGCTTTATCGCCAGGCTCGTCGAGGGGGGGAGGCCGTCAGCTTCGAGTATCATCCGGATTGGCTCGGAGATGCCTCCCGGTTCTCCCTCGAACCAGCTCTGACCCTAGACCGCGGAAGCTTCGCCCCTGCGCGTGGGCTGGTGCTCTTGGGCTCAATCGGTGATTCCGCTCCTGACACATGGGGACGGCGACTGATGCAACGGGCCGAGCGCCGCCGCGCCGACAAGGAGAATCGGCCAGCCCGCACCTTGATGGAAGCGGACTACCTCTTAGGCGTGTCGGATGTATCGCGCCTCGGCGCATTGCGCTTTCGTAGCGCTGGCATGCAGGAATTCACGTCTCCCACGCCGGCGGGGGTGCCTGCGTTAATTGAGCTTGGGCGTTTGTTTCAGATCACGGAACGCATCTTGCGGGACGAAGAGACTGAAGAAGACCTTCGAATGATCTTCGCACCCGGCTCGTCATTGGGCGGCGCTCGACCGAAGGCATCGGTGGTCGATCCACACGGTCACCTTTTGATTGCAAAATTTCCAAAGGAATCGGACGAATATAGCATCGAGAGGTGGGAAGCGGTCGCACTGCGGCTGGCAGGTCTTGCCGGAATCCGTACCCCCGAGCACGAGCTAATCAGAATCGCTGATAAACCAGTGCTCCTCTCGCGCCGTTTTGATCGTCAGGGAGGCACACGTGTACCCTTTCTATCCGCCTTATCCATGCTGGGATTCACCGATGGTGAGCGCGGCAGCTATCCCGAGCTGGTAGATGCACTGACCGAACATGGCGCCCAGGCCCTCGCCGACGCCCATGAGCTCTACCGGCGAATGGTTTTCAATGTGCTGATCTCCAACGTTGATGATCACCTGCGCAATCACGGCTTCTTGTGGGCTGGGCCTAACGGCTGGGCCTTGTCGCCAGCGTACGATCTCAATCCGACACCGGCCGATGTACGGCAGCGCATCCTGACCACCAACATCAATTTGGACGAAGGCACCTGCGACCTCGGGCTCGTCCTGTCAGCAGCCGAGTATTTCGGTCTCAGCACGGCGGCTGCTCGGGCGATAATAAAGCAGGTGGCAACTGCAACCGCGACGTGGCGTGACGTTGCGCTGGCCGCTCAGGCGAACCCACATGAGATCCGTCGGATGGCCAGTGCCTTTGACCACGACGATTTGACCCGAGCACTGGCGCTATGAAGCGCCTGAAACCGGCCCAGCCCGCAAAAATTTGGCGGCCGCAGGTCGAGCACTGGGGCGTAAGTCTACGACTGTCCGTGCTACAGAGCCTTGACAAGGAAAGTTTCCTTGCTAAAACAAGGATGTGTCCAAAGTCACCTCCAAGCTTCAAGTGACTATCCCCAAGGCAATTGCCGAACGGTACGGAATTGCCCCCGGAGATGAGCTGGAATGGACTCCCGTCGAGGGCTCAGTTCGGCTGACGCCTGCCAAAACGCTCAAGCGGGCGCTGAACAGCGAGGCTCGGATCAAGTTATTCGATGCTGCAACCCAGCGCCAACGTGCACGGGAAGCACAAGGGCCTCGGTCTTCATCCACAGCAGGGCGCGGGTGGACCCGCGAGGAGCTCTACGACCGTGGCAGCGCTCGTTGACACCAACATCCTCGTTTACCGTCATGACGCGCGGGACGCGCGCAAACAGAAAATCGCGGAGGGCCTGCTCCGCGACGGCATCGAACGTGGGTCGATACGGATTTGTCATCAGAGCGTGATCGAATTCGTTGCGGCGTGCTCACGTCCACTGCCCGGTGGCGCCTTGTTGTCGCTCGAAGACGCTCGCCGCGAGGCGGAAGAGTTGCTATCGACGTTCGACGTATTGTACCCGAATGAGGCAGTAGTGCGAACTGCGTTGCGCGGGGCTGCGGCCTATCAGCTCTCATGGTTCGATGCTCACCTTTGGGCGTACGCGGAGCACTTTGGAATGGAGGAGCTTTACTCCGAAGATTTCCAACACGACCGCCTGTACGGAAGCGTTCGTGTGATCAACCCATTCGCCTAACGGTAAATTGTCGCACATCCGCAGCGCTCACGGGCAGGTCGAGGCGGTGATGACGTCGCCGGGGTTGCACAGCGCCTCTGGGCCCCTCCCGAAGTGCTGGGTGTAAAAGTCCCTGAATGGCTCCGGTTCGAAGCAGTCCGCGCGCAGTGTAAAACCCCATGAGCTGGCGGCCCAGCGCGTGCCGAGGCTGGGCGATGGCGTCAAGATCACGCGCCGCGGGGTGGTGCGGCCCTGGCACAGCGGGTCTTCGGGCAGCGCCGCGATCATGCCTTCTGCCTCCGCGACCTCGTCCGCGCAACCCTCGGGGCAGTTGTACCAGTAGACGACCGCGCCGTGCTCCAGCGCGTGCACGAGGAAGCCGTGCGGCACCGGAAAATCATAACTCTGAAATGCCGCCCAGACGGAATAGTGTGCGCCCCCGCTGGGAGGGTCGGTGTCGTACGCGACCGGGTTGCACGGCACGACGTGCGCGGCCGACGTCGGCGTGACCTCTCGCACGACGGCGGAACAAGCGCTGGCGCCGCCGTCGCTGGAGCCTCCATTCATGGCATTCATGCCGTCCGGCGGCGTCGGTTCTTTGGAGCCGCAGCCCGCAACGAGCGCCAGGATGAGTAGGGCTAGTTTCGCCCATGCACGCAGGTCGACCGCGCGATTTTCGGTCATAAAGCTAGCCAGGTCGCGAGCGACAGAAAGGTACCCATGCTGACCACGTCGGTCGCGGTGGTGAGAAAGATGCTCGACGCGGTCGCCGGATCAGCACCGGCTCGGCGCAGCACGAGCGGGACGACCGCACCCGATATGCCACTGACTGTACAGCTCGCGGTCATCGCCATCAGCACCACGAGCCCCAGCTGCTGGGCCGCGGGGTTGCCCTGCGACCGAGCCAGAAAAAACATGCCGATCCCCGCCGTGGTGCCCACCAGCATGCCGTTGAGCAGCCCGAGCAGCGCTTCTTTCATGACCATGGTAGTGGCGCGACCCGGCACGAGCTCACCGAGCGTGATGCCGCGCAGCGAGACCGCCAGGGCTTGGCACCCGGTGTTGCCGGACTGCCCCGCCAACACCGGGAGAAACACCGACAATATCACCATCTGGTCCAGGGTATCTTGAAAGACGCCCACCACGGCCGCCGCCACGAAGGCGGTGAGCAGGTTGAGCTGAAGCCAGGGGTGCCGGAACTTGAAACAGCGCTGCCACGGGGTCCCCAGGCGCTCTTCGCGCTCGACACCCACCATGCTGCCGGCTTGAGCGCTGAGCTCGAAGGCCTGGTGCTCGAACAACGTCTGGCCGCGCACGATACCGACGAGCTTCCCGGCACCATCGCACACCGGGTACACGGGAAAGTGGCGTTTGAGGGCCTCGCGCATGGCATTCGTCAGCGACAGCTCTGGCCGGAGCGAGAACGGCGACTTCACCATCAGCTCGCTGATGGTCTGATCCGGCGAGGCGAACAAGAGCTCGCGGAACACCAGCACGCCCACCAGCACACCCTCCGTGTCGACGACCCAGCCGTACGTCACGAGCGCCTTCTTGACGATCGGGCGCAGCCACTGGACAATCTCGCGCACGGTCTGCGTGGGGTGAATGACCGCGAGCGGCGGATCCATCAAGCGGCCAATGCTGTCATCGGGGTAGGCGTGGTTGGCCAGCCACTGCTCGCGATACTCCGGGGGCGCGGCCTCGAGCACCGCAAGCCTGCGTTGCGCCGGAAAGGCCCACAAGATGGCGTCGGCAGTCCCGGGATTCTGTTCGGCGAGGACGCTGCCAATGGTCTGATTGGACTCCCGCGCCAGAAGCTCGGACGCCTCATGCGCGCCGCGTTTGGCCAGCGCCTCGCTCAGGTTGAAGTGGGGTGGCGCTTGCTCGGCAGATTGGTTTGCGATGACCTGGTGGCTCACCGCCGCGATATACATCGCCTGCTCTCGAAAATGACTACCCCTGCGAAGGAATCCGGGCGACAATGTCGGAGACGGTGGGTATTTGGCCCGGTCTGGCATTCAGAACGTTCGCCGCTCTCCTCAAAAACAAGCACTTAAATGAGGGATATCATGCTGACTCGCTGGCTATCACCGCCCCTTTTTGCCGGTTCGGCGTTGGTTGGTTTTTCGCTCATGGGTCTTTCGCTCAGTTGTTTTGCGCTCAGTGGCTGCGGCGGCGCAAGCCAACCGCCTCCCGCGGCGGATAGCCCGTTGGGTGCCGTACCCGCCGAGTCGGCACCGGCACCGGCTGCGCCCGAGCCTGTGTCGAAGCTCACGCTCCAAGTCATCACCGCCTCGCCAGAAGGTTTTCTGGTCACCTCGACGTTGGTCTCGGGAGCGAAGGACGCTGTGCTCATTGACGCCCAGTTCACCCTCGCCGATGCCAAAGCCGTCGCCGACACCATTCGTGCCACCGGCAAACATTTGACGTCGGTTTACGTCACGCACGGTCACCCCGATCACTACTTCGGTTTCGCCGCCCTGAAAGAGGCGTTTCCTGACGTCAAGTTGGTGGCTCTGCCCGCCACCGTCACCGATATCGAAAAGACCTGGCAAGACAAGGTCAAGGCGTGGAAGCCGATGTACAAACAGGCCATCCCGGATCGGCCGCTCATTCCGGAAGCCCTGGCGGGAACATCGCTCGACGTCGAGGGAGAAAAGCTCGAAATCATCGGCGGTCTGCAAGGCGACGCGCCGGGCAACTCCTTCGTCTGGATCCCCACGCTCAGCACCGTCGTCGCTGGCGACATCGTGTACGACGCCGTGTTCCCGTGGACGGCCGAGACGACGCCAGAAAGCCGCAAAGCGTGGAGCGACACGCTCGACAAGATCGCGGCGTTGAACGCCAAGGTGGTCGTGCCGGGCCACCAAAAGCCAGGGCAAAAGCAGGACCCCTCGAACGTGAAGTTCACCAAAGACTACCTCGCCGCTTACGATGCCGCGCTGGCGACCTCAAAGACGGCCGCAGAGCTGCAGGCGAAGGTCAAGGCACAGTACCCTGAGGCCGCTCTCGACGTGATCTTGAAGCTGGGAGCGGAAGCCTCGCTCCCAGCGTCCAAAAAAACCGCCAAGAAGTAGGCGACTGCGCCGGCTAGAACGCCGGCGTTGCAAGCGTGTCGGAGGCAGCATGAAAGTGGGCGTCATTGGGTCGGGAGCCGTGGGTGAGGTGTTGCCGAGCTGGGGGTGACTACCGAGCAGCTCTCGGAACAACGCGCGAGCCTCGACCCGCGCCTTGTGGCGCTCGATTCGGATGGCGCCAGCGTCAAGCGCGACGTATTCACGGACGCCTACGCCGGAGCATTGTGCGTGGTGCATAGCGGATCCCAAAACCGCCCCGCTCACTGCAATTGAAGGCGGGGCCTCGCAGGGCTCACCTCGGCGTTGCAGAGACCGTGGGCCGCGGAGCCACGCCAGCCAAGCCAACGCCACCGTCAATCGAAGGACCGACACATTCCGGGCCACCGTCCACCCGCCACGCTTAGGACGCGGTCGGCAGTCCGGCGCTCTCGAGCGGCAGGCCGAGGCGCGAAAAGGCCGGTTTGGCTCATGCGGGCGGCGAGCATGGACTTGTGCGGCCAATCGTGGTCAGGGAAGGCGCCCCGCCGTGCACGATCCCTACCCTCCCCGAGAACAGTACTCGCTGGCGTCGTTCTTCGAGCGGCGGCCGGCGCTCGAGCTGTCGACCCTGGACCTCTGTTTTGTGGTCACGCTGCAGCTGAAGGCGCATGAGCACGGGCTGGCTTCGTTTCGCGAGCAGCAGTTGCTCGACGCCTTTGAGCACGTATGCCAAGTCGTGGCCCCCGAGACTGAACAGGTCGCGGCGCGCGCCACGCACACCATCCGGCGGCTGCGCGAGCAGCACCTGCTCACACGCGTGGACGGCGCCGGGGTGACCCGCGCGGGCGAGTTCTGCCTCTCGCGGCTGGCCAGCGCCATCGTCGATTTTTACGTGGAGCATGAGGTGCTCACCCGAGACAACCTGGAGCTCTTGTCCCGGACCTTGCTCGCCAGCCTGAACGAGGTTCGAGAGGGCGCTCGGCGCGCCAAGCGACCCCAGGACTGGCAGGCTTCCGTCATCGGCCCGCTGCGCATCACCGCCAGCGATTTGATCCTGGGCATCGAGCGCCGGCAGCGCGGCCTCGACGCCCAGCAAGAGCAATTTCAGCGCGAAATTTCTCAGCTCTTGGAGACCGACTGGTTCAACGCCATCGACCGCTGCCAGCAGTTGCTCGACAGCACTGCCAGCACGTTAGAGCAGCTGAATCAGCTCTTGCTCCGCCACACCCACCAATTCGAAACGGTGCTGCAAGACATCCTCGAGCTGGCGGCTGCAGGCGCAGCGCCCACGGCCGAAGCCGTGGCCCAGCGCGTGCTGGGGCAGGTCGATCGGGTTGCCGCCTGGGGAGCGTCACGCCAAGAGGCTTGGTCGGAGTACTACGACTACGTGCATCGTTACTTGCGCGACGTGGTGCGCCTGGATCCGGCGCGAGCGCTGACTCAGCGGCTGCGCGAGCAATTGAGCGGCCATGTCGATTCACCCTTCTCGTTGACGGTCGCCGACGCGCCCCCGATACGCGTGTTGCGCAGCGTCGTGCCACCCGCCCCGCCCCCAGCCGTGCGGCGCCCGCGCGTCGAGCGGACACCAAAGCTGGACGTCACAGCCACGGAGAATCCAGCCGACGTTCTGCTGTCTCGGGTGCGTGAGTCGCTGGCGGGCGGCGTTGTAGATCTGAGCCAGCTTACGGCTCGAGCAACCGAGCACTTGCCGCCTGAGCAGCGCTTCGCGAGCGCAGGCCAAGTGGCGGAGCTGGCGGCTCGCCTGGCCAAGCCCGCTCTGGATCGGGAGCGGCCCTGGGTGGCGGTGCGTGACGGGCTGATGATCGAGGAGTGGCGGATCAATGCGACGAGCGTTGCCCCCGCGGCAGCCGCGAGTGAAGTGCCGGCGAGCCTAGAGCCATGACGAACCTACACTTTTCGGACCTGGGCGAGGTGGTCGCGGACGAGAGCTTTCCCGAGGTCGACCTGGCGTTGCGACGCGGCCGGCACATCCACCCACGGGACGAACGCTGGTACGCCTTCCTGACTGAAGCAGCGGGGCTCCTGGAAGGGTTCTACCAGCGCTACGGCTGTGAGCTCGTGCAACGCAGCGACGGGTACTTTTTCCTGTTGCCGGTGGGCGATGGGCTCGGTAGGCGCCACCTCTCGGTGGCCGAGATGATCGTGGGCCAGGGGCTTGCGCTATCGTACCTGGACCCCGCTGCGGTCAAGAATGGCGGCGTGATCAGCCGCGAAGAGCTGCTCAATCAGCTCGCGGCGGTCATGGGCGGGGACGCGCTGATGCGCACGCTCAATCCGAAGCGCCGGCGGCATGACGAGCGGCTGATGCAGCGGACCGTGCGGCAGAAGGTCAACGAGGCGTTACGACGGCTGGCTCAGCTTGGCTTCGTCGAGCTCCTCGAGGGGGAAAAGCTGCGCCTGCCCCCCAGCCTGATGCGCTTCGCCGAGCCGGTGCGCGGTTTGGGTGCCCCCTCCGAAGCGCTGAAAAAGCTGATTGAAAGCGGCGAGGTCAGCCTGGGCCCGGGCGACTCGGAAACCGACAGCGACGAGGCAGACCTAGCGCCAGGTGCAGATGCCGCGGACGACGCCGACCTAGCGCCGGAGCCGGGCGCAGAGGCATGAGCCGGGCGCGCGCCACCGCGCTCACCTTGGTCAACTGGAAGGGCGTGTTCTTCGAGCGCTACTTGCTCGATCGGCACGTGACCGCGCTCGAGGGCGCCAACGGAGCCGGCAAGACCACGGTAATGATCGCGGCGTATGTGGTGCTCCTACCGGACCTGACCCGGCTCAAGTTCGTCAATTTAGGAGAAACGGGTGCCACAGGTGGGGACCGCGGTATCTGGGGGCGGCTGGGTGAGCTAGGCCCGAGTTATGCCGCCCTGGAAATCGAGCTCGGCGACGGAGAACGCGTGCTCGCAGGGGTTTACCTGGAACGCAAGGCAGCGCCCGCGCTCTCGCTGACCCCCTTCGTGCTGTCGGGCTGGCCCTCACCTCAGTCCCCGCAGCGCTTCTTTCTGCGCGACACCGGCAGCCACGAGCAGGTGCAAACCCTCGCGGATTTGGCGCAGAGCGCCGAAGAAGCCAAAGCGACGCTGGAGGTGTTCTCGAGCAGCAAGGACTACTTTGCCCATTTGTTCGATCGCGGCATCAATCCGCTGCGCCTGAGCACGGATGAAGAGCGCAACAAGCTCAACGACATGTTGCGCACCAGCATGACGGGCGGCATCTCACGCACCTTGACCTCGGATCTGCGCTCGTTCCTGTTCAAGCAGCAGACGGGCCTGTTTGACACGCTGAGCCGGATGCGAAAAAACCTGGAGGCTTGCCGGCGCACACGCCTCGAGGTGAGCGAAGCCCGCGTGCTCGAGCACGAGATCAACGGTATCTACGCCGCCGGACACGCCATGTTCAGCGCCGCGCTAGCAGCCAGCCGCGGGCAGGCCACCGAAAGCCGGCGCAGCCTCGAACAGCGAGAGCAAGAGCGCACGGCAGAGCTGGCTCGGGCGGAAGAGCTAGAGACAGCGCTCAGCGAAATGACGTTGCGCAAAAATAGCCTGGGGCAGCGCGCCTCGCGAGCACGCGACGCGGAAGCGGTCGCACGCGAGCGCCTGCTCGGAATGACACGGGCCCTAGGCGCCGCGGAACGCCTCGGTGCCATCGAAGCCGAATACGCCCGCGTACAACCCGAGGCGGAGCTGGCGTTGACCAGCAGAGCCGAAGCGAATGCCGCACGCGAGCAGGCCAAACGAAATCTCGACGAGCAACAGCAAACTTTGCTGCGCGCTGCCGCCGGGCTCGCCAGCTTGCAAGCTGGGCTCGAAGAGCTGCACCGCCAGGCGCACGCTTTCCGCCGCGTTCACGCCCAGCTCGACAAGGCTCAGACCCAGCTCGAGCAGTTCTTGGCAGCCCCTGGCGCAGATGCCGCGGGCACGGGCGAGACGATCCTGGCGCTACGCCGCTTCGCCGCAGCGCTTCAGGCGGCGGCGCTGGGCGCTGGAGCCGTGGGGGCGCCGAGTGGCCGGCACGCCGAGCTCTCCGTGCTGCTCGCGACAGGGCTGCAACAGGTCAACCAGGCTCGGCACGAGCTCGATCGGGCCCGCGCCGAACGCGACCGACGCGCGGAAGTGGCCGCCCGGCGGCGGCAAGATCACGCCGAGGCTCGAGCGGCCTTGGCCAGCATCACAGGTGGACCCGTCGACGGAGATCTGGCGGCCCGCGCGCGCGAAGAGCTGGGGCGGCTGAGTGAGCTCAGCCTGCTCGGAGGGCGCGTGGCGGAGCTGGGCGCAGAGTGGCAAGAGCAGGCCGAACGCGCCGAACGCCAGCGCGCGCTCATGGCCGAGGTTCGGGCGCTCGGCTTTGATCCCCTGCCCTCCGCCCGCGAGCTCGTCATGGGCGCGAGCGAGCTAGAAGTCAAGCTGCGCGCCTGCGAGCTAAAACAGCGCGAGCATGAGCAAGCGGCTCGGCACAGCGCTGAACGCGAGCAGGCGCTGCGCACGGCCGAGCAGGCGGCGCTCGGACGAGAGGAGGGCTATCGGCGCCTGGCGCCGAGCGCGGCACGGCTCGGGGCCCGGGGTGAAGGGTTGCCGAAGACGCGAGCCGAGCTCAATTCACGGTTGCGCGCGCATGACGATGCCCGACGAGACCTGCAGTCAGAACGCTCCCGCGTCGCTGCAGAGCGGCAAGCGGCCACGTCGTTGGCGCTCGAACACGAGCTGTCGGGCGGCGGTCCTCACGCGGATCTGGTGCGCCTCGCCGAGCTCATCGACGGGCACATGCTGGCCGGGCGCTACGAAGAGCTCGATGTCGAGCCCGCGCGGCGCGCTGAAGCCGAGCTAGGGCCGCTCGTGAACGCCATCGTCGTGGAAGAGCCAGCGCGCGCCTTGCCGCAAGTCCTGTCACACATGCACGAGCACGAGAGCGTCTGGCTGCTCGAGGCTCGCGCCGAGTGGCCGCTCGCCACGGTCGAGGCGACAGCGGCAGAAGCGCCCTCGGCCGAGCTCTCGAACGCTCGTGAGGCGCCAGCAGCGTCGGTCGTCGTGGACCTCGGTTACGGCTTTCGGGTGACGCGCCTACCCAGAACGGTGAGCCTGGGGCGAGCCGCACGGCGCCGGCAGATCGAACGGCTCCGGTCCGAAGCGGAGGCCGCGGGTCGTGGCCTGGCCGCTCTCGACACGAAGCTGCGCGAAAACGACGCCGCGCGGCGCGACCTGGAAGCCTTGCAGGAACACTGGGAGGTGTGGGCGGCCGGCGATCCCAAAGCCGAGCTCGAGCGCGTGCGTGGCGAGCTCGCGACTTTGGAGATGGAGCGCGCGGCGGAGCGCCACCTCACACGCCAGCTCCGGGTCGACGCCGCTCGGCTCGCGGCGGAGCTGGCGGCGCTGAAGGCGCAGCTCGGCGACCACCATTTGCTCGATCCGCCCGACTACGGGCCGCGTGCCGAACGGGCGCGCGAGACGCTCGACCGGGCCAAGGGAGCAGCCGCGGAGCTCGCGCGTGTCGCCGGCGCCCGCCGCACGCTGGAGGCCCTGGTGCACGGCCTCGGGGATACGCCGCCGGGCCCCGAAGAGGTTGCGGCATGGCGCCTCGAACAACCGCTACTCGAGGCTCAGCGAGATCGTCTGTTTGCCGTGGCCGAAGCGCTCGCAGCGGTCGACGAGCACAGGGCCGCCTGGGCGTGGGCGGACGCCGAGCGCGCGCTCGGCGAACGAACAGAGCTCGTGCCAGAGCTCGAGGCGCAGCACAGCCGCGCGCTCACCGAGCTCGGCCGCGGCCACGCCGCGGTGGAAGCCGCCGAGGCGTCATGGGAAGCCGCCACGGCGCGGGCGCACGCAGTGACCGCCCAGCTGTCCGCCGTCGAAGCGCACCTCGCCCGAGCGCGCGAAGAGCTGCGGGTCGAAGGCGTTTCGGATCCATCGTCGGAAGCGCTACAGCACGCTCAAAAGGAGGCGGAACGCCTGGGAGTAGCACAGCTCGAGCTGCGCGCCGAAGAGAGCGCCATCGACGCCGACCTCGCGCTCGGCCGCGAGCGCCTGCTCGAAGCTGAAAAGCGCTCACAGCGGGTCGAGCTCGAAGTCCAGAGCGAACGCGACCGAGCACAACCTGCCGAACGCCAATGGCAGCTATTACATGACGCGGCTCGCGCTGCCGGTGTGCTCGAGGCTGATGAAGGCACACGAAGCCCAGTCGAAGCTGACGCGCCGTCCAGCCAGCAGCGCTGGCTCGAAGCGCAGGCCAAGCTGCAGTTGCTCGGCGACCGCTTGGCGGCCGCGCGAGGCGGGGCTGAGCTCGGGCGGGGCATCGCCGAGGCGGCCCCCCAAGCCGAGCACGGAGCCGCTCACCCGGAGCGCGGGAGCCGTTACCTCGAGCTCTGGCTCGCCGTGCGTGCATGGCTCTTGCGCCGCCTGCCGACACCCGTGGCCGAGCTCGGTGAGCCGCTGCTCGGCCTGGCGCGGCTCGGGGCCGATTTGACCGAGCTGGGCGGGCGGCTGGAGCGCCAGGAGGGCGATTTGCGGGGCACCTCAGGCGATGTGGCGCGCAGCATCGACGTACAGGTGCGGCAGGCGACAGCCCAACTGCGGCGCCTCAATCAGTCCCTGGTCGGAGTCAGCTTCGGCAGCATTCACGGCATCCGGGTTCAGCTGGAACGGGTCGAGAAAATGGACCAGGTGCTGAGCGCGCTGCGCGACGGCGAGACTCAAGAGCTGCTCTTCCAGTCCAACCTGCCCATCGAAGAAGCCCTGGACGAGATTTTCCGCCGCCACGCGGGCGGCCGCACTGGAGGCCAGCGGCTGGTCGACTACCGCGAGTACCTGGATCTCCACGTTCAGATCCAACGCCGGCCCGATCAGGGTTGGGAGCGGGTCAACCCAAGCCAAGTCTCCACCGGCGAGGCGATCGGCATCGGCGCTGCGTTGATGATGGTGATCCTGGCCGAGTGGGAACGGGATGACCAACTGTTGCGGCGTGAGCGCAACGTCGGATCATTGCGCTTCCTGTTTCTGGATGAAGCCAATCGCCTGTCACCAGATAACCTGGGGGTCTTGTTCGACTTGTGCCAAGCGCTCGATCTCCAGCTCTTGATCGCCGCTCCGGAGGTCGCGCGCGCCGAAGGCAACACCACGTATCGCCTGGTGCGCCGCGTGAGCGACGACGGGCGAGAAGAAGTGCTGGTCACCGGGCGGCGCGCGACGTTGCCTGCCGAGCTCGGACCCGAGCTGCGGGAGCTCGATCACCCAGCGCCCAAATCAGAGCAACTCGCGCTCTTGGGAACATGACGGAGCGCTTGTCAGTTACTTCTCGTAAACGGATACCCGCACTAAATGCAGAATGGTCTTACGTGTGGCGCGCGCACGTATGTAACGTGCCCTCGTTGGAGAAAATTCGGCGCGCCAGGTGTCAAAACTTTCCTTGCGCCGGGCCACCTCCACCCAGCTCTGGGCGTCGTCGCTGACCTCGAGGATGAGTGGCACGGCCCTGTCGGAGCAACAATCGTGCCGGTTCTGCACCTCGATGGCCGAGAAGGAAGCCACTCCACCCAAATCCAGCTCGAACCAGGGATTTTTTTCCTGATTGGTATGGAAAAGAATGTCGGTATGGGTGCCCAGGCAGGAGCTCTCTGCGGGACGGCACTCACCCTGCATGCTGCTTACCCGCCATGGCTTGCCCACTGCCAAGTCAACCGGCTGCGTCAAGTGCCGAATGACGAGCACCGCCGCGAGCACGGCGCCGAGCACCAGCGCCAAGACGGGCCCGACGCGCGTCCAGCGCTCGACGAGCACCCAGCCAACGAGGTCGGTAGACCTCAGCTTGTGCTGAATCAGGGCATCGACAAACGCGCGAGCAACGGCGGCGTCGGTGAGCTGTTTCTCGGGGTCGTCCTCCGCCTGTTGCGCGCTCTGATTCTCGAGCAAGATACGTTGCGCGTTCGCTAGACCGTCTTCCCCGTCCGCTGCAAATAGCAGCAGCGAGCGAGGGCTTTCGGCGAACACCGCCGCCAGGGTTTCGCTGCGGAGGGATTCGCCTTGGGACAGGAGGGCCCAATACGCGGCTTCACGATACAGCAGCGTCGCGAGCCAATACGCCGACCCCGCCCGCAGCGGATCCACCCCCTCCAGCACCCGTGTAGCCACCTCGGCCGCCGCCTGCGCGTGGCGCAGACGCGAGCGCTCGATGGCGGATTGCTCACCCGCGGCGAGACGCGCTTCCCGCAGCTTGTTCCCACGCCAGAACCACTCCTTCAAGCCGCCACGTGCGCGGGGGGGAGCGGGACCATCGGTCTTGAGTGCTTCGGAGGTCATCGAGTCAGGGCCGGGAGCGGGGACGAGGTTTTCCTGGGCTTGCCGCGAACCAGAGCGCCTAGTCAAGGGCAATCAATGCGTCCCCTGGCCGCCGTGCGCCATTGGCAATGACCGTAGCCAGGCCAGCTGCTCCGCCATCCCCGCGCGGAGGGCCACCTGGGGCTCAAAGCCGAGCTCCCGGCGAGCCTTGTCGATACTCATGTGGTAATCTCGGCGAGGCTTGGCCCGGGGCAGCTGCAACGGGCTGCCGCTGAGGCCACCGACCTCGATGGCGAGCTCGGCCAGCTCCAGAATGCTGTGTGCCTGCCCGTCTGCGACATTGAAGATGCCCTCGGCCTCACGCTCGACCGCGAGCAAGATCGCTCGCGCGGCATCGGCAACGTGCAGCTGGTCCCGAAGGTCCCCGCCGTCGCCATGCACCCGAGGCAGCTCGCCTTCCGCCACGCCCTTTAGAAAATTCGGCAAAGCACGCGGGGTTTTCTCGTCTGGACCGTAAATTGCCGGCATGCGCAGCGCCACGGCGCGAGCCTTTTCCTCGTAGGCAAACGCGAGCAGGTGATCTTCTCCGCTCAGCTTGCACGCTCCATAGTCGGTGATGGGCTGCACGCGCGTTCTCTCCGTGATCGAAACGGCCGCTACATCTCCGTAAACCTCGAAGCTCGAAGCGTAAACCACGACCGGTACGTGGCCGCGACGAGCGGCTTCCAACGCGCGCAGCGTTCCGTGGACGTTGGTTTCGAGCAACGCTCGGCGCTCACGAGCCCCCGTTGCCGCCGTCTGTTCTGGATGCCAGGCGGCAAGGTGAATTAGCACGCCGGCGGATGTGAGCGCCGATGCCAGCGCCTCCACGCACGATTCCTCGGTCAGGTCGAGCCCAACCGTGCGAACGCTGCCAGTATGCGCCGCCCGCCGGAAGGGCACCGGCGGTAGCCCACCCGAACGTGATACCGCCACCACCTCATAGCCCGCTCGCGCCAGCGAATCGACCGCGTAACGACCCACATGCCCGGTAGCCCCGGTGACCACGGCCTTCATGTTTTCCGTGCTCCGAGCGCCGCAGCGTAGTCGACGGAACGCCCGGGCAAGGCACCGTCCTTGATCCAAAGGGCTTCCGACTTCAGGCCTTCGAGCAGCGGGGTCGGCTGGTAACCCAACTGATCCCGAGAACGTTGGCCATCAAAGACTTGATCCAGCCACCACTTAGGCGGCTTGCTGGGGTCGATGACGGGGTCCAAGCCTGCCGGGCCACCGAGCTCGGCGACGGCCCGACAACATACCTTTGCCACCTCGTGAATGCTGCGCGAGCGCTCGCCCGTAGCATGAAATGCACCGCGCGATTTGCGCAAGCAGGCGTCCAGCAGGCACTGGGCCAGATCTGGGGCGAACACGTCATCCCGCACATTCTGGCCCGAGCCGAAGACCACGGGCGACTCTGCTGCCCACAGCGCGCGCAGGAAAAGTGGGATGGCGTTGTGCAGGTGCTGCCCCGGACCGTAAATGCAGGTGGGGCGTACGACAGCGTAGGGAGCGCCCACCCGGGCGGACGCGATGGCCAGTAGACGTTCAGCGAGCGACTTGGCGGACCCATAAGAGTGCGGGTCTGGCCGTTGTGGCGGGCGCTCGGGGTCGATGGGTGATTGCTCCGGTTGCCCATAGGTCTTGTAAGTCGAGCAATACACGAAATGAGCTTCGGGGGAGCTGGCCTGGAACGCCTCGAAGGTTTCGACCGCAGCGTGAGCAATGGCGCGCAAGTTCAGGCGCGCCACCGCGTCGACACTCGAGCCGCGCGTGATGGTAGCCGCCATGTAGATGACCCCGCTGACCTCACCGCAACGCTCCGCAAGCCCCCCCGCGTCGAAGCTGACGTCGCTGAGGTCCTGCTCAATTTCTGCGCCCGAGCCGGGTTTGTCGACACCCAGGACCTGAATGTTTCGCTGTTCCAACGCCCGGCGCAAATGTTTGCCGACGAAGCCCTCGGACCCGGTGACGACAATTGCCGAACGGGTCATGCTCTCGAGCTGTCGACAGTATACTCGGGCTGCCGCTTCTGAAAATCTATCGGCAGCTTGGACACGCTCGCTAGCCGCTTGCCGGTGCGCACCATTTCGATGTTCTCGACAAACTCGACGTCGATGCGCAGCGTTTCTCCGAGGTATTTGCGGATCAGGGCCTTCACTTCTTCGAGTGTATCGTCCGAGTAACGGCCGCCCTTGACCAACCGGAAACGAATCGCTCCGCGCTCTTCTTGAACGACCTGGAAGCGCTTGATCGCGTAGTCGTACTCCTTCAGCGTGTGCGCAAAGAAGGTACCCGGCACGAAGCGGCCATCCGTGCCCTGGATGATAGACTGCACCCGCCCCTGAATGTCCCCGATACGCGGCAAGCCGCGGCCGCAAGGCGACGGCGCATCCACCATGGCCTCCGCCAGGTCACCGATTCGGTAGCGAATGAACGGCATGCAGTGGTTGTTCAGGTCGGTCACCACGACTTCCCCCACCTCGCCGGGTTTCGCTGGCCTTCCATCCACAAGCACCTCGACGACGTACCCCTCAGCCACCACCAGGTGCCCGTCGTGCGCGTCGCTCTCGTAAGCGATACCGGAAAACTCGCGGCTGCCGTACTTGTCGAACACCTTGCAGCCAAAAGCCCGCTCGATGACCTCGCGGCTCTTGTGCGGCAACGTCTGAGCGCTCGACATCAAGGCCTTCGGCTTGAAGCTGAGGCCACCGCGCGATTCGATGTATTGCGCCAGGAAGTCGAAAGCCTCCGCGTAGCCATCGATCAATACGGGCTGTTTACGCTCCATCAACCGAATCATTTCCTCCAGCCCCGCCTCCGTCATCTCGAAGACGGGAACGAACGTACGGTTGGCAAACGCCGCATCCGCGTGTTCCTTGGCGGCCTGAGACCTCGACATGCCAATCGTCTGGTGCCACAGCCTGAGGGTGGGGTCGCCGAAGCGGTAACCCGTCCATTCCTGAGACCGTAGAGTGGCCGCCCAGCGAAACTCGAGCTGCGGACGATCCGCGTAGCAAATGAACGGCTCACCCGTGCTGCCCGAGGTGCTGATCCGGAGGATGTCGGCGTGCGACACCCCCTCTTGCAACATGTCGAAATGCAAGTGGCGACGCACGTCATCCTTGGTCAAAAAGGGCAGCTTGTGCAGATCGTCTTGGCTGCGAATGTCTTCCGGGCGGAGCCCGCGCTCCTGCATCTTGACGCGATAATAAGGGACGCTCCGGTAGGCATGGCGAACGAGCCTACGCAGCTTTTCATTCTGGAGCTCGCGCATCTGACTGGGCGGGAGCCACTGCGTCGTATTGAGCGTCTCATAGAAGTGCTCCACATCACTCGTGATCGTCCAGTGTGTTTGCTCAAACGTCGCCATGTACGACCGCCAGCGCGAGGGGTGCACCGCGCGCGACGGGGGCTCCGTGACAGGAATCGAGTTCCTCTCCAGGAACTGCCGTGCCTCGTCACGCGGACGGCGTTGAACACGGTACTCCCAGACCGCCGTGCCCAGGTCGACGAAGCTGCGCGCTGTTGCTCGGTACGCCGTGCTCTCCAGGAACGAAGTCCCCTGCTTTCGATTCTCGAACAGGGTCTCGATTTCCCGATACGAGTAACCCTTGGCGTGAGCCGCGACCATGATGAAGGACTGCCAGTAGTGGTAGTCGCCATGGTACGTGAGTAGGTCCTGCATTACTTCTTTGGCGCAGCACACGAAGCCCGACTTGTTGTCCTGCAACTTCATGCCGAACGCGGCGTTTAGCAGCGTGTTGAAGCCGCGTGACAAATAGTAGCGCTTGCCTTTTTCCCGCCCGACAGAGCTGCGCCAGCCTTGCACCACGTCGACGCTGTATTCCCTCAGCGTACGATAGAGCCGGAGCACGTCCTCCGGTTGGTATTGGAGGTCCGCGTCCAATACCGCAACCGCAGCCCCACGGGCCGCGTCCACCCCGGTGCGCCAAGCCGCCGCGAGGCCCTGGTTTTGGGGATGGAACTTGCCCGTCACCCAATCAGGGTATTCCTGCATTTTCTCGCGAATCACGCGGGCCGTGCCGTCGCCCGAGCCATCATCCACGAGCACGAGCTCTCCGTTGAGCTTGCCCGCCTCAAACGTACGGAGCACACGCTCGGTCAGCTCGGGTATGTTGAGCTCCTCGTTAAAACAAGGAACGACTAGCGAGAGGTCTCGCTTGCTGGCTTGATCAAGCATGGTTACAACGCTGCGCTGGACGCCCACGGAGTCCGTTTCGAGGTCGTAGCACGTCCCGGCAGGGCCCCTCAAGCCGCCGAATCAGCGCAATATTAACCGAACCGCCCGTGACAATGGCTAAAACCCCGGGAAATGACCCGAACCCTGACTCTCTGGAGACCCTAGCTGCGGTCCCGGAGAGCGCGTCGGCTGGCGAACCCCCGCGCCCATCGCAATTGCGGCGAGCGACGAGCGCGCGCTCCTTCCTCCCCAAGCTCGCCATCTCCCTGCTGCTCGCGCTCGGGTTCGTGTGGGTGCTCAACCGCGGAGGGCTGCCCATCGTACCGGACCGGGCCGCGTTCGCCGGGGTCGCGTGGTGGGCGTTGCCGGGGTATGCGTTGCTATGCAGCGTGGGCATGTTCCTACGCACGTACCGTTGGGTCTATTTGCTCCGCCCTATCGCCGAGGACATATCGGCGAAAAAAGTGCTGGGCAGTGGGCTGGTGGGTTTCGCCGCTATCTTCGTTGCGCCGTTGCGCATGGGAGAGGTGGCTCGCCCGTGGTTGATCTCCCGCGAGGGCAAGATTGGTTTTCTACAAGCCACCGGTTCCGTAGCGGCTGAACGCATCATCGATGGCCTGACTCTCACACTGCTGCTCGTCGGAAGCTTGCTATTGTCCACTCCCCTCTCGCCTTTGCCAGACCATGTCGGCAAGCTCGCGGTGCCGGTGGCTTCCTTGCCCGTGGCGGCCTACAGCACTTGCTTGCTGTTTGGAACTGCCCTGCTCGTGATGATCGCTTTTTACCGCTGGCGGCTCACCATGCATCGCATCCTACGCAGCTTGGTAGGATTGGTCTCCGAGCGATTGGCCGAGTGGTCGATGTTGCGCATCGATAGGCTTTCAGATGGCCTGCGCTTTTTGCGCTCGCGCCAGGCCGGGGCCTTTTTTCGCGACACAGTCTTGTATTGGGCGGCGGTGCTATCAGCGACCTGGGTCCTGTTGCGCGGCTGCGGGGTTCCCGCCGGTGCAGCCGAAGCCGGAGTCATCCTGGGCGTGGTCGGCATCGGCAGCCTCATTCCAAGCGGGCCAGGGTTCTTCGGTACCTTCCAGCTGGCCACCTACGCGGGCTTGGCCATGTTCTTTCAAGAAGGGCTCGTGTTAGGCGCTGGCGCTGCCTTCGCGTTCCTCAGCTACTCGACCCAGCTCGCGCTCACGGTCGTCGCCTGCTTGATTGGAGTTTACTTGCTGAACGGGCCAGCGGCTGCCCAGCAGGATTAACCGTCAACGGGGTGTTGCCGGCAGGTGGAGGGACTTGAGCGCAGCCTTCGTCTCGTCCGAAACGTGGCCCCGCTTGAACAGGTACAGGTCTTCTCCCTGCATGATCAAGCCGTACGAGTCCTCTTCAAACATCTGTCTGAGATGCCGATTGGATGTACCACTTCGTGCCACCGCACCACGCACGAGCACATAGTCGGCGGGGGCTGACACATTGCTCAGCGTGTAGGCGTCCAAGCGCGCCGCAACGTGCACTAGCTCATGGTCGGTCCCGGTAACACTCGCTTCTTGAGGAATCGCCTGGGCCATACGCTTGACCATCTCGAAACGGTCCCGCTCGTCCTGGGTGATGCTGAACTCGACTTTCGAGAAACCTCCGACAAACGTGTTGTGTTGTAGAATGGCTCCGAACACGTAGCTATGGCTCAGCACGCCCAACGCGACCGCCCCTATGGCTGCTCTGCGCCGGAAGTTGCCGTCATCTCTCTGGCCCAGAATTCGCAGCATCAAGACCGTTGCCGCAAACACGTAGGGGATGGAGTGGCACGTATACTGAAAGGCGATCGACAGCGTAGGCGCATACCCCGTCGTCAGTAGGCTAAACGCAAACCCCGGAATTGCTAGCAGCAGAAAGGCGGCCCTGCGCGCCGGCAATAGCGCCAGCGGCCCAAAGAAATGCAGAAAGTAGATCAGCTTTTCTTCCTTGAGCATCGTGGTCAGGAAATACATCGGGTTGATCAGGATGGTTTGCACGACCGTGCCGTAGCCCCTGGCGCCGGGGGCCTGAAGCTCTTTGTAGATGCTGGCGAACCACGTCTGCCAATACCTGGGCATGATGGCGAACTTGATCAATACAAACCAGAGCCCCGAGGCAGCCGCAATGGCGAGGCCCATCCTGGGCCGCGTGCCTGTGATGAGCAGAAACACCCCAAGTACGGTTAGCCCAACCGCAACGTCCTCTCGAAAACTCCAGAGCACCGGCACGAGTAGCAGAACCAACCAGTTCTTCTGGCGCGCGATCGCCCAATAGAGCAGAAAATGCACCGGCAGCGGCGGCAGCAGCTCGTGAAAGTCATAGAAATTGGGCCCGTGGAGCGGAGCAAAAAAAAGGTACGCGAACGCAACCACTACCGCTGACCAGCGTGGCAGTTGCGTGGAAGCGAACAGGTAAAGCGTAATTGCGGCGGACCCGGCAAGAGTGGCCTGGACTATCAATAGAACTTCGGCGCCGGGTTTGATGGCGTAGATGGGCAGCCAAAACGCCATGGCAAAGATGGCGTGATTGCCCAAAAAATGGCCGCCATTGGGACCGAATAACACGGTCGACCGCTCCGGATGGCCGTGCAGGGCGTTGTAGCACCAATTGACGTTGATCCCGAGATCGTACGACGCCGTGTTGAAGCGCTGATGGTTGAGGATGGTGTAATGGCTAAAGTAGACCGCGTAGAAAATGCTGCCCGCCACCACTACGCCGAGTGGCAGCCATTTTTGTACGCGAGGCGACAGCCTGATCTTTGCCTGCCAGTATTGGAGAGCGGCAGTGGGCCAGGCGCGCTGCGAACGCAAAAGCAGGCGCTCTAAGAGCAGGACCGTGACGGTGAGGCCGATCAGATACGTGAGCGGCTGATAGCTCCACGGCACGGCGACAAACAAGCTAGGCAGAAGAAACAGCAAGCTGAACGGAAAGAGCACCTCCGAAGCGCGCCGCAGGGCGGAAACGCCGCGACGACGCCGAGCTGCGACGTACACGAGCGTAACAACCAAAAACGATGCCGCGCCCGCCGCCAGCCACCAAGCGAGCCGTGTGCGGACCTCTGGATCCAGACTGTTTTCCTCGAGAAAAGGGCCTAGCAACGTCACCGGCAAGTTGGCGAGCGTGCCTACAAACAGCCCAATCGAGGCACCGATCAGCGTGAAGCTACCTACCGCGAGAGCTGCTTCCGCCAACGGATAGGGGTCACGGCGTTGCGCTGCCCGAGACGGTTGCGGCTGCTCGGGTGGGCTCACCTCCGTGACTGCGGAGCTGCTCCTGTCTAGCGACAAATCGCGCAGTGCCAATGCTTCTCCTGAACCGCTTCCACAATGCTGGAATTTGAGCCGCGAGTCATAGCTCGTCACAGCAGGGCCGCGAAACGCTTTCCGCACTCCGCACCGAACCTAATGCCTCGAGGTCGAGCGAGGCCACTGGGCCGGCCCTGGCTGCTGCGCTTGCCTCGCCGGTGTATCCCGCGTAGGAACCAGCGATGAATTCGACCGCCGAGGGCTCCGGTCACGAGTACTTCGACGAGTCTGAGTTTGCAGAGCGGGAGACGCTCGAACACAGCCACTATTGGCACCTGCACCGACGCCAAGTGCTGTTGCGAGAGCTCGCCGCCTTCATGCCCGCCAGTAAGTGTGGCCCCCTGCTCGAAATCGGTTGTGGAATTGGCACGGTCACGACGTTTCTGAACGAAAATGGCTACTCAGTCGACTACGCCGACTATTTCAGTGCCGCGCTCGTGATCGCGAAACGGCGCGCCCAGCAGCGGCTCGGTCGGAGCGCCGACGAACGTATTTTCACGCGTGTCGACTTGACCGCACCACTCGGTCTGGAGCGGCGCTATTCGGGAATCTTGCTCTTAGACGTCATCGAGCACCTTCCCGATGATGCACGCGTCCTCATGCACGTGGGAGCAGCGTTGGACACAGGCGGTTTCGTCATCGTCAGCGTTCCGGCGTTTCAGTCGTTGTGGTCGCCCTGGGACGACGTGGAGAAGCACAAGCGCCGCTACACACGCCAGTCTCTCGCGCGCGTGCTCGAGGGCGCCGGTTTCGAGGTCCTTCGCAAGACGTACTTCTTCGCTCCGCTGTTCTTCGCAGCACTGGGCATGAAAGTCTTACGTACACTCCGCCAAGCCGGCCTCGGCGCTGCCCCCGTGGCGAGCATGGGCGAGCTCACTGAAGCCAAAAATGTCGACGCGCTGAACCGGCTCATGCTCGGCCTGCTATCGCCCGAGCGCCGCTGGCTTCCCACACATTCGCTCCCGTTGGGAACTTCAGTGCTCGCGATCGCGCGCAAGCGTTAGTCTTTCGGGAGCTCAGGCGTACTCGACGCCCCGGTATTTGTTGCCTCAGGTGGCACCCATTTCGGCTGGTCTGGGGTTCGGGGTTGCCCGGCTCGAAGAGCTGGAGCGGAGGCGAGGCGTGGGGGTGCGCTGGCCGCCCTCGGCATCGGATTTTTGATCCTGGCCATTGGAATAATCGCCGGTCTCTTGGTTTTCATGCGGTTTGGTAGCTGACGGAAATCACTCCGAACCAGGCCGCGACGTCGGGTTTGCCTATCGAGCCCGGCTGCGCTAGGCCGGGCACGCGATGAGCATCGATTTGAAGCGGTCCAGGGTCCTCGTGACCGGTGCCAGCGGATTTCTCGGAACCCAGGTCGTGGCGGAGCTCAACCGACGTGGTGCGCCGGGCGTGGCTCAGCCGCGCTCCAGCGACATCGATTTGACCGATGCGCGCCAGACACGGGCCCTGTTCGAACGCGAGCGGCCCGATCTAGTCCTCCACCTCGCCGCCAAAGTCGGTGGCATCGGGGCGAACTTGAAGCACCCCGGCACCTTCTTTCGCGACAACATGGCCATGGGCCTGAATGTGCTCGAAGAGGCGCGCCGCGCCCAGACCCATAAAGTGGTGATCGCCGGGACCATCTGCGCGTACCCCAAGTTCGCCAAAGTCCCGTTTCACGAGGATGACCTGTGGAACGGCTACCCTGAAGAGACGAACGCGCCCTACGGCATCGCCAAGAAGGCGCTGCTCGTCATGGCCCAAGCGTATCGACAAGAGTTCGGCTCGAACTTCGTCATGTTGTTTCCGGTGAACTTATATGGCCCGCGGGACAATTTCGATCTCGAGAGCTCACACGTGATTCCCGCCATGATTCGCAAATTCAGCTCCGCTGTCAGCCGTGGCGAGCCCCAGGTGGTGCTCTGGGGAGACGGCACACCCACCCGCGAGTTTCTGTACGTGGAAGACGCCGCCCGCGGCCTGGTCGACGCCGCCGAACGCTACGACGACGCGGATGCCGTGAACCTCGGCGCGGGCTTCGAGATCTCGATGCACGACCTGGCTGCAAAGATTGGCGACAAGGTCGGTTTTCGGGGCGAAATCATCTGGGATACGTCGCGCCCCAACGGCCAGCCGCGGCGCATGCTGGACGTCACGCGCGCCCGCGAACGCTTCGGATTCGAAGCAACCGTGTCTTTCGATGAAGGTCTGACGAAAACTATCCAGTGGTACGCGGCCAACGCCAAAACCATCGAGGCAAGAGCATGACTGACGTAGGTGCTTCGCGTCACGACAAGACGCAGAACGGCGGCGCTGCAGCGGCCGTGCCCTCCGAGTTCGAGCTGCGCGAGCGCGAGCGCAGGCGCTTGCGCGTGGAGAGGCTAGATAAGCTCGCGGAGCTACGCGCGCAGTCGAGCGATCGGCACCGCTACTACGGCAAGGAGGTGCAGCGTTTGGTTCAGAGCCTGATTGTTCCGGGCAGCCGCGTGCTCGACGTCGGCTGCGGGCTCGGGGATCTGCTCGCCACGCTCGAGGCGCGCGAGGCGATCGGCATCGACCTTTCGCCGCGCATGATCGAGCTCGGCAAACAGCGCCACCCCAACCTCGATCTCCGTGTCGCCAACGTCGAGCTGGATCGGCTGCCGGAAGGGCCGTTTGACACCATCATCCTCAGTGACGCAATCGGGCTGCTCGACGACATCCAGGTCACGCTCGAGCGCCTGCGGCCGCTGCTCGGGCCGCGCGGGCGCATCGTGGTCACGTACTACAATTTCTTGTGGGAGCCGCTGCTCAAGCTCGCCGAAGGGCTGGGGCAAAAGACGCGCTGGCCCGATCAAAACTGGCTGTCGATGGCCGACATCGAAAATCTGCTCTACCTCGCCGGGTTCGAGGTGTTTCGGCGCGGCACCGACGTGCTCGTGCCCGCGCAGCTACCGGTCGTGTCGCTCTTGGCGAATCGCCTGTTGGCCAAGCTGCCCGTCTTTCGCGAGGCCTCGCTCGTCGACTACTTCGTGGCTCGAGCAGAGCCCGAGGTGGCGCTCGGAAAGTTGCCGACAGTGAGCGTGATTTGCCCGTGCCGAAACGAAAAGGGCAACATCCGCGAGGCGGTTCAGCGCACGCCCCTGATGGGTCCGAAGACGGAGCTAATCTTCGTGGACGGCAACTCGAATGATGGCACGGTCGAGGAGATTGAAGCCGTCATTCGCGAATACCGGGGGCCGCTCGAGCTCGAGCTGGTGCTCCAGGGCGACGGGAAGGGTAAGGGGGACGCCGTTCGCAAGGGGTTCGATGCCGCGAAGTACGACGTGCTCATGATTCTCGACTCAGACCTCACGGTCCCTCCGGAAGACCTGCCGAAGTTCTATCGGGCGCTGGTCAGCGGCAGAGGCGAGTTCATCAACGGGGTGCGCCTGGTATATCCGATGGAAGGCGAGGCGATGCGCTTCCTCAACCTGCTGGGGAACAAGTTCTTCTCCAGCGCCTTGTCCTGGGTGCTCGAGCAACCCATCAAGGACTCGCTATGCGGCACCAAGGTGCTGTACCGCCGCGACTACGACGTCATCGCCAACAACCGCAAGTTCTTCGGCGATTTTGATCCGTTCGGAGACTTCGACTTGTTGTTTGGCGCCTCGCGTCTGAACATGCGCATCGTCGATTTGCCAGTGCGCTACCGGGCCAGGACCTACGGCGAAACGAAAATCAATCGCTTCAGCCATGGTTGGCTACTGCTCAAGATGACTGCGTTTGGCTTCACGAAGCTCAGGATTGGAGTCTAGGGCGTGACTTTACAACTCTTGCCTCACATGCTCGAAGGCATCCCCAAGAACGGCCCCACCGATCCGATCGAGTACTACCGGCGCCCGCTCGTGGGGCGGCTGTTTCTGGAGCGGATCAATCGTGGACTCAGGTTGCTGCCAGCGAAGCGCTTCAAACGCGCGCTCGAGGTTGGCTACGGCGCGGGCGCCGTACAGCTCGCCTTGGCCGCAGGTGTCGATGAGCTGCACGGCATCGACCTGGACGCAGACCCCGAAATCGTGAACGGCATCCTGAAAGCCCGAGGCTCGAACGCGAAGCTAGCGCAGGGCAGCGTGTACGCTCTCCCCTATCCGGACAACCACTTCGACCTGGCGGTGTCCTTCTCGGTCTTCGAGCATTTGTCAGAGTACGAGAAGGCGCTCGGCGAAGTGTATCGTGTGCTCACCCCGGGTGGCCTGTTCTTGCTCGGTATGCCCTCCGTCAATCGGGTGATGGAAGCGGGCTTTCGGGCCATCGGCTTCAAGGGCATCAACGACCTTCACATTACGACGCCCGGTGACGTCGCGCTGGCCTGGCCGCGCGTCGGCTTCGGGCGCATCGCCGCCAGCTTTCTCGATTTCCCCGCGCGGGCCCCGTTTGGGTTACGGCTCTATCACGATTGGCTGCTCGAGAAGCCGCTGGGCCGAGTTGCACCGGTGCCGTAGATGCGCTTCCTCACGGCCTCTGTGTCGGCTTCCACCATCATCTTGACTAGCTCGTGAAAGCCTACCTTTGGCTTCCAGCCGAGCTTGGCGCGAGCCTTCGAAGCGTCGCCGAGGAGTAGGTCCACCTCCGCCGGACGAAAATATCGAGGGTCGATCTCCACGTATTTGGTCCAGTCCAAATCGAGAGCCGAAAACGCTGCGTCGAGGAGCTCACGAACCGAGTGGGTTTCACCCGTGGCCAGGACGTAGTCGTCGGGCTGTTCCTGCTGAAGCATCAGCCACATGCCTTCGACATAGTCACCAGCGAAGCCCCAGTCGCGCTTGGCTTCGAGGTTGCCCAAGAACAGCTTGTCTTGCAGGCCAAACTTGATGTGAGCGGCCGCGCGCGTCACCTTGCGCGTGACGAAGGTCCCACCCCGGCGAGGGGACTCGTGGTTAAAGAGAATTCCGTTCGAGGCATGCAAGCCGTAACTCTCGCGGTAGTTGACCGTGACGTAATAGGCGTAGGCCTTCGCGCAGGCGTAAGGGCTCCGTGGGTGAAACGGAGTCGTTTCACGCTGAGGAATCTCGACAACCTTGCCATACAGCTCCGAGGACGACGCCTGATAGAACCTGCAATTCAAATCGGATTCGCGCATGGCCTCGAGCAGGCGGATGCAACCCAGCCCGCTCACTTCAGCCGTGTACTCGGGCACGTCGAAGCTCACCCGAACGTGACTCTGCGCACCGAGGTTGTAGATCTCGTCGGGCTTGACCGACCGAACGATCTGGTTCAGTGAGCTCGCGTCATTCAGGTCGCCGTAGATTAGGTGCAGTCTTACGCCTTTTTCATGCGGGTCCTTGTACAGGTGATCGATTCGCTCCGTATTGAAGCTCGACGAACGGCGCACCAGCCCGAACACCTCGTAGCCTTTAGCGAGCAAGAGCTCGGCCAGATACGACCCGTCTTGCCCGGTGATGCCGGTAACCAATGCCTTCTTCATCGACTCATCCTCTCGCCCACTACGTCCTTATAGCGTGGAGCTATTCGGAACGCTTTCCGCCGGGGACATAAACCGTGAAATAGCCGTGATAGCGCTCCCCAACCTTGAAGCGCCGGTTGAGAAGCCGCTTGGACGCCGCATCGGGATGAGCATTCGCGTTGACGATGGCGGCGTCGGCCTGAGACAGGAGCTGGGTCCACACGTCGGGGCCAGCCGGCATTGGCTCACTCGGCGCGGCATAGTGCTGCAGGCTGCCCGGCAGCCCCTCTTTCGTGGAGAGGGCTTCGACTGGGTACAGGCCGTCCTCATACGGCGCCATGCCCAGCATGGCGACACGATACGGCGCCTCGTCGGGCGGAGGTATCTCGGGCATGCGCAGCAGCCGAAAATGGCCAAAGGTCCCCATCGGCTCGGCGTACCCGGTGACGAGGCCGTGAAAGAGAATCTCCTCCTGTTTGGAGGGTGCGCCTCGGGCGCCGGGCTCAAACAGGATATGAGTAATGCCATGCGCGCTGAAGTAGTCGTAGAGCTCTCGAACGCTCCTGAGGCCGTCGTAGCTGATGAGCCCTTGAAATCCCGCCCAGTCTTGGATGACCTCGCGATCGATGCCGAGCGAGACGTGGGATGTGTGCAAGAGCACTCGAGCCTGCTCAGGGATAGCTGCCTCGAGCGACAAAAAAGTGCGCCGGTACCCCTCTAGACGACCGTGGGCGTTCCCCTCGAACCCGGTTCGAATCAAGTTGACCGAGCTCTCGAGCCGACCGTACCCGGAATAGAACAGAGCGTCGCTGCCCCACACCACCTGAAGCAATACCAGCGGAGCCAGCCCCGCGCGGGCGAGCCAGCCCAACCGCCAGGCCCGGACCAGCACGGCCACGGCCACACATGCCATCAGCGGCATGAAAATCTGCAGGTTCCGGTCGACGTTGTAGGTGTACGCCCAAATCAGGATTGCCCCCGACGCCATTACCGCCCCAAACCAAATGCGGCCTACGCGTGGGAGCACCACGAGCAGCGGCAAGAGCAGGGTGAAGAGCGAGCCCATGGCCGGGACGCTCCTCGTGAACGAATAATGAGGATAGAAGGAGAAGGTGAAGAAAAGCTTTGCAGCATGCCAGAGCTTCTCGAGCGCGCTGCCTTTGGGCCTCCATTTGTCATCCGTGAAGACGTATCGGATCAAGTCCGCTCCCCCGGGCACGGTCGGCCAGCTTCCGGTGAAGAGCTCCGTCGCGAGGGGGTACACGGGGTTATTGTAAAAGATCAGGTTCTTCAAGAAATGCGGAGCAACCAGCAACGCGCCGACGCCGCACAGCACGAGGGGCGTTCGCCCGAGCTCACGCCAACCGACGGAGGCATCCCCCGAAAGGGGCCTGCCGCGCCTGAGCCGGAAGGCGAGCAGTGCCCAACGCGCGGTAAGCAAGAGGGCGATCGGGACGAACAGATACGCCATCTGATACTTCGTGAGCAGGCCCCCCGCGGCGGTGATCGCGAGCAGCGCAGCGCGATTGGGCGTGAACGTCTCCCACAGGGCGAGCGCGGCCAGCAACATCGGTACGGCGAAGAACGCCGCGATGTGATCAGCAGCCCCTCCGAGGTTGTTGTCATAGACGAAGATGATCGGGAACAGAAAGAACCCGACCCACGCGGCGCGCAAGCCGGGCTCACCCGTCAGCCGGCGCACCCCCGCCGACACCCCCACCAAGGTCCAAACGAACAATCCAAACTCGTTGTGCAGCGCCATCATCCAGCGCAGCGCCGGCCGCCCCAGGCCGGGCACCGTCCAACCCCAGGTGTGAATGATGCTCGCGAGGTGCGGCACGCACATGTTGTAGTTACCTGGAAGTGGCACGATCCGGCCGTTTCTGGCGTAATCTTGCGCGATCACCAGGTGGGTCCACGTGGAGTCGTAGTTCAGCGAATCGGGCGTCATGGCCTGTAGGTAGACCAGAGCGGCACAGCCGACTCCGGCAGCCGAGACCAACGCGGCAAACGGGCGCATGGGCTTCGCCAACGAGCGCTCCACCCGGAAACGCTCGATCAGGCGCAGTCCAGAGCGAGCTCCCGCGGCGGTGAACGCCAAGGGCAAGAGCACCGCGAACACCGGACCATATAATCCGAGCGCTCCCCCCAGATACATGCACATCACGAAAGCAACGACGCCGACGGACATGCTCTGCAGCGCCGACTCGAGTGGATTGAGGGCGAGCCGGAGCATTCGCTCGAGGATCAGCTGCCCCATGCAGACACACGCGAGGCTGAAGGTGAACAGCCAGCCCCAGAGCGCGGCCATGCTCCAGAACAACCAGGTGTCGATCGGGTAAACCTGGTCTAGGACGTTCAGATACACCCCCGTCCCAGCGAGCCCTACCGCTAGGGCTACGCCTGCAGTTACAAAACGGTGCCTCAGCGCACTTTTGACGGTCTGGAGGCGGCGGCGCACGGCTCGGAGATGTCGCGCGAGCCGCCGCAATCCCGTCACTGATTCACCGTTTTGGCGTGTGAACTCTGCGCGAGGAGCGCCGATCATGCAGATTCCTGTCCTCGCGGACTTCGTCGAGGCTGACCACTTCCGCCTTGTCCTTCGCGTCCCGGAGCAAAAATTCGACGTCCGGCGTGGTCTTGGCGCGAATGTAGATCTGGTATGAGAACAGTGATTTGCTGAGGCGGATCAGGGCCAGGTTGGCCGCCAAGGCGCTCCGACCCAACAGGCCGTTGCCCAGCACCTTCGGGAATGGGGCGGGCACCCCCTTTATGCTCTCGATCTGAAAGCCCGCGTCGCGTAGCAGGTGCGCGATGCTACGGAAGGTGAACAGGCGCGTGTGCGTGCGATCCAGAATGCCGGCCTTGCCGTAGTTGAACTGGCCAAACAGCAACATCAAGCGTTGAACGATGAACGCGATGTTGGGTGTGGTGAGGACCAGGGTCTTTTTCCGGTGATCGAAGCGCGAGCGCAACCGCTCGATGAATTTTTCTGGATCGCGCAAGTGCTCGATCACATCCAGCAGCAGAATGTACTCCCGATCCTCGAGATCGAACGTGAGCTCCGCGTCGAGGTCCTGCTGGACCGTCCGGATCTTCCCGCTCGTGAGCGCGGACGCATACTGATCGACCACGGTGACGTCGCAGCCCTTCTCGACGAGCTTCTGGGCCAGCCCTCCCGGCCCGGACCCGATGTCGATGACTTTGGCTCCCGGGGGCACCGCGTCGAGCGTGTAGGTGTGGCTACTCGCGTAGCCGAGCTTGAGATCGTAATGGCTATTGTCGGTCGTATGGGGGTCAAACCTCCGCCGATACAGCAGCCCGGAGCGATGAACCGCGTTCTTGACCGTGGCGGCGAGCACATTCTTCGCGTACTTGAGGCCGTCCACGCGGCAGATCTCGTCCCCGTAATAGGTGGGAATCGGCAGCTCGACCACGCGCGCTTTGGCGTTAAAGAGCTGCAGAATGATCTCGGTGTCGAAGTGAAAGTCGTTCGAATTCAGGAGGAAGGGGATGCGACCCAAGGTACGAACCGCGTAGACTCGGTAGCCGCTGTGAAACTCGGAGAGCTTGCTGCCGAGCAGCATGTTTTGCGCCCCGGTGAGGATGCGATTGCCTACATACTTGTAGAGCGGCATGCCGCCTTTTAGCGCGGCGCCCTGCTCGAGCATTCTGCTACCGAAGACGGCGTCCGCGCGGCCCTCACAGAGCGGAGCCACCAGCCGTGGCAGCTCCTCCGGCGCGTACTGACCGTCACCATGAACCATGGCCACAAAATCAAAGCCTTCTTTGATCGCATAGCAGTATCCGACCTTTTGATTGCCCCCGTAGCCTTGATTGTAGACGTTACGCAGCACCGTCATCCGGATCTCCGGATGCTCTTGCTTGTACTCGCGCCCGATATGAAACGTGCGGTCCTCGGAGCCGTCGTCCACGATCAAAAGCTCGCAGTCGTACTCCTCGAAGATGGACTGTGGGACGCGCTCGAGCACCGCGCGCAAGGTCGATTCCGCAAAGTACGCGATGACGAAAATCAGGAGGCGCGGCTTCGACGCTACGCTCTGTGGCTCGGACCTCATGGGCACGCGGGTGGGTGGGGGGTCAGGCGACATCGAAAGGAATCCTGAGACCCGGAGGTCTTACAGATTCGCCTCAGGTAGTAAAGCCAGGCATCGGGACCACTGCTGATAATCTACGTAATATCCGTCACTTGGGCCCACCAGGCCCGATCATGGCGACGTGCGGCCTCAACCTCGTGCTAGACGTCCCCCGCCGGTAAATGACCATGCTCGAGGGTGACGTTCTACAATCTGCGTTTGGCAAGGCCAAGCCTGCGCATGTCGCCTGGCAGACCGAAACCCCGGGTGTGGCGGAACGCGAGCGGGCGTTGGTGCGCGCCGCATTCGAGCCGCTGGGCTCCCGAATCCTCGATTTGGGCTGCGGCGAGGGCGCCACGCTCCTGAACCTGGGTGAGCCCGCTGGCGCCACGGGCGTTGACCTATTCCCAGAGAAGATCGAATTTGCCCGAACGCGCCTGCCCAGCTGTCGTTTCGAGTGCGCGTCGGTCTACGAGCTACCGTTCGAGGACGGGGCGTTCGATCATCTGTTGGTGCGCGATTTGATCCACCACCTGGACGCCCCCGATCGCTTCATGCGCGAAGCAAAGCGCGTGCTTTCGCCCAACGGTCGCATCGACGTGCTCGAGCCTTGCCGCTACAACCCTCTGGTCCTGGCACACGCGCTCGCCATTCGCGCTGAACGCGGTGAGCTCCGCTCGACGCCGAGCTTCATCCAAAAGCTCGTGGCGTCGCGCTTCGAGGTGACCCTGAGCGAAACGTTTCAGGGGCTGCCGATCCACCGTCTGGCCTTTCATTTCAGCTACGGTCGCCGGGCATGGGGCCAGGGCGGCCTGGTGCGGCGCCTGGTCGACGCGGTGGAGAGCGCGGCGGACGTGCTGGTGCCTCGTTGGGCGCGCGCCTACATTCACGTGCGCGCCGTGAAATCGTAGACAGCGGCTCAGAGCAACGTCCGCTAGTCCAGGACTCGCCCGAAGCCAATCGGGTTCTGGGCCGCGCCTGCGGAGAGCGCCAGCTTGCGAAGCATCGGGGCGCGAGGCGTCTTCGGGCCTTGGGAAGAGCCGTCGGGCTCACTCCACCGTAAACCGAACACTCGAAGCATTACGCCGCCCAGCGCGCACCACGAGCTCGTGGCGGCCCCGACGCAACCGCCAGGGGCATTTGAACGGAATGGCCACCTCACACACCTCCGTGCCATCCATTTCAAACACCAGCCGTGAGCCCGCCGCTGCATGAGCCGACAAGACAAGCTGTTGCTGCTCTGAATTCAGGTTGTCATCCAAGACGAAGCGGGCTGATGGCTGCGGAAAGACAACCTGCGGCCGCGCCTTGTCGTCCCCAACGGCCGCGGGGGGTGCGGGTAAATGACGCCCACTCACATGAGCCCAGGCCGTGTACCGTTCCGGCAGCACCTCGAGGCTGGGGCAGCCGGAATCCGCACACGAGCGCCGATGCCAGCTGCACGGCTCGACGGGCACGCTGCGCGTCCAAAACTGCTGCGGCAAATGATGCGGGCAGTCCGGCCCCGCGAGCTCTCCGCTCAGCGAGCACACCACCCGCGACTCTGCCGCTGGCGGCGCCACCCTCGCTGCTTTTCCCGGCTCGGGTTGTAACGCCCGGACCGCCGCAAGCATGACCGCATGAAACAACGGCCCCGCACCCGTCGCTCCCGAAGACCTCAACATCGGGCTGCCATCGAAGTTGCCGACCCAGACCGCCACCGTCACCTCGGGTGTAAAGCCCACCGCCCAGTTGTCCCGGTTGCCTTTGGAGGTGCCTGTCTTGGCGGCAACGGGGAAGTCGAGCTCGAGCGGCCCCTCGCGCCCAAACGTGGCAGCTCGCTCGCGAGGGTCGGACAGGAGGGCGCTGATCTGCTGGGTCAGCGCCGGGGACAACACCCGCCGCGGCTCTGGTGTCGGGTCGGTCTCGAGGAAACGCAACGGCAAGTACTCCCCACCCCGACCGAGGCTGGAGTAAGCTGCGGCGAGCTCCACGAGCTGCACCTCAGCCACGCCCAAGGCGATGGCAGGACCATAATCTCGACCCGACGCGTCCAGATGCTCAAAGCCTACGCTGCGCAAGAAGTCGACGACGCGCTCGGAGCCCAAGCGCTCTGCGACGCTGACCGCCGGTACATTGAGCGAGGCAGCGAGAGCCGGGCCCAGGCGCACGGGACCGTGGAAACGCCGATCATGATTGTGCGGTAGGTAGCTGCCGTCGACCGAAGTAAAACGTCGCTCCAGGTCAGGCAGAACGCTGGCGACGTGCAAGCCTAGCTCCCGCATGCCGAGCGCGTAGACGAACGGCTTGAGCGTGGACCCCGGTTGACGTAGGGCGAGCGCCCCGTCGTTTTGTCCAAGCGCCTCGCGCGCAGCGTAGTCGGGTGAGCCCACATACGCGCGCACCTCGGCGACCTCGTTCGCGACTACGACCACGGCGGCGGCGCTGGCGCGGTGCGCAGCGAAGCCCGAGCCGAACCTGCGCACGATCGCCTCGACCTCGCGCTGCAGGTCCCCGTCCAGCGTGGACTCGAGCACTCCGCGAGCTGTACCCGCCTGGCCGAGCTTGCCCCGTGCCACCGCTCGCACGAAATGAAAGGCACCCGGTAAGACGTAGCCGGCGTGCAATGCAATCGGAGCTTGCTGAGCGCGTTCGACGGCTTCACGCTCGGCTGAGCCGAGCACGAGCATGCGCCCGAGCACGTAGTCCCGACGCTGCCGCAGACGTTCGCGCGAGCGCTCGGGGTCGTAACGTGTGGGGCCACGCGCCACTGCGACGAGCGCGGCGGACTCCGCCAAGCTCAGCGCCTGCGCCGGCTTGTCAAAGTAGTGACGGCTGGCCGCCGCCACGCCCACGATGCGCGGGCCAAAGCTGACGCGACTCAGGTACGCTTCGAGGATGGCCGATTTGCTCAGCTCGAGCTCGAGCCGCAACGCCAGGGCCAGCTCCTGCCATTTGCCCGCCAGGGTCCTCGGACGCACGAACAGAGTCCGCGCCAGCTGTTGCGTGATCGTGCTGGCTCCGGACACGACGCGGCCGTGCCGGACGGCCTGAAACGTCGCGCGCAGCAGCGCCAGCGGATCGATGCCGGGGTGCGCGAAGAAGCGCGCGTCTTCTGCCGCGAGCAGCGCGGGCACCAGCCACGGCGACAGCTGATCGAGGCGAACCGGCTCCACGAGCTCGCCACGCGCGTCGCGCACGCTGGCGATCTCCTTTCCAGAGCGATCGAGCAAACGCAAGCTGGCCTGCGGCAAGAGCGGCTCGAGCGGCGCATCGAGCCACGCTACGTGCGCGGCCAATGCCATGAGGGGCCAGAGCGGCAGCGAGAGCAAGCCCCAAAGGCACCGCCGTTGCCAGCGGGCCCCACGGCGTTGGGCACGTTCCAGCGCCACGACTCAGCGCACCTCCACCGTGCTCGCGCCGGTGCGCCCGAAGACCTCGGGTTGATACATCTCCTCGGCTCGGGTCGGCGGCACGATGAAACGACCGAGCGCGCTAGCCCGCGCGAGATACCGATAGTGATACAAGCCGGGCGGCATTCGGTCGACGAAGAACAACACGCGGTCATCGCGCAGCTCCCGCCGATACCAGCTCGACTGAAAGCCGCTGGCTCCCGGATCGAGCTCACTCGCATGCGCTTCGATGTCGAGCTGCGCGGACGTGGTGCGAAGCCGGGCATCCACTGCTTCGAGCCCCGCCGGCAACGGGTCCTCGATCACGACGAAATGCCGGAGGGTGGGAGCAGCGACGACGAGATCGACCAACACCAGGTCGCCGCCCGCGAACGTGGGATTCTGCGGCGCTGTCTCCGGAACGCGGCCCAGCGCTTCCGCCAGCGATTCCGGTCGCACCACGCGTTGGCTCTTGCGCAACGAAAAACCGCGTTCGAGCGGCGTTTCGGGCAGCTCCTGCGGCGCGTACCTGAGCCGCGCCTCGTAAAACAAAGTGCCCGGGCCCTGCTTCTCGAAAATCAATTGTCCGGCAGCGCCGCGCAGCTCCGACATGCCCAGCCGATGCGTGGCGGCGTGCAGCGACGGCCCTTTGAAGGCGCTTTGGAGCAGCTTGCGCTCGCCGAGCCAGACCGCGGCATCGAACTCTGGCAGCTCCCGCTCCTGGGCTTGCCGGTAAGCGTCCAGGGCCAGAAGCGCGTACGCCGACTCTTGTGTGCTGCGCCAGCCACCCGCGATTCTGCGATCCAGGATGCCCTTGGCCAGCGCCGCGGCCAGCGGGTGCTCGGGGCTGTAGCGGAGCAGGGCCCTGAGCACCAGCGCCTCGGTGCGAGCTTCCGAATCAAAGAGCTCGGCAAACTCGCCGGGGTGCGGTTCTTGGACCTGCGCCTTGTTGCCGTGCAGCGTGATCAGCGCTTCGAGCTCGCGCGTCAGGCTGCCGACGATGCCTGTATCGGCGCCGCCGCTCGCCGCGGCGTGGAGCAGGAGAGCGAGCGCAAAGCTCGGCAGCTCGGCGCGATGCTCGAACAGCTGCGCCACGTACTCCGCATCGGGTTGACCGAGTGCGGCGAGCACATCGACCATCAACGCGGCGGTGGCCCAGGCCTCTGGCGTCTTCCTCGCTTGGCCCAGGAACTGCCGCAAGTAGCTGGCGCCTTGCTGAAAGGTCCGCTCGGGGATGCGTGCCCCGGCTTGTTTGGCCTGCCAGAGCACCCAGAGCGTGTAGCCCGAGGCCCAGGGCTGAGTCTCGGGGGAGCTCGGCCATAAGCCAAAGCCGCCGTCACCGCGCTGGCGTCGCAGAATCTCGCCCACCTGTGCTTCCAGCTGCGGCAGTAGCTGGCCCGACACCCCGAGGCCGTAGCGCTGAGCGAGGCCCACGAGCGGCCCGAGCGGGAGCAAGCGACTGGCGAGCTGCTCAGTGCAGGCGTACGGATATTCAGCGAGCTGCGTGAGCCCTGCGTCCAGGCCCACCAACGCCGTGGCCGCCAGCTGCAGCTCGAGCCCGCCGACGTCATCCCGCAGCGCCGATAGATCCGCGAGCGCCTGGGCCTCGGCTGTATCGGTTTGGCCGTAGACCGCGCTGGCCTCGAGCGCGGCCGGGCTCGCCACCGTGCGCACCAGCTCCACTCGGTCGCTTTCCGTGGCAGACGCCACGGCAAACGCAAAGCGGGCTTCGCCGGCTCGAGGGGCCTCGACCGTGAAGCGCACCTCCGCCGAGCCATCCTTGCCCAGCGTGACCTGCTGCTCCGCGGCCCCGTGCAGCGTGGCGCCCGTGACCGTTGCGCTCACCTTGACCGTACCCGCGTCGTGGTTTCGACTCGTGACGATGGCCGCAGCCTCCAAGCGATCCCCGGCTCGCAAGAAACGGGGCAATGCTGGGCGAATCATCAAGGGTTGGTTGACGGTCAGGAGCGTGCTGCCCACCCCGTAACGGTCGTCCTCGCTGACCGCCACGGCCATCAACCGAAAGGTGGTCAGGTTGTCCGGCAGCTCGAATTCCACCCGCGCTCGCCCCTCGGCATCGGTGACCAGGTTGGGATCGAAGTGCGCCGTGGTTCGGAAGTTGCTGCGCGCGCCAGGCCCTTCGCCACCCCCACCGTCCATGCCTTTGTCGCGCTCGGGGCCGGGCAAGATCAAGCGCCCGAGGGCGTCGCGGCTCTCCAGGGTTGCGACACTGAGCGGCCGCGAGCGCGTGAAGATGGCCACCGGATCCGGCGCCTGATAACCGCTGAGGGACAGCACGCCTTCATCGACCGCATACACGGTGAGCTCCGCCGCGTGCGGCACACCACCGGCGCGAGTGACCTGCACATCGAAGCCCACCTTTTGCCTCGGCCGATAGTCGCTGGTTTGCCCCGTGAGCTTGACCGCCAAGCGACGTGCTTCTGGATCCACGATCAGCTCAGCGTACCCGAGCCGGAAGCCGGGCTCCGGCGTGTTGCTCTCTGGCACCGCCGGCGCGTTGGCGGCCACGCCTTGCACGAGGTGCACGCTGACGAAAGCGTTCGGCCGCAAGCGATCGTCGATCTTGATCTCGACGGTCGGAGTTGGCCCCTCGAGCGTCAGACGCCGATGCTCGTACAAGCCCGCACGTTCCACGGTCAAGAGCGCCTCGGCGCGTTCGAACGGAGACTTGATCAGCACCCGCGCCGTGTCTCCGACCTTGTATTGCGGCTTGTCGAGCACGAGCTCGAGCTTGCGCCGATCATTGTCGGCCCAGCCAGCCCGACCGGGGCCGATGGCATAGAAGCCGAGCGCCGCCTGCGCGCTGCGCCCTCGCTCGTCCTTGCTCTTGGCTCGAATGAAAAACTGGCCCGACTCGCGCAATGCGAGCTCACAGCTCACCGGCTCGGCCGCGCTCTGCACCTCGCAGCTCGACTGCACCTCATCCACGGGCTGCGACAGGGTGCGCCATCCGTCTTCGGTTTTTTCGCGGGCGACGGTCCAGCGCCGCCGAACCAGATCGAGCGACACCTTGCGCCCGCTCCGCCGCTGGCCCCCCGGGGTGAGCGCCACGACGCGCGGGTTGACCACGGACGGAGCGCGCTGAAACCAGCTATCCAGCTCGCCGATGCCCACGTAGTGGCTCGCGGGATGCACCAACACCGCGGCGCTGGCTGCGATGGCCTGGCGCGAAACATCGGTCACTTCGGCGTCGAGCCTCACCTGCTCCGGCCCGGTCTGCCCCGGCAATGCGAGCGGTAACGAAAGCTCGTGAGCCCCTTCAGCGGACAGCTGGGCCTCGCCGCGAGCAAACACCGCCGCGCTCAGCGCCTCCAGCTCGAGGTCCGCGCGGTAGGCGTCGTCGGAGGTCACGAAGCCCGCCGACTTCGGCGGAGCAAAGCTGCTGCGCTGGCGCGTCACGCCGTACGCGAGCTTGGCGCCCCCCATCGGGCTGCCGAACAGGTAGTCCGCTTGAACGCGAAAGCGCGCCGGCTCCGCGCTGACGTAACTCGCCTGTGCGGGGTCGACCCGCACCTTGAACTCGGCGGCACGGTACTCGGCCACCTCGATGCCGAGCGAGTCTTCCTCGAAGCCTTCCGCCAGGATCCGCCAACCGCCGAGCGACGCGCTGCCCGGCAGCGAGACATCGAGCGCAAACGTGCCAAAACGCGTGGTCTCGACGCCGTGCCTGCCCGCCACCTCGCCAAACGGGTCCTGAAGCAACACAGTCAGCTTGCGAGCGGGCAGCACGCTGTTTCCGGTCGCCGCCTCACGGCGCCAAACGCCCTTCACGCGCACGACGTCGCCGGGGCGGTAGATGCCGCGTTCGGAAAACAACAGGCCATACTCCCGCTCTGGCTCGCTGAGCCGCATGGCGGGCTCGATGCGCCAGGGCGGCAAGAAATCGGCGACCCGGCGGAAGGACGAGTCGCCCTCATGGCGGGCGAACAAGAGCGTGTCGTCCTCGGTTCCATACTCGCGCAGGCTCGGCTTGAAATCTGCCGCGGGGATGACCACGAGCCCGGCCGCATCCGACTGGTAGCGCTTCGAGATTTTGGGCGTGCGCCCATACAGCTCCACGCTGGCATTGGCCACTGGGCTACCGTTGCTCAGGCGCGTGACCCACACGAGCGAGCCCTGCGCCGACAACTTGGCGGTCAGCGCGAGATCGGTCACTTGAACCAATTGCCCGTCGATGGTGCTGCCCGAAAAACGCCAGCCGAGCCAGGCCGCACCCCGCGGATGCGCCACGCCCAGCACGGGCCCGAGCTGGATGGGATGACTGTGCATCAGGTTGTCGAGAGCACCGGGCACGACGACCTCACTGGCGCCCAACCTTTGCGCCAGCCGCCCGCGATCGGCGTGATTATTCTGGATCTGAAAATAATCGAGTAGCTTTTCAGCGTCGAGGCGCTGACTGAAAACGTGCAGACCTGGCGCGTTCCGCACCCGCAGGCTGAGCTCCGCCAGCGGAGCAGGAAACACCTCTCCGCTGATCGGCAGGCTCACGCGTGGAGAAAAATTCCCCGTCGTGAGCAGCCGTTCCTGGCGCGCGATGAGCCGTTGCCCGAGAGTATCGCCGAGCCCGGCGGCAAGGCTGATGCGATAGGCAGTGGCCGGTGCGAGCGAGCCGGTCAACGGCAGATAGAAATACCGACTCTCGTCATCCAGCTCCTCGGGCCAGAGCAACGAAACCGGCGGCTCGACGCCGAGGTGGCTCTGAAAATCGCGAGTCTTGACCGGATTCGACAGCTCCACCCACAGCGACCCCTCCGGATCGCAACGCCCAGTGTCTGGGATGAGATGACAGTTGACGCCCACCACTCGCAGCGGCCCGTACGTGTCGAAACGCAGCGAATGAGGCGTCGTCAGCGGGCGCGGCCCTTCAATGCCCTGGAGGCCGGGCTCGACTCTAAATTCAATCGTGGCCGCGAGGGGCAGATTGCGACGCGGCACGACCTCGACGAGGTTGGCAGCCTTGGGACGCGCTCGAGCGCTGAACTCCAGGCGCTCCTCCACCTCTCCACGCCAGGCACTGAGCCGCCCCGCCCGCTCGACGGCGCTCGCGGCGACCGGTTGATTGAAGTGGAGCACGATCGGCGCGTCGGGCTCTTGACCCGTAGCGGTGGGCTCCGGTTGCGTGGCAATCACCGCTGGAGCCGGCGTCTCGAGCTCGAGCTCGTACGGGGAGCTGAGCGGGTCGCCCTCGAGCGCGCGCAGCCCAGCGGGAATGCTCACGCGAAATGACGTGGCCGCCGGCAAGCGTCCCGCCGCGGGCACGAAGGTCAATGCCCGCGCGCCCACCCATTGCCAGGCGCCGGGCACCGCCGGCGTCATTTGGATGTTGGGCAGAGCAGAGTCAGCAGCCGCTTCCACCGCGCGCATCGGCTTGTTGAACAGAATGTTGACGCTGCTACCCAGCGCAGCCGCGCCCCGTGGCCCGGCGTACACGACCGCCAGCGCCTGCGCTTCCTCGCCCCCGAGCGGCCGCGGCCCGACGCTGCCCACCGGCACCAGCTTGGGTGCGCTGTTACTTGCGGAGCACGCCAGGCCAGCCGCCACCCACCAGCGGAGCCAGCGCAGCCAGCCCCGACTTCGGCGGCTCATTCCCACGATAACCCCTGTATGTTTCTTGCGTGGCTGCACATTTGGTCGGCGCTCTATACCTCAATGCTCGCGTAAACGTGTTCGCAGTTGACCCGAGCGCGCTCCACACGGCACTTAGCTACATGTTTTCGCTGCATTTTGCGCCGCGCTCGCCAAGCGCCGCAACACACTGCTAAAACACGGCCAACCCCCTCGTCCCTCCGAGGGCTCAGGGCCCATCACAAAGAGCTTTATTGGCAGCCGCCGACCCCACCCATGGCCAAGGAATTATGCTTATGAAACGACCCATTCGCACGCTGGGCATGCTGCTCGGTGTCTCCGTCATCCCCTTCGCGGGGCAGGCCGCGGACCACGGTGACTCACCCACTGCCGCCAGCAGCGCGGAGCCGACAGCGGACATCACCGACCTCTACGCCTGGCAGGACAATGACAAGCCCAATCTGAACTTGGTGCTGGCCGTCAACGCCGGCGCGGGCGACGACGCCACCTTCTCGGATGCAGTGACGTACGTCTTCCACGTGCAAAGCTCGCAAAATTTTGGGCAGGCGCAGACCACCACGCTGATCACCTGTAAGTTCATCGACGGCACCAACATCGAATGCTGGGCGGGCGACGACTACGTGGTGGGCAATCCCAGCAACCCCGCGGGCATCGCGAGTGAAAAGGGCTATATGCGCGTCTTCGCCGGCTTGCGTGATGACCCGTTCTTCTTGGATTACACGGCGTTCACCCGAACGGTGGACTTCGCCGTGGGCGCCGTGGGCGCCGACGTCATCGATTTCGACACTGAACGTTGCCCGGAGCTCACCGCCGAACAACAGACCCTGCTCGGGAGCAGCTTGACGTCGACCGGAACCTACGCGCCGGCCTCGAACACATTTGCGGGTCAGAACGTTCTGGCCCTGGTGCTCGAGGTAGACACCGCGATCCTCACTGAAAGCGGTCCAGTGCTCAGTGTTTGGGCCAGCACCCACGCGAGCAACTGAAAGGAGCCATGATGCAACACTTGATGAAGCTTTCCGTGCTTGCCCTGGGCCTGGCAGGGCTCAGCTTGGGCTCCTGCAGCGACGACGGCGCCGCGAGCGTTCCGGGCGCGCTGGGCCGAGACAACCGGCCAGATCCCGGTGATCAAATCGACCGCGCGGGGCGGCCCGCCATCACCGCGGCGCTGGTCTCCACGTTTTCTCCGGACACCCGAGACGACGATCGCGATGACTACAATACCTCGTCGCGGCTCGGAGACGCGAACTTCAAAGCCACGGTCGAAGCCAGCCTGGCCATTCTAGACGGACTGGATGGCAACTGCGGCAATCAGCTGTTGGCTGGTACTGGCGCGGTTGGCGAGAGCCGTTACAGCACGCTCGCGGGCATTCTGCTCGATGATCAGATCTATGTGCACACCGACGACCCTCGGAGCACCTACCTGGGCTTGGAGCTGGAAGCGGCGGAAGTGGTGTCGCCGCCTACCGGCGTGGGCGGCGGCCGCGCACCGGGCGAAGACGTCATCGCTCGAAGTTATTCGCTGCTGGCAGCCGGCCTGTTCTCGGGCACCGACGACGGCGTGGCCAACGATGACGCCGTCCACGATCCGGATAATTTCCCCTTCCTGGCCGCTCCGCAGTAGCCAGCATTGAAAAATACAGGGGGGGGCGCGGCCAGTGTCGTGGCGGGGCTGATCGCGATCAGCCTCGCTGCCTCATCGGCGTGCAACGACAAACCCTCGAGCTCGGGTGCGCCCCTTCCTACCAGCCCCTCGGTGCCGCAGCGCACCACGCGCGGCGACATCGCCGTCCGTAACCTGAGCGATCGCATTCAAGCCCTCGAGCGCCAGCTGTTGCGGCCGCAGAGCGATCTCAGCACGTATGCGCGGCTGATCGACCTGCTGCTCTTGCGCACGCAGTTCCTGAATAGCTTCGCCGATTTCGCCCGCGTGCACGAGCTCGCCGATGCCGCCTTGCTCAAATTCCCCGATCAAGCCCAGGCTCACCTGCTTCGAGCGCGCTCCTTCAGCGCCGTGCACCACTTCGCCGAAGCCGAGAGTGAGCTCGTCAAAGCCGATGCGTTGGGCGCCGACACGGCCACTCAACGCGTCTCGCTTCAGATCGCGCAGGGGCGAGAGCTGCCCGCAGCCCTCGCGGTCGCGCAGCAACGCGCCACCACCTCCCCCACCCTCGAGCACCTGAGCCTGTGGGCGTCGGCAGAAGCCGCGCTCGGTGAGTTCGAAGCCGCGGACGATCACTACCGCGCGGCACTTCGCAACTACCGCGACGTCTCCCCCTTCCCCGTCGCCTACTTGATGTTCCAGCGCGGCGTGATGTGGGCCGAGCTCGCCGACGCGCCCGATCGAGCTCTGCCGCTGTACGCCGAAGCGGTGCAGCGCTTGCCCCAGTACGTCGTGGCCAACGTCCATTTGGCCGAGCTCGAAGCGGGCCGTGGTCAACCTGAAGCCGCCATACAGCGACTCCAGCGCCTGATTGCTCAAACCAACGACCCAGAGCCGATCGGCTACCTGGGCGAGCTACTCACGCACGCCAATCCCAATGACGCCCCTGGCCAACAACTGCTCGGGCGAGCCCGAGCCGGCTACGACGAGCTACTGAAACAACACCGCGCGGCTTTTCTGGATCACGCGGCAGAGTTCTTCAGCGGTCCCGGCCACGATCCGCCCCGTGCGCTCGAGCTCGCCACCGAAAACCTCGCGCTGCGCCCGACCGGGCGCGCCTACGCGCTCGCGATCGAAGCGGCGCTCGCGGCGCAAAACAGGCCTTTGGCCTGCGACCTCGTCAGCCGCGCCCAAGCCGCCAGCCGTCAAAACAAGAATCTGCGCGCGCTCGTCGAACGAGAGAGCGCGCACTGTGGCAACCGCTGATCGGGTTCTCGTCCCACGAAACCAAGCTTCGACCCCGGGGACGCGCCGGCTGAGTCCCGAGGTGTCGGGCATGGATGTGTGACGCAGGTCCGGCCCAAAGTAGCCGCGTTGACCGTGCTGATCTGGGTGTTCGAGTCGTCAAAGGTGGCGTCCTAACCTAAGCTCGCTGTTCAAAGGTTCGAGAGGCGACTAGAGTCCGCCAACGCTGGGGAGGGCGAGGGGCCCTTTTCAAGACGCCAAGGGAAGAAAAATGTATTATCTCGCGATTCGCCAGTTTGCCCGCTCGCTGAAGAACCTGGACACCATCATCGGTAAGGCCGTGAGCCATGCCGAAGCAAAGAAGTTCGACGCCAACAACTTCTGTTCCGCCCGGCTGTTCCCCGACATGCTGCCTTTCACGGCTCAAATCCGCATCGCCACCGACATGGCCAAAGCGGCAGCCGCTTCGCTCTCCGGCAAAGAGGCTCCGAAATTCGAAGACAACGAAACCACGCTGGAGGAGCTACGCGCTCGCATTGGTCGCTGCGTGGCCTTCCTGGACAGCTTTTCGGCTGCGGATTTCGAGAAAGTAACTGCCAAGACGGTCGTGAAGGTCCCCTATCCGCCCAACAAAGCCCTGGCCGCCGACGAGTACCTGTTCGGTCGCCAGATTCCTAACTTCTTCTTTCACGTGGTCACCGCATACAACCTGCTGCGCCAGGGCGGTGTCGAAGTCGGCAAGGGCGACTTCCTCGGGTCTCTCAATCACCTGGATGCTTGACCGTTGGTTCGATGCAGCACGGTTCTCGTGTCCGGCCCCCCGCAGCCGAGCCTAACGAAATCTTGTATGGGCTGCGCAGCGGGCTAGCCGTCTTTCAGCGCCGCAGGGCCGACATTCGGCGCATCGCGTTCCAGAGCAGCGTGCGCAGCGAAATCCAGGAGCTGCTCGGCTGGGCCGCGGGTGCCAACGTGCCGTGCCGGGAGGAAAGCGACAAGGAGCTCGCGAGTAGGTCTCAGTCGAGCCAACACGAAGGGCTGGTGCTCGACGTGAAGCCGCGACGTTGGCTACCGCCGAAGGAGCTGGCTGCGTGGCTGGTCGCGACTCAGGGCACCGCGGTCGCGCTCGATCGCGTGCGCAATCCACAGAATATTGGCGCCATCGTTCGGAGTGCCGCCTTCTTTGGCGTGGGCGCCGCCATTCTGGGGACGCCAGCGCCGCACCCCGGGCTGCCACCTTTTGCCCTGCGTGTGGCGGAGGGGGGCGCCGAGCATATGCAGTTCACGCGTACCACGGACCTCGCTGATACGTTGAGCCGGCTCAAGGCCAGTCGAATCTGTATCATCGGCGCGGACAGCCACAGCGCCGTCGACCCTGTCAACCTGCTGCCACGTTTCCCGGCCGTGCTCGTGCTCGGCAACGAACGCGAGGGCTTGAACCCACGCATCAAGGCAGAGTGTGATGTGTTGGTGGGTATTGCCGGGTCGGGCGCCATCGAGTCGCTGAACGTTGGAGTCGCTGCAGGCGTGTTGTTGGCCGAGCTATGGCGCCAACGGGCCCGCGGCGGCGTGACGCCGCCAGCTGCGCCCAGGTCATGAGCTATGTTTGCTCAGACTAGCGAGCACAGCGCTCAGGTCGCCGGGCAATTCGGCACGGATCTCGATCGGGCCCGCTCCGAGCTCGATGCGTAGCGACGAGCAATGCAGAAATGGACGGTCGAGGCCGTGCCGGTGTTCGAAGTGGCGATTGGCCGCGGCTTGGCCATACTGAACGTCACCCAGGATGGCGTGCCCAATCGCCGCGAGGTGCCGGCGGAGCTGGTGCTTCCGCCCGTGCGCAGGCTGAAGCTCGAGCAAGCTATGACCTCCGATCACACGCTGGCGCCGGTAACGAGTGAGGGCGCTCCGGAGCTGGCGGCCCTCCGCCAACGGCTTCATGATCTTGCCCTTTTTGTTGCTAACGCCCACGGCTAGCGCCAGGTAAGTCTGCTCGGTCAGAGCCCGAGCCAACGGCGCCACGTCCTCGGGGCGGCGCGCAAACCAGCACACCCCGCTCGTGCCCACGTCGAGCCGATGCACCGGCGTAAGGTCAGTGAGACCCGTCGTGGATTGGAATGGCGACTTGAACAAGGCAAGCGAGCGCTCATCCTCGAAGAGCACCTGGGGCACGGCTTTTGCCCCTGCTTCTAGCACCGCCAGACACTCGACGGCATCCGACAGCGGGATCATGTCGAAGGGTTGAAGCCTCGCCGCGGCCCAGCCCAGCGTCGAAAAGTGGGCGAGATCCCGAGCCAGCGTTTCGGGCTCGCACGAGACATACAACACGAGCTTCGGGCCGAGCGCTGCAATCGCACGGCGCACGCCCGGGGTCAGCCCACGCCGCGGCGGGTTCACGAGCAGGGCGTCGAGAGCGCGTTCAGCCGGCGGCTTTTCGAGGAGCTCTCGCAGGAACTGCTCAGCGTCCGCGGCCCGCGTCTCGATCCGAAGCGACTGCGCCGCCGCCGCGCTCGCAAGCCGCGCCAGCGCTGGCTCGAAGCACTCGACCGCGCTCACCCGAGCGCCTTTCGCTGCCAACCGCAAACCGAGCGCCCCCGACCCGGCATACAGCTCGAGCACCCGGCGCCCTTCGAGCCCAGCCAAGCGCGTGCGCAGCACCTGCTCGATGCGCTCGTGCAGGCGCGCCGTCTGCCCGGCGTGCACCTGAGTGAACGCGCCGTGCGACGCAAAGTGCCACGGCGCACCCGGCGACAGCCGGTGCGGCTCGGCGTCGTTACCGTCCAACACCTCGAGCTCCGAGCCCAACAGTTGCACGCTGCCCGGGCGCGTGAAGCTCACGGCCAAGCTGACCAGGTGAGGCACGCGTTCGATCACCTGGCGACGGCAGCGTTCGAGCGCGCTCGGATCCGGTCGCCCGACGGCGATCAGGCAGACCAGCACACCGCTGTCACATAACCGCAAGTCCACTCCCCGCAGGCTGATTTCCAGCGGCAGAAGCGCGCGCAAGGCGCTGGCCACCTCGGCCAATTTCGGAGCCAATACCCGACATCCCGGCGTATCGATGACGTCGTGACTGCCCGCCGCGAACAAGCCCAATCGACCCTCGGCATCAGTGACCAGCTTGGCGCGGACTCGATACTCGGTGACGCTGTCGGCCGCGGTCACTGCCTCGGCAATGACGCCGCCGAGGTCGGGGTAACGAGCGGTGGCACGACCGAGCCGCTCCGCTTTCACAGCCAGCCCGTCCGCGTACGGCCGAGCCATCAGGGGGCAGCCGGGGCATTGCTCGGCATGCTGGCAAACCGGCATCATCGCCCGTCAACGTTCGCAGAGGTACGCCTGCGGGTCACCGCCACACGGGCGATCATTCCACGCACCACCCTCCACCAAACGTTTCTCGAGGCAATCTTCTTGCCCCTGAAAATCGTCCGGTTGCGCCTCGCCCCAGTTCTCAAACACGAACGGCTGCTCATCGACCCAGACCACCGTACCCTCGACACCCCGATCATGGGCGCCGATCCAGATGTCGTCGGTCATGCGCGCGGTCAAGAACGTGTCCTCTGCTTGGGACTCGATCACCACCAGGTCGCCGCCCCACGCCTGGCAGTCATCTTGCGCACCGAACCAGGTGGCGGTCGCAACAGATTCCCGGTAGCGACCTTGACCGCCGACGCCCGCAAACTCACCTGGCCCCTCACACGTGAACGGCAGCACGCCAGCGTCAACGGAGGCCGGCGGTGTCATCCCGGCGTCTGGATCACCGGGAGGATCGACGAGCGGCAGCATGGGGTCCATCCCCTCCGCCGGAGTTGAACTGTCGACGTCCAGCGGAAGCTCCAGGCCTGAGTCAGGCGTCTCGACTTCGGAGAAGTTGGGAGGGTTGCTCGTGGAACGCCCGGCCGTATAGGTCGCGGTGTCTTCGAGCGGGAAGCACCCCAAAAACAAGCTCATAAAAATGAGACCGCACTCCTCCCGAGCCTGCCGAAGGCAGCTCAGCAAGGGTCGGCTCATCATCGATGCGGCGGTGCACACGTGGCCAGCATACCGGCCCTGGTGCCTCGGTTCCATGAGATCAAGCCCGAATCGCTTTAGCTCGGCCGAACCGCGAGCTTGCAAAAAACCCTCGCAATACCGCGAGTTTGTCTCCGCGTATTCGGCCTCGCAGCGCTGGCGGGCGGCCCGTGGTGGTCGTTATTTGGAGCAGAAATGTCGAAGCAGCCTCGACACACAGGGCGGTTGCCGTCGACCTGCGCGTTCGTCATAGCTGCGCGTCGCCAGCGTCGATTCGAGCGCTGGGTCTCAGAAGTCCGAGCTATCGCGACGACGCCCCGCGCGCCCATGACGCGGGTCCAGTGATCCGCGATGAAACACTTGGGGCTGGCGGTGCCTTGCGCCGTTTTGCCGACGCGGCTGAGCAATGCAAACAACACGAGCCCATCACAACTTAAACGCGGTGCGCAATTTCATGAAGCTTTGGTGCGCGGTTCTGAGAATTTTTTCCCCATGCTTTTGAGCAGGTCCGTAAGTCATCGAGATCTATTTACTTTTGGTGCGATTTGCCCGATCGCTGTACGGGCATGGCGCATGTAAAGCTTTCAGCGGTGGTTTGGGCGGCCTCGGCCGCCGGGGTAGCGTTGGGCTGCAGCAGCAAAGTTGATGAACCGGATCCCTCGGGGTCGCCGCCGCCATTCAGGACCGAGCTGCCCGCCCTGATGCCAATGGCAGAGGACGACGCGCCCGCAGCAGCCATGTTGGGCGGGGAAGGCTCAGCAACTCAACCCGATTTCGGCGTCTCGGACGAGCCGACGAGTGAGATTGAAGTCGTGTGCGCGGCGCGGAACGCGGCGAGCGAGCTGCGTCGCGTTTACCTCGGGTTTGCCTTTGACGTATCGGCCAGCATGGGTGGCAACAACGAGCTGCGCTACAATACCAAGTGGGGTCCCGTCGTGGCCGCCACGAAAGCTTTTTTTGCCGAGCACGAGTCGGCAGGCATTTCTGCTGCGATGACCTTCTTTCCGGATGCAGATGAGGCTACGCGCTGCACCGACGCGGCCTATCTCGTCCCGGATGTACCGCAAAGGCTGCTGCCTTCACCAGCCTTTGCAGCAGCCATCGACGGGCTCAATTATACGCTCGGGAGCGACACCTGGCGCGGCTCCACGCCCAGCTTGTTTGCTTTCAACGGGACGGTCGCGTCGTTACAAAGCATCAGTGATGCACCTTCGAACGCTGTGAGTGCCGTCGTGTTCGTCACGGATGGCGTGCCTGCGGGTTGCGACAACAATGAGATTCAACCCGTGGTGGATGCAGTCCGAAACTCGGGAGTCATGACCTTCGTGGTGGGCGTGACCGACCCTGTGGACGCAGACGGGAACAACAACCTCGACAACCTGAACTTGATCGCGGCAGCGGGCGGGACGGACCAAGCCTTCATCATCGCCACGGGTGATCCTGCGCAGACTGAAGCCGACTTCAAAGCGGCCATCGACGAGATCCGCGGCGTCGCCGTTTCCTGCAACATCGAAATTCCGCTGCCGCCGACGGGCACCGATTTCATCCCGGAGCAAGTGAACGTCACCTACGGCAGCGGGAGCGCCGGTGACGTTCCACTCACCTATGATCCAAATTGCAACAGGGACAATGCGTGGCGCTACGACGATGCACAAGCGCCTGCATCGATCGTGCTCTGCACGAACACCTGCGGGCAAGTTCAGCAAGACGTCTCGGCCCGGCTAGTGGTCGAGTTCGGCTGCGAACGCCGCGGCGCTCCACAGTGATGCACAGGCGGCTCTCGGAGTAGGGTCACCGGCACCTACAAGGGCAGTGACCCACCCCGAGCTCAGTGCATGGCACGACTAGCGCGAGCCCCAGCGCTGCCGCTGCCCCTGAAATGCGCTCAAAGGCTCGTGACTTTGAGTCGTTCAGTTAATGCATGGCCCCTATCCTCCGGAGAGTATCGAAGCGGAACAGGCTGGGTACGGCGCGCGTGTGCGCGGAGGCGGCGGCACTCATCGCCAGCCTGGGTGCTCTGAGCTGCACGCCCGTCTCGACGGAGCCGGTGCGGGCGGAGGACGATCCATCCCTATCGGATCCCATGCTGCCCAGGACCGCCCCTGTTGATCCGATCGATCCGGCGCCGACCCCACGACTCGAGCCGGACGCCTCGGACGAGGTCGAGCGGTTAGACGCGGGACAACCGGGGGTCGACGCCGCCGACGCCGCGGGGCCGGCGCCGATTCCACCGCCCGATGCCACCGGCTTTTGCGCCGCGCTGCCCCGATTGGGGCAGGCTCCGACTCTCGATGGGACGCTCGAGCCGGGGCTGACTCTGGAGGCTGTGATCCCCCAGGGCTGGCCTGATGGCCCCCCGGCGGGCAATGCCATGCGTTTCGCCGCGGCGTGGCTCCCCTCGGGGCTCTATTTCTTCCTCGAAGTCGATGACACCGAGTTGAACCCCGCCGACGTCACTGCCCCCATCTGGCAAGGAGATGGTGTCGAGGTCTACGTGGACCACGACGGCGTGCTCGCAACGACGGGTTACGACGCGGTGGGGGCGAAGCAGTACATGCTTGGTGCGCCCATCGAAGGGCAGACTGAGCCGGTGCGGGGCGACGTGTATACGCGAGGCGACCGCGAGCGCAGCTGGGATGCCTCCCAGTATCTGGCCGTGCCCACCGCAGGTGGGTACGCCGTCGAGCTCCTGGTCGCGGCACCCGATCTGGATCTGGAGAGCTGGTCCCTCGAAGCGGGCGACCATGTGGGCTTTGATCTGGCGCACAGCGTGTCGCATCCGATCGGCGTCACCGGAAGCAGTGGCAACCGCCTTGGCCAATACTTCCTCCGGATCGCGAGCCCAGCCACGGGCTCCACCAGCGACTACCCCTGGGTGAGCGCCAAGGTGTTCTGCGTGGCCCACCTCGACTGAGCCGCGCCCACTCATTTCCCTGGCCCCAGGCCGTGGGGTCCGACCGCGCTTGTGGCTCGAGTGAAACCGAGTATACCGCGGCTCCGGAGCTCCTGTGGCCAAGAACAACCCCCCAAAGTCAGCCATTTCACCCACGCGTGCCGAAGACTACGCGGAGTGGTTTCAACAGGTCGTGCGCGCGGCCGACCTGGCCGAGACGTCGCCCGTGCGCGGCTGCATGGTGATCAAGCCGTGGGGTTACGCCATCTGGGAGAACATGCAGCGTGTGCTCGACGGCATGTTCAAGGCCACCGGCCACAAGAACGCCTACTTCCCATTGTTCATTCCCTTGTCCTTTCTCGAGAAAGAGGCAGAGCACGTCGAGGGCTTCGCCAAAGAATGTGCGGTGGTCACCCATCACCGTTTGGTGGCTGGCAAGGACGGCGGTCTGGTCCCAGATCCCGAGGCAAAGCTCGAGGAGCCGCTGATCGTCCGTCCGACTTCGGAGACGATCATCGGCGCGGCTTTTTCGCAATGGGTGCAGAGCTATAGAGACCTGCCGCTGCTCATCAATCAGTGGGCCAACGTCGTGCGCTGGGAGCTGCGCACTCGCCTGTTTCTGCGCACGACCGAGTTTTTGTGGCAGGAAGGGCACACCGCTCATGCCACCCAGGCCGAAGCCGAGGAAGAAACCGCCAAGATGCTCGGCGTGTACGCCACGTTTGCCGAGCAATACCTGGCCATGCCGGTCGTGACCGGCCCAAAGACGGCGAGTGAGCGCTTCCCTGGCGCCGTCGAGACCTTCGCCATCGAAGCCATGATGCAAGACCGGAAGGCGCTGCAGTCCGGCACGTCGCATTTTCTCGGCCAAAATTTCGCAGCGTCGAGCGGCATTCGCTTCTTGGACGCGGAAGGCAAGCAACAGCTGGCCTGGACCACCTCTTGGGGGGTCTCGACCCGCCTGGTCGGCGCGCTGATCATGACACACGCGGATGACGACGGTCTGGTGTTGCCGCCGCACGTGGCGCCCGCCCACGTCGTGATCTGGCCTGTATTCCGCGGCGATGACACCAAGCCCGCCATCCTGGCGGCCATCGCTGAGCTTGCTGCTAGCTTGCGCCAGCGGCGCTTCGGCGAGCGGTCCATCGAGGTAGAGGTGGATCTGCGAGACAATAGCGGTGGCGACAAACAATGGGAGTGGATCAAGAAGGGCGTCCCACTCCGGATCGAGGTCGGACCGCGGGATGTGACGTCGGCCAGCGTTCCTGTGGCGCGCCGAGACCGTCCCCCGAAGGAGAAGGAAATCGTGCCCTTCGCTGCCTTACCGGAGCGCGTGCCCGCGTTGCTGGCGGAGCTTCAGCAGTCGCTGTGGGAGCGGGCCTTGAAGTTGCGCGACGCTCACACCCAAGCCATCGACAGTCGCCCGGAGTTTGACGCCTTCTTCACCCCGAAAAGCGCGGAGCGACCGGAGATCCACGGCGGCTTCGCGCTCAGCCACTGGTGCGGTTCGCCGGGCTGCGAAAGCCAGATCAAGGACGACTTGAAGGTCACCATCCGCTGCATTCCGACTCAGATCGCTGACAGTGCTGGCGCCAAGCACCTACTGGAAAATGGTGAGTGCATCGTCTGCAAACAGCCGAGCAAGCAGCGAGTGGTCTTCGCAAAAAGCTACTGATCGAGATCGTCGACACCTGGGCCCTGAGTGTCGGATGATGGCCCCATGACGAAACCCGCCCCACCCCCGCACGCGGATCCCGCTGCGGCGGAGCTCGCGCTCCGCCTCGACCGGCCCGGCGCGACCATTCACCGCAACATCTACGGCCACTTCGCCGAGCACTTGGGCCGCTGTATCTACGAAGGCATGTGGGTTGGCGAGGGCTCGTCAATCCCCAATACACGGGGCATCCGTAAGGACGTGGTGGCAGCGCTGAAGCAGCTCCAGCTGCCGGTGTTGCGTTGGCCGGGCGGGTGCTTCGCCGACGAGTACCACTGGCGGGACGGGATTGGCCCCCGCGAGCAGCGACCCCAGATGATCAACACGCACTGGGGCGGTGTGGTGGAGAGCAACCACTTCGGAACGCACGAGTTCATGGACCTGTGCGAGCAGATCGGCGCCGAGCCCTATGTCTGCGGCAACGTGGGCAGCGGCAGCGTGCACGAGATGATGGAGTGGGTCGAGTACATGACCAGCGACGCCGATTCCCCAATGGCCAACCTGCGCCGCCAGAACGGGCGCGCGGAGCCGTGGAAGCTGCCCTACTTTGGTGTGGGCAACGAGAGCTGGGGCTGCGGAGGCAACATGCGGCCAGAGTACTATGCAGACAACTACCGTCGTTACAGCACGTTCGTAAAAAACTACGCGGGCAACCGCGTGCAGCGCATCGCCTGCGGCGCCAATGGCCCCGATTTCAACTGGACCGAGGTGCTGATGGCCAATGCCGCCCGGCACATGCACGGGCTGTCACTGCACTGGTACACGCTGCCCACCAGCGACTGGCAGCACAAGGGATCATCGACCGAGTTCGGGGAAGACCAGTGGCATTCCACCTTCGTCAATACCCTGAAAATGGCAGAGCTGGTGACCCAGCACGCGGCCATCATGGACAGGCACGACCCGCAAAAAAAAGTCGGCATGGTCATCGATGAGTGGGGGACCTGGTACGACGCCGAGCCCGGGACAAACCCTGGCTTCCTTTACCAGCTCAACACACTGCGCGACGCCCTCGTGGCCGGCGTCAACCTGAATATTTTCAACCAGCACTGCGACCGCATCAGCATGGCCAACATCGCACAGACGGTCAACGTGCTGCAGGCGATGATCCTGACGGACAAGCACGAGCTGCTGCTCACGCCCAGTTATCACGCGTTCGAGATGTACAAGGTGCATCAGGGGCAAACGCTCATCCCAGTGGAGCTTCGGGCGCCGCGTTACACGCTCGGTGAGCGATCCGTGCCCATGCTGCACGCTTCGGCCTCGCGGGAGGCTTCGGGTCGCGTCCACTTGTCCCTGGTCAACCTGCACCCGAGCCATGCCGCCACATTGGCCGTCAAGCCCGGGCTCAGGGATGTCACCGGTCGGGTGCTGACCGCCCCGCTGATGAGCTCGCGCAATACTTTCGAAGAGCCCGACGTGGTAAGGCCTGAGGCTTTTGAGGGGTTCTCACTGGAGGCTGCGGCGCTCAGCGTGCGGTTGCCACCGAAGTCTCTGGTGGTGCTCGCCCTGCAATGAATCCGGAACGAGGACGGCTAAACACAGGCCTTGTGTGCCTGACAGGAAGCGGCGAAACTACACCGCTCCCATGGCAGACTGGCACACCTTACTGACTCGATGTTTCCGGACTCGACGTTTTCGCAGCCTTCTGCTGCTTCTGTCGGCTTGCAGCTTTGCCTGGGCTTGCAGCTCGGATCGAGTTGCCGGTAACGGGCCGGGCGGGGTCCCCGCCAATGCGGGGCGCATCGATATCCTGCTCACCGACGGTTGGCGTTTTCTCAGGTCCGACGCAGCCGGTGCAGAGGTGCCCGGTTTTGACGATGTGTCGTGGGCCAATATCGCGGTGCCGCATACCTGGAATGCGCTCGACGGGCAGGATGGGGGCTCTGATTACCATCGCGGCATCGGTTGGTATCGCCGACCGCTGGCGGTACCGTCGGACATGGTTGGGCGGCGTGCCTACCTGCAGTTCGACGCCGCCAATACGGTGGCCGACGTATACTTGAACGGCGTGCTGCTCGGACAGCACCGGGGCGGGTTTTCAGCCTTTCGCGTCGACGCAACGGCCGCGCTGGTCGAAGGAGAGAACGTGCTGGCGGTGAAGGTCGATAACAGCGCCGTCCCGGACGTGTCACCGCTCGTGGCCGATTTCACCTTCTTTGGGGGCTTGTATCGAGACGTCCATCTGCTCGTCACGGACAACCTCCACGTCGATGTCAGCGACCATGCAGCATCCGGCGCGTATTTGCGCACCGGTAACGTGAGCGCTAGTTCCGCCGACTTCTCGGCGCGGGTGCGGGTCGCCAACTCCGGTCCGACGGCAGAAGACGCCGAGGTCGTGGTATCGGTGCTGGATGCGGGGGGCAGCGAAGTGACTCGCTTCTCGACCCAGGTCGCGGTGCCCTCGAGCGAGGTCGCCGAGGTGACGCTCGGCGGCAACATCGAAAACCCACACCTGTGGGATGGGCGCAGCGACCCTTACCTGTACACGGCTCGCGTGCAAACCCTGCGGGACGGCGTGGTCACGGACACAATCACGCAACCGTTGGGGTTTCGTTCTTTCTCCATCGACGCGGACGGGGGCTTCACGCTCAACGGTCGTGCGCTCGACCTGCACGGTGTCAACCGCCATCAGGATCGGCTCGACAAAGGCTGGGCCATCGGTAACGCGGAGCACGACGAAGACATGGCGCTAATTCGCGAGATGGGCGCCACCGCCATCCGCCTGGCTCACTACCAGCAGGCCCAGTATTTTTATGACCTCTGTGACCGCGAAGGCATGCTGGTCTGGGCAGAGATCCCGCTCGTGGACGCCATCACAGATAGCCAGGCGTTCACGGACAATACACGCCAGCAGCTCATCGAGCTGATTCGTCAGAGCCATAATCACCCGTCGATCATGCTCTGGGGCATTGGCAACGAGCAACGCACCGACGACGACGCCACCAACACCCTCCTCGCTGAGCTAGGTGCGTTGGCCGTGAGCGAGGACGATTCGCGCCTGTCCAGCTATGCGCACTGCTGCGGTAGAGACACCAGCACGCTCACCTCCCATGCTGCCGTGGTCGGCTACAACTATTACTTCGGCTGGTACATGGGCAACTACGACCAGGTAGGCCTGTGGGCAGATACGCTGCATCGGGCCCAACCGGCGCTGCGCTTCTCGTTGAGTGAATACGGCGCCGGCGCCAGCGTCAGCCAACATCAAGATCCACCGCTGCAGCCCGCGCCCACAGCGCTCTTCCACCCCGAGGAATATCAATCGGCCTTGCACGAGGCGACCTGGCAACAACTTGCCGCGCGCCCCTTCGTCTGGGGCAAATACGTCTGGAACATGTTTGATTTCGCCTCCGACACGCGAAATGAAGGGGACGCCCCCGGGCGCAATGACAAAGGCTTGATCAGCTACGACCGCGTGACCAAGAAGGATGCCTTCTATTGGTATAAGGCCAACTGGTCCGAGGAGCCGCTCGTGTACATCACCAGCCGGCGTTTCAACCCCCGCACCACGCCCAGCATCGACGTCAAGGTGTACTCCAATTTAGAGACGGTGACGCTCACGGTGAACGGGGCATCGCTACCCGCCCAAACCTCCGCGAACCACATCTTCCGCTGGGCTGCGGTACCCCTCGAGCTGGGGGACAACCAAGTCCAGGCGCTCGGCAATGCTGCTGGCAACACCGTCACGGCGACGGACAGCGTCAGTTGGAGGCGCGAGTGAGCCAACACTACCTGCGTAGCATGCTGGGTCTGCTCTGCTTCCTCGCGCTGGGTTGCGCCGGGCCCAACCAAGTTGCGGCGAATGCCTCTCGCGTCACACTCGCGGAGCTGAACGGCAGCCAGCGTGCCGACGCGTTTCAAAAGCTGAGCAGCCTGCCAGCCGTGCTCGAATTCAGGCAGGGGGACCGGGTCCCGGTCAGCCTGATGTTCGACTCGGAGCTGGCCACGCTGGATGCGCCCGATTTCATCATGGTAGCGAAGCGCACCTTCTACGTCCTGTTGCGAAGCGACGGCCCTCCGCTGCTCAGCCGGGATGGCATCGACTTCGCAGAACGCCGCAAGAACTCCTTCTTCGTCGGCTTCGACGTGCGCCGCCCGAAGCAGACGCGCATGCGCATCGGCCTCGGCATCTGGCCGGAAGGCACGTTGAAACCCTGAGCTTGGGTTACGCGTGGCTCTTGGCAAATTGTGACGGCCTATCGTTGGTTCGCGGTGATCGTCGTGTCGGTCAGCGCCACCGTCTGCGCGCCAGCCACGTTCTCTCCACCCAAGGCTGCGGTCGGCACCGCCGTGCCGGTGGGGCAAACCCCAGCCAAGGTCATTGGACGTGTGCTCGACGCGGGCAGGAAACCCGTTTTTGGTGCGTTGGTGGCGCTCATTCCCAAATTCGAGCTCAGTGCATGGGACGGCACCACGTTGCCCGTTACCTCGACGTCGGGCGAAGATGGCCTGTTCAGGTTCGAGAAGGTGGCTCCCGGCACCTATGCCGTGACAGCACATGCGACTGGCCTGACGGGAGGGTACGGCGGCGTCGTAAGCGTCTCAGATGAGAGCACTGCGAAAGTAGTGACGATCGAGCTCGGCTCGCCAGGGTTCCTGGTCGATGGTTCCGTGACCGAAGCGAATGGAGCGCCGATCGCGGGGGCGATCGTGCAGCTCGTCCGTTTCAGCGAACGAAGAGGTGACATCTACGTCGCACACACCGACGTGCAGGGTCACTACGAGCTCGAGGTGCCGGGTGGGGTACCGTACTTGGTGGTGGTCGACGCGCCACCGCGCCCGCGGTTTCACAAAACGATCCAGCCTTACAGGTCTAGCCTGAATGCGCAGCTGGGGGCTGCGCCAGCGCCGCGACCTGCGGATGACGTGCTACGTAGCTGGCTCGAGAGCAAGGCGTTCGTCCTGGCTGGTACGGAGCCCGGAACAGGCATGCGCGACCTCGAGCCGCTGCGCGAAATGATCGGCTCCGCGCGCTTCGTGGGCGTGGGAGAAGCGACGCACGGGTCAGTAGAGTTCTTCCGTCTGAAGCACCGTCTGCTCGAGTTTCTGGTCCTAGAAATGGGTTTTCGCGTGCTCGCGGTCGAGCATGGTTGGGGTAGTTGCCTTGCGGCTAACGATTACGTGCTTCATGGCAAAGGCGAGGTGCTCGATATCGTGCGGCACCTGGAATGGACCGAAGAATGGGTCGACACGTTGCGCTGGATGCGCCGTTACAACGAAAATCCCGGGCACGCGCAGAAAATTGAGCTCCAGGGCTTCGACGTGGTCGGTATGGATGAAGCGGAGCCAGCACTGCGATACCTGAAGGTGGTGGATGCGGGTCGAGCGGAGGAGAACGAGAAGCTCCTTTCACGCTTTCAGACTCAGGACTCGCCCGCATGGGGTGAAGACGGCGTGGGCCAGGGTCTGGATGAGCTCCTCGCGCGCATCGACGCCAGCAGAAAGGCCTGGACGGCTCAAACCAGCAAGGAAAAATGGGCCCTAGCGCGCCGGCACGTCGAACAGGTGCGCCATGCTCGAAGGATTTTCATGGACCCGCTGACACGAGACGAGCATCTGGCCAACAACGTCGGCCAGATCGTCGCCAGCTACCCCCCCGGCACGCGGTTCATGTTGTCGGCGCACAATGCGCATGTGGGGGTCAAGCCAACCGACTGGTCAGACCTGGGCGAGCGCTTGCGGCAGCTATGGGGCGTGGACTACTTCGCGCTCGGGACGACCTTCGAGCGAGGTTCGTTCCTCGCCTTCGAGTACTTGCCGGAAGGCAGTGTATCCAAGCGGAAGGCCATGTTGCTCGGCGCCGCACCTCGCGGCACCCTCGCGCAAGCGCTGGGTTCCCTGGGAAAACCACTCTTCTTGTTGGATCTGCGGACGGCGCCAGCAAGCGTCCGCGACTGGCTCTCGGGACCAGTGCCGACCTGGCAGGTCGGCGGAGCATTTCGAGGCGAGGAGGCAGCGCTGAGGCGACACCCATGGGGCGAGAGCTTCGACGCGCTGATCCACGTTCGAGAGGTGACCGCGGCTCGTTCGCCCTAACCAGCTGCTAAGGCCTACCAAACGGGTAGCACCGAGTTTTAGACAAGTGGCAGGACGCGGCATTGCGTGTGGGCCGCTCCCCCAATCGCCGGCCATAACCTCTTCCCGTCGCCCCTGCACGAGTGTGGTACGCTAGTGCCATGGCTGACGACCCACATGCCAGCGAGAGGTTCGTGCGTACCGTTGGTAAGCGCCGCCCCCCGGCGGCAGGTACGCCCCCCAGCCCCCAAGCCCGGGCCGCGATGACCGCGATGGCCCAATACCGCACCCGGGTCCCGAAGGGCGTTTTCATTTACGCGAGCCATGAGGCGGCCAATCGCGACTGGGAGCAATGGCGCATCGCCGGCATGCAAGCCAACACTCGCGCGAAGACGCATGCTTGATTCGACGCGCCCCGCCACCTGGGCCGACCTGCTAAAGCTGGCTCGAGACCTCAACGCTGAAGGAGCGCGATATGCGCTCATCGGTGGATATGCCATTGCGGCGCACGGCTACAACCGGTTTTCGGAGGACGTCGACTTGCTCGTCGATCCGAGCCGTGAAAATACGTCTCGGTGGGTTCGTGCACTCTCCAAGCTACCGGATGGCGCGGCCGCCGAGCTGAAGGGCGACGATGAGATTTTTGAACGCGAGGGGAATTACGCCATCCGCATCAACGATGAGTTCACCGTTGACGTCATGCCGGCCGCGTGCGGGCACGAGTGGCAAGAGTTGAGTCACCACATCGTGTACGTCGAGATCGAAGGCGTGACTCTTCCCGTCCTCTCCTTGCAGGGGCTGCTGCTCACGAAGGAAGGCATGCGCGACAAGGACAAGGCGGATCGCGCGGTGCTCCTGCGAGCTTTAGAGGCCGTTCGCCCCTAGCGCTCCGCAGCCTACCCACAATCAGAAACGGGTTCTAAAATTCTCGTTTGACAGTCGCTCGGCGGCGGTTCAAGCTGACGGGATGACCCAGCGCCCGTTGCCCATCAGCTCGTCACGAGCGCGGCGGCACGAGCATGCGCTGAAGCGACGCTCTATGATTTTTTCTGCCTCGCCGATTTCTGCCTCGCCGATTTCTGCGTCGCCGATTTCCGCTTCGCCGTGGCTGGCCCAGCATCCGTGCTGCTTTAGCACCATGCTCTTCGCAGGCGATCACGCCCCCCCCTAGTATTTCCGGTACGGAGTTTACCTCTCAAACGCCTTCCGGATCCCCCCCGGAAGGCGTTTTTGCTTTTGCAGCTTTTGTTGCTTTCAGTCCTGTCTTTTCCTTTCCGATTCTCGAGCAGGCGCCATGACCGAACCCGCCATACATGTCGAGCACTTGAGCAAACGTTTTGTCACGCGGCAACGCGGTGCGAGCTTTGGCGCCGCCGTGCGGCAGCTTTTCTCGGCCCCGATGACCGAGCACTTGGCGGTCGACGACGTCTGTTTTCGCATCGAGCCGGGCGAACGGGTAGCCTTCGTCGGTCCGAACGGCGCTGGCAAGTCCACTACGATCAAGATCCTGTCGGGCATCTTGCATCCCAGCGCCGGACACGCTCGCGTGGTCGGACTCGTCCCCTGGCAAAGCCGCCGTGAGCTGGCTTACCGCATCGGCACCGTTTTCGGTCAGCGCACTCAGCTCTGGTACCACTTACCGGCGGTGGACACCTTCGAGCTCTTGGGGCGCGTGTACGATCGAGACCGCGCTTCGCACTTGCAGCGGCTCAGCCAATTGGTCGAGGCCTTTGAGCTGGGCGACGAAATCAAGAAGCCCGTGCGGCAACTGTCGCTCGGACAGCGCATGCGCTGCGAGCTGGTGGCCAGCTTGCTGCATGATCCTGAAATCTTGTTCCTGGACGAGCCGACGATTGGGCTCGACGTGACGGCCAAGGCGACGATTCGCGGGCTCTTGCGCGAGCAATCCGTGCGTGAAGGCAAGACGCTGCTGTTTACGTCTCACGATACGGGGGACATGGAAAGCGTCTGCGACCGAGTGATCGTGATCCACCGAGGGCGGGTGCTCGTCGACCAGTCGCTCGAGGCGCTGCGGCGGGAGCACATCCGGCGCAAGCTGCTCACCTTGCACACGGTCGAGGCCGAGTGCGAGATCGCGCTCGCGGGGGTGCGTATCATCGAGCGCCGGCCGCACCGGGTCGAGCTCGAGGTCGACCTCAGGCGAGTCCAGGTGGACCAAGTCGTTCAATACGTGATGGCACGCGCCCGCTTGCGAGACTTGACCGTGTCTGATCCCCCCATGGAGCAAATCATTGTCGAGCTGTACGCGAAGGCCGCGCTGGCCGGCGCTTGCACGGATCTAGTCGGCTCGCCCCTAGACAGGGCTGTGTCATGACCTCATCCTCATTCGCTCTCGCCGTGGCCGCTCCGAGGCGCACGGGCTTCGGCTCCACGTGGGGCAAGTATGCTGCGCTCGTCGCGACGTCATTTCGCCAGCGGCTCGCGGATCGCGCCGTGCTCATCGGGCGGATCGCGTTCTATTTCATCATTCTGCTGGTGTTCGCGCGGCTCTGGGAAGCGGTCCTCTCCCGAGGCGGTGAGGGCACCCAGGGCAACACATGGACCGACTACGTCTGGTACCTGGCCGTCACCGAGTGGATCATGTTGTCATTGCCGCAATTGTACGTGGACATCGAGTCGGACGTGCGCAGCGGCGATATCGCCTACCACTTCGCGCGCCCGGTGTCCTACGTGGGCAGCAAGCTCGCCGAAGGGTTTGGAGACATGCTGCTCCGCTTTTTCACGCTCGGAGTGGCCGGCGTCCTATTTGCTCGCGCCTTTGCCGGGGGCTGGCCAAGCTCACTCGGCGGCCTTTTGTTGGCGGTGCCCCTCGGCGTGCTGTCGGGCGTGGTGATGCTGGCCTGCCTGGCGCTGGTTGGCCTGTGCGCATTCTGGATTGTGGACTGCACCGCCATCTACCTGATCTGGCAAAAGCTCATGTTCGTGCTCGGCGGTTTGATGGTGCCGCTGTCGGTCTACCCCGGTTGGCTGAGAGAGGTAGCCTTGCATTCTCCTTTCTCTGCCATGTTGTACGGCCCGGGGCGCATGGTCATGGCGACGGACCTGTCGCTGGCACTGGCCGTGGCGGCGCAGCTCTTGGCCTGGGGAGCTGCGGCTGGCGCGCTACTCGTGCTTTTAGAACGCCGGGCGCGCCGCATCGTGGAAGTGAACGGAGGATAGCCTGATGAGCCGGCTCGGAAACCACGCGGCCTTCGCCGTCGCCCTGATCTCGCGCAACGTGAAGCAAAGCTTCGCCTTGCGGGGTGCCTTTTGGCTGTCCGCGAGCTTCATGCTGCTGAACAATGTGTTGTTCTTCACGCTCTGGTGGATACTGATGGCGCGCTTTGAGCACGTGCGCGGCTGGCGGCTTTCGGACGTGATGTGCTTGTACGGCATCTCCGCGGGTGGCTTCGGCTGCGCGGTCATTCTGGCGGGCGGGGTGCGCGATTTGGCGCGCAAGGTGCATGACGGCGGGCTAGACGCGTGGCTCACCCAACCCAAGAGCGTCTTGATGCAGGCAGTGGCAAGCCAAACCAACCCGTCGGGCTGGGGCGACATGGCAAGCTCTGTCCTGTTGCTCAGCTGGTCCGGAGCGGTGGAGCTCAGCACATTGCCGTTCCTCTTGATCGGCTTGGGCTGCGCCGCGGTGACCTTCATCGCCAGCGGCGTGGTCGTGCACAGCCTGGCCTTCTGGCTCGGGCGCACCGACCCGCTGTCGCGCGCGCTGTGGGATTTTACCGTCACGTTCAGCGTCTACCCCCCATCGCTATTTGGGCCCTGGCTCAAGCTATTTCTGTTTACGATTTTGCCCGCGGGCCTCGTCTCCTACTTGCCCGTCGAGCTGCTCAAACGCCCGAGCCTCATCACTTTGGCCTCTTCTGTGCTCGGCACGGCCAGTTACGCCGCCTTTGCCGCGTGGTTCTTTGCCCGCGGCCTGCGCCGCTATGAAAGCGGCAACCGTTTTTCAGTGCAGGGCTAGATGGCGAGCAAGGGAATTCCAATGACTGAGGCTTCTGCGCTGGGGCGTTTGCTCGCCGTAGCGCGGGTGTTGTTCGGCGAGCGCGAGCTACGGGTGCTGTTCGCGTGCAATGTTCTGCTCGGGCTGGGCAGCTCGTTCGTGATGCCCTTCATGTCCATGTTCGGTACGCTCGAGGTGGGCATGGCGCTCACCACCTTCAGCGCCTTCATGACCACGACCACCACCGCCAACATCCTCATCAGCAGCGTGCTGGCGCGCTGGTCCGACCGGTTGCGTTCGCGCAAGACGGTGTTGCTGCTCGGGGCAGCGGCGGGCGGCCTAGGCTATTTCGGGTACGCGTTCGTGCGGAACCCGTGGTGGCTCCTCGTCATCGCGACGGTCTTGCTCGGAATTGCTTCGCTCACCTTTTCACAACTGTTCGCCCACGCGCGTGAACGCCTGGAGCGCTCTGCGGCCTCTCCGGCCGAGACACCTTTGTACATGAACGCCTTCCGCATGGCATTCGCGGCGGCGTGGACGCTTGGGCCTGCTCTCGCGGCGCATGCGCTGCGTGCCTTCGGCTTCCAGGGGCTGTTCTTGGGTGCAGCAAGCTTTTACGTGATGCTGTTTGCCTTGGTGCTCGGGTTCGTTTCGTCATCTCGGCCTCCATCCGCACCCGCGTCCTCGCTTGGGCCCTCCTCAGCGCCGCGGGCGCTCGACGCCCCAGCGGTGGGCGCGCTATGGGCGCGGCCCGATGTGTTGCCCTGGCTCATTGCCTTCATTTTCTTGTTTGCAGCGCAATCCATCGGCATGAGCAACATGTCTCTCTACGTCCTGCATGAGCTCGAGGGCACAGCAGCGCACGTTGGGTTCATCTTCAGCCTGGCGCCGATGTTCGAGGTGCCCTTCATGCTGTACGTGGGGCTGGTCGCCTCGCGCGTCGAAGCTGCACAGCTGATC
>JANOIG010000388.1:0-52843 GCA_031407405.1 Deltaproteobacteria bacterium
CTCCAACACGGCGGTTCGGGACAACGCTTCGACCTCCAACCTGCTCGGTCTGGACCTCGACGTCGTGTACAGCCTACCGGCAGGGCTCGAGGCAGAGGTGCACGCCCTGTTCATGGATGCTCGCTTCGGTGACGGGGTGGAAGTCCACGACGCCCGCCTAGGCTTCGACATCAATCAATACCCCGTGGACATCGGCGGCAACTGGTTGCCCCGCACCTCGCCCGTCACCCTCAACTACGCCCTGTCGCAGATGATCTTCACCGAAGCAGGCACCTTCGACTGGATCGTCAGCGGGCAGTCCCGCACTCGGCAGTACCAGACCGTGTTCAACGGCGAGGGTGAGCTGCTGCCTCCGGCAAACGGCGTGATCCCAGTCTACCCCGAAGGGAATCCTAGGGCGGGCGAAACGTTGGACTCCTACGCGGCCCTGCAGGACAACCCGGCACGCCTCACGGACGTCATCGAGGCCTACACCCACTTCAACCTGGGTGCCGGCTGGAGGCACCCAGACGGGCGCCTCTCGATCAGCGGCTTCGTCAACAACGTGGCCAACGTCGCCTACCCCACCAGCATCATCGCCACGCCCGGCCTCAACCTGCGCTTCTTCAACCCACCGCGCACCGCCGGCGTCCGCATGCGGGTGGACTGGTAAGCAGCCAACGAGCGCTTTTGGGGCCGGGGGGGTGCCGCCCCGCCGCAGCTCGTTTGCGCCAGTTCCCTACGTCGCTCGGTTGCGGGCGGGCATTTTCGCGGCGGCGCGGCACGACATCGCTGGCCACTGGTGAGGCCCGGCGCATGCGCGTATCATCCGCCGCATGTCTGCACCGAATTCACCGGGGGACTCCGATCATGACCCGGAGCTCGCGCAGTTTTTCGAGCAGGTGACCCTGCTGAGCACGGAGCGGCAGTCGACCGGCCCGGAAGCATTTTTCGAGCGCGTCAATGAGCTGACAGCGCGGTTCACCGAGCTACGCAAATACCGTTCCGAGCGCACGCTGTTGTCTGCGCTCGAAGGCTTTGCCGCGCACCGGTTTGAGCTGGTCGACGACCCCAGTGAATACTCCCTGGCGGCCGACGAGGTGATGGTGCTGTCCATGGTCTTGGCCGAGTCCGCTCCGCTCATCATCCCCGCTCTCAAACGCAGCGTGGTCATCTTGAGCGGGGTCTTGAGCGAAGAGGGCGTGCCCCAGCTCTTCGCGCAGCTACTCAAGCGCCTGCGCGAGCTCGGGCGCCAAAGCGGCGACGCAGAGCTCGCGAGCTGGGTCAAAGGAGTCGTCAGCGCACTGCCCGACTGAGCCACGCCAAACCACCACCCTGTTACGGAGCTTCAATCCGAAGCGACGATGGCCGAGTGATCCTCGGCCAGGTAACGCCGCAGAATGGCCAAGCTCGCTGCGGGCCGCTCGCCAAACATCGTGTGGCCCGCGCCGTCGATGACGGCGAGCTCCGCGTTGGCAAAGAGCGCCATGTTTTGTCGTTGCACGTCCGGGCCCATCACGGTGTTGCAGCTCCCGGCGATCAACAGCACCTTGTGGGGAAAGCGTTTGACGCCAGGGCTGACCACGTTGACATTGAAACGGCCCGAGTCGTCGGTCGCCTTCTCCAAGATGGCTTCCGCCGCGCGCGCTCCCATTCGCCAGCTGGGCAAATGGGCGCTGTCCAGATCCGCTCCGCAATAATACGCGGCCAAGGGATGACCCGGCACGTTCAAGTGCATGGCCGATTGAACGAAGAAATCCCTACGGGCATCTTCGTCGGGGCCATACACATGAAGAGACTGCACGAGCGACCGCCAGACCCCGCTGGCCAACGGCCAAGAGAGCGGCGGCATGCCATGGTCGATCGCCTCGAACCACTCGTTGCCACGCTCAGCGGTCAAGAAGCCTGGCTCGGCCAAGGCGGCATGGCTGACCGTTTCGGGATGCCGATCGAGATAAGCCGCGGCCAGCATCGCTCCCCATGAATGTCCGACCAAGCGCACGGGCGCGTGCGGGCTGATGGCGCCCACGATGGAGTGGAGGTCCTCTACAGATTGATCGAGGCTGAGCTGCTCTTCCCCAACCCGAGGCGACAAACCCGACCCTCGCTGGTCGTAGAATACGACCTGGTACTCGTCACTCAGCGGCTGCAGCGGCAACAAGTATCGATAGTCAGCGCCGGGACCGCCATGGACCACGACCACCACCGGGCGAGTGGGCAAACCGAATATCTCGAGATGAAAGCGATAACCCCCAATGCTGCGACCCGGCAACGAGGGGTCGTCAGTGGTCGTGGCCGGCACGCTGTACTGCCCGGCGTACGCGAAGTACGAACCCACAAAGCCAACCAGCCCGACACCGAGCAGCCCTCCGCCGAGGATGCAAAGCCATTTCAGGATCGGTTTCATGATCAGACACCCGATGGTCGGCGCGCCAAACGGGAAGCCTAGTGCCGCCATTGAGCAGAATCGAGGCCAAAGCGCGTGAAATGTGCGCGTCAAGGCCAGGCCCGAGAGGCGTTTTCGATGTGTCCCGTCAGGAACGCCGTTTTTTTGTTCAGTCCCGCTGCATTTTATTGCTCTAAGCTCAGCAAATCGTCGCCGAGCACGACCTGCTCATCGGTGCAGAAGGCTTTGAAGGCACTGGCACCCGCGTAATCGGGATACGGCAAAAAACAGTGCTCCGCGCTCGCGTTGCGCCAGGCGAGCGCATAGGCGATCCGGGATGCAACGCGGCTTTTCTTCAGCGGCGCGAGCACACTGTGCAGCATCCAATCCGGATCTATGCCTGCCGCGTTCAGGCCGTCCCGTGCACCAAACTCGGTGATGGCGGCAACCTTCCCGCGAGCTTCCGCGACGCGCACGACTACTTCGGCGACACGAACCAGTGAGCTTGCGTCGTTGCCGTAGTATTGATCCACGCCGAATACATCGACGTAACCGTCACCCGGGTACCGATACAAGTAGTCCGCGTCAGTATGCACTTCCCCTCCGCCGGGAGAAAACGCAAAGAGAAGGTGGCCCATCCCGCGCTCGTAACGCAAGTAGTCGACCGTGTGGCGCCACAAGGTGATGTAGTCATTCGCATTGGTGTGCGACCCACCCCACCAGAACCAGCTGCCGGTGTGTTCGTGGAACGGACGAAAAATGATCGGGATCAGCTCGCCCGCATCGCCGCGTAGGCTTTGCAGGAAGTTGGCGACTCGGTCCAGCTGGCCCTTGTAGCGCGCGTTCAGCGGTTGCCCGGGCAGGATCGCGTGCACGGCCCGCGTCTGGTCCCAGGCGTTGCCGCCCGACACGGGGTTGTCCAGATGCCAGCTGATGGTGTTGATGCCACCCCGGCGGTGCGCGTCGGCGATGAGGCGGCGCATGTGCTCGAAATCGACGCCGTCGCCATTTTTAGTCGCGTCTTTCTCCAAGCCGAAGACATCCCAACCATAGACCGCGACGTGCGTGCCGCACAGGCTCTTGACGTCCGAGCGGTCCGTATCACCGAACCAGCCCACGCCGTAGGCCGTGGTGTCTTGATGGCCCAGGGCGAAACGCGGGCTATCTGCCAGCTCGATGAGCGTGCGCCGTAGGCGCTCGTGGGCCGCGCGCGTCTCGCGCACGTTGTGCCCGAGCAGCGGAGCCGCGACGGCGGCCACCGGCTTGGCAGCGCTGTCAGTCGCGGCCTCGGCGACGAGGGGCTGTGTTTCCTGGAGGTTCGCCGCGTCAGGCGTGCCACCCACGGCGCGCGGCGCGAGGCATGCACTTCCACCCAGAACATTTGCGCCCAGAAAGAACAGCGCGAGGCAGGCCGCCCCACGCCGCGCGGCACCGTCGCCAACCTGCCGCCCCTGAGCTGTCACGACTCGCAGCCTAATGCTTCGACCCGAGCGAAGCGATGGGAATTTTGACTTCAATTTTCCGTGGCCTCCTTCTCTCTGCCGGGGCTGCGCGCCAAATTGCTGTGGACTTCGGAGCCGCCCCTTTCCATTGTCGAGCCATGGACAGAGTCCAAGCCGAAGTGAAAGGGCCCCTCCAACGCTGGTCGTTAGCGGGGCGGCGCGCCCTGGTCACCGGGGGCACGCGCGGCATTGGCCGCGCCATCGCGAGTGAGCTGCTCGAGCTGGGTGCCGACGTTTTCATCGTCGCGCGTGATGGCGCAGAGCTCGCCGCCCGTATCAGTGAATGGCGAGGCACCGAGAGCGGCGGGCGCATTGATGGATGCCAGGCAGACGTGAGCATCGATGCAGACCGCGCGCGTATCTTCGAGCAACTGTCGGCACGGTTTACCGGTCTCGACATCCTGGTCAACAACGTGGGCACCAACATTCGGAAGCAGGCCGAAGACTACGCGCTCGCGGAGTATCGGCACATCATTGACACGAACATGACCAGCGCCTTCGACATGTGCCGCCGCGCCTATCCGCTCCTCACCGCGTCGGCACCCGCCCAAACGGAGGGCGACACGAGGCTATTTCCCGATACGGGCTACCGGGCGCCGAGTCGCGCTACGGCTTCGGTCGTCAACGTCGTTTCAGTGGCAGGCATGACCCATGTGCGCTCGGGGGCGCCGTATGGGATGACGAAAGCGGCCCTGATTCAGCTCACGCGCAACCTGGCGTCGGAGTGGGCCAAACACGCCGTTCGCGTCAATGCGGTGGCGCCTTGGTACATTTGGACTCCGTTAGCCAAACCCGTGCTCGACGTCGAAGCCTACCGGGCCGCCGTAATTGCACGTACCCCACTCGGGCGCATTGGCGAGCCGGATGAGGTGGCCTCGGTGGTCGCATTTTTGTGCATGCCCGCGGCCTCCTACATCACCGGCCAATGTATCGCCGTGGATGGTGGCTTTACGACACATGGTTTTTGACGTCGCCGGTAGCTGCTTGCTCGGCGTAGGGCACACGAGTACGATGCATGTCGATGAGTGACACCAATGCGCCGTCGGCTGGGCCCACGGTTTCGCTCCTGAAAGCGTTTGAGGGCAGGTTTCAGATCGGTTGCGCAGTCGGCGGCACATTGCCGGGCTGCCTCAGCTCGGCCGAGCAACAGCTCTTGCTCGAGCATTTCAACGTGTTGACTCCCGAAAACTGCATGAAAACCGGGCTCATTCACCCGGAGCCAGAGCGTTATGATTTTGAGGCGGGTGATGCCCTGGTCGTCTTCGCCGAGCAGCACGATTTGGCCGTCGTGGGCCATTGCTTGTCCTGGCACTCGCAGGCGCCCGAATGGTTTTTGGAGCCAGGGCTCGATCGAGCCGCGGCCCTACAGCAGCTTCGGGCCCACATTCATGCGGTAGCGGGTCGCTACAAAGGTAAGATTCAAGGTTGGGATGTCGTCAATGAGGCGATTCCTGACTCGGGCGAATTTTTGCGCGATACGCCGGGGCTGCGCACCATCGGTGAGGACTACATCGAACGGGCATTCGAGTTCGCGCGCGAGGCCGCCCCCGACGCGGAGCTCTACTACAACGACTACAACATCGAGCTGCCCATGAAGCGGGAGCGCACGTTGCGCCTGCTCGAGCGTCTGCAAGCGCGGGGCTTGCGGCTGGACGGGGTGGGCATCCAGGGGCACTGGATGCTGGATAAAGTGCCCTTTGACGACGTCGCGACGGCCATTGACGCGTACCGGGCGCTGGGCTTGAAAGTGATGATCACCGAGCTGGACATCGACGTCGTCGAGCGGCCCGACTCGGGCGCCGACGTGCTCGCACATCGCGCCTACTCACCCGCGGAAGACATCTATCGGGACGGTTGTCCGCAGCCGGTGCTCGAGCGGCAGGCGGAGCAGTACGCGCGCCTGTTCGAAATCTTCGCGGAGCACTCGCCCGCGGTCACGCGCGTGACGTTTTGGGGCTTGCACGATGGCGGTAGCTGGCTCAACTACTGGCCCGGCAAACGCACCAATCACCCGCTCTTGTTCGATCGCGCCTGCCGTCCAAAGCCGAGCTTTCACGCGGTGGCCGAGGTAGGCCGAAAGCTGGCCCAACGCTCGACGGCCGAGTGAGTCAGTCCATGAGCTCGAAAATGAAAGTATCCACAGCCTGGCGCCCCGGCCTGTTCGCGCTATTTTTCGGTTTGGCATGTCCAGAGCGTACCGAAAGCGGCGCGCTGCCCAGCCTGCCACCCTGCGCGAAGGTGGGGCAACGTTGCCAGTTCGGCCCGGGCAAGCTCGGCAGCTGTGTGTTCATCGATGGTTGCAAGCTGGAAAATTGCTTCACTTGCCAGTCGCAACACTGAAACCAGGTACGCGCTCAGGGCGCGAGGTCGTCGTTTGAAATGAGCTCAACGCCCAAACCTCCGCGAGCCCGGGTGCGTCGCGTGCTCGACGCTCGACCGCTCGCCAAGGGGCCGGTGCAACTCAAGGTGCGCCCTTTCATCGAGTCGTTTGATCGCGGCGGTGGCTTGCCTGCATTCATCATGCAAGGTCAGCTCCGGGGTGGCCAGTTTCAGGTAGTGGTCACCGGTCGAGCAGCGGTCTCGCTAGCAGGGTCGGTGGGTGAAGATGCGCACGGCCCCTTCGCGCTTCTGCATCCACAAGAGCACTTGCTGGGCGCTCAGCATGCGCTCCGCGTCGACGCGGATGCCGAGGACGTGGATGTGTGCCACGCGGCCATCAGCTACTTCGAGCTCACCGGAGAGCGAGTGGCGCGGCAAGAGCTAGAATACGCAGAACGTTGGTGCAGCGTGTACTTCAATCCACTCGGCTTGGTCGACGGATCGAGCTGGGGCGGGCCGCGTTCAATCCCACCGCGGGACCCAACCGGTCTCAATTGATCTCTCGTTCGCGGAGTGACGGGGGGATGCCCAGCTCGGTGAGGAGCTCGACAGCGACCCTTTCACCGGACTCGACCGCGCCGTTCATGTAGCCTTGGTGGTCTACCGAGGTGTGCTCGCCGCAGAAGTGCAGGTTGCCGACTCGCTGGCCTTCTAGCCCGTTGAACCTCGCCTGGCCGGGCAGGTAGCAGGTGTAGCTGCCGAGAGTGTGCTCGACCGTGGGCCAGTGCATGCGCAGCGCCGAACCGGCTAGATACTTGGCCGCCGTACCCGGAAAGATGGCGTCGAGCTCCGGCAACCGGCGCAGGAGCTGGCCCTCCGCGTCTCCCTTTCCCATTTCCTCACCGAGCTTGCCGCCCGCGAACACGGTCAAGATTCCCGAAGCACCGGCCTGACCGCGCGAGGTCTCCCAGAGCAGCTGTAAGCCGTTGTCCGTGGTAACCGACCCGCTGGCGCGGTGCTGGGTGCGCCACACCCGTTCACTGAATTGCCCCATCAGCTTGGCATTGGTGCCCATGCCGAGCGTGTCGATGATCTCGCGCTTGGCCGCCGGCAAATGAGCCTTGATTTCCACTTGCCGCAGGCGGGTGAACGGTAGCGCGAAGCACACATGCTCAAAATCGGCTTCGATAGTGCCGGTGCTGCCACGATTAAACGCCAAGCGAAACGCCCCGCTTGGCTTTTCGACGACCCGCACCAAGCGGTGCCCTAGCTCGGTGGGGCGCGGTAAACGCGCTGCTAGCAAGGTGGTCACTCGATCGTTTCCACCGTGGACATGGAACGCCTCGTCCGAGTCGCCGTAGATGCGAAAAGGACTGGGCGATTCTGCATCGATCAGCCACAGTAGGTTCCACGGGCTCTGTTCGGCAATTTCCCGCCCGTACTCCCCGACATACGCCACGTCGATGATACTTCGTAGCAAGGGATCGAGCTCTGGGATCGAGTCCAAATAGGCGCCCAGGCCCAGCTGGTCGAGGCGACGAAACTCCGCAACCTGCTCTGGTATCGCGGCATCTCGCGCGAGGCGCACGGCCACCGGGCGAAACATCTCCACGATCTCGAGCTCGCTGACCCGCCGACCGCGAAAAAACCAGGTGTCTTGCTGGATGCCGCTCCCCATTGGCTCCAAAATCGGATCGAGGGCCAGCCCCAGCTCGGCGGCGAGCTGCCGCAAGGCGTGGTGCCCCGTATCGATGAGCTCACCGCCGAGCTCGACGAGTTGCCCATCTGCCCAGCGGTCTCGTGCGCTGAGCATGCGCCCGCCTACCCGATTCCACGAATCGAACACCTGGGCGCTGACCCCGCCTTGCCCCAGCCGGTAGGCGGCGGTGAGCCCGGCAACACCGGCGCCGATGATCGCGACGCGAGGCCCGCGGGGTTGGGGATACTTGGGCACACACGCACTGGCCAAAGAGCCTCCGAGCGCGCTCACGCTGGCGCTCAACGCCAAGAAGTTACGGCGAGGGAGCGCCCGTTTGGAGCGAGCCTGTTCCACGTACTCTCGCGTGGGCATTGGGCTCAGCTGGGCGGCACGCGCCAGGGCCAGCGCACGGCGGAGCCGCCGGAAGAGAGGGGTGCGTGCCACGACCCTTCATTACCGGGGAAGCCGCCCGTTTGACCAGCAGACGTCGGGTTTCTTCTATTAGACTCGGGGACGTGCAACCTGTTTCCGCCATCCTGCCCGCTGAAGCCCAAGCTCTGCTTGGCGTGCTATTCGACCTCGACGATACCGTGCTCGACGGCGGTCGGCTGACGGTTGGCGCCCTCGAAGCATTGTATCGATTGAATGAGGCCGGGCTCATTCTGGTCGGCGTGACGGGGCGACCTGGCAGTTGGGGCCAGGTCCTCACGCGCCAATGGCCCGTGTCGGGCATGGTCACGGAAAACGGTATCATCGCGGTCAGCAAGACGGGTAACCGCATCAGCGTGCTCGACCGCGCCACGTCCGGCGAGCGCCGGGAGCGTGGCCTCAGGTTGTCCGCACTCGTGACGGAGCTCCGAGCAAATTTCCCCGAGCTCGAGCCCAGTGATGACGTCGCCGGGCGTTTCGCGGATTATTCCTTCGACATCGCGGAGTCGAAGATAGTCCCTCAGGAGATCGTGAAGGCCGCGGCGCTGTTTGCGAAGGAGCGCGGTGCTCGCGTGGTCCAGTCGAGCATCCACTTGCACGTTTCGTATGACGTGGACGACAAAGCGAGCGGGGTAACGCGGTTCTTGAGCAAGGTGCACGGCATAGACGCCACCGCAGCGAAATTTCGGTTTGCCTTCGTCGGAGACAGCGAAAACGACGCTCCGTGTTTTGCGGCCTTCCAGCATAGCTTCGGCGTGTCCAATTTACGCGGTCGCCCCAGCATCCTGCCGCGCTACCGCGCCAGCCAGCCCAGCGGCGCGGGTTTCAGTGAAATCGCGACCGCCCTGCTCGACGCCCGCAAGCGGCGCTGAACGAGCATGTCCGTCAGCGCCTCGTGCTGAACGAGGACTGACGTCGTCCACGGATCACTGGAGCTATTTGGGCCCGGATAGCGGCCGGCCCCGACCTTACCCCCGATTTGTGAGGATATTTCAGGCACAACGTCCAGCTAGTGCCGTCGCGAACGCCGTGTTAGCGTGCGCGGCGGCACCGTGACCCCCACCGAAACCACAGCCATTGACGGCGCGCGGGGGCTCCTTGCTTCGGGCCTGCGTGCCATGCCGTGGCTGCCCTCGCATAAGAGTATTTCGCGCAGGCTCAACGCGGTCTGGCTCTCACGCGGCGGCCGCCCGCTGGTGCAGGCCCCCATGCGGCTCGGCTACCGAATGTGGGTGGATCTTCGGACGCGAAGCCAGTTCCACGCCTACTATTCCGGTAGCTACGATGATGCGTTCGTGACCCGCCTCATCCGCTTGATTGAGCCGAGCTCATGTGTGCTGGACGTGGGGGCCAACGTCGGTTTTTACACAGTTGCACTAGCGCAAGCCAGCCGGCGCCTCGGTGGCGCGTTGCATGCGTTCGAGCCCTTGCCCGCCAACTACGACCGGCTCACTCGCAACCTGGAGCTCAATAACCTGGAACTTGATGGCGTTGGCGCGGCGCTCAAAGTCTGGCGCATCGGGCTTTCCAATGAAGCGCGTACGGCGCGCATCACTTTGCGTGAGGACTTCAATGCCGGTGCAGACACGGGCAACGCATCCATTGTCATCTCGGACAGCGCAGATGCTCAGTTCTCCCAAGTGGACGTCGAGCTACGCACCTTGGACCAATTCTGTTCAGACGAGGCTGTCGGCCGAATCGATCTGGTCAAGGCGGACATCGAAGGGCACGAGGACCTGTTACTCGAGGGCGGTCAAAAAAGCTTCGAGAAGTGGCGGCCCATTCTGTTCATGGAAGTGAACAAGCAATACTATCAATGGCGTGGCGTGAGCCTGGCGGCTCGGTTAGCTGAGCTCTTGCCCGAAGGCTACGTGACGCTAAAGAGCCGCGCGGGGCGTGGCCGTAGTTGGCACCAGATACCCAACGTCGATGCGTGCGAACGCCTGGACAACGTCTTCATCGTCCCGCGTGAACGCCTGGATCTGGTGCTCGCACAGCTCGCCTAACGGCGAGGGTTCCCTGTACGCTCGGAGTAAGTCAAGCGCAGCGTGATTGACGGCCAGGAGCAAATCAAGCGCGGAATGTTGTGGCTGGGCTCGGCCACGATTGCAGCGCGCGTGCTGGACGTCACTGCCACCTTCGCCATCGTCAGCCTGTTGACTCGAGAGCAGATGGGGCTCGCGGCGCTCGCGCTCAGCACCTCCATCATCCTGGAAGCGCTGAGCGGTCTGGGTGTGGGCACGGCGCTGGTGCAGGCCAAGGACGTCACCCGAGGTGAGGAGAGCAGCCTATTTTGGTTCACCAGCTTTGTGGGCCTCGCGCTGGGGGCCATCCTGGTGGCGCTTTCACCCCTGCTGGCCAGAATCTATGGCGAGCCCGAGCTGACGGCGCTGGCGGCGGCCTCCGCGTTCAAGCTGATTTTCGTCGGCATGAGTGTCGTGCCGCACCAGTTGCTCAGCAAGCGTCTGAAGTTCAAACAGATTGGCCTGGTCCAGACCTTGGCTTCGTTCGGCGAGGGGGCGATCAAGATAGGCCTCGTCTTCGGTGGGGCGGGCGCGTGGGCCCTCGTCATCGGTAACGTAGCCCGCGGAGTGGTGTTGCTCCTACTCTTGTGGTCGCTGTCAGCGTTTCGTCCACAACTGCACTTTGCTTTGGCGGAAACCAAGCGTTTCGTGCGCTTCGGGCTGCATGTGGCCGGGTCGAGCGTGCTCTACCATGTCTACAAGAACGCCGACTATTTCCTAGTGGGTAAGCTGCTCGGTATCGAAGCGCTGGGCTTGTATCGCGTGGCCTTCGATGTTGCGATGCAGCCCACCGAAGCCATCATCACGGTCGTGGGCCGCGCGGGTTTCCCGGTGTATTCGCGGCTCTCCAGCGACCTCGTGGCGCTGCGAGCGAGCTTTTTGAGCAATACACGCTCGCTCTTTTTGATGGTCGTTCCGGTGGCAGCGCTGATCTTTTTCGCCGCCGGTCCCGTGCTCGAGCTCTTGGGCGGCGACCGCTGGGCAGGCGCGGTGCCGGCCGTGCAGATCCTGGTGTGGGCAGGCCTGCTGCGCGCCGCCACCGCGATGTTCCCTCCCGTGTACGTCGCCGTGGGTCGGCCAGAATACTCCACGCTCGACTCTGCCGTGAGCCTCGTGCTGCTGAGCGGCTCCTTCTGGCTGGGGCTGACATTGTTTCCCGAGCTGGGCGTGCTCAGTGTGTGTTTGGCGTGGCTGCTCGCCTATCCGCTGCTGCTCGCGTGGCACCTGTCGCTGATCCGTCGTTTCATCGCTCTGGATATCAGCCAGTACCTGCGTTCATTTGCGTCGGGGTTGGGCCCCGGCCCTTGCATGGTGCTCGGTCTGTATCTCCTCAGCAAGCTGACCGCGCAGGCCGCGCCCAGTTGGCTAGAGCTCGGCATGTTTGCGGTTTTCGGTCTGCTCATCTATGCGAGCTACCTGCGCTGGGTATTGAAGGTGCGCTGGCGTAACCTCGTACCCAAACGCCCTTCGTCGACGCCCGTGACAAGCCAGGAGTAGGACCATTGGTCAACCCCACAAAAACCTGCCATCATGCGGCCGTGGTATCCAACTCGGAGACATCTATTCGAGCCAGCAGTGACGGGCAACTGTACGAGCGCCTGGTCCGGGTGCACTCGAGGTGCGACGCCCTCTGCAATCGTACACGAGTCCCGGCACGCTCGAAAATCGCGGAGTGGTACTCGCGCATCGCGCTGCCCCGTGCGTTTGGCGTCATTCGATGCCCGACAATCTATGGGTTTGATCTCGTCTTGGACGAGCAGACCGGCGGCAGCGTCTACCGGTTTGGCTTCTATGAAGCGGGCACCTTGGATGTCATGCAGCGAGTGCTTCGGCCCGGTGACGTTTTCGTGGATGCGGGGGCCAGCATCGGACTGATGTCACTGTTCGCGTCTCAGTGCGTGGGTGACGGCGGGTGCGTGCTCTCTTTCGAGCCGCTGCCACGTCGGTATTCTCAGCTGGTCGAAAGCATCGGCTTGAATGGGCGCCGCAACATCAGCGCATTCCCATTCGGGCTCGGTGCAAGCGCGCAGGACCTGTCCATTTTCACCGATCGCGTCAGTCCTTCCATGGTGCCCCAGGCCGGCTCGACTCGGAGCGAAAGCGCACGGGTAGAGGCTTTGAGCGACGTGCTGGAGCGTGAGCACGTGAAAAGCTTGCGCATGATCAAGATCGATGTGGAAGGGTTTGAGCTGGATGTGCTCCAGGGCTGTAAGAGCTGGCTGACAGGGAAAGAGCCACCCGTCATCTGCGTAGAGTACGGGGTCTATGACGGCGCATCGGCGCGTCTGCTAGCATTTCTGAGGGGACTGCCCGGATACCGGCTCTACCAGCTCAGCGGGAAGAAGAAGTACGCCTCCAAGCTCGACCTCGTGGCGCCGGGGCAACACTTTCGAAGCGGGGACAACATCTTCTGCTTTCCGCCCGGGACCTCGATCTGATCCGTGCTCGAAACTGAGCTCAGGCTCTGCCCGCATCGCGGGCCAGAATGTCAGTCGACTCTCTGACATGGCGATAGGCGCCCTGCACGGCCAGCAGCAGGTACGCCGGGTACAAGGCCCAAAAACGCACGGGGAAGTACCGGCGTATCACGCCATGAGAGAAGCGAAGCTCGGTACGCAGGCGGTCTAGAAAGCTGGCTCGGCGCCGGCCCAGGCCGCCTTCGATGCCGAGCCGGCGCAGAATCACCGGAGTCGGGTCGTAGGCGAAGTACTCGTAGGGCCGTTTGAGCCGAGCGAAGCGAAAATTGAACGAGTCTTCGTCGTGGTCGAGCTCGTGGTCCCAGCCGCCGGCACGTTCGATGGCGGTCTTCCGTATCGATGCGTTGGTACCCGCCACCTGTGTCACACCCTCGATGCGCATGCTGTGACGCAGCCGCGCCCGCGGCATCTTGAGCCAAGAGTAGCGCAGGCACAGGCGGCGGTTGCGGGCCGTATCGTAGCGAGTTGGGTCTTCATGCTCATCGAACACGTGGCGGCCGCTCACCGCCATGCAGTGTGGATCGGCGTAGTTGAGGGCGTGGGCGTGAATCCAGCCTGTGCCGAGGGGTAGGTCATCATCGTCGATGAATAATACGACCTCACCCCGAGCTTGCTTGGCGGCCTCGTCTCGAGCGGCGCCTGCCCCGAGCGCCGTATACTCGAGGATGCGAACACGCGGATCCTGGGACAGCGCTGTAAGCCGGGGCCGATGGGCTTCGCGCTCGGCAACCGACTGCTCAATCACGACGATCTCGAAGCGCGGATACTCTTGCGCTTGTAAGCGCGCCACGAGCTCGAGCAGGTGGGGTAGACGGCGATAGGACCGGATGGCGACAGACACGAGCGGTAGCTCGTGATCAGGCATGGCGCTGGGTGGCCTCGACGATCAGATTGGAAGAGATCCAGTTCCCGCGCAGGCCCAGCAGCTCACGCGTGTAGTGTGTGCGCAGCACACGCAAGCCCGCTTCCTCGATGAAATGGCGCAGCAACCATAGCGGCAGCGGAGAGATGTGACCCGCTGCTCGCTCGTCGAACGGGTCCTTGAGACGCTTTTGCACGTCGTAGAACAGGTTGAACTCGTTCTTGAACATGAAGCGCACTTTGCTGCCCAGCGTCGTGATGTTCGGGGTGCTGATGACCGCCGTGCCGCCGGGCGCGAGCACCCGCGCTACTTCGCGCACGAAGCGTGACGGAGCCTCCAGGTGCTCGATGATTTCGAGCGCCAGCACGTTTGGGAACGCCGCGTCCGAAAAAGGCAACCCCTGGTTCAGGTCCACCGCCTGTACGGCCACGCCGTCGGCGACGAACTGCGCCGTATTGATCTCGGTGGCGGTGACCGCAAAGCCCATCTTGCTGAGCACGTGAGACGTGTAGCCAGCCCCCGCGGCGATGTCGAGCAACGCGCCGCGAGGCCGCGACTCGAAAATGGCCAGGCACGCCGCGTAACAATCGAGGTGGGCGCGGACCTGGAACTGCCGATTGTCGTGGGCGATATAGCTGGCCATCGGGAGTGGCCCCGCTCTAGTCCAAGCCGGTTCGGCTTGCTAGTGCCTTGTTTTCTGCGGCGCCTTCGGCGCCGACGTGTCCTGTCTCGAGCCCATGCCGCCGATGTCGCCAGCGCGAAAGACGCTCGCCAACGATTGTTACTTCTGCGACAGGACCCTAATCTCGACTCGAGCAGTTTTTAGGGGTTGCCCACCCCGCGTCGTGCTCGACGGCGGCCGCCTGCGCGCGCCGCTGCCCGCTCCCAAGGGTCGCGCAGGGCGCGCCCCGGGAGGGGCCGCACTCGCGAGTCTGGGAGAGTCATCGAGCCTGCAATTTGGCACCACTGCGACCTGAAAGCGCTCGCGCGCAGCGGCGCCCGGGAAGCGCCGTGCGTTCCGGTCAGGGCTAGGCGGGCGCCGTGCTTGTCGCTCCGCGCCGGTCGCTCCGCCGCCAGACGCCTGGCGCCGAGCACCGCGCCCGCCTCGACCTCGCGAGTGGTTAGGCGCTTTCCTGGGCGCGGCTCCGGACCCGTGCCGCCAAGCTACCCACCGTGCCTGGGTACACACACCAGGCCGGCACGACCTTCAGCGATATGCTGGCGACGTTGCGCCGGGCGTCCTTTTGCGAACGACTTTTTGATCCGGCGTCATCGACGAGCGACCTGCGAAAACGTTTGCGACCTTGGGTCGACTACGTCGCCAGTGCGGCCTGACTTTTTCTCTTCCCCCTGAGCCCGCGCCGCCGGGCGCCGCGGGCGATTTGGGGGCAAGCCACCGCCCGCAGCGCGCAGCGCGAGGACGGATGGGATGGGGGCATCACCCCAAAATCAGTTTCGAAATTGGCGGCGTTCAGCCGTCCCGGAGCTGCGCTCCCATGGCTTCGAGCTTTGTGGCGAGGCGTTTTAGGAATTTCTGCTCCTCGGTGTCGCTGAGCGTCTTGTCGGCCGCCTGCAGCAAGACATGATACGCGAGAGACTTGTTCCCCTCCCCCACCGCGTCGCCCGTGTAAACGTCAAACAGCTCGACCTCTCGACACTGCGCGCCGGCCGCCTCGCGTATCACGGCCACGACGTCACCCGAACGCACGCTTTCAGGCACTCTGACCGCGACGTCCACCTTGATGCCCGGGAAGCGTGGAATGGGCTTGTACTTCGCCGTCTCGCGTGGCGCGGACAGGACCGCGTCCAATGAAATCTCACACACGGCCACGTCGCTCTCCAAACCCGCTTTCAAGCCCAGCGCATGCAGCACCGAGGGGCGCACCGAGGACAATGTCGCCGCTGTCCCGCCGCCGGGATAGGTGGCCACGAGGCAACGCCCCGGCTGGGCCCAGGGCGGAGCTTCGCCCCCACCCCACTGGACCAGAGGGCGCTCCAGCACCCGCAGCACGTCTGCAACCACGCCGTGCAGCCGCGCCAGGCTGTTGTCGCGGAACCCGGCACCTCGGCGGGGCGGCGGCGCGGCCCAGAGCAGCGCCACCAGATGCCGCTCCTCGGGCTCGTGCTGCGCGTTTGGATTTTCTGGCAGATAACCTTTACCCACCTCGAACAGGCGCACTACATCGCGGTAGCGCCGGTTGGCTTCGATCCCGGCCAATAGACTCGGGACTATGGAGCGGCGCAGACGCGATTCGCTCGCCACTACCGGGTTTTCGAGCGTGGCATGGGGTTGTTCAGACAGGCCGAGCGCCGCCAATAGCGCGTCTGAATGAAACGAGTAGCTCATCGTCTCGGTGAAGCACGCAGCAGCTGCCAGACGATCCTGGATGCGACGCACCAAAAGCCGCCGCTCATCGTGGGGCGGCGGCTCGACCGGGCAGACGAGGCTGCGCTCGGCGATGTTACCGTAACCATGCAGGCGCCCGACCTCCTCGACCAGGTCGCGCTCGATGGCGATGTCCTTGGTGGCTCGATCCGAGGGCACCAGCACCTCGAGCCCGGCCTCGCTCGGCGTGACCCCAAACCCCAGGCGGAGCAAGATGTCGCCGATCTCGGCATCGGAGAGCGGAGCCCCCAGCGCGTCGCGCACGCGGCCAGGTCGGAGCATGATGCGCAATGCCTTGGGCGGAGCAGCTCTCACATCCGCCACGGGGGCGGGCAAGCTGACGGCGGGTTGCAATTTCCGTAGGACGTTGACGAAGTGGGCCGCAGCGAGCGGCGGCAGCTCCGGATCCAGGCTCTTTTCAAAGCGCGCGGATGAGTCCGTACGCAGCCCGTGACGCACACTCGTGCGGCGGACGGTCGTTGCGTCGAACGTGGCCACCTCGAGCAGCAGCGCCTCTGTATCCGATGTGACTTCGCTGTTTGCCCCACCCATGACCCCGGCCAGGGCCACACCTTCGCCGTTCGAACAAATCAGCAAGTCCTCTGCGGACAGCTCGAGCGATTGCCCCCCCAGCGCCGCGAAGCGCTGACCGCCCTGGGCTTTGCGCACCACGATGCCGTCCGACCCCAAACGGCGACGGTCAAACACGTGATTGGGCTGGCCAAGGTCGAGCATCACGAAATTCGAAACATCGACCAACTGATTCAGGCTGCGCTGCCCCACAGCCAGGAGCAGTGCTCGCAGCCACAAGGGCGAGGGCAGTGCCTTGGCTCCGTCGATAGGCAGAGCCAAGTAGCGGAGACACGCGCCGCTCTCGACCCGGACTTGGGTCGCTGCAGCCGAACCGGTGCTGGGCCACGTCACGTCCAACGGCAAGAGAGGGCGCCGATAGATCGCCGACAGCTCGCGCGCGATACCCCGGTGCCCCCATAGGTCAGGCCGATGCGTGAGCGACTTGTTGTCGATGTCGATGATCGAGTCCCCAAGCTCCAGAGCGTCGGCAAGAGTCGCGCCCACGCGGAGCGAGCCGGGCAGCACCCAAATCCCCTCACTCTTGTCAGCGAGGCCGAGCTCTTGCTCCGAGCAGATCATGCCCAGCGACACTTCGCCCCTAATTTTCGATTTCTCGAGCTTGCCGATGCCTGGAATGGTGGTCCCCGGCAGCGCCAACGCCACGGTTTGCCCCTCGGCCACGTTGGCCGCCCCACACACGACCGGAATGGGCTCACCGCCGCCCGTATCCACGCGGCACAAGGACAGCCGATCCGCGCCGGGATGCGGGCCCCGGGCCACCACACGCCCCACCACTATTTGTCGAGCGTGCGGCAAAAAGGCTTCGACGCTCTCGACCTCCGCGGTGGATAGCGTGAGGTCGCTCGCGATCTGCTCGGGGCGGAGGCCGCTCAAATCGATATGTCGACCTAGCCAGCGAAAGCTGATGAGCATGGCTAAAATTGCTCCAAGAAACGTAGGTCTCCGCTCAGGAGCAGCCGTATGTCCCCGATGCCAAATCGCAACATCACGAGCCGTGACAAGCCGAGCCCGAAGGCAAACCCACTCCACTGTTCCGAATCCACGCCGCAGGCGTCGAGCACATTCGGGTGCACGAGGCCGCACGGCAACAGCTCGATCCAGCGCGACTGCTTGCAAACGCTGCAACCGCTCGTGCAAAATGGGCAGCGCGCGTCGAGCTCAAAACCGGGCTCGACAAAGGGGAAGAAACCGGGGCGAAGCCGGATCTCCAAGTCGCGGCGGAAGATGCCCCGCAGCAACGTCTTCATGGAATTGATCAGGTGTGCCACACAGACCCCTTTGTCCACGACCAGCCCCTCCAACTGGTGAAACGTATGCTCGTGGCTGGCATCGGTGGCCTCATGCCGAAACACCTTGCCGGGCGCGATCACCCTGAGCGGCGGGGAGAGCCTTTGCATGGACCGGATCTGAACCGGTGAGGTGTGTGTGCGCAGGACCAAGCGTCCGGCACCCTTTAGATAGAACGTGTCTTGCGAATCCCGTGCGGGGTGGTCAGCTGGAATGTTGAGGGCCTGAAAGTTGTTCCAGTCCGTCTCGATCTCCGGGCCGTCGCCTATCTGGTAGCCCATCGAGACGAACAAGTCCTCGATCTCTCGCGTGAGCACGGTGATGGGATGCAGCGTGCCGCGCTCTTCGACAGGTGGCGGCAACGTGGGATCGAAGGGGTGCGCGTCCACCTCGCGCTCGGCGGCGGCCTTCTCGACCGCAGCTTCCCTGGTCTTGATGAGCTCGCCGAGCTCTTTCTTCAAGCGATTGACAGCCTGCCCCAAGAGCGGCCGCTCCGCGGCAGGCAGCGCCGGGATCTGAGCGAGCCACGCCGCCAGCACACCCGCCTTGCCCAGGTACTTTCGCTCGATCGCCCTGAGCGCGCCCACCTCTGAACAGGTGCCGATTTCCTCCTGGGCTCGGGCGCGAGTTGCCTCTATTTCCGCGGGGTTCATCGCCCCACCGCTACTACCTCGGCTCAGGCTTTCTGACTAGTGTCGGAGTCCAAAGTTCGCTCGCCCTGACGAATCGCAGGCGATCCACGCAACGGACCAACGACTCTTCCGGGTTGAGCTCGGCGACCCGTCCGAATTCGAGCCAACGAGCCGCCCTCACCTCCGCGGATGCCACGAGCCGATCCGTCTGAGCTCGAAACGCGTACCGCACGTCAAAATGAGCGTGTGCGCCTTCCTTGCTGGAGGCTGCAATGAGGTGAACGTCCACGTCAAAGACGCCGGGGCAGAGCGGCTCTAGCCCGAGTGTGCCCGTCTCCTCAATCGCCTCGCGCTCAGCGGCGGCCAACAAGCTCGTATCAGTGGGCTCGATGTGGCCACCCGGTTGTAGCCAACGACCCAGCTTGGCGTGATGAATCAGCAGCAAGCGCCGGCCTTCTGGACACACCACGAAGGCGCTGGCGGTGAAATGACCCGGGTCCAAGCTCAGCCGAGAAAACGCACCGGGAGCCGCCAGCAGATCGAGCATCCGCGTCACGACCGGCGCGCGCTCGGGCTGAACGCGAGCGTGCTCCGACAAGGACAGGGCGAGCTCTCGCCTGGCTAGCCCCCGGCCCTCGGACTCTCCGCCCTCCGACGCACCGCCTGCCCACCTCACTGGCGGCTAGCTCTTGCGGCTCGTTTGCTCGAGGTCCTCAGTATTGGAACCCTCAGTATTGGAGACCCCTGTCTGCGAAACAAGAGTATCGAGCAGCGAAGGCACCCGAGCTGGTTTCAAGTGCAGAGCGGGTTCGACCGTGCCGAGGCGGCGAATGGGAGGCGGGCGTTCTGAATTCCCATCCACTTCGGCAGCCAGGGCGTCCAAGTCCAACACCGCGGGGGGCGGAGGATAGGTGGGAGCACGCTCGTCGCTCTTGTCCTCACTGGCCACCGGGGGCGCTTCCGAACGCTGGGTTTCGAGCAGACTCTTGTCGGGGTTCTCGCGGGCGTTGCTGGGGAGAGACACCTGCTTCTGACGGTCGCTCGAGGTGGTGGCCAATGCCAAACGCGCCAGCGCGGACCCGCTCACGCGCGGCGAGGTGATCTCGTCTGCGTCGTCTTCCTCTGCCGTGGCGGGCGGTGCGTTCTTCCCTTCGTCCCCCTGCCGCTCGACAACCTTCCGCTCATCGACCTTCCGCTCATCAACCTTCCGCTCATCAACCTTCCGCTCATCAACCTTCCGCTCATCAACCCTCCGCTCATCAACCCTCCGCTCATCAACAGAGCGCACCACGGATGGCTCGATGGCGGGAGAGAAAGGAGCTACTCCCGAGGAGCGAGCAGGCGGTACGGCCGGCGCAATGCCCGGACTCGTCGTCGAAGCTAGCGTGGAGTGGGGAGCCTGCGGGAAAGCGACCCCACGCCGCGCCTGTTGCAGCTCCGCTTCATGCTCTTCCAATAACAGCTGAATGAAACGGTCCTGTTCGCGCAACAGGAACTCGCGCTCGCGCTTGGCCTCACGCCGGGCTTCTTCGGCGGCGTCGAGCGCGGCGTCACGCTCCTGGGTGAGCAGCGCGGCATAACGCTCGATAGCAGCTTTTTCGCTCATGACTTCGTTCAGCCCCCGGTACATGACTCGCAACTCCTCGGTCAGGGACTCGTGCGCGTGTCGCGACGCGGTGAGCGCTCGCGATGCGTCCCGGACCGAGCGATGTAGGGAACCCAGCCCGGCTTCGCCGCGGGACGCTGCGCTCAACGCGCTCTGTAAGCTCTCGACCAGTTGTTCGCCGGAGACCGGCCCAGACCCCCCGGGCCCAGACACCCCGGAGACAGACACCCCGGAGACAGACCCCCCAGAGAACACGCCAGACTCCACCGGCTTGAGCGAGCGCGGGTGCATCACCTCACCCCTCACTCCAGAGTGGGAGCCACCGCTGGTGATCGGGTCTAGATTCTCTTCAGCTTCGCTCAGCGAGCTCGCCTTCTCCACCAGGAACACTCCTCAAGGTTGAGCGGCCGCCCAGCGGCGAAATGAGCCGCGGGAACGACGTCAGTCGACACTTCGACATATTGAACGATAATTCTGAAGTTTGCCGGCTTTTTTGTCTATGCTGGCCCCGCTCGGCGACACTCACCTGGGGCGCTCAGGACATGTCGGGCTTCCGGAACAGACCCGATTCAAAGCGGGGCAACGGAATCTCAGTCCGCCCATGTCCGGAGCTGTCGCCTACCGACCGGATTCCAAGTAGCCGAATGCAGCATATCCACCCACGCGCCGGATCCACACGCCCCTCGAGCCCGCCGTTTCTGGCGTTTTTCGACCAAGAAGACGTGGGGCGCTCATGATACCCGAAGCCAGTTATTGTCCGGGAGACCTCATCGATGGGCGTTACCGCATCGAAAGGCTTCTGGGCCGAGGCATGTCAGAGGTGTACGAGGTGGTGGATGAAGCGCTCGATGAGCGCCGCGCGCTCAAGATCCTGCCCAGAATCGAGCAGAACGACCCCGGCCATCGCCAGCGCTTGTTTCGGGAAGCCGAGGGCACGCGCCGCATTGATCATCCCAACATCGTTCACATTTGCGGCGTGGCGCCGAAAGATGCAGCCGTGCCCTATTTTGTGATGGAGCTGCTGCGCGGTGAGACGATGCGCGAATACCTGGAACGCGCCGGACCCATGGCACCCACCGCGGCCCTGGAATTGATTCGAGAAGCCGCCGCCGGATTGGCCGCGGCGCACGGGCAGAACATCTATCACCGCGACGTGAAGCCCGACAATTTGTTCCTTTGTGGCACCGGCGACAAAGTAACCGGGCTCAAAGTCATCGACTTCGGCTTGGCCAAGGGCAACTCGGGACCGTCCGAGGACACTGAATTGCCCGTGGGCGGCAACGGTCCGGAGGTCATGGGTACGGCCGAGTACATGGCGCCCGAACAGGTGGTCGCCGACCCGGCAGACGCACGTTCCGACATCTACTCGCTCGGAGTGGTCATGTTCCGGCTGATCACGCGGGAGCTGCCGTTCGATTCGGCTTCGGCGCACGACCTATTGGCCCATCAGCTGGCGAGCAACTCGCCGCCGCCATCCTGGCTGATCGAGCAGTTGGACGAAGGTATCGACACCCTGATCCTGACCGCCGTACGCAAGCACCCGGAAAACAGGTATCCCAGCATGCAGGCGCTCTTGGACGACATCGAACGCCTGTCCAACGGCAAGCTTCCCCACGGGGTCCAGTTGAAGCGCACTCCCGATCGGTACGAGCCTCGTAGCGAGCTCGGCCGGAGCGCGCTCGAGCTCTTGACCCGGCGGCACTCGAGCCGGCCGAGCCCGCCGCCCACGTAGCGGCTTTTGAGCCCATGGCCCCATGAACACCGAGCACGATCCCGCCCCACGCCTACCGATCAGCGGCGGCGAACGTCTCTTCATTTTGCTCCTGGCACTCGCCTTTGTGGCCTTGCTCGTCGCCGACCTGGCGCGCGGCTTCAGTGTCAACAAGCTGAGCGTGTTATTCGTGCTGCTCTTCTGGGGGCCGCTTCTGGTCCTGCACGAGCTCGCGCACGCCCTCGCTGCACGCTCCGTGGGCTGGCATGTCACCGAGGTCGTGATTGGATTCGGCCGGGAGCTGCACCGTTTCCGAATCGGCGGCACCCGGGTTCGCATTCGCGCGCTCCCGGTGGAAGGTTACGTCGTGCCGAGCCCCAATTCGACCGAGCACGCGCGCGGCAAGCAGGCTTGGATCTACTTCGCGGGCCCATTCAGCGAGCTCCTGGTGCTCGGCGTGCTCGGGTGGCTGCTGGGCTGGGCTGCGCCAGTGTCCGGAGACTCGGTGGGCCGCATTGCCCTGTCGAGCTTGGCCGTCACGGCAGGGCTGGGAGTCTTGTGCACCCTGATTCCGTACCGATCGGGCGGTAACCCAAGTGATGGCCTCGGCATCATCCTGAGTTGGTTCGCCTCGGACGAGAGCTTTCGGCAACGGCTAGGCTGGCCGTTCCTGGCCGAAGGCCGGCGGTTGCTGCTGCGTGAGCAAGCGGCGCTCGCGCTCGAAACGGCACGAGCAGGGCTGGTACAGCATCCGGATGACCCACTGCTGATTGGCTTGCTGGGCGTGTGCCAGGCGGCAGCGGGCCGGGCATCGGAGGGGTTCGCGACGTTGGAAGGGTTGGGCGCGCCCGACGAACGGCCCTCCGCGATTCGCGCCGACTTGTTGGCGGATGCTGCCTGGGCCGTGCTCTTTGCGCGGGATACGGAGCTCTTGCTGGATGCTCAGCGCGCCGCTGAGCGAGCCTTGGAGCTGTCGCCCGGCGACCCTCACTACGAAATCCTGCTCGGACGAATCCTGCTGGAGCGGGGCCGCCCCGAGCCGGCCTACGTCAACTTGATGAGCGCCTACAAACACACGCGCGACGCTGATCAGGAAGCGCAGTGTGTGGCGTATCTGGCTCTCGCCTGCGAAGCGCACGCCGGTCTGCCCGGCTCCAGCAAGGTCCTTGGCTACGCGGCTCGGTTTGTGGACGCGGTGAGGTCGCACGACGTGCCGCCAGAGCTACGCCAGCGGGTGCTCGGGGCGCCCGTGATCCCGAGCCCGCAAAAGTGATCGCATGTGTGATGCCGGCAGAGAGCCCTCCCCGTTGGCGGATGAGGTGAGGCAATGGCCGAGACATCTGGCAGCGTCGCGTGCCCAGCCGGCCCGCTGCTGCTAGCCTTTGTAGACAATGCTTAACTTCCAAGCGAGCCGCTGATGGACGCGTCTCCAGTCAAAGCGGGTCAGGTGCTCGCGGGTAAATACCGCATCGAGCGTGTGCTCGGCGAAGGTGGCATGGGTGTCGTCGTCGAGGCACACGACATCAGCCTCGAGCGCCGGGTGGCCATCAAGTTCTTGTTGCCCGATTTCGTCAAGCACCCTGAAGCCACTCAACGCTTCATGCGCGAGGCACGAGCGGCGGCCAAAATTCAGAGCGAGCACGTCGCGCGAGTGATCGACGTGAGCACACTCGAGACCGGCGCTCCATACATGGTCATGGAGTTCCTCGAGGGCTTGGACCTGTCACAGGTGATTGACACCAGCGGAGCGCTCCCGGTCGAGGACGTCGCGCTGTATGTGATTCAGGCCTGTGAGGCCCTGGCCGAGGCTCACGCGAACGGCATCATCCACCGCGACCTCAAGCCCGCCAATCTGTTTCTGGCGCAGCAGGCGGGCGGCTCACGCAAGATCAAAGTGCTGGATTTCGGCATCTCCAAGACGCTCAGCGCGACCGACCCCGGGCTGCTCGGCTCTCTCACGCGCACCTCGTCGATGATGGGCTCGCCGCTCTACATGTCACCCGAGCAAATGAAGAGCTCACGCGACGTGGACCTGCGGACGGACATCTGGGCCCTCGGCGTCATCATCTATGAGGCATTGACCGCCAACACGCCCTTCACCGGCGGCAGCATTCCGGAAATTTCAGCCAAGATTCTGCTGTCAGACCCGCGGCCACTCGGCGAGTTCAAACCCGATGTGCCCCAAGCGTTGGTGGACGTCACCACCCGTGCCCTGCACAAACAGCCCGACATGCGTTTTCAGAATGTCGGAGAGCTGGCGGTGGCGCTCCTGCCGTACGCTCCAAACCGAGCGCGCGGCAACGTCGAACGCATCATCCGAGTGCTCAACGCGGCAGGCATGGCCAACAGCGAATTTTTGGCCAGCATCGCCCCGCTCGAAAACGCGCTATATGGCAACGGAGTCGACGTCCTCCGAATCAAGGATGTCTCGGCCAGCGCATCTCAGCTCCGCAACGCCAGCAAGCCCAAGCAAGGGACTGTCGCCAACTTCGGCAATACCCAGACCGAACGAGCGCCCTCCGCGCGCAAACGTGGTGGGTCGCGCCGGGTGATCGTGGCCGCCGCGGTGTCGGTGCTGAGCATTGCCGGCGCGCTGGCGTTGATACTGAGGTCGAACACTGCGCCACCGGTGAAAGCCTCGATCGAGCAGCCCGTCGCACGTGGCGCCAGCGCCCCGCTGCCCGGCGTCCAGGTAACTAGTGAGCCAGCCGCACCCCTGGCGCCCAGCATCAAGCCAGTGCCCATGCCGGAGGCGCCCGCGCCGATCCCGAATCTCCCAGGGGACGACGCCGCCCCGAGCGAGGGCGCGGCCAGCGACGCCGTGAAAGCGCCTGCCGAAGCGGCCACGGCCGTGCCAACGGCTGGAGTAGCAGCACCGACCGGCAAACCCGTCGCTTCGAGAACCGCGGCAAACGTCGGCGCCAAGAAAGCCACGCGCCCGAAGCCGGCGCCACAGCCCGCGCGCAAGGCGGGCGTGGCCAAAGCTCCGGAGAAGTCCTACTCTGGAGACTTCACCTCCAAATTCGGCAGCCGTAAATGACAACGTGCCGCACTACCTTCATGCCGTGGCCGCCCGCCGGCTGTCACGTATTGTCGTAATCCTCGCGCTGAGCTTTGTCGTCCTGGGGTTGGGGGCCAGCCGCACTGCGCACGCGCAATCAGCCATGGACCGGGCCACGGCGGAGAGCTTGTTCAACGAGGCTCTAGCGCTGCTGGCCAACAAGAAACCTGCCGAGGCTTGCCGCAAGCTGGAGGAGAGCCAACGCCTCGACCCCGGTGTGGGTACGCTCCTATACCTGGCGGATTGCTACCAGCAAATGGGGCGCACGGCGAGCGCGTGGGCGACGTTTCGAGAAGCCGCCTACGTGGCCAAGGACAAGGCTGACGAGCGCGAGGCCGTTGCCATCGAATACGCGCGAACGCTCGAGCCCAAGCTGAGCTATTTGACGCTGGAGGTGACCGCGCAACCGGATGTGGCCCTCGAGATCAAACAAGATGGCAAGCTCGTGGGTCAGGCCGTGTGGGGCATGGCGTCTCCGGTAGATCCAGGTCCCCACACCATCGAAGCCAGCGCACCGGGCAAGCAGCCCTGGTCGGAGACCGTGAGCATCGCCGCAGGTGGGCGTCAGCACCGCCTCGTCGTTCCTGTGCTGCTCGATGCCGAGCCGGAGAAGCTAGCGGTCGTTGTGGTCCCACCCCCGCCGGTGGCGCAACCTGCAGAGCCGCGCGTCGTGAGCAGCACGCAAAAGACGGTGGGCTGGGTGCTGCTAGGCGTGGGCAGCGCCGCAGTCGTCACCGGCGGAGTCCTGGCGCTGTTGGCCCGCGGCGATGACAGTGACGCCGCGGCGCAATGCCGACCCGATCGAGTTACTTTGTGCGGTCCAGCCGGTGTGGAGCTGGGTGAGAGCGCGCGCTCCAAAGCCACCTGGGCCGGCGTGAGCGCCGGCGCTGGGCTCTTGGCACTCGGTGCCGGCGTGACATTGCTGCTGACTGCCCCGACGAGCGACGCCACCGCGGACATTGCGTTGGCGGCGACGGCCAGCGCCGACGGTGGCGGGCTGTCCTTGACGGCCATCTGGTAAAAACGCTGATTTCGGCGCGCCAGGGCCGGCCACGAGCCGTGGTAGGGTGGACCGCATGCGCCGGGTCATGTCGTCGTGCTTGTTTGTTTTGGCTTGTGCGAGCACGGGCACGAGGCTCGACCTTCAGCCCAAGAATCAACCATCTGGCTCAGCTCGGTCCGATACCGGCTCTCCAGATTCGGGGCAGCCGCTCGTGCTCCAACCCGGCGAGGTAGTGGAGCTGCACGTGGCCCGCGACGGGACGGCCGGCGAGCGCCTCGCGACACCGAGTGGCAACGAGCAGTTCGTGCTGATCCTCGGGTCGACACGATTTGAGCCCGACGCAGCTCCTTTCGAGTATTCGGTCTCGGTCGGCCAGAGCGGAAAGGCAGGCCCGACGCGAGCCGCCACGGCCTGCGCGCTCGCCAGTGAGCCCTGGGCAGACGCACCGCTGCCTGTGGATGCTCCGCCCACCGGCCCGGCGCCGGCCGAGAAATCCAGCCGCTCGATCGACGTACCCACGGCAGAGGGGGCCACGACCGTCGCGGCACGCGCGCTGTCCGTCGGCGAGCAGGCCATCGTGTGGGCGGATACGACCCACCCGACAACGCTCGATCAGGCCTTCGTCTCGCAGTTCCGTCACGATTTCGAGCGGGTGATCATGCCTCGGGAGCGCCAGCTGTTCGGCACTGAGCCGGACATCGACGGCAATGGCCGGGTGCACCTGGTATTTTCACGGCTGACGCACGACAGGGCGGTCGCGTTTTTCATGGGCTGTGACCTGCTACCCGCGCTGGCTGGCTGCGCATCGACCAACCATGGCGAGTACCTTTACCTGACCCCGCCCGACGTCATAAAAGCGCCCTACAATACCCCGAACGCGATCAAGGAGATCCTCACGCACGAAGTCAGTCACCTATTGCACTTCAACCGCAAGGTGCTGCGAAACAAGCTCCAAGGCTGGCCTGACAGCCTCTACATGATTGAGGGGGTCGGTGCGTTGGCGCAAGATGTCAGCGGCTATCAGGCGGGTAACCTGTACGTGACGAAGGCGGGCCTCGACGGCATTGACCAGTTTTCGCTGAGCGACGTGCTGGTCGACGAGCGCCGACAGGACGAGTCGCATGACGGCGTGCTGCGCGGCGGGGCGTACTTGTTCGTACGTTATTTGTACGACCGCGGCGGCGGAGACAGCGTCGCTGGAGTCGAAATCACAAACCGGGGCGGGCCCGCGTTCCTGCGCGCTCTGCTCGATGCGCCAGTGTCCGTCGCGGCGGCGCTGCCCAAGGTAGGCCACGCGCGGGTCGAAGATGTAGGGATGGATTTTTTTACGGCGCTGGCGATGAGCAACCGAGACATGATCGGGGGTGTCGCCCCGAACAATGCTTGCTTCTCTTATCTTCCCACGGTGAAAGATCCCGTTACTGCCAAACAACGCGGAGCGAGCCTGTTCGCCGCATTCCACGGTCAGCGCATGAACGGGCCGCGCGCTGGCAATGCCCGCTCGCCGGATGGCAAGCTTCGGCTCGGCGGGGTCGAATACCTCACGCTCGACGCTAGCCCGAACAGCAGCGAAACCGCGTTCGCGCTGCAGATAGATCCTAAAACCGCTCCGCGCTTGCGGGTCGGACGCTGGAAATAATGCAGCTCTGCCGCGCCTCGATCGTGGTAGGGAGCACCCCATGGCGAAACGAGCTCTGCGAGCCCTCACGGTGCTCTGGTTCTGTGCGTCGAGCGGCGCATGTTCGACGGAAACCGAAGACCCAGCAACCGCAGGCCCCGCGACGGGCAACGAAGACCCGGCAGACGACGACCTTGGAGAGCCATTCCCGCCCGAAGATCGCACCGCACGGCCCAGCGCCGGTTGCGGAGTGGGGAGTGCCTCTCCGCCGGTCGGTGGGCAAATGCTGGTCACCGGCGGCCAAGCAGGGACCTATCTCATAACGATCCCCAGCAACTACGATCCCAGCGCGCCGTACCCCTTGGCGTTCGTTTTTCACGGCGCCAACAACACTGAAAACGCCTGCCGCGCGGGTGGCAACTGCGCTGGCGTGTCCGCCGCGCTCGAGATCGACTCGATCGTCGTCTACATGAAGTCCTTCGGCACCTCTTGGACGGACGGCCAACGGGACCAGAACGTGATCTTCTTTGACGACCTGCTCGCGCATGTCAAGGGCAGCTACTGCGTCGACGGGCGGCGCGTATACGCGCTCGGGACGAGCTCGGGTGCCCACTTCTCGAACATCCTGGCCTGCCGACGGGGCGATGATTTGCTCGCCATCGTGCCCGGGGCAGGCGAGCGGCTCGAGACGAGCGGCTGTGTGGGCCGTGTTGCGGCACTGGTGCTACACGGGATCGACGACATTTCGGTGCCGTTCGCGAAGGGCGAACAAGCGCGCGATGCCTACGCCCTACAGAACGGCTGCACCAGTGAAACGGTGCCGGCACTCACCACGATGCATGACGAGGTACGCGCAGCGCGCGACGCCAACATATCGACCTACCGTTGCGTCGATTATCAGGGCTGCAGGGAGGGCTTGCCGGTGCGCTGGTGCGAGCACAGTGAGCCAGGCTACGACGGCAGCACGCACGGTTGGCCCGCGGCAGGCGGGCCACTCGCCTGGGATTTCGTGCGCGAGCTCTGAGCCTGCGAGCTTAGCTCCTCGCTCGGGAGCCGCCCGCTCTGACTGTGCGCGTGGATGGGCGCTTGTCGGACATCGACGGCCTCGGGCGACGACGTCGGTCGGGAGCCCCGGTTTCGAACGCCCGCTGCCGCTGAACGGGGCAGAATTGGCTATGGGATGCCTGGAGCGAACCGTCCAGCTCTCATGTGAGCGTTCAGCATCGAGCAAGAGGGGTCGCGATGAGGTCGAAACTGGCTCAGGCCATGGGCGCGTCGGTGATTGGGCTGGCCGCTCTGGTCACCGGCGTGACCGAAGCGCAGGCGAAGCTTCCACAAACGCGACGAGCCGCCCCACCCCCAGCGGCTGCGAGCGCCCCAACGCCCGCACCCGCATCGGTTCCGACCACTGCGCCAGCGACGCTGAGCTACCCACCGCTGATGGCAACGAGCGCCTCGACGGCGCCGCCTTTGACCGATCCACCGGCGATGGTGTTGAGCGACCCTGCTGCGATGGAGGATTCGCAACCTTCGGGCCAAGCCGACGGCGAGCCTCGAAAGTTCGGCGCCATGTTTGATTTGGGAGTCCCGGATGGCACCATGCTCTCGTTCGTCTATCGCCCCGTCGGCTTGGCGCGGCTGCATGCGGGTGCCGGCTACAATGGCGTTAGCCCGGGGTTGCGGCTGGGTGCTGCGCTGCTGCCGTTCGGAGACGGTCCGTCGATCAGCCTCGACTATGGCCACTACTTCGAGGGGGACGCCAACGGTCTCGCAGGCCTGGTCGGCAGCAAGGACGAGAACGTGCTGCTCGAACGCGTCGGCTACGACTTCGTCAACCTGCGCGCCGGCATCGAGCTCGGTGGTGACCGCTTCACCTTCTTCACTCGCGGCGGGATCAGCTGGATCCGTACCACCATCCATGAGTTTGAAAGCCTGCTCACCCCCAGTGACGCTCCCAACAACGGCAATACCAACATCACCGTGAAGCAGGACCCCACCTTGAGCGCCTTTGTCCCGTCGCTTCAACTCGGGCTAATCGTACAATTATGAGCCTCTCAGCCATGCTTTCCCATTTTCAGACGCAAACACGCTCCAGCTCTCCCTCGAGGCCGGCAAGGCGCCCAGCGCCGGCGCTAGTGGCGGGGATGCTGCGCGCGGCTGCCGCCCTCTCGATCTGCTCCGTGCCGGGGTTGGGCTGCTCGGCACAAGGGGACATCCCCGAGGTCGTGCTGACGCAGAGCGATGTGGGCTTCGATGGCGTTCCGCGGATCCCAGGCGTCCCCAGCGCCACGAGCACGCTCCGCACGACTTTCGACCATCCGAAGGGCTTCGAGCTGCCGAGTTTCTTCAATCCCGAATTGTACCCACTGGCGGCACACATTACCGGGCTGGGCGACATGCGAGACCTGACATTTGTGGAGGGCCTCACCCTCACGCTGTCCTCTCGCGCGGAAGGCGGCCCACCGCCGCGCGTGGTGGCCACGTATGAGCGAGAGTCGGGCAGTGCCGTGGGCCGCGTCGTGGACTTGGATACGGATGGGGACTCCGACGTACTGACCTATTGGAGCACCCAGAGCGCTTTCTACGACATCACCATTTGGGGTGACTTGCCCGAACAGGCCTGGGCCATCGACGTCAACGTAACGCTCTCGGGCAAGATATCCGTGTCGTCCGATAGTCGCTGACGAAGTTCTGAGGGCCCGCGTAGGCGAGGGCCCCAGCGCTTACTTGACGTTTTCGAACGAGCTCTCCTACGGGGTTACCGCCCTGGAATGTCGAGGGTGTTGCAGGCGTCGATTGAGCCGGTGGTGTGGCCTCGTTTGAACCAGGTGACGCGCTGTTCGGAGGAGCCGTGGGTCCAGGTTTCGGGGCGTACTCGCCCTTCCGCGCGCTGCTGCAACGCATCGTCACCGATGGCGGCAGCCGCGCGCAAACCTTCCTCGATGTCCCCCGCCTCCAACACCTTACGCTGCCCGGTGTAGTGCGCCCACACTCCGGCGAGGCAATCCGCCTGGAGCTCTTGTCGGATCGAAATCTCCCCCTCCTTGGCGCCGCCGCGCGCGAGCTTGCGCGCCTGCTCGTGAATGCCCAGCAGATTTTGAACGTGATGACCGATTTCGTGGGCAATCACATACGCCTGCGCGAAATCCCCAGGAGCGCCCAGGCGACGCTCTAGCTCGCGGTAGAAGTCGAGGTCGATGTACACTCGACGATCGCTCGGGCAGTAAAACGGCCCGACTTGCGCAGTGCCGTGACCGCACCCGGACTGGGTTTGGCCGCTGAAGAGCACCAACTGGGCAGCAGCATAGTTGCGGCCGCGCTCGGCAAAGACGCGCTTGAATGTGTCTTGCACGTCGTCCAGCACGAACCCGACGAAGTGCGCCGCCTCGTCCTCGGCGGTAGCGGGTTGGCTTGGGTCAGCGGGACCCACCGCAGATTGCTGCGACACGCCAGGCGACAGAAAGTATCCAGCGGCCAGAATCGCGCCGCCGATCAACAAACCGGGCAGACCGAAGCGGGAGACGAGCCAGGACAAGATGCCGAGCCCTCCGCCGCCGAGGCCGCCCCCGCCTGCGCCGCGCTGGTCGATGATGTCCTTGCTGCGGTGACTACGATCCCAGCGCATGCAATCCCCTTCCGGTGTCCGGCTGCCCCGCTGAGGAAATATGCCTCAGCGAGCTTGGCGTTTGTGTTGGGGTCAACGGCAGGTCCTTTCGAGATACTGGACTCTCCGGCTCCCAGAGCAGTTTTCATGCCAGCATCGCCGTGCGCCTCACCTGCGCCACTCGACGCCCAGACCGATGAGCGGGCCGCCGTAGTAGAGGTCATTGAACCCGTCGAAAAAGACCCCATTGCCAGTATCGATCGCGCTCACGGGTCGGTTCTCGAACAGCGCGGCATAGCCAATGGTGCCGCGCACAAATAAGCTGCCTCGCGTCCCGTTGCCCGTGATCAGGACCTTGCCACCCACCTCGAAGAAGGCGTACCCGACCGTGCCACCACCGCCCTCCATCACCAGCCAACCCTTGTCGGCGACCGGGACCTGAGCCTCGCCGCTAAAGGCCGAATACTCGAACTCGCTATGAAACAGCGACACGTCGTTGCGCAAGCTGAGGCTCAAGCCGTCGAGCGCCCCAAACCGCAGCGACTGCGCGATGGTCAGACCCGAGCCCGGCTCGAAATCTCCGTCATTGACGGTCTGAACACCCACCCCAAAACCAATCTCGAATAATCGGGTATCGTAGCTCAACAGGCCGATGCCGACTCCGGCGAACGTCGTGCCCTCGCCGGCGCTGGCGAAGGCGACCGGTGACAGCTGCAGCTGGGCGCGCAGCGGCCCCACCGACTGGTAGCCCACCGAGAGCTCGTTCAACGCGCCCACTCCTAGCTGTTCCAGCACGAAGAAGGGCCGCGCCACGACCGCTATCGTCCAGATTCCGGCCACACGCGGCGGAGCAGTTCGATTGCTGGTCAACGCTCGAGCAGACACTGACGCCTCCGCGCCGAGGGGTACTTCCTCGGCTACGCCCAGCTCAATCAGGCTTTGAGTCTCGGTGACGGACGCGACTCTCCCGACAGCCACCACTTCGCGTCGCTGAAAGGTTCCGAGCGGGCTCTCCTCCTCTTCCGGGACGGTGAACTCCATGCGCGCACCGATCTCGATGCCGTGCTCGCGCCCGAGGTCAACTACGACGCGCCCCCCCTGGGACGACAGCACACGACCCTCGGTGGCCACCTCGAGCGGCGCCGGGCCAGCCGGCGCTGGCGCCGCTTTGGGGCGATCGTCAGCAGGCGTGGCAACGGGTGAGGCTCCCAGAGTTGAACGGACCACGCGGCCAGCATCGATCAGCGTGCCAGCGCCGGCGTCGTGCACCGGGCGCGCGCTCAAAATCTGTTGCTCGACCCACACCTGACCCATGCGCTCGAACACACCCACCGCACTGCCCTCGAGCTGCTGCCGCGCGAGCAAGCGATCTCCCGCCACGTCATCGAGCTCGACGATCCACAACCCGCCCGCACCGCACGCGACATAGGTGCGAGACCCCACCTGTAGTGAGCCATGGACTTTGCACGGCTCCAGGTCGGGCAGCTGCAGCCGCTCTAGCCGTTGCTCGAGTGACGACCCGACCGCGCCGGGCATCGGTACGCCGGCAGGCGACGGCACGCCGGAAGCAAGGGGCGGAGGCTCGGGGGCGCGGGGTACAGCAGGATCTGGCGCCTGAGCCGCGGCCAGGTGTGAAACCGCGACCGCCCAAACCACGATCCGCCAGGCGTGCCCGGCAGACCTGGTGGCAGAGCCGCCCCAACCGCTCGCCCGCGTCAACCCCAAGTAAAACACTGACATTTTGTCCGACGCGTAACACGACGAGCGAGCACCGACAATCCATGGCAGGATCGAAGGCCCTGTGGCGTCCACTCCAGGAGGCGTGCATATATATGGTACCGAAGCGAGCTCGATTTCGAGGTGTTTCTACTCTGGCCTGGCTGGCGGCAGCCGGCAGTCTGGGCTGCAATGCGCTCGATGATGCCGACGAGGGGAACGGGCGCCTGGTTCCCACCGATGACCGGCAAGCCATTCGAGCGCCCGCGCCGCCACCCCCGCTGAGTGGGGGCACCTTGCTCGTGACCCGCGACAGCGCTTACGCCGTAGTGGCCGATGAAGCCAGAGATCGGGTGAGCGTGATCAAGCTCGCCACCCACGAGCTCTTGGGGCACGTGAGCTTGGACGTGGGCGCTCAGCCGGGGCGGCTGGCTCAAAGCTCGGATGGGCTGGTTCATGTGGTGCTGCGGCGCGCCGGAGCAGTGGCCAGCATCCGCCTCGGTGACTTGTCCGTGGTGCGTCAGGTCAGTGTGTGCGCGGCGCCGCGGGGGCTGGCCCATGACAGCCGGGAAGATCAGCTGTACGTCGCCTGCGCGAGCGGGCGTTTCGTCACCCTCGGTAGCTCGGGAGAAGTGGTTCGGTCCGTCCAGCTACCGAACGATCTGCGAGACGTGGTGGTCGAGAACGACCGGATCTGGGTGTCGCGATTTCGCAGCGCAGAGGTGTTACGGGTCGACACCGCAGGGGCGGTGGTCGAAACGCTGAGGCCACCCGCGCTCACCCGTTTGAGAGTCGTCGCGTCCAATGGTTTCACCGAGACGTCAGAGCGGTTCGAGCCGGGCGTTGCCTGGCGGCTACAGGCCAACCCCGCGGGCGGCGTCGTGCTCGTGCACCAGAGAGCCACGACCGCGGAGCTCGAGCTCGAGCCGGACGACAGCAACGGCGGAAGCCCCTATGGCGGCGGGGCCAACCTGGGTACTGGGGGCTGTTCCGGCCTCCAGCGGTCCTCACTGACTAGCTTTGACGTGGGTGGCCAGGTGTTGCCCGGTCCCGATGTGGGGGTCAGCTTGCCTATCGACGTGGCCCTGCGGAGCGATGGTCAAGCGTTGGTCGTGGGTGCCGGCCGCGCCGATATGAGTGCGCCGCGCTCTTCTTTCTTCTCGAGTGACTCAGGCGGCATTTTCATCTCCGGCTCTGGCCCGGTAATAGGCAGCTCCGAAAACCTCGTCACGGTCGATTTGACCGACCCGGTGGAGTGTAGCTCCTTCCGGGGCGCCGTCAGCGGCCCCGCCGCGATATTTGGCTCCTCCGAGCTCGACGGGCCCGAGCAGTATGTGGTTGCGGTGGCGGCAGATCCTAGCCGTAATGGCACGTACTTGGTCCAAACCCGAGAACCCGCGAAGCTGGTGATCGTGGGCTCGAGCGCGGGAGCACCGGTCGTCATCCCATTAGGTGGCGAGTCGGTGGCGGACACCGGCTTCGACCTGTTCCACCGCAACGCCGAGGCGGGCATCAGCTGCGCCTCTTGCCACCCTGATGGGAGCGACGACGGACACGTCTGGAGCTTCAAGGGTCAAGGGCTTCGGCGCACTCAACCCCTCGACGTCGGCCTCGCGGGTACGGCGCCGTTCCATTGGGATGGCAGCTTGGGCGAGGTGGGCGAGCTGATGGGGGAAGTGTTCGTGAACCGCATGGGCGGAGTGCATCAAGGGCCGGAGCGGCTCGCTGCCCTGACGGATTGGCTATTTGGATTGTCGCCACCCGCCGCGGAGGCGCCGCTGGACGAGGGCATGGTGTTTCGAGGGCGCCACCTATTCGAATCCCTCGAGGTGGGGTGCGCGGACTGCCACCGTGGGCAGAGTTTTACTGACAACAATAGCTATGATGTGGGCACCGGGCAGAAGGGCGAAAAATTTCAGGTCCCCTCGCTGCTCGGTATCGGTGCCCGCTGGCGCTTCATTCACGATGGCTGCGCCAGCTCGCTCCGGGAACGTTTCGAGCTCGACTGCGGCGGAGGGGACAAACACGGCAAGATCTCCCAGCTTGGGCCGAGCGAGATCGATGCCTTGGTCGCTTATCTACAAACTCTGTAGCCGGGGCCGCTTTTTTCATTAGATATGTGGCCATCCCATGCGCATGGGATGGCTGCTAAGCTCTTAGTCGGAGCTGCTCGGGAGCCGTACCAAAGAGTAACGGGTCAGGGCCCGAAGCTCCGACCCGTATCCGAATAAATCTCACATGAATCATGTCACCTGGCTGGTGGCCGTTGCCATCGGGCTCGTCGTCGTGGCCGCCCTATTGCGTCTGACTCCAGGCGCCACCCGTACGCGGGTGCGGCTGCGCCGGACGGCCATGCTCTTCATCCCGTACGCCATGCTCGCTGCCCTGGCGATCTTCGGCCACAGGGTTGGCGGGGGGTTGTGGTTGTCGGTGGTGCATATCGCCGCCGACTTCGTGGCCATTCTGCTGGCGATCAACTTGGCGGCCGCGGCCGTGTTCGACATCGCGCTCAAGGTCCTCAGGTTGCGGGCCCCGGATATCCTGCACGACTTGATGGTGGGGGCCACGTACGTGGTGGCCCTGGTGTGGCTGATGCACCGCTCCGGGGTCAATCTGGCCAGCATCGTGGCGACTAGTGCCGTCGCTACGGCCGTCATCGGCCTCTCGCTGCAATCCACGCTCGGCAGCATCATCGGGGGGCTGGCGCTGCAGGTCGATGACTCGCTGAACGAGGGCGACTGGATCGAGCTCGAAAACAAGACCCAGGGGCAGGTAAAAAAGATTCGCTGGCGCCACACCGTGCTCGAGACGCGCGACTGGGACACGCTGATCGTCCCGAACAACCAGCTGTTGAACCAGACTCTGAAGGTATTGGGTAAGCGCGAGGGGGCGCCGCTGCAGCGGCGCATGTGGGTCCATTTCAACGTCGATTACCGCACAGCGCCGAGAGAGGTCATTCGCGTGGTCGACCAAGCGCTGTCCGCTCCCATCGTGGGCGTGGCCAAAGAGCCTCAACCCTCTACCATCTGTTTAGACCTCGCGCAGGAGCACAACCAAAGCAGCGGCCGCTACGCCACCCGCTACTGGCTCACCGACTTGGTGCGGGACGACCCCACGAGCTCCGCCGTGCGCGAGCGCATTCACGCCGCGCTCCGCAGAGCGCAGATCCCACTCGCCATCCCCGCCGCGGCGTTGTTCGTCTCCAACGAAGACGGGGCACGCTTCGAGCGCAAGCAGCGCCAAGCCTCCGTTCGCGTGCGCGAAGGTCTGACCAGAATCGAGCTGTTTCGCGGCCTGGCAGACGATGAATTGGACGCGCTGTCGAAATCAGTCAAATTCGCGCCCTTCGCCGCGGGAGAGCTGGTGACACGCCAGGACGCCAAGGCCAACTGGCTGTACGTGCTCACTCAAGGGCAGGTCGAGATCCGCGTCAACTTGCCCGATGGCGATACAAAACGCGTGCATACGCTCACAGCGCCGGACTTTTTCGGCGAGATGGCGCTCGTCACCGGAGGGCGCCGAGAAGCCTCGGTGGTGGCGCTCACGGATATCGAGTGCCTGCGCGTCGACCGGGCCGCCTTTGGCTCACTCCTGGAACGCCGCCCGGAGATCGCCCAGGAAGTGGCCGAAGTATTGGCGGAGCGCCGAGTGGCGCTGGAAGCCGCTCGGGACGACCTCGACGTGGAGAGCCGGAACCTCCGGGTGCAAGGCGAGCGCCACCGCATCCTGAGCGCCGTTCAGGATTTCTTCGGCCTCAAAGACTGACACGCACGCTCGCGCTTCTCCTCGAACCATTCGGTGGATCCTGTTAGAGTGGCCGAGGCCATGGACCATCTTCCCCCCAGCAGTAGTCCCCCGAGAAGCGGTGCCCCAACCGGCGCCACCCGCACTGACCAAGACAAACTGATGCTGGTACTGTCTTACCTCGGAGTGCTGGCCCTCATCCCGTATTTGGTGTCCAAGGACGATGCCGTGCGCTGGCATGCCAAACAGGGCCTGACCTTGGCGGCAGCCTTCATCGCGCTCAACTTACTGACCCGGTTGCTCGGCTTCTTGCCGCTGATCGGCGCGATGCTCTCCTTTTTGTACTGGCCGGTGGTGAGCATTGGCGGCTTCTGTTTGATCGTGGTGTGCATCATCAAGGCGCTTCAAGGCGAACGCTGGCGGATTCCGGTCATCGCGGATCTCAATGACAAGTGGTAACTGACAAGTGGTAGCTATTGTGCCGCGGGGCGAACGTCTCGCCCCACCGCGTGGTCGAGCTGTACCCGCGCCACGCGCAGCGCAATGTGTGCGTTGATCACGTTGAGCCGAGCCCGGGTACGCACGGTTTCTGCCTGCAACAGCTCGAGCGCAGTACCCATACCCTGCTCTTGTAGACGCTGACGCGCGGTGAATGCCGCGGTGGCAGCGCGCTCCCCCTGCTCGGCGGTGCTCACGTTGAGCCGCGCCTGATTTAGCGCGCCGAGGGCGCTGACCACCTCGAGACGCAGCGCTTCTTGAACGGCGTTTTGCCGTTGCTCGAGCTGCGCCAGCTGGGCCTTGACGCTGCTGGCCTGCGTGCCGGCCGTGCCAATGTCATTCAGCGTCCAGACGAGCGAAAGCCCCACCTCCCAGGTCGTATTCCAGCGCTCCGACAGGGGGAACACACGCTGGTTGGGATTTGCGTATGTTACATTGCCGAACCCTTCCAAACGGGGAAACGCCCGCGATGACTCCACGGAGCTGACGTCGTCGAGGGCTGCTTGGCCTTTTGCGAGCGCTTGCAGCTCGAGCCGCTGGCGTACCCCCTCTTGATACAGCTCTTCCAAACCCCGTGCCTCGGTGGCGGCCGGGAACTCCGACAACACGTCCTCTCCGACCGTCAACATTTCATCAGCGGGGGCATGTATGACCAAACGCAGGCGTTCTTGAGCAACCATCTGCTGGGTCTGACTATGCGAAAATGCCAGCTGCGCGTCCGCTTCGAACGCTTGGGCTTGCAATAGATCCGCCTCGGCGGCACGCCCAACGCCGTACAGGGTGCGCATGCGGGCCAGTTGCGCGCTAGCCTGTTCCAAGGCCTGCTCAGCCACGACTGCTTCGAGCCTCGACCGTACCCAGTCGTAGTAGCTGAGCTTGGCGTTGGATGCCGCGGTGACCCTCGCCGCCCGCTCCTCCAGCTCCGCCGCGGCGCGATTTGAGCTGGCCCCGCGCACGGCTTGCACCGTGCGCAGCAAGTAGTCCGATAGCGGGACCACCAGGCGAGCGTTCAGCAGGTGGTTGGTCTGGGGCTGCGGAAAGGGTGGAATGCCCCCAATGCTGACGGGCTCGATCTCAGACAGCCGGGTGGTCTGAGCCGTCAGCGTCAAGCGAGGCGCGGCCTCCCAGAAAACACGTTCCTTAGTGCTCTGCGCGATGACGACGTCCTCGCGCTCGATGGCCCCCTGCACACTGGTTTCCGCGGCCCGTCGCGCCGCATCGCCCGCGGTCAGCCCGCCACTTTGAGCCAGCACGGGGGCGAACCGTGGGGCCGCGCTCGCGCCGGAGGCACCAGACGCTGGCCCCGCGGACGTGACCTCTGCCGGCGGCGTGACGTCCGCCGCCGAGGTGGTCTGCGCCGAGGCCTGCACGCTCAGACACAGCCCCAAGGGCACGCTGAGCATGAAAGCCCGCATGAGCACGCCCAAGCTGCAACATACCCCCCTCCCGACCATCACCCATCGAGTAGACAATCTATCGGCTCCTTTGGCAGTCATTTCGCTCCCACCTAATGCCGGATATCGGTACCGCCACTCCCCCGGAAGGCAGTTCCGGCACCCGCCGTGACTTTTTCTTCCCACGCCGGGCTTCTCAGCCCCCCGAGACCGGTGGAATCAACGCCACGGTGTCGCCACTGACGACCTGGGCCGCGCCATTCACGAAGGCTTCGTTCACGGCGAAACGCACGCTGCCCAGGTGTGCCGACAGGGCTGGATGGCGTTTCACGAGGTATTTCGCGAGCTCATCCACTGACAGCGAAGAGCCGGGCAGGCTGAGCTCCTCATCCGCGAGCCCGAGGAGCTCGCGCAACGCGGCAAAATATAGAACGACGACGGTCATGGAAAAGAAGTGGCAAGGCCTAACATTTCTCTTGCCCGGACGCTCAACCCGACTTGCGCTGCTCGCGCATTCTATCGTCGAGCAGCCTGCGAACTGTCGTAGCCAGCGCCTCTGGCCCAAACGGCTTAGACAGTACGCCTGACTCGACCACGCCACGCTGCAGCATTTCGTGCTCTGCATAACCCGACATGTAAAGGACGGCCAGCCCCGGATGTTTCGCGACCAGCAGGCGGGCCAGCTCCGGACCATTTATTTCTGGCATCACGACATCGGTCAGCAGCAATTCGAAGCCAGCTTCTGCTTGACTCAACGCTTCGGCGGCTCCCGCGCATTCGATCACCCGATAGCCCCTCTCCCTCAAAATTTTGCTGGTCAGAGCCCGGACTGATGCGTCGTCCTCGACCACGAGAATCGTCTCGGAACCCCGACTGGGTGGGGCATCGACAGGCGGCACCTCGGTGCCGAGCGGCTCTCTACTGCGCGGAAACAAGAGGCGAAAGGTGCTACCGCGCCCCAGCTCGCTCTCGACCCAGACATGGCCTTGGCTCTTGCTCACGATGCCACGCACGATGGCCAGGCCGAGGCCGGTCCCCCGTCCCTCGGTCTTCGTGCTGTAGAATGGCTCAAAAATCCGCGCGCTGGTCCGATCGTCCATGCCCAAACCGGTGTCGTGGATCGACAGCTCGACGTAACAGCCCGGTTCCACCGTCCCCCCCCCGAACACGGCAGGCGCTTCAATTTCCCGGTTCGTGGCAGCCAGCGTGAGCGTTCCCCCGCGAGGCATCGCATCCCGTGCATTGACCGCCAAATTGATCAGGATCTGTTCGACCTGCCCGAGGTCGACCTTCACGTTCCAGAGCTCCGGTTGGGACCTGACGTCGAGGTGGACGCCCTCGCCAATCAACCGCCCTAGCATACCCTTGAAGTTCTCGATCGCCGGCTGCAGATTCATGACGGCGGGCGAGACGACGGGGTGCCGGCTAAAGGTCAGCAGCTGGCGCGTCAGATATGAGGCTCGTTCCCCTGCCTGGTGAATCTGCTGCACATCGGCCCGCTCTGGATTCGCTAGCCCAGGGCTGTCGAGCAGTAGCTCGGAAGCACCGAGAATGACGGTGAGAAGGTTGTTGAAATCGTGCGCGACCCCGCCCGCCAACAAGACGAGCGCCTCTAGCTTCTGGGCCTGCACCAGCTCTGCCTCGCGTTCGCGCAGCGCTTGCTCGGCGCGCAGACGCAGCGTGATATCGGTCAAGAACGCCGACAATAGGACCTCACCCGCGTCACCGCGGATGGGCCCAAGGCGGCAGGAGTACCAGGCCTCTGCATCCCCGTCACCTGTGACATGCAGCTGTACGTCACGCACTGTAAGCTCGCTGCGCACCGCCTGAATCGCGGCCTTTAGCTCTGCACGCTCCTCCGGTGCAAACAGATCCGAAAGCTGGCTGCCGCACAGCGCGCGAGGCTCCCTACCGTGGAAGGGTCGGCTCGCGGACGTGATTTCACCCTGCGACGACAAGAGCAGGATCATGCCTGGCGCATTCTCGGCCAGCGCCCGCCAGCGCTCTTCGGAGCTGCGCAGCGCCGCTTCGATGCGTTTCTGGTCTGCCAGCTGCTGTTCGAGCGTGACGCGTTTCTCGTCGAGCTCGAGCTCTTGCTCACCGAGCTGCTCGCTAACCGAAGAAAACGCACGCACCCGGCGACCGAGCTCACGCGCGCGGAACACCAGCGTGCGCGAAGCTGGCGGCTGTAACAGCACCCGCGCGTGGTGCTCCGATACTTCTTCCCGGAGCACCGTGGACTCCGGCAAACCGATGATGGTGGGAAGCGACCGAAGCACGCCCGCTGCGCATCGAAAACTGGGCAAGCTGCCACGATAACTTTCGGGCATCCATACGCTGACCTGCAGCCGCCCCGACTCGAGCTCTTCGCAGGTGGAGCGCTTGTGCCGGAAACTGTTCGGAATGCCCCAGCGCGAATTCAGTTGGTAGAGCGCGAGCGGGCTCGAAACCAGCTGAGCCACTCGTTGAAACTGGTGGGCCCCCGGACCTTTGCTGGCAGAAGAGATAAAATGGTCCAGCGCCTCGGGTCCACCGAGGGTAGACTCGAGCCGCAACATCAGCTCCACCCAGACATCCCAGTCGATGCGTTGCCCGAGACGCTCGAGCTCATGCAGGCTCACCCCGAGGCCCTCCACCACGGGTTCTACCGGGAGCTCGAGGCGCCGCAAGGCATTCAGAACCTGCCGGACGGTGCTGGTGCTAACTTCCTTCAGAGACGCTTTTTATCAGCCGGCGCAGCCGACGACAATGGGGCCCTCGCGCGGGGGGTGAGGTGGCACCCGTAAGCTCGCGGCAGCGGGGCGTTTTCACCCCCCTCACACTTGCCGCCCCCCCCTCGGCTTTGCGCTGCCACTCAGTTGCTGATTGCGACCAGCCCCAGAATGGCCGTGTACCAGCTGTCGGTCGGAGCACCGTCGCGATCCGTAAAGATCTCGCTCTTGGCGGTTTCGTAGCGGAACTCGGGCCGCATGATCAAATGCGGCAAAAGCTTGAGATCGAGCGTGCCCGTCATGGTGATGACGCTCTCCTCGTCGTCGCTGGCCTCACCTAGCGACGTCCAGACCCTGTTGAGCGGGTCGCCGCCGGGATCGACGAGATATTCGCCCCGGACCGCTATCCCCACCTCCGGTGTCAGCTGGTAACCGGCAGTGCCCATCAGACCGTAGTAGCTCCTCTCCTCGAAGCCAGCCTCACCCATGGCAGCATCGTCGCTGGCGCGATCGATGTTGTAGTCGAAGTTCGCGAGCAGCTTGAAGTCGCCCAGCGTCAACGTGGCCACGACATCAAAGAATGTCTCGATGCCCCATGACGAGTCGTTGCCGGTTTCGTAAAACACGCCAGCCGCCAAATCGAACACACCGCCGACGCCCCCGAGCGCGAGCTGAAGGCCGAGGGCCGGCGCGTCGTTCTCGTCGGCGATGTTGTTGGCGCCGTTCACCACCATGCCGCGCAGGGTGACCATGTCGGTCACCGCATAGCTGGCTTTTACGCCAAAGTGGTAGAAGGGCTGCATCGCGTAATAGAGGCCACCGCGCGTGTAGTTCATGTTGATCCAGCTTTCAGCTACCTCGGCGCCGTAAATCGTGCCGAAGTAGCCGGCGTCAATGACTAGCGGCTCGATGGGCTTGATGGTGACGTAGCCACCGAGCATGCTGTCGATGCCGGCAATGCCTGTATCGGCCGCATAGAAGATCGGCACGGAGGGACCAAAGCGCAAGAACGCCGTGGCGCCTACCGTGCCCGCGTCGAAGTTCGCGTCCAACCCGACGAAGGACAAGCCGAACAGGCTGCGGTTGGCGAAGGCGGGGGGATCGGGGAACCCCGTGACCGGGTCGGGAGGCGTGCTGTTGTCGTAGGCGCGGTGATACGGCACCGGTGAGCCCGTCTCGGAGGAGTTATATGAGACGTAGGTATCGGCAAACAGGGACAGAGTAACGGCGTGGGCTGGCGCCTCAACCTCAGCCACGGGCTCCGCCGCGGCGGGCTCCTGAGCGGAAGCCAGAGCGGGCATGACGAGCGTCAGCAGGGCGGAAGAACCGAAGATACGTCGATAGTCAAGCAGCATGATGGGGACTTTCGTATGTGGGGGGAGCGGGGACTGGCTCCGTGGAGGTCACACCTCGAGGGTCGCCCCGAGACTTTCGCTGCTGAATGTTGCAGGCAGGTAACCGGACGGCGTCAGAAACAGCAATCCTCACGGCTTGCATGAAACAGGAGAAACCCGACCCCATGCGTGACGCGCACTGTCATCCCTCCACTCCCGCCCTAGATGGTGAGGGTCAGAAAGGAGAGGCGTACGAAGTTGCTCAGTGATCTCTTGGCAGCACGGCTGCAAATGGCTGTCTCTCTCGGCTTTCACATCCTGTTTGCCGTGGCGGGCATGGCCATGCCACTTCTGATGGTGCTAGCGGAATGGCGACACCAAAAGACCGGCGATGACGTGTATCGTGAGCTCGCGCTCCGCTGGGCCAAGGGCACGGCCATTCTGTTTGCGGTGGGCGCCATCTCGGGCACCGTGCTCAGCTTTGAGCTCGGGCTGCTCTGGCCCAACTTCATGGAGCAGGCGGGCCCGCTGATTGGCATGCCCTTCAGCCTGGAAGGGTTGGCCTTCTTTCTAGAGGCCATCGCGCTCGGCATTTATCTCTATGGCTGGGATCGGGTGTCGCCTCGCGTGCACCTGGCGAGCGGCATCGTCGTGGCGGTGAGCGGAGCGGCCAGCGGGGTGCTGGTGATCGCGGTCAACGCCTTCATGAACACGCCCCAGGGGTTTGTCCTCGACGACGCGGGTCGGCTCGTGAGCGTGGACCTTTGGGACGCCTTCTTCACGCCAGCATTTCCGACACAGGCCTTGCACATGCTGTTGGCGGCATACACGAGTGTCGGCTTCGCGGTGCTGGGCATTCACGCCTGGAGCTTGCGCCGCCACGGCCCCAACCGTTTTCACAAGGCCGCTCTCGAGCTGGTGCTGCCGCTGCTATTCGTGGTCACCCCGCTACAGGTCGTATCGGGAGATCTGGCCGCCAAACACATCGCGTCTTACCAACCGGCCAAGCTGGCCGCCGCGGAGGCACTCTGGGAGACGCAGCGCGGCGCGCCGCTCGTGCTCGGTGGTTGGCCCATCGACGGAGGCCGCCAGCTGGTGGGTGCCGTGCACATTCCCAAAGCCCTGAGCTGGCTCGCCAAGGGCGACCTCGACGCCGAAGTCGTGGGGCTAGCCGACATCCCGGCAAGTGAACGTCCGCCGGTGCTCATTCCCCACCTCGCGTTTCAAGTCATGGTGGGCTGCGGTTTTGCCATGCTGGCCGTCGTCGCCTGGGCCGCGCTGCTCAAAGTGAAGAAACGCAGTCTGCCGAAGCATCGCCCCTTCCTCACGGCCGCCATGGTCTCGGGTCCGCTCGGGCTCATCGCGGTGGAGGCCGGCTGGGTCGTCACGGAGGTGGGGCGTCAACCTTGGATCATCCACAAGGTCATGCGAGTGAGCGACGCCCTGACGCCGATGCCGGGACTACAAGTGAGCTTCTTCGCCAGCGTGGTGGTGTATCTGTTCCTCGGCAGCGTGGTGGCGCTGCTACTGTATCGGCACGTGATCAGCGTGCCCATGGGGCTCGGCGGAGCCAGCACGGTGCCTCCGTCCAGAGCAGAGGACCCCAGCTCATGACTCTCTGGGCGGACATCCTCTGGCTGGGGCTCGGTGCCGGAGTCGTCCTATACGCGCTCACGGGTGGCCCCGACTTTGGCGTCGGCGTCTGGAACCTGCTCGCCAGCGGACCGCGCAAGGCCGAGCAGCGCCAGGCGTTGCAACATGCCATCGCGCCGATCTGGGAGGCCAACCACGTCTGGTTGATTTTCGTGATCGTGCTGATGTTCTCGGCGTTCCCTCGGGCATTTTCGGTCATCAGTGTCGCCCTGCACATCCCGATTGCGCTCGCCCTCTTGGGCATCGTGTTTCGCGGCGCTGCGTTCGCGTTTCACGCCTACGGTATTCACACCGACCGCACGCGGCAGCGCTGGTCGCGCGTCTTTTCCGCATCCAGCGTGCTCACACCGGTGCTGCTCGGTTGCATCGCTGGCGCGCTGGGCACGGGCCAGATTCGAGTCGACGGCGGCCGCGTCTCGAGCGGGTTTCTGGCGGGCTGGACCACCTCGTTTGCGTGGTTGGTGGGCGCGTTTACGCTAGCCTTGTTCGCCACCTTGGCCGCGGTCTATTTGTGCGCAGAGGCCGAGGATCCAGCGCTTCAGGATGACTTTCGTGCCCGGGCCTTGGTGTCGGAGGTCGTGCTGGGGGCCTTGGCGGCGCTCGTCGTCTGGCGCGCCTCGAGCGAAGCGCCCCTGCTCTACGCCGTATTGATGAGGTCCACGTGGACTTGGCTAGTACAAGCCGCAACCGCCGCCTTGGCTCTGAGCACCATGGCGCTGCTCTGGCGCCGCCGCCCCCGGCTGGCCCGCTACACGTGCGCCCTGCAAGTCACCTTGGTCGTCATCGGTTGGGGGCTCGCCATGGACCAGCACTTCGTGCTGCCGGACGTGTCCATGAGCTACGCGGTCACCTATGCTCCCGCCCTGCCGGCGTTCGCGGTCGCGTTCGGAGGCGGTGCGCTCGTGCTCGTGCCCGCATTTTGGTACCTGCTCCGCCTGTTCAAACATCAGCACAAACAGCGGCCGCGCTGATTGCAGCAGAGTCCACTGCCCGCTCGGCTGTGGCCTGCCAGAGCCGCTCCGAGCGGATCGACCCCATGCCAGCGATATGCTACATTGCTCTCAACCATGCGAAATTTCACGGCGGTGGTCGAAAAGGACCCCTCAACGGGGCTCTTCGTCGGGCATGTCCCAGGGTGGCCCGGGGCCCACTCCCAGGGCGCTACGCTGGACGAGCTGCAAGCCAACTTGCGCGAAGTCGTCGAGATGCTCCTCGAAGACGGAGAGCCACAGTTCGAATCGGAGTTCGTGGGGACGGCGAACGTCCGAGTCGCCTGAGATGCCCTCGGTACCGCCACTCGAGCCCCATCAGGTCATCGCCGCTCTGACGAGGCTCGGGTTCATCGAGGTCCGTCAACGAGGCTCGCACAAGCAGTTCCGTCATGCGGACGGCAGAGGCACGACCGTCGCCGTCCATCAGGGACGCGACATCGCTCCGACGCTCGTGCGCAAGATCGCCCGGGACATCAAGGTTGAGATCGATGACTTCCTCGCGCAGGTCTGAGTCGGCATAAACGACTGGCGTTCAGCGGCGGGACGGCTTCCGGCCCCTCCGCTGCAACGCCTTTTTAGCCGGCAGCATCGTCGATGGCGTCGGATTCACTCCAACGACCGCGATGTTCTTGTCGCCAAACTTCGCGACCAATTCCAAGGTTCCCCCGAGCGCTGCAACGTAGCGGCGAAGCGTTGCCACTTGGCAATCCTCGAAATCTTCGCGGCTTTCAAGACGAGACACATCTGCCTGATCCATCGCCGACTTCTCAGCAACATCGACTTGCGTCTTTCCGGTTGCCTCACGCACCGTTCGAAGCGTTAGGTGAACGCCACGAGTTGCTCGAAGTCCGCGTCCCAGAACACGCACAGGCTCCGCGTCAGCCGAGACGCGCTTTCTTGTTGATTGGTTCATGAGTGATCTCCGGTCTCATAGACGTCACGTTCCGCAGTGTTTGCAGGTCGCGCAGTGATAATGCGATCGCGCTCGCCACGTTCCACGTGCACGACGTACAGAATCCTATCACGCAGCGATGTGCCAATAACGACCGTGCGCGACGTGTCCGACCCGTCATCAAGGTAGACGGCGAACGGATCCGCAAACTCAGTAGCCGGCCGCTCCGACGTCCCAGCCGAACGCACGCTTCATGAGGTCAGCGTCGATCCAGCGGGAGGCAAGGCGAAGAGCAACCTCGCGCTGACCAGCGTCGGGATGCCTCCGGCGAATGTCGAGGAGCGCGAGCTCCTGAACAGCGCGGGTCAGCGCGGTGACGCGCGCGAGCTTCTGGGAGACGGACATCGCGCGATAACCTGAGACAAGAATGGCTTCGACTCGGGGATCGGTATCGTTCGTCTGGAGCGAGTTCACATTGAGACTCTACCACGGACGGGGTCCTCCAGAAACTGCCCTTGCCACAGGGCGTACCTTGCACCGAAGCCGGCGCTTTTTTTTTGAGGGCAGCCGCAGAGGCGGTCGTCCGCCGAACGGCTCTGGGGTCGTACTTTTGCGCTCCGAGGAAAGCGCTCGTGCGTCAGGAGGGCTCTGATTTCGTCGCTGCGATTCATCGTGCTTCCACCGTATGTCGTCCTCGGTTGGTACTCCGCCAGAGCACGATAGCACATGACCGGACGAAGGGGCTTCCGCGCGTGCGCCCGAAGCTTGTCACCTGAGCGACTAAGTTCGTCGAGCTAATGTATCAGGTTCAGCGGCGACGGGCGGAGCGACAGCGATGCCCTCGCCCGCTGCAACCGAGAGTTGGCCCCGCCTGGCCGGCGGTGACGCGCGTCTGAGCACCGAGCTGCTCGTCAGCCGGCACGCGCTCGCCGCGAGAGCAGGCGGCGCACCTGGTCGCGATCGACGGACTTCGCGGCGCGCTCCAACCAGTCGAGCGGCGTGAGCCCGTTGTCGTCGGCCGCGCTCGGATCGGCTCCGTGTTCGAGCAGCACCTGGATGGTCTTCACGAAGCCAGCTTTCGCTGCGTAGTGGAGCGCGGTCGCGCGCCCGCCGTCGTTTTCCTGACCGACGAGGCGCTTGTCGCCGACTCGCGCGCCGTGGCGGAGCAACGCGCTGACGTACTCCGGATCGTCCTTGCGGCCTTGATTGCCGGTGCAACAGGCCCCAATCCACGCACCCGAGCGGTCGACCTCTGCCCCTGCGCGCGACAGCATGGGCCCGAGCTCGGGGTGGAGCACCCAGCGTCCCGCGCCGATGGATTTGGCATCGGCGCCATGCTCCAGAAGCAGCGACACCATTTCCACGTTCTCGAGCAGAGCGGCTTCGCGGAGCGCGCGCCCCCCCGAGAGGATCGGCTGCTTTCGCTTCGGGCGCGTGATGGCCGAGAGAAGAACGCGCAGCGCGTAGGCGCTCCCGCCGGCGACGGCGTGGTGGACCGGCGTGATCGCGAGCGCGTCCACGGCCGGATCGATGGCCTGAGCCGAAGCCGGATCCGCGGCGAGAGCCGCCTGCAGCCGCTCGAGATCGCCGAGGAAGGCATGCGTGAAGACGTCCTCCTCCGCCCCGCGCTCGAGCAGGAGCACCTCGATTCGCTCACGGCGCTTCCAGCGCGCCGCGCAGAGCGCGGTCACGAACACCAGCTGTTGGATCGGCGCTGGCTTGTTCACGTCGACGCCGCTGTCAAGGAGGAGCTCGACCACGGGGCGACGTCCCGAAAGCGTCGCGAGTTGCAGCAGGGTCGCAGAGTGAGGCACCGACGCCAGCACGTCGGGCGAGCGGCGGATCAAGGCGCGGAGCGCTGGCGTGTCGCCGCGCCGCGCGAGATCGAGCGACTCGCTCGCGGGCTTGTAGCGCAGGCAGGTGCCGTGCGAGCGCGCGCGCAGCGCCGAGGGCTCGTTCCCTTCGTTGACGAACGCCATCGCGAGCACGGTCGCCTTTTCCAAAATCGTGCTACGCGCGCTCGCGTCCGAGACGGTTCCTTCAAGCGCGTGCCGGAAGTGCCCGAGCCACCGGCCCGCGAGCGGCCGAGTGATGGGCAAGAGGTCGTGACGGTGCTTGAGCGGCAAATACGCGCGCGCGGTGTACTCCGCGTCTCCGCCCAGCCATTCGCTGAAGAATCGTTTTTGGGCCTCGCGTTCGGTGGTGAGATCGTGACCGAACAGGGGCCGCAGCGTTCGGTCGCCTTCGATGCGATCGTACAAGCCGTCGACGAGCGCATCGACGGCGGCGCGGCCCCCGATACGTCGGAAGAGAGCGCCGCCGAAGGGGCGATGAGCCTCGCTATGATCGAGGAATCTGCGGTGCTCCATGCGCGCCAACCATTGGATGCTCGTGGTGTGTCTCTGCTGAAAGGAGCTACGCTGACTTCTCGGCACGGCGTCGCGCGAGCTCCTTGGTGATCAAAGGCTCGACCTCCACGCCGAAGATGGTCATGCCGCGGATGAAGGCGTTGTCGATTCGAGCGTCTGACAGGTTGACGTTGTCAAAGCGTACGCCTTTGAGGTTCACGTTCGCGAGTGTGGCGTGGCCGAGATTCACGTCGTTGAAGACTGTTCGCTCGAAGGAAGCGTTCTGGTATAGCCGACCATCGAATCCGCCACTGTAACGCTCGGCATCGACGAGCGCACGCCCCTGGCCCTGGGGGTCGTAGGCTCCTGCTGCGAGTAGTACTTCACAAAGATCGCGATTGGCACTGATGAGCGCGCTGGTCAGGGGCGTCTTACCATCTGGGCCAGGTTTATCGACGATGGTTGAGTCCTCTCTCAGCAGCCTCTTCACGGTCGGCAAGTGCTCGAGGATGCAGGCTTCGTGCAGCGAACACGTCACTCCGTGATCGAGCAGCAAGCGCGCCACCGCGCGGTGCCGTTCGCTCCAAGAAGCGTGCAGGAACACGACTTCCCACGCGCTCTGCCCTTCACGACACACGGGGTTGGGCTCCGCGCCTGCTTCGAGCAGCATCTTCACCGCCGCGGGCTGCGCATTCCATGCTGCCAAGAACAGCGGTGTCGCGTTGGTCGGGCCGCGGGCTTCGAGGTCGATACCGGCCAACGAACCCTTGAGGTCGTCCACGCGTCCCAGCGTGGCCTGAGCGAACACGTCGCATGGTACTCCACGCTGCAGCAGCAGCTCGACGACATCCACCGCCGGCTCGGACTTGTGGGGGCCAGCGTGGGCTGCCGCCAAGAACGCTTCTGGCGAGACGTTCGCTCCGGCGTCGAGCAGTATCCGAGCGATCTGAAGGAAACCACGCTCGCAAGCCTCCACGAGTGGCATCCTACCCTTGGGATCCGGTGCACGACACAGCTGGGCGTCTTCTTTCAGCAGCACGCGCACCGCGTCCAAGTCACCGCCGCGCACGGCGGCAAACAGCCGAGCCGAACCTGACTTGCTTGGATCCAGCAAGCCTTGCTCCACAGCCTGCTTGAGCTTGGCCCACGTCGCGTAGCCATGTTCACTCGCGATCACACGCTGGGCTTCGGCAACGGATATCTCGACGCCAGCGCCACTCTCAGGCTTACGGAATTCGAAGGCGCTGGCGGGCTTCGTGGTCGAGGGGTTCGGACGCGGGTCTGCTGCCACAGGCTCATCCGCCGAAGGCGCGGCTGCACCGCGCAGCTTGCTCAGCCGCTCTAGCGCCCGCGCGTTGCCCTGGGCCAGCACCCGCTTCAGGTCCTTCGCAAGCTTCCTGTAGAAACCAAGGCCAGGTTTCAGGGGGGATTGTTGGGCCATCATGGACCTCCTTCAAAACTGCCGGGCGTCCGCGGAACCAGCGGGAAAGAAGGTCGAAGAACGACGATCCAACATCTTGAACAGGTGGGTACGACCCTTTCGGCGGACGCGAGGCAGCCTGCTTGCCTTGCCCGAGTTAATATCAGTGAGCTCGCGAGGTGGCAAGCCACAGACTCCATCGCCTCTCCATGGTGGTTCGAGCACGCACAATCGCGCGGAGTTCGGGCTGATCTATCGCTGGTGGAAAGCGACGAGACGCTCTTCTTGGGTCCCTCCAACGGAACGCGGCGCCCCTCCAGCTGGTCGCTTCCGTCTGCATAACGTTTGAGTTCACCCGCTCGCGGAGGCGGGCGAAGCCCGCTGTAGCGAGTCGGGTGCAACGAAGGGTTAGGCCGCACCTGCACCCAGTGGCAGTTCCATGATGACTTCATCTTCGTCCATCTCGCCTGTGGGTCTGAACCCCAACGACAGATACAGCTGCTCGGGGCCGCCCTCTTCCGGGACGTATGAGATTGCCAGCTTCTTGAACAGCCCTTTGCGGCGAACGTGCTCAATGACCAGGAGCATGGCTGCCCGCCCTACTCCCTTCCGCTGGTGCTTCGCGTCAACCATGAAGCGCCAAACGCCTACTTCCGGGTGCTCCGGTGTTGGGTCGAGCAGCGAGTCGTCGGAGAGCATGACAAAGCCAACGGGCTCTTCCCCAAGGTAGATCGCTCTGTACCAAGCTTCAGGGGAAAACAGCGCTTGGGCCAGTGACACCGCGTTGGGCGCCACAAACCTGTTCTGGTACTCGGTCACTGAGAGCTTGATCACCGCACGCACGGTCTCTGCCGTGATTTCCCTCAGCGTAACTTGATCTGCGATGGTTCCCATGTGCGGCCTAACTCTCTATTCACCTGCAGAGCATGGAGCCTTTCGCCGGAACCGTCCACAGCAGGCGCGGCCCCTCGTGAACCCGATCCCGCGGTGAAAGCACGTCCCGTTGGACAGGTCTACCTTTCACGAATTCTCCAAGCAATCGCTGCAGACGCCATCGCCGGCCACCGCAAGCGCAGAGACAAACCTCAACCCAAGCGGGTTCACATCGCAATCGCTGCGCACGTGATCGAGATCCCATTGCCCCCCAATCTCACCGGCCGCCACCGATTTCGAGCAACCGGCGCTGGGGAACCTGAATGACTGGCTCTCGCCTTCGCGGTGTACCCGGGCAACGCCGCGCGCTGGGAATTTCGTCGTCACGGAGTGAGCGCGAGCTCAGATGACGAATTGGCCACGAGCAACGATGCGAGCCATGCCACCCACCTCAATGGTCGGTTCAGCCTCAGTACCCGTGATGCGTGCGTACAACGTGGAGGGCCGGCGCACTTCGGCGCCCTGGAGGATGCGCAACTCGGCGCCCGTGTCGAGTAGCCGCCGATCGCGGAGATAGAGCGCGATAGGACCCGCGGCGGAGCCCGTCGCGGGATCCTCGTTGATGCCCGCCCACGGCGCGAAGTAGCGCGCAGTGCACACCTGGCCGTCAAAGTGAAACGCGCTCACGCCCGCGTCACTGGCCTTGGCCAGCGCCGAGAAGTTCGGAGTCAGCGCTGCCACGGCACTCGCCGACGCCAACGGGACACACAGGTGCCGCTGACCATTGTCATACGCCTCGAGCGGCAGAGCAGGTTTTTCTACGCCGAGCGCCTCGAGGACTGGCCCAGCATCACCGAAAGCAAACGGGCGCGCGCGGGGCTGCGTCATCCATCCGAAATGGATGTGTGCCCCGTCACGTTCCAGCCGGACGGGTACGATCCCCACGGCGAGCTCCAGGCGAAGCTCTGAGGTTTGCAGCGGGCCAGCGAGCACGAAAGCCGTGCCCAGCGTGGGGTGCCCAGCAAACGACAGCTCGCAAGAGGGCGTGAAGATCCTGACCCGGGCGTGCGCGCTCCCCGTCGCCGGCAGCACGAACGTCGTTTCGGAGAGGTTCGTCTCGCGCGCCAAGGCCTGCATCAGCTCCGGTGTCAGGCCGCGACCATCCGTAAAGACCGCCAGCGGATTGCCCGCGAGAGGCTGGTCGGTGAACACATCGATGATGACGTAACGCAGCGTCTTCTTCACTGGCGGGTTGTAGCCCTCACCCGTGATCGGCCACAACCGAGTTCCTCGAAAGCAGCGGGCGAGCCCAACATGCGCTAGCCGCCGAGCGCCCCGATGCGGCGTGTGACGCCGAACAGCGGCAGCCCGGCCACACCTCACACTCGGAAACGGCCGACCGTTTCGGCTGGAGCGCGTCCATGCGAGCTCACTTGGAGCGACGGGTTTCACGGCGTGCCGCGTTCAACCTCACGAACCCCATCGACGCCGGTGTCTCATGCCGGCTTCAACAACGAGAGGAACTGTAATGAAGAAGTACTACCTAACCGCCTCGATCCTCGGCTCTGGTCTGCTGCTCGCCGGCAGCGCGCTCGCCGGCGGCCCCGATTGCGACAAGGGCGGCAAAGGCAGCCGCGGTGCCGGCCGTTTCAACCAACTCGACAGCAACAAAGACGGCAAAGTCACGCTGGCCGAGCTGACTCAATCGAAGGAAGGCTGGCTCAGCCAAATCGACGTCAATAAAGACGGCGTGGCGACCCCAACGGAAATCGAAGCCAGCCACAAGGCCCGCCGCACCCAGCACATCGAGCGCATCTTCCAGCGCAAAGACGCGAACGTCGACGGGCGCTTGACGCGAGAGGAAAGCCGCATGCCCGACGCCTGGTTCGCGAAGAGTGACACCAACAGCGACGGCGCGCTCACTCGAGCGGAGCTGGCCCAAACCCCGGCGCGCGGGCAGCGTGACCCCGCCGCCAAACACTCGCGCGGGGCAGGCAAAGGAGCTCACATGGACCAGAACCGAGGATCGAGGCGGTTAGGTAGTACTTCTTCATTACAGTTCCTCTCGTTGTTGAAGCCGGCATGAGAC
>JANOIG010000058.1:0-34436 GCA_031407405.1 Deltaproteobacteria bacterium
GCTCGGAGCCACGCTCTCAGTGCTGCTTTGTACTGCTTGCAGCGGTGACGATGAGTCGACGACCCTGAGCGAGGGCGAAGACCTTCCAGGTGGCGATACCACCAATCAACGGCTATTTGGCGCCAACGCCTTCTTGTCCCCGGTTGAAAACATCACGCCAGAGAACGAGCGGATGTTCTTCAGCGGCAATGCTTTCTTCAACCAGGCCTGGACCGAGGCGCCCTCGAGCACCACGGCCCGAGACGGCTTGGGCCCGCTCTTCAACGCTCGTTCCTGCGCGGGCTGCCACTCGAAGGACGGTCGTGGGCGCCCGCCGTTGGCCGACGAAGAGGGGTTTTCCGGCATGCTGCTACGCCTCAGCGTCGGCGGCAGCGGGCCCGAGGGGGAACCTGTCCCGGACCCCACCTATGGAGGGCAGCTGCAGCCCTTTGGTGTGGCGGGTGTGCCCGGTGAAGGCAGACCGAGTGTGGCCTATGTGGTAGTCACCGGGCAGTACGCCGACGGTGACACGTACGAGCTTTTACAACCCACGTATGCGATCGATACGCTCGCGCATGGGCCGTACAGCGCGGAGCTGCGCATGTCGGCGCGCGTGGCTCCCGCAATGATCGGGCTCGGCCTGCTCGAAGCCATTGCTGAGCAGGAGCTGGTGGCCCGCGCCGACCCCGACGACGCGGACGACGACGGCATTTCTGGTCGTGTGAATCGGGTCTGGGACGCCCGTGCCAACGCGCTTTCGATAGGCCGCTTCGGGTGGAAGGCCGAGCAACCCAACGTGCGCCAGCAATCGGCGGGGGCGTTCCTCGGTGACATGGGCATTACTTCATCCCTCTTTCCTCTAGAGGAGTGCACCCCGATCGAGCTCGAGTGCCAACGCGCCCCGTCCGGGGGGGAGCCCGAGATCACCGATGAGCTGCTCGATCGCGTCGAGCGTTATGGCCAGTTGTTGGCGGTACCGGCGCGCCATGACTACGCGGCTCCGGACGTGTTGCGCGGCAAAGGGCTGTTTACGCAGCTGGGCTGCGCCAGTTGCCACGTCCCGAGCCACCGTACCTCCGACAGCGCCGAGCTCGAGGAGTTGCGAGATCAGCTGATCTGGCCCTACACGGACCTGTTGCTCCACGACATGGGAGACGCCCTGAGCGACGGCCGGCCCAGCTTCGCCGCGGCGGGTAGCGAGTGGCGAACCCCGCCCCTATGGGGCCTGGGTCGGTATGACGCGGTCAACGGCCATGATCGGCTGCTGCACGATGGCCGAGCCCGCGGTGTCGCCGAAGCCATCCTTTGGCACGGCGGCGAAGCGCTAGACGCCAAGTCAGCATTCACCGAGCTGCCCCCGCAGGATCGACAAGCTCTGATTCGCTTCGTGGAGTCCCTGTGAACGCCGGTGGGCCGGGTGTCGGTGCCGGCTTGCTGTGCATCCTGTCAGCCATGGCGTGCTCGAGCGGCGGCGCACCCGACACCCGGCGCGAGCTCTTGAGCAGCTGGAGCACGGAGCTCATCGTGCCGATGTATCGAGACTTCGCAGAAGAGTCCGAAGTGCTCGCCGAAGCGCTCGCAAACGTATGCACCAATCCCACCGCGGACACTCTCGAGGCGGCACGGGCCGCATGGGCTCAGGCGCGCGAGACCTGGAAGGAGGCAGAAGTGTTCTCGTTCGGTCCCTACAGTCGTCCAGAGTTTCGCATCGGTCCCAAGATTGACTCCTGGCCTGCTCACGTGGACGACGTGGAAGGGCTGCTCGCCAGTACCACGGCCGTGGATCCTGCCACGGTCGCCACGCTCGGCGTTTGGCACAAAGGGCTGCCCGTCGTCGAATACCTCCTATACTCGCCGGACGCCGCCGCTCTCGAGCGGCTGACAGAACCCCGGCGCTGTGAGTACCTGACGTCAGTCGGGGCCGAAATGGTCAGCCGGGCACGCGAGCTGCACGCAGCGTGGTCACCGGACGCCGGCAACTTCGCCGCGGAGCTGAGCGGCGCGGGCCGCACCAGCACCGCCTTCCGTTCACTGAAAGACGCGTTCAGCGAGATTGTCAACCGCATGGGCTTCACCGTGGAGAACATCCGCAGGGACAAGCTCGGCCGCCCACTGGGTGAGGAGGGCGGGGGCGTGCCGAGCCCCGAGGCCGCTGAGTCGCGCTTTAGCGGGCGCTCGGTCGCGGACATTCAGGACAATCTGGATGGGATCGAAGTGTTGTTCTTTGGTGATGAGTCGCGCGAGCTTCCGGGCTTGCGGCGCTACGCGGAAGAACACGGTCACGATTTCGATGAGCCGGTTCAGAGTCGCCTCGCCGCGGCCCGAAGCGCGCTCGACGCCATCGAAGCTCCATTGACCGAAGCCGTCGAGACTTCGCCCGACCGCGTGCGGGAGGCCAGCGCTCAATTAGGGGAGCTGCAGCGCCTGTTGCAAGTGGACCTGATTGGGGCGCTCGGGCTGTCGCTCAACTTCAACGACAATGACGGCGACTGAGCGCGCCCGCGCCGTACACGCGCGGAGCCACCTCGCCCGACTGCTCGAACGACTCGACGCACCCTGCGACGCGGCGGGGTTGGGAGCTTTCCGCATACTTTTCGGCGCGTTGCTGTGCGTTTCCGTGCTGCGTTTTTGGGCGTATGGCTGGATCGAGGAGTTGTACCTGCGCCCGTCGTTTCACTTCACCTACTTGGGTTTCGAGTGGGTCCGCCCCTGGCCGGGTTGGGGCATGTACGCCCATTTCGCGCTGATGGGAGCGGCCGCCCTATGCCTGTGCGTCGGAGTGTGGAGCCGGCTGAGCGCCTTCGTCTTCTTTGTGGCCTTCACCTACGCGGAGCTGATCGAAAAGGCGAGCTACCTCAACCACTACTATTTCGTCAGTTTGGTCACTTTGCTGCTCGCCCTAATGCCCTCCGGCGCGAGCTTGTCCGTGGATGCCTGGCGCCGACAACGACGTGGGCAGGCGCCACAGGCGGTCCGGCGCTGGAGCTACGTGCTGCTCCAAGCTCAGCTCGGGCTTTTGTATTTCTTCGCCGGCTTCGCCAAGCTGAACCCGGACTGGCTGCTCTCCGCGCAACCGTTGCGCACCTGGTTGGGTTTGCACGCGGACGAGCCACTCGTGGGCCCGCTGCTCGCCACGCCCTGGCTGGCATACGCGGCGAGCTACGCAGGCGCCGCCTATGATCTGAGCATCACCGCGTGGCTGCTCTGGCCTCGGACCCGCCGCTACGCCTACGCCACGCTGGTCGTGTTCCACGTCGGAGTATGGCTCCTGTTCCCAATCGGGGTTTTCTCCTGGGTCATGATCATCTCGGCCACGCTCTTCTTCCACCCGAGCTGGCCCAGGCGCTGGTTGGCTCGTCATACATTGGCCAGTCCCAACCTCGCTCTCGGCAGCGGAGGTCGGCTTTCGACCATGAGCTTGGGCATCGGGCTGGGCTACCTGTTGCTGCAGCTCGCCATACCTTTACGATTCTTGCTGTATCCCGGCAACGTGAACTGGCACGAGCAGGGGTTTCGCTTTTCCTGGCGCGTCATGCTGGTCGAAAAAGCGGGGCAAGTCGAGTTCACGGTGCTCACCGGAGACGCTGACCGGCGTTACGTCGTCTATCCGCGAGACGCCCTCACCCCGCTCCAATACAAGATGATGGCCACTCAACCCGACATGATTCAAGAGTACGCGCAACACCTCAAGCACAGCTTCGCGGCGCGCGGCCACGAGCGAGTGCGCGTGTATGCGGACGCCTGGGCATCGCTCAACGGCCGCCCACGCCAACGGCTGATCGATCCCAAGGTCGATCTCGGTAACGCGCCGCGATCGCTGCGACAGAAGCCGTGGATCGTCCCGCTTTAGTGTCCCGCATCAGAGATTCGGGCAATAAACAGGTCTTTCTACATGTGAGCGAAGGCGCTCAGGGCACCCGACTTGAATCGGGTGTACCGGACGGTAACCCGCTGAATGGGCGAGAGTTGGGCCGGGCTCGTGCTGCACGAGGCCGTGCGAAACCTCGGGACATTGAGCTTCGCACGCTTGTCGCGCAAGCCGCAACCGTGGCAGCTGCACTCGGTGCGTCAAGGTGATCGCGCCGTGCTCCCCAGCACTGGGGCGCTTCCCGCCCGCCCCGGGCACTTTTCCGGGTCCAGCTGCGCGCGAGCCCCTGATCCTCCCACTCGCTCCTTTACCGGGCTGCGGCTCCGGCGATAGACGACGCGCCACCCGAGCGCTATCCTCAGTGTAATGTCGCTGACCGCCCGAGTCCAGAACGGACGCCTCGTGCTCGATGAGGCCACGGATTTGCCCGAAGGCGAAGTTGTGCAGCTCGAGATCGTGAGTGACGATTGGGCGAACGAGGACAACTGGAGCCCAGCGGCTCGCGTGCGACTGGAAGCAGCGCTTTCGCGGGGCAGCGCAGAGGGCGCCTCCGGCAGAACGGTAGACGCCAGGGAGTTCTTGTCGAAACTTCCCGACCGACCGTGAAACTGCGACTCAGCAAACGGGCCCAAGAAGATATCCAACGCATCGACGCTTGGTGGGCTGAGAACCGTCCCAAGAACCCCTGTGCTTCCGCGAAGAGCTGCTGGAAGCCTTCGAGCACATCGCGGCAATGCCTGAGCTGGCGAGCACCTACACCAGCCGAACCAACAAGAAGTACCGGAAGGTGCCTCTGCGAAAGTCCAGAGAGGTCATTTACTGCGAGTACTTCCCCGAGGAGCAGCTCGTTGCCGTGGTGACCATCGCCAGCCCTGTCTTCGGTCGCCCCGAGCTCTGAGCACGAGGTTTTTCCCACTTAGGGTTCGTCCATCAATTGGGAAACCCGTCCGCTGCGCAATCGTCAGCCGATCGCGTAGTTCCAGTCGCCGTGGAGGCGACTGGGCTTCACACGTTCACGCGTGGTACGGGCTCCCGAACCGCCCGCGGCGCGGGCAGAGGGGCACCATTCGTCGCAGCGTCCCCTTCGCGCGCGAGCTCGGCTTGGTTTGGCGCCCTCTGGCTCGTCTGCCAGGCGAGCCGGACCAATGGTAGCGTCGCGAGCATTGTTCTTGCGGTCATTCGTCGCGCGTCAGCCGGGCGAGGCCCCCTAGCAACTTGGCCACGAGCTCTGCGTGGCGGTGTGTACCTGTCTTCTGATACAGGGTTTTCTGGTGGGTCTTGAGCGTTTCGCGCGAGATCCGCAGCTTGACCGCGACGGCATGGGGGCTATCGCCCGTAGCCAACGAGAGCGCGACGCAGGCCTCGCGATCGGTCAGCTCATACAGTGCCTTGAGCACGGCAGCGCTGGACGTTGCCTGAGCTTCGGGGTCGTGGATGAAGACCATCGCTCGCAAGCCTCGGAGGCCGAAGCTCGCGTGCCGCTCGGGCACCGGCAGGATCAAGAGCTCATAGTCGCCGAGGCCGCTCGGGCGCAGTGCGTGCACGACCTGCGGCTGGCTGTACCGGCCGGCGTGCGCGGGATCCATGGCGTGTCCCAACGCGGACGCGAGCGAGGTCGAACCGCGCGTTCGCTCCAGGACCAGGTGGCCACCGCGGCAGCTGACGCCGTCCGCTCGCCGCAATAGTGCGTCCGCGCCAGCTGAGCAGACCTTGATGAAGCCGTTGCGGTAGCACAGGACGAGGCACAACCCCGAGGCGCCGACCGCAGCCCACAGATCCAAGTTAACCGACTCCAGCTCCACCATGCGCTGGTGCAACGCGAGCGCCGACTGCAAGTGCCCGGATAGACGCTGCTGGAGCGGCAGGCTCTCGATCAGGGCATCGACGCTCGCCTCCGCGCGCGAATGCAGCGCAATTCCAGACATTCCTCTGTGGTCGGCGAAGAGCTTGAGCGCAGTCCCTGCGATGTGAAAGCCCTGAGGCACGACAAAGTCGGTGTAGAATTCGGTGCGCATGGCCTCTTGGTCCGGTAAGAGGTCGCGCATGTGATGGCAGCGCCCGACCGGCATGTTGACCAGCCCCGCGTGGTAAGGATTCACGTAGCGGTAGCGCTCGTGAAAAGCCTGAACCCAGCGCGGGTCGAAGCCCACGTGGGCGTCAACCGAAAATGAGGAGTTGCTGGGCCCGTGCACGAGCCAGGCCGCACTAGCCCCCATCGCGCTAGCGTAGCGATCGAGGAACCGTACCCAAGCCTCGTGGCTGCCAGCGGCGGAGTACGCCGCTTGCACGAGCCTGCCGAAGTCCTCCTCGTCCATCACCCTGTTCCAGAGATACTACGACCCATCGGCGGGCGCACTCCACACCGCACAGAACGCAAATGTTTCACCCGTGTTTCATTGTGCAGCGCCGGCGCGTTCGCAGGAGAACGTGCTGCCATCAAAGCAGACCCGCCAACAAACCGCGGTTCAGCACGCGAATCGGGAAGGAACCGCTGTCGGCCACTTCGATGTCTCCCGGCCCGTGCAGGTCGATGTCGACGTCGACCTTCGAGTTCGGATAGTCGTAGCTCTCCTGCCAGAACACACTCTCGGCCGAACAAGCGGCTTGGTGTGTTCCAAGCGCAAGACCCGCCGTTTCGAGCTTATTCTTCGCCGACGCCGGTTGCTTCTGGCCATTCAAGCGGAGCGACCAGCGCGTGGCAGTGTCCGCCTCCCTGCCCGCGAGCCCGCACAGCTCGCGAGCGCCCGTGCCACCGAAGAAGACTCGCTGATCCTGCAAGGTCGGGTAGAGAGCCCGGAGGCCGCTGATGTCGCCGGGGCTCAAGTGGCTACGGTTGCCCACGACCGGTGTTCCATCGTCGGAAGTCAGGGGCACGATGGTGGCATCAGCTCCGGCTTTGGCAAAGGACCCTGACGAGTAGTGCATCACCGACTCGTAGTCATAAGGCCCGATGTCCGAACGATTGCCATTGGTCGCGAAGTTGTCAGCCATAAAGCAAATGTTGTCATCGAGTTGAGCCTGAGTGCAGCAGTCGAGGGGAGCGGATCTGCAAGCCTGCTCACCACAATCATCGGCGCTGACGGCGTCACCACGGCAACCTCGGATGGCATTCCACACGATCTCGACGTGTTGGTTGCGATCCTTGCGCGTGTGCTCATGGTAGACGCCGAGCGAGTGCAGGATCTCGTGGTGGGCTGCATGCGATTGCGCGCAGCCTTCCGTCAGCCGAATGACCTGGAATTTGCCGCTGAAACCTACCAAGCTGGAGCAGCTGTTCTCTGTCGCCATGAACTCTAGCCCGAAACTGTCGTTCGATGTCGCCTCACGGAAGGAGAGGCTGGGGACGGCGGCCGACAGGTCACTCATCGCGTCGACGATGGCGGCTTCGGAGAGGGCTTCGAAACCGTTCTGGATACGATACGGCACAACGACCCGGCCGCGGTCGTCGCGGGGCCAGCGATATTGGTCATTCTGGATCCTGACCAAGTAGGCCACTCCCGTGTTTTCGGGCGAGTAGTCGTCCTCGGCGACCACGATGTCGCCCTCGATCGTGAGCACACCGCCGCAACGCTGGGCCACCTTAATCTCGCCGCGGTAGTAGATCGTCTCGGTGGGCTGGCAGTCCGTAGCGCGCGAGCTCTCATCCAGCGCTCCGCGAGAGTCGAGCGTCAATGCACCGTGGTGGGTCCCGACAGCGAATTCAGCGTCACGGACGGCGTAGGGCTCGCCGCACGCCGAGGCCAGGAGGGACACCGACGGTAGGATGCTGTGAGTGAACCGTTTCATTTGACCAGCCGGACCGAGGTGACGTCGCAGTATTGACCGCTGCTGTCGTGGGCGTACCCGAAGCGTACGCGGCTGCCCGCGAGGTGAGCAGCCGTGAGCATGCGCATCACCACGTCGTGATTGGGCGCGTCGCTGTCGAGTCGAAAGTAGGTGGCGTAGGGCTTGGGGGCGTCACAAGAGACGCCATCGAGATAGATGAATGCGTCGCCCTGGTTGTATTGCCACACCATGTTGACTGTCGTGGGGGATGACCAGATGGCGGCCAGCGCGGACGCCGACGCGCTACCGATGGCCAGCAGGGAACAGGCAGCCAAGAATACTTTGGGGTTCATTGAGGTCTCCTCGGGATGTGAGCGAGCTCTACTGCTCGCTCTCGAGCCAGCGCTGAAGGGCGCGACTCATTGCCGACACTGCAATCCTGGTGCCAACCGAGCGCCGCCTTGCCGAGCGTTCTTGCGTTCGCGGATCAGCCCGAAACGCGTGAGGTACTGCGTCGAAGCAGGGTGGAACGGGAGTGGAACATTGCCCGCCGTGTTCCAGGGCGCTCCTTACAATGCAGCGGCCAGACGTCGATACTGTTGCACCAGGTACAGGGGCAAGGACAGGAGCTGCAGCTCGATCCGACCGTGTCCGGGTAGGTCGTGACTGGGCATGGTCAGCGATGGTGGATTCACGTCGAAGCGAATGGCGAAGCTCGAGCTGCGTTGCGCTGCGTACTGAAACAGTGACTTCATCGTGCCGCTCTTGCCCGATTTGACCTCCACGGGCGCGACTGCTGAGCCGAGATCCGTCAGGAAGTCGACCTCGGCGTTGTTGCTGCGCCCCTCTCTGAGCCAATAATACAGCTGCGGCCGGATGTCGGGCGCGCCGCCATACAGCAGGTGCTGTGCGGCGAACTGCTCAGCCAACTTGCCCGAGTTGACGAAGTGGGGAGAAGCGAGCGTGGCCGCGTCGATCCACTGGGCGCCGGTTGCTCGCGCAACGAGCCCGCAATCGAGGAAGTATGGCTTGAGAACGCGCTCATCGACCCCCGATCCGAGGGGCAACCCAGCCGCGGTCGACCGGTACACCGGGAAGGCTACTCGCGCTTGAAAGAGCAACTCCATCACACCTCTGAGCGCGCGAGCCTGCGCATGCCTATCGATATTCGCGTATTTGATCTTCTCGCCCACGTGCCGGGGCACGTAGTCGTACACCTTGTGCACGATGCTCGAATCGCCGCGCCTTCCGTACTTGGGAAAGTCGTCGCGATAGGTCTCGAGGATCGCGCTCTGCACCTCGTAACATGCGCGCAGGTCGCGGCTCCCCACATAGGTTGACACCGCTTCCGGCATGCCACCCACTATGAGGTAGTCACGCAACCGCTCGAGCAGGCGCCGATGGGCGACTTCCGCGAACGGCGCGCCCGGCACCCACGTCTGAAGCAGGCCGACGAGATCGTCGTCACCCGCTGCCGCGAGATACTCCTCGAATTTCATCGGTCCCATGAAGAGGTACTCGACCCGACCCACCGGCATGGAGAAATCGTGTGCAGCCAAGACGAACTCCAGCAGAGAACCTGCGGCGATAACAGGCAAGCTCGGCCTCTGTTCCAAGAAATAGCGCAACGCGGGCAGCGCCTGCGGGACCGCTTGGATCTCGTCCAGGAACAGCAGCGACCGAGGGGCATCGATCGCGCCCTTCCGACAAACCAGCTGCAGCTCGGTCAGTATTCGCGGGATGTCGTTGCTCGCGAACGCCGCGTCCAGGCCTCGCGCTCGCTCAAAGTTAATCTCGTGCAGTATCAGACCCTGAGCGGCGGCAAAGCGGCGGACCAGCGTGGACTTGCCGACCTGGCGAGCGCCGCGCACTACGAGCGGCTTCCGGCTCGGCTTCGTCAACCATCGGTCCAACCACGGCAGCTGCTCACGCCACATGGAGACCTAAATACACCAATTTAAAGTGCATATAGTGCAGATTATAAGGCTATATAATCTGCACAACCGTCCAAAATATGCCCGATTGAATAGGCCTGTCGAACGGCCTATGCCTGCCACCCGGGTGGCCCGCCCGGAGCCGAGCTGCACTACAGGCGCAGCCTCAGCCCCGAGTTTCGAGGTTCAGCGTCGCGCCGGCGAGGTGCCGATGCCGGGGTGGGCCCCCAGGGGGAAGGCGCTGCTCGGCCTCGGAACGTAGATCCGGCAGTGACTGATGTACGGATTGCAGCACTCCATCTCCCCTCCTTGCTCGCACTCCGTGCACATCTTGGCCCTGGCCGGGTCGCGGCAATCCACGACGTGTGTGCCAGGCACGGTCCGCACGAGCGGCTGCTCGAGCTCGCCGAGCTCGATGTATTCGACCTCCTCCGGACCCAGCGGCTCTTCTCCAGAGTCCCCTCCGGCACACGCCGTGACAACGCTTCCGGCAAGGACCGCACACAGCGCGGCCATGAAATGACCACGCGCCCGTTTGCTTATCGTATTCATGCTCAAAGATCTCCTGATGGGGCGACTCGACGCGCCCGTTTGCAGCCGTTCATCGCGGCCCGCAGTTCCCCGCCGGCCGTTGCAGGGGCCCATTGCAGCGAACGTGCCAGGCGAGCCGCGAGGCGTCGGTGCCTAGAAAGCGCCGGATTGGCGAGCTCGTACCGCGCCGTCCTGCTGGACCGCGCGCGACGTATCCTGGAACGGTACCAGGTACACGTACGCACCGTTCCAGGGGGTGGGCAGCCGACTAGAAGTCGGTGTTCCAGGCGAAATATCGATAGTTGTAGCGGTCGCCGCTCGCTTGAAGGACGCTCGTCCGAATCTCGACGCAGTCGTTGAAGATGGACGTGCAATCGGAGTCGAGCACGTACTTCCAGCGCACGGTGTCTTGGGGCACGCTGAAGTCACCCGCGCCGACCCAGGATTCGTCGGCGCGCACCCGAAACAGGACCGAGCCCTGCGTGGGACACACGTTCGACAGCATCACGCCCGCATCGTAGTAGCTGTAGTCACTGGTACCCGTGGCCTCGTCCAGGCACACGACCTTGTCCCAGCCGTTGGCGTTACAGCTGCCGTGTTCCAGGCGGATGGTCGATCGAGAACTGCTCGGGGTCGAGCAGGCGCTGACTGAAACGGCTCATGGAGTCCGCGAGGGCGGTGGGCATCGGGGCGCCCAGGCTGGCGTGCTCCCAGAGCACGGCGAAGTCCTCGGCGGATTGGGGTAGCGCAGCGTGTGTCCCCGAGAGGGGTGGGCCGTCGGGGGCACCCGCGCCCGACAGCAAGATGCGACCGGGTGCGTACTCATAGAACTCGAGCAGCTCGCCCGGTTGAACTTCCACACGCGCGCCCAGGCCGATGCCATGCGTGGCGCCACCGTTGAGGGCCACGATGCTCTGCGCCAGTGGAGTCAGGCTCCGGCCGGTGCTGTCCGTATGCGGTGCGTCTGGGTCTGGTTCGGCTTCGAGCTCGTCGTTGGATTCGGAGAGGTTTTCGCCTTCGAGCCCGTGGTTGGCGTCGAGCTCGCTGAAGCGCTCGCTCGTGTCAGACTCGCCGCCGTGTGCGCCGGCGCAGCCGATGAACAGAGCGGCAGCGAGTGGCGTGAGGACTGTGAGGTTCTTGAATGAATGATACATGGTGAATGACTCCCTGGCCCCCGCGACCTTCGCCGCGTGCCGTGGCGAGTCCTCTTAGCAACCGGTGTGCCGGAGCCTCCGAGGAGGTTCCGACGCTACCGACTCATGATCCCGGGCGGCTGGAGTGAGCCTTTGAGCCCCTCGTGTTGCCCTCCCTTGGTGCACACTCGTGGTAGCGCTCGAGGGTTGGAACAAACCTGGAACGTGTCCCACCTGTTCCACCGCCTTCGGGCGGTGGTTCGAGCGCGAGCGACGCTCGCCATGGCGCCCTGATGAGGCTTGCTCGAGGCAGCCCGTAGGAAATCCATGCCGGTCGGTGCAGGCAGACGCTTCCCAAAGAGCGGCGGCGCCAAGCCTGGCACGCGACCTGCTTATAGCGCCGGGTGAGCCGTCAAGCGCACGCTCCAGGCGACAAGCTTCGCGAATCCCGGAGGGCTGAGGACCGGCGTGCGGTCAGCATCGAAGGGCCCGCCCATCGGTGCTCCCTCCCGTGTGCAGAGGTGTCGGCGTGCTCAGGGCAGGCAGCAGACCGTGACCGCGCCGCTGGTCGTTACGCTACCTTGGAGCGCTCCGCCCGACGGCAAGCAGCTGCCTTGGGGGACGGGGTTCGTGAAAACGCCAAAGGGCAGGGCATCGGTGATTGTCGCGCACGCGCCGTACGCCGGTTGTGCCAACAGGGTCGGCGCGACCCCGCCGCCGCCAGGGCCACCGCCGCCGGCGCATCCCGCGGTCAGCGCGCCCGTGAAGCGCTGAAAGGTGGTGGTGCCGCCGCAGCTGCCGGACGACGCGCCACAGCTGCAGGTCGAGCAGCTCCGAGTATCGTTGAATCCTGAGAAGAAGACCGAGCGGCTCGTGAAGGGGCTGGCGGGGCACGCCTGATCTCCGGCGCGGAAAACGCATAGGCTCTCGAGCGGGCCAGCCAGATCAGGCAAGCAGACTTGTCCCCCGCTGCAGCCCTGCGTCGTCACGCTGCTCGCTTCGCACGCCACCATTCGCTCGGCGAAGCTCGCTTCCGTAATGTTGCTGGTCGGCTGAGCCGTGCACGCGCCAGCGCTAAAAGCGGGTCGCTGAGCCGCATACCTCCCTGAGCCTGACAGCTCTCGACACGTGCCCCTGGGTAACGTGACGACGGGCGTATCGAAAACGGCGATACCAGAACAGGAAAAGAGCGAACCGACATCGCCGATGCGGAAGACGCTCACGGTGCTGGCACAGCTCATTGCAGCCGGCGTGCTGCAGTTGCAGCCGCAACTTGCCCCGCTGGCCTCGAGATCGCCCGAGAGCGAGAGCACCTGTCGGTCATACCCGGTCGTGACGCTGCAGCTCGGTGCAGCAGGCCCAACCGGGCCGGTGGCGATGGCCATGGGCCCAGACCAGCCTGCGGGAGCTGAGCCAACGCAAGTGTGAGCCCCATCGGCGTCGCAGGGTACGGTGACACAGGCGTCCCCTCGGCACTCTAGGCCCGGTCCGCACGGCGTCGTCTGGAAGCGGCCGTCACTCGTGCAGGTTTGCACGCTGGTCGTGCCGACGCATTCGGCGCTGCCCGGTCGGCACACGGCGCAGGCGCCGTTGAGGCACACGCCACTTCGGCAGTTGGCGTCTTCGTTGCACGGATCGCCGATGCCGCAGTTGCCGCAGTTGGCCTGGCCGCTCCCGCACACCCCGGTGTTCTGAGGGACGCCCGCGCTGTCACAGCGCTCGAGGATGCCGTTCCGGCAGTTTTCCGCGCCCGGCTGGCACGGCACGCATTGCCCGGAAGCCGGCAGGCAGACAGGGGTGTCCGGGCCGCAGCGCGCCTGGCGCACCCATTCGCCGGCCACGCAGCGCTCCGGAGTGCCGTCGCTCGCGCAGCGGCGCGTGTTTTCTTCGCAGCCGCAGCGGCTACCGAGGTCCGCCCGACACAGCGGGGCGTCCGCCCCCGAGCAGCCCGTGATCGGCCCCCAGCTGCCTTCGGCGTCGCAGGTCTGCCGGCTCGTCCCAGTGGCGCAGCGGGCCTCCACCGGCGCGGCCGGATCGCAGGCGCGGCAGGCGCCGCCCACACAATCGGGCGTATCATCCGTGCACGTGTCTTCGTCCACATGGACGCCCGTCGCGTCGCACACCTGGACCGTGTCGTTGCTGCATTGACGCTCTCCCAGCGCGCAGCGGCCGCAGTCCCCCAGGCCTTCGATGCACGCGGGCGTTTCGTCCCCGCACACCTTCTCCAGCGCCCAGCCGCCCCCGTTGTCACTGCACACCTCGAGCGTGTTGTCCGCGCAGCGGCGGGTGCCGGGGGAACACACGACGCAGCCGCCAGCTAGACATACCGGTTGTTCCGTAGGGCACGGCCGCTCGGGCGCCCACTCACCATCGGGGCTGCAGCTCTCGGGTCCATCCACGCCGCAGCGGCGGGTGCCGGGTTGGCAAGGCTTGCACACACCCGCCACGCAAAATGCCGTTCCGCAATTGGACGCCGTGCCCCAGATGGCGTCCTCGGTACAGACCTGGGCCTCGTTGGTGGGGTTGCCTTCGGCGTCGGCCACGCAGCGCGTTTCCTGGCGCCGGCAGTCGCCTCCGCACTGGTCCCCCGCGGCGTTGGACAGGCAAGCGACCAGACAGTCCAGCTCGTCCGTGTATTCACCCACGTTGCAGCGCTGCAACGTGTCGCCATTGCACTGAGCGCGCCCCTCGCTGCAGGCCTCCACACAGGCCCCGGCTTCGCAGGCGAGAGGGCACTTGTCGGAGAACTCCCAGGAGCCGGACACGCAGGTTTCCACGGCGCCATTCCGGCAGCGGGTCCCCGCGCTGCATTCGCCGCAGCGCCCACCCGCGCACGAGAGGCCGCACGGTGGCTGTGCGACCCACCGACCCTCGGAACAGATCTCCGGTACGAGATCGCTGCAGCGGGCCGCGTTGCCTTCGCAGTTTTCGCCGTCACCGAGCAGGTTGTTCGTGGTCTGGTCGCCCGGCGTGCCTGAATCCGCCTTGGCAGGCACGTGTTCGTAGCGCCCGAGGTCGAGCAGGGGTTGGCAGGTCACGACGGCACCCAGCACCAACCCCGTGCCCAACGCCCACCCTGCCCACTTTGGAACACGGGGATCGAAGCTCGCCCAACTCATCACGTTGCCTCCTACCCGAGATCCTGCACGGCGTCCTCCCCCAATTGGGGGGGAGCCGGGCGAGCGTACATGGCTACCGCACGACCACGGTCAGATTGGGATCGAGATTGCTGAGGCTTCCCGCCGGCACACCGCGCAGAGGACCACGCCGCACGACGGCAGAGACCACGTGTCTGACGTTTTCGAGCGTCAGCGCTCGTTGTACGGGTCGAACGGGGCCGTGGCGGGAGTGGTGGGGGAGGGCACGATGGCCGTCGATGGCGGCTTCTTTGGGGGCTCTCGTGGCGCTGCGCCCGAAGGCGTGTTTCGTGCCGGCAAGGGGGCTCGCGAGGCGTTGCTCGTGCCCGAGCGCGGGCGGGGCGCCTTTTTGACATGCTGCGCGGGAGGTGGCTGCGTGTCGCGGGGCGCGACGGGTTTCGAGTCGATGGCGGTCGCTGCAGGGCGGGATGGTGTGGCCTCGACTGCCGAGCTCTCGCTGGGCGGGACTTCGCGTGGCAGTGGCCTCGCCGCGGGGGCGGTTTGGCGGTCCGCGATCGGAGGCTCGTCGACCACGGATTCTCGCGGCGGCGCGTCGCTCACTGCTTTGCGATAGAGCCAAACAGAGCTGGTCAGCGCCAGAGCCGCCAGACTCGCGATGATCCATAGGCTTCGGCTTCGGGCCTCGGGCCGCCGTGGGCCGCTGCGCTCGCTCGACAGCGCCGGGACGGACGCCGCAGAGGTGACGCGCGTGTCCCATTGCGAGGCTGCCGCGACTGCCGTTTCCGCCTCATTGGGAACGATCTTGCTGGGAAGCCGCCCGTGGTCGGCAGCGGTCGCTCCGGTGTTGCCCTCCGGGAGCGCCGCTGCGTCCAGCTTCGAGGGCTCGGTCAACACCTCGGCCAGCTCCCGGACGGCGGCGCCAGCCGATTCAAAACGGGCCTTGGGATCGCGATCGAGACAGCGCAGCAGCCAAGCGTCGTAGCCCGCCGGAAGTGTGGTTGTTTCCCCCCCCTCGCGCAGCCGCTCGCGGGGCGCCTGCAGGGGTAGCGTGACAATCTCGGCAAATAGAGCCTGAATCCCCGCTCCGGGGTTGCTCGCAGCGCGCCAGTAGCCTCTCCCCGTCAGCAAGACGTGCGCGATGAGCCCCAAGGCCCAGATGTCGGTTTGAGGCGACAACGCCCCGGCGATGACCTGCTCGTACGCCATGTAGAGCGGGGTCCCCCGTACTTCCTGGCTCAGCTGGGTGGACTCGCTGAGCACCTTGGCGATGCCAAAATCCAGAATTTTTAGACGCGCACCGGTGCCAGGCCCCTGGGAAATAAACAGATTTTCGGGTTTTAAGTCGCGATGCACGATCGGCATCGCGCGGCCTTGAGCATCGCGATAGCCGTGCGCCGCGTCCAGCCCGACGGCGGCCTGCCCCAACAACTCGAGCGCTTCACAGGGGTTCAGTGCGCCGTGTTGTTTGATGTGTCCGGCCAGCGTGTTGCCCGCGAGCAACTCCATCACTAGGTAGGGGGAGCGCGTCGCCTCGTCGACACCCGCGTCCAGCACCTCGACGATGTGCGGATTGCTGAGCCGCGCCGAGATCTTGGCTTCGAGCTCGAACTTTTCGCGCGCGCTATCGACGCTGAGCACATGGGGCCAGAGCAGCTTGAGTGCGACGCGACGTTCGGTCGTCGTGTGCTGCGCCTCGAACACCGCGCCCATTCCGCCGTGTGCAACGGTCCGGATGACGCGATAGCGAGTTGCAAAGATCTGACCGGGTTCGAGCACGCCCACCTCAACAAATGGAGCCCAGGACCTTAGCCCGGCTGGCGACAGACGGGGCACCAGATTCGTACGGGGTTCGGGTTCCTCCCCTGCTTGGGGGAGACTTTCAGCGAAGTCCCAGTGTAAGGTTGCAGGTGAGAGCCAGAAATCATGCGGGGTCCAGAGCCAAGTCGTCAGCCTCCGATTCATCGTCCTAGGCGCACCGATTCAGGGCGCGTCGGTCGCGCTGGTGGGTGGCCAGTGGCTTCCATTGCGGTCTGTTGCCTGGGTCTGCTCTGGGCGCGTGGGGCCTCGGCGCAGGACACACCGGCAGCGCCGCCCGGACTCGGCGAATCCAACGAGCGACGAGCGAGCCAAACCTTCCGTAACGCGCGTCGCTTGCTCGACCAGGGTGACTTTCAACGCGCTTGCCAGCTGTTTGAAGAGAGTCAGAAGCTCTCACCCTCGCCCGGAACTCTGCTCAATCTCGGTAACTGCCGCGAGCAACAACGCGACCTCGTGCGCGCGCTCGCGGCCGTCGAACAGGCCCTGGCCCTGGCGGGGAAGGAGGGCGACCCTGCCCGGCGGCAAGGTTGGTCGGATGCGGCGCAGCAGCGAATCCAGGCGCTGTCTGCCCGGATTCCGACGTTGCGCTTGAGGCCGTCTCCGACCGTGGGAGCGAGCGTGCGGCTCAACTCCAGGCGCGTCGAGCGTTTTGGCGAGGCATTGAGGCTCAATCCGGGTCGTCATCGCCTGGAGGCCGCAGCCCCCGGCATGCAAACTCATGCGCAGGACATCGAGTTGGTGCCGGGTCAACGCTTGGAGCTGGCCATCCCGGTCCTGGCGCCCAGCCGGGCCGCGCGGACGCCGGCTGGAGTGGCGGAGCCGGGCGACAGCTCCGGGTCCGCTCCTGCCGACGAACGCTCCTCGCGCTTTGGTTATTGGCCTTGGGTCGCGATCGGAAGCGGTGCGGCGCTGTCCCTCGCTGGCCTGACGACGGGGATCATTGCGAGCTCCAAGGAAAGCCAGCTCGACGATGGTTGCGAGCAGGCAGTCAACACGCTCGGCAAACGTGAATGTGAGGGCGACGAGCTGGGCAATACCCTCGGGAATGCGGAGGACTTGGCGGTCGTTACCGACGTGCTCTGGATCGCCGGCGCGATCGGTGCGGCCACGGGTGCCACCTTGCTGATCATCGAGCTGAGCGGCGACGAGCCCGCGGCGGCGACGCTGAGTGCCCGGTGTTCAACTTGGCAATGTGGTTTGTCGGCGGCGGGTCGCTTTTGACGTTCGCAGGTATCGAGACCGGCTAGCGAAACGACTCCGGGTCGAGCTCGAAACGCTTGCACCAGCGGCGGATTTGCACGCGAGCCTTGTTCATGTCTCGCGCCACGGCGGACACGTTTCCGCGGTGGCGTTCTAGTTGGTCGCGGAGCTGCCGCTGCAGGGGCTCATCGGGAGCGCTGCTGATTGAAGAGGGGGGCACCCCCGAGGGACGCACCGACCGCACTCGGTCTGGAACGGACTGCGGTCGGAGCTCGGGGCCAGCGTCCAGCGCCAACATCACGCTCAAGGTTTGTTCGAGCTCGCGGATGTTCAGAGGCCAGGGATACTGAAAGAATGACCGCATAGCCGAACGGTGGAAGCTCAAAGTAGGCGCACGTTCGGGGGCTAGGCGTCGAAGCAGCGTTCCGATCAGCAGCCCCAAGTCCTCGCGCCGCTCCCGGAGCGGTGGCAAGCTGCAGGTGTAGGCCGCGACCCGGGCGTAAAGGTCGGTGCGAAAGTCCCCCGCCTCCACCAAACCCGGCAGGGGCTCACAGGTTGCCGCGACCACCCGCAAGTCGACCGGCACCGGCCGCACTCCTCCTACCGGCAGCACCTCACGCTCCTGGAGCACTCGCAACAGCTTTACCTGCGCGGCAGGCGGCAGCTCGGCTATCTCATCGAGAAACAACGTGCCACCGTCCGCCCAGGCGATCAGCCCGGGGGAAGCCTCGCTGGCGCCGGTGAAGGCGCCCTTCTTGTGGCCAAAGAGCTCCGCGTCGATCAGCGTCGGCGAGAGCGCGCCACAGTTGATGGCCACGAACGGCCCGACCCGGCCGGAGGCACGGTGCACGGCGCGGGCCGCCACCTCTTTACCGATACCAGACTCCCCGAGAAGCAACACGGACACGGGCGAGGCGGCGAGGCGCAACAGGGCCGCGTACGTGTCGTGCAGCGCGACGCTGAGCGTGCACAGATCGCCCCCGCTGCGCTCGAACGGCGCTCCCATCGCGGAGTCACCGAGCTGGGAGCCCACTCCAGCCCGGAACACCAAGAAGCTCTTGCCGATCTCGACGCACGACCCGTCCTGCAGAAACCCGTCGCCCTCCAGCGGCTTGCCATCGAGCCACGTACCGTTGCTCGAGCCGCAATCCTCCAGAGACCACATGGCGCCCCTTCGATGGAAGCGCGCGTGCTGCGTGGACGCCCAGCCATCCGGCACGCGCAGGGTCATCGATCGAGCCCCCTGCGATTCAAAGCGGAGCTCCGCGCCTCGTCCGACGGTGAGCTCGTCTAGAGCCGCCAGAGAGACGAACTGCGGTGACGCGAGCGGCTGGGCGCTGTCGGCGCTGAGCACGACATAGGCCGCGCCGCGCCGGTGCGCGGCGCTGGAGCCAGCGCCACCATCCGAAAACTGTAGCGTCGACGGACCGCCTTCCATAGGGCTCGAGTCTATACGGTCTCGTCGGGCCGCGACTAGAGCGTATCTCATGACCTGCACACTCGAAAAACGCGCCCGCCCGGATGGGGGTGCATAACTCAATCGAACGTGAGTATTGCACCGACTTGAATCCAGCGCGGCGCATTCGGACGCGCGCCGTACGGCCGCCGCGAAGCGATGAACTGCCCGTCGAGCACATTCCGGACCTGAGCATACAGCCGCAGGCTATCGAGCAGCTGATAGTGAGCGCCGAGGTCCAAGGTGAGCTGCGCGTCGGTGGCAAGGGCGAGGTCGAGCGGCCCGGAACCGGATTGTTCCCGCATCCTGGCCACGTAGTTGGCCGCCAGGTAACCCCCCACGGCATCGAAATCGATCCCGAGTGAAGCCCGGCCCTGGTGACGCGGCACGTAAGGCAGCTCGTCACCCGCTTCGACTTCGCCAAAGATGGGATCTTGGGATTGAAATGTCTCCAAAAACTCGGTCAAGGTCAGTGTGTACGCCACGCTGATGGGTACCCGAAACGAAGGAAACGTTAGCTGTTCCTCAGCCAGCGCTTCCAGGCCGTAGATGCGCGCGCGCCCGGCAGAGAATTGCCGATCCAGATTGACTTCTTCACAGCCGCTCGACAGCGTACAGATGCCGGTGAGGTTTCGGTAGTCGTTGTAGTAACCGATGACCTCTGCGCGTCGGCGGCCACTCAGGTAACGCGCGCCCGCCTCGTAATTGATGCTGATCTCGGGCTCGCTCGTGCTGGCCCCCGGAGCCGGTGGGCTCATGCCTCGGTGCACCCCCGCGAGCAATCCTAGCTCGACATTCAATGCGTAGTGCACCCCGATTCCCGGCATGAGCACCTGCAGCGAGCGCGTGCTCTCGCTTCCGGACAAATGGTCCTCGAAGCTCGAACGTATCAGCTCGAGCCGCAGGCCAGGCGTGAAGGTCAGGCCGAACAATTGAATGTCGTCGCTCACGTGAGCCGCCACAGCAAACGTTTCGGCCTCGTTCAATGTGGTCAAGAGCGTGGGGCTGCCCACCGCCACCAGCTGGCCTTGCGTGACACCATACGCGTCCTCGCTATGGCGCCGTTCAATGCGATCATAGTGAAAGCGGAGCCCCGCGTCGATGCGATGGGCGACGGGGCCGGTCGACGCCGTGATCTCCACCCGGCTCTGCACGCCCTGTGACACATAGTCGCGCTGATTGGGTCCAATGAACAGCTGCTCCGCATCGCTAGCCGTGTCGCTCTGGCCCGATAGTATCGCCAGAAACGGCGCGTTGTCCGGCGAAGCCGGATCGGTCAGGACGTCGAACAGGCTAGCGCCCCCAAAGCGATTCAGCTTGCGCCAGATCCGAGCCAGGTCGTGCCGATAGGCGCTGCTCGTGATGGACAGCCAATACGTGGGGTCGACCTGATGGCTGATCACGGCGCTGGTTCGATGATAGCGCATGCGATCTTGCTCGCTCGCGCCGTAACGACGCAGCGGGTTCGCTCGGAAATCCTGATCCGTGAGACCCAAATAGGTCTCGTCGGACTGTTCGTCCGAGTACGTCAATTTCAACGACAGCCGGTGCTCGAGATCGGATGTGGGATCGAACGAATGGCTCGCCTTGACCAGCCATTCGTTGCGGTAAAACCCCGTCTCGTCGCCGCTCGGCAGCTCTTTGAAGCCATCGCTCCGCAGGTGAATGCCCTCGACCAGGAATGCATTTTGGCCGTCTCCCCCGCCGAAATGTCCGTGAAACTTGCCATAACCAAACTGCCCGGCGGCCGCATCGACCATCCCGGCGCTGGCGCTGGGGACCGACCGCGTCACGAGATCGATGGCTCCGCCGACGGTCTGAGGACCGTACTTCACCGCAGACGGGCCCTTGATGATTTGAACCTGCTGCATGCGACCGATCACCGGGAAATAGTAGGCGGCGGGGGCCGAGTACGGTGCCGGTCCAAACAGCACGCCATCTTCCATGAGCGCCACTTTCTGGCTCCGGTCAGAGACAGCACCACGGATTCCGATGTTCGGCCGCAATCCAAACCCGTCTTCCTGCCGAACGTAGACCCCGGGTACGAGCTGAAGCGTCGCGTGCGGGTCGTCGTATTTGTAGCGCTGCAGGGCCTCGCTACCTATGACGTGCACGGAGCCTGGGGTGCGCCGTATGCGCGTCGCCAACACCACGACCTCGGCATCTGGATCGAGCGCGTATGACGCTTCATCCGCCGCAGGTTCCGTGACAGAGGCTGGGTCGGGGGGCGTAGCCGGCAGGGGCTCTGACTGCTCGGCGTAGAGCGGTGGCGTGGCGCCGAGTAGAACCCACAGGCCTAGAAAACCAGAAACCGCACGCCGGCCACGGGAATGCGCCGAACGAAGAGCGGGGCCGGCGATCATGGTCGGGGTGCGGAGCGCTATCATGCAGACCCGAAGATGGATACCCGATTCGTCACAAGATGAAATTGCTAATCACTTTCATCTTCTGCCAGACGCCATGAGTTGAATATCATTAAATAAGCTGGGTGGCTCCCGTCGGGTCGCAGGCGCTCACCGGTCACTGCTCCCTTCAGGGGCAGCGCTCTTCAAGAGGGGCAACGGCATAGATGGCCCCGCTGCAGCCGCGAACCTGCGATATAGTCCACCCGTGTTCACGCGCCTCTTTCGCGAGGCCATGCTTCGAGGAATATCCATGACAAGCCAGCTTCGTTCGTGCGCTTTTCGAGTGGCTGCTGTCGCCGCACTGGCCTTCGCAACATCGGGCTGCGTTCCGCGTGTGGCGGGGGAGGCAAAAGCGCCCAGTCCTGCAGCAGCCGGGAAGCCGCCTGCCGCGGTCGCCCCCGAGAGCAAGGCGGCTGAAACCCCCAGCCGTCTGCCCAGCGAGATCCTATCCGGGCCAGACAAGGCGTGGGTTTTTAGCTTCGAAGGCTCCGCGGCTTACGACCAGACCAAGGCCGACTGCGACAAGCGCTTCAAGGACAACCCCGCCGCGCGTGCCCGCTGCATCACCAAAGCGCGGGATGGCTTCACCGCGGACGCGATGGAATTCACCCGCGACGATGCCGGCAACGACGTTTGGGTGATCTACCGCACGCAGAGCAATCGCTTGGTCCAGATCTACTCGGTGAAGATCGAGTACGGGGAGCAAGCCGCCGATACCGTGCGCATCAAGAAGCTCGGTGGAGAAAAAGGTAAACCCCTGTTGTTCTCCGGGGTGTCGGAGTTCAAGGTGAAGCTCGGAAGCGAATATAGCTTGGAGCTCGATGACGCCAAACACGGCCTGCTCAGCTACGACGCTAGACTAGGCTTCATCACAAAGTGACCGTGTCTCCGGAGAGCTCAATGCTCCGGAGAAACATCGCTCCGGAGACACCATCGCCCCGGAGTAGCATCCGGTCGATCAAATCCAAGCTAATCAGCCTGGTGGCGGGACCGACGGCGGCCGGGCCTGCGACATCGAAGAGTTATTCGCCACTCCCCCTGCACCGTTCGGCACCGCACCCGACGGCATCGCACCCGACGCCACTGCACCGGGCACCCCGGGCGAGGACATACGCTGCGGCGGCTCGTGACTGGAACGCGGCTCGGCGGGCAGCGAGCCGCCATTCGCCGGTGGCAAAGCCGCCCCGGCCGGCCCCGATAACTTCAAAGGTGCGAATACCGCGCGCAGATCGGGAGGCAGCACGAGAATCTTCTCGAGCAACTCAGTGTGCGTCGAATAGGTTTCTTCCCGCCGGCCCTCTCCGAGATTGCGCCGCAGCACGAGCTCCCCCGGGGCGCCCGAGCGCCGCGAGATCTCGACGACAGTAGGAGCCATTTCGGCAATGATGGCTTCAGCCAAGGCACGCGGCGATTCGAGCTCCAAAATCGGGCGGTCACCAAACGCCGCGGACACCATGCGACGGCGCAGATTGATGAGATCCGAGCTCGATCCAATCACATTTTTCCACAAACCCAGCATGGTCGCTTGGTCGTTACCCTCGAGGACGAGCGGCTGCTCTTCGCCAACGCTGCCGTCTTCGCGAACAGGGTTGATTGAAACGTTTACGCCAGCCTCCACATCGACCCGCAGCTGATAACCGGACCCCGACCCTGCGCCCTTGCGCAGCCGGAGCAGGCCCGAACGCTCGCTAAACATGACGTCACTGATGAAGAAGCGCTCCAGCCGGATCGCTGTCTTTTCTACCCGCTTGGATAGCCAACCCGACTCCTTCGGCATCTGAACCTCGAGATGGGGGAGGAAGTCCGCGACGCGACGCGGCCGAGACCAGGCGTGGTTGGGGGGTATCGCCACACCGAATAAGGCACTGACGCCGTACGGCGTGATGACCGTGACCTGGCCCACGTTCGCCTCTGGGCCCGCCATCAGCTGCAAACACAGCTTGCTACCCGGAGCCGCGTGCTGCTCCAGAAGTTGGTCGAGAGCATTTGACGTCGTCTCGCGTGCCTTCTCCACGATGTGGCGAGTCTGACCGAGCTCGACGGCGACGTGTGACTCTAGGTCGCGAATGGCGGTGTCCACCAGACCGCGAGCATTCGCCACGATCTGCGCGGCAGTGCGAACGGTGCAATCGAGCCCGTCGCTGATGGACCTAGTGGAGGCGTTCTGCACGTGCTCGAACAGACTGTTTAGCTCGGCAACCTCGACTTGCTTGGCGCGCTCCGCCACCTCGCCACGTTGCACCGCTGCGTGGATCGAGTGCTGCGCGGACAAGAGCCGCACTGCACAATCGACGCCGTCGCGGATCAGCCGGATGTAATCAATATCGTGAGGAAACGGGGTAGAATCCCCATAGACGCGAGACATGGCCTGAGCCTATCACGTATGCCGAGCGACGCCCGTCCCGGCACACTTTTTTCAAGCCATCGTGTGGGCAGCCCAGAGGCGTTGTGCGCTGAGCGCGCACCCATGTACGCCATGCAGCGCACGAGATTGGGAAGGCGGGGACAACTTGTCGCAAAGCCTAGCCACCATACACTCGAGTGTGGCTGGCAGTCGTGGTTCACGCTTCTGTACGGGAGCTGCGTCGTGCTGCTCTGCGCTTACCCGCAGTTGCTGGATGGCGAATTCTCGACGGATGGGCTCCCCGAAGTCTCACTGCCCCCGGGACCGGAGCACGACGCCGGCAGCCGAACGGAAGCTCACCCTGACCGTGGCCCGCCACCCGCTAGGCAGTTCCGCCGCCCCCCTTAGATTTGGATTTAGAATGGAGGCCGTCCGGAGTCTATTTCAGGGGATTGCAGAACCTGGAGCCGCTGTCTAGCCCACATTTGTCACCGCTTTGGCACCGCTCAGCCCAGAGGCGAACGGATTTTCGATGCAGCTGCGCTGCCCGGCGACCACAATGACGACCGTGATCTTTACCCCTCAACACCGCGAACAGCTCGAAAGCGTGGGTTACGCTCGTGTCGAAAAGGTGATCCCCAATGGCTTGGTCGAGGCTGTGCTCGGCGCGCTGAAATCCATTTCGCGGGTCGACTATCAGGACCCCGCCACCTGGTACCATTACCGAGGCGTCATTCCCGTGCACCATCATCAGAGCCAGTGGGACATCCGACAGCATCCCCGGCTGCACCAGGCGTTCTCCGAGCTTTGGCAGACGGAGAAGTTGTGGGTCACCATGGACCGCATCGGCTTCGTCCCGCCGCTGCGGCCTCACGACACCGGCCCGCGCATGCACTGGGACAACGATCCGCGATCGAACGCGGTTACCTACCAGGCCATCGTCTATCTCACCGACGCCCCGGCAGACAGGGCGCCGTTCTGCACGCTGCCCTCGGTGTACCAAAACTTGAAGGCCTGGCTTGCGGATAAGCCACGAGAGTGGAGCCATCGCTCCGCCGACTTCACGAGCCAAGAAATGACGCCGGTGCCCGGCCAAGCCGGGGACCTCATCATCTGGGACTCCCGGCTCCCTCACGGCCCGGGCTGGAACCGCTCGTCCTCCCCTCGGCTCATGCACGCGGTCAGCATGTTTCGAGCACCCCGGCAGGGCGGGGGCTGGCCTGGCGTCAGAGACTGGCCAAAGGAGGAGCAGGTCGAGTGGTGGGCGACAAAACGGGCGCCTCCTTGGTGGCGGAACGTGCCACTGCAAGTCGATCCGGAGCCGGGTGAACCGGCCGAGTTGACGTCACTCGGACGGCGCTTGGTGGGTCTGGACGATTGGGATTGATCGTCGCACGCGGGATGCGCGCAGGCCGTTGGAGTCAGGCGCCGTATACTAGAGGGGTGACCCGAACACTGGATGGGCCCAAACAGGCGACCGAAGCGAGGTCGAGCTGGCTCTCGGTAGCGACGGTCCGCGCCTGTTTGCTGCTCGTCGGCTGCGCGGGTGGAGCTGCCAGCGCGCCAGCGCCCTTGCCCGGGCTCGTGCTCCCCGCGGCAGGCACCCACGCCGCCGCCACAGCGCAGGGGCTCCCCCCGAGCGCCAGCGCAGCCAGCGCAGCGGCACCACCCTCGACGCCTGCGCTGGACATCCCGGAAATAGACGCGCTCGTGGCCCAAGCCTTGGCCGAACGACGCATGCCTGGAGCCGTCGTGGTGGTTGGCCGCAAAGAGGGGATCGCGTTTCGCCGCGCCTACGGCCAGCGTGCGCTGTTGCCGGCGCCGGCACCCATGACCGAGAACACGATCTTCGATCAGGCGTCGCTCACCAAACCGATCGTGACCGCCACCTTGCTTCAGCATTTGGTCGAGCGCGGCCTATTGGACCTCGATGACCCCGTGGCGAAGCACCTGCCGGAGTTCAAGCCCCATGGCAAGCAGGCGATCACGGTGCGACAGCTGCTCGTACACACCTCTGGGCTGCCCATCGTCAACCCGCTGAGCGATTACGCGGACGGCCCCGAGCGAGCGCTGGGACACGTCTTCGAGCTTCGGCTGGAAGCACCGCCAGGTCGGAATTATCTGTATGGCGACGTCAGCTACATCGTGCTTGGTGCGTTGATCGAGAGGTTATCCGGCGAGCGGCTCGACCAGCTGGCGCAGCGGCGCATCTTCGAGCCCCTCGGCATGCGCGATGCCGGTTTTCGCCCCGCGACGGCCGAGCGTTACCGCATTGCACCGACGGAGGTGGCGGATGAGCGCCCGATACCCTTGATCCACGGCGAAGTGCACGACCCACGCGCCTGGCTACTGGGTGGCGTCGCCGGCAACGCCGGGTTGTTCTCGACCGCAGACGACGTCGCCCGCTTTGCCCGCATGCTGCTCGGGGAAGGCGAGCTCGACGGCGTACGCGTGCTATCACGCGGCAGCGTCCAGGAGCTCACTCGACCCCACCACTTACCCGGCGCCGTGCGCACACCCGGCTGGGACGTGGTGAGCGCTTATTCCAAAGCTCGCGGGCGGCAGCTGTCGACTCGCGCCTACGGGCACGGAGGGTACACCGGCACCTCACTCTGGATTGACCCGGAGCTCGACCTCTTCGTTTCATTCTCCAGCAACCGCGTACACCCAACGGCTGACACCAGCGTCATCGGTTTGCAGGGAGCCATCGCCGATGCGGCCGCCCGCGCGGTCGCGGCCCTACCGCCCACCTGCATCGCCCCTCCGCCCAAGGTGTGGAACGGCATCGATGTGCTGCGCTCGAGAGGCTTCGATGCTCTGCGAGGTCGCCGGGTTGCCCTCGTGACTCATCGCGCCGCAACGACTGTCGAAGGCGAAACCACGCTGGATGTGCTGGCGTCTGCGGCCGATGTACAGTTGGTTGCCATCTTGAGCCCCGAGCACGGCCTCGAAGCCCGCGGCGAAGGCGCCATCGCAGATTCGCGCGACGCGCGCAGCGCCTTACCGGTCTACAGCTTGTACGGCAGCACGCTGCGACCCACGCCGCAGATGTTGCGAAATGTCGACGTGCTGGTCGTCGACTTGGTCGACGTGGGCACGCGCTACTACACGTACATGTCGACGCTGCACCAAACCCTGCTGGCAGGAGCAGAGCACAAGCTTCCGGTGGTGGTGCTGGACCGCCCCAATCCGATCGGCGGCGTGGCCGTCGAAGGCCCGTTGTTGGATGTCGGCTACGAAAACTTCGTCAACCATCACCGCCTGCCGGTACGCCACGGGCTGACGGCGGGCGAGCTCGCCGAGCTGATCAACGACGAGCGCTCCATCGGCGCACGGCTCGAGATCGTGGAGGCTGCCGGCTGGCGGCGCAACATGTTGCACGAAGAGACGGCGCTCGCTTGGCACAACCCGTCCCCCAACTTGAGAAGTCGAGAGGCCACGTTGCTCTACCCCGCCATCGGGCTGCTCGAGAGCACCAACGTGTCCGTAGGGCGCGGCACCGAGCGGCCCTTTCATGTGCTGGGGGCGCCGTTCATCGATGCGCCCGCGCTGCTCGAGGCTCTGCGCAAGGATGCGCTGCCGGGGGTCGAGTTTGCCAGCATCGACTTCGTACCCGACGCTGACCCGCACCGCGGGCAGCAGTGCCACGGCATCACCGCGACGGTCACCGACGCTCGAGCGTTTCAGCCTGTGCTCACGGGGCTGGCGCTGGCGCGCGCCTTGGGCCAGCGGCATCCACAACAATGGGCGACGCACAAGTTGATGCGGCTCGTCGGCAACCGCGTGGTCGTACAAGCCGTGTTGGGCGGAGTACCACTGCGAGAGCTGGAGCGGCTCTGGCACGCCGATCTGGAGCTGTTTCGCCAGCGCCGGGCCAGGTTTCTCCGCTACCCGGATTGCTCGGCCTACGACAGCCCTCCGAGCTCGAGCCCCTGAGCACGGGCGCGGTGCAGCGCTCCCCCGGCATACCAGGTGGCCTTTGACGGAAGTCGTCGTGCTGAATGCCTGAAAACCGCCAATCGATCGCACTTTCTACAGCTCGATAGAAAAGCTTGGTTTTGCTCCACACCGGCATGATTTCCGTGCTTTCGTGGCTCGGAGTTGCTTGCGATGGCTGCCCGCGAGAGATAGTCTGCGTGGAGTCGAGCGCATGGGATTGCGCCGCTCGAATGGCCTAGCGGTTGTCTCGAGTCGCAGCTCCCAGCGCAAGGTTCCGATGGGTCCCGACGCGGCACCGTGTGTCCCCCGGGATCAACATGCAGAGTTTCGATACCGATCGAGTGATGAGTACCGTGGAGGATATCCGATGAAATTTTCAGCAGCGCTCCTTTTGGGAGCTCCCGTGTTGTTTGCGCTGGCCATGTCGGTGGCCCAAGGTTGTGGCTCGCCCACGCAGGGGCCGGCGCCTGGGACAGGGACAGACCCACTAACGGGCGCCCCCGTCACCGGTGGCACGGCGGGCTCGGGGAGCACGGCGCCTGCGCCAAGCGGCGCACCAACGGTCGACGCCTGCGACCCCCCCAGCGCGGACCCCCGATGTTCCGGCATCAACATGGACGCGAGCTGCAACACTGCAGAGTCGAGCACGGGCGCGGCCTGCACGGGAGACTGCCTCGTCCCCTGCGGCTTCGACCAAATGGGGCTCAAAATCTGTACGTGCCTGAATGGAGTGTATGAGAGCTGTCCGTGCGCCCGCCCCGCCGAGTATAAGGGCGCTCCCACGGCCACCTTCTGCACGCAAGGCGAGGGCATGACGGCTGAATATGAGGAGCAACCCTGCACGACGGAATGGGAGCAGTGCATCGCGCGTGACCCAGTGACCGGGACGCCGCAAGGCTGTGTGTGCAAAACCAACAGCGAGACCAGCAGCCTAGAGTGGTTCTGCGGCTCGACCAACAACTGGTTCGCTTTGGAGAGCGCGAACGGCGACGGAATCTGTGAGGGCGCTACTCCCGACATAACATGTGATGCGGTCAATCCGGACGCGAGCTGCATTTCTGCCGACGCCCGCACCGGCAGCTCCTGCACTATCGACTGCCGAGTCGGGTGCGGCTTTCAAACCATGGGCCTAAAGTACTGTACGTGCGCAGGTGGTGTCTACGCCTCTTGCCCGTGCCCCAAGCCGGAAAACTATCTGGGCGCTCCAACCGCGCCTCCTTGCAGCCAGTTCGCGTCGCCTGACGGCACCGCGGACGCGCTGGACGATTTGCCCTGCACGACCGAGTGGGACCAGTGTATCGGCAGTGAGGTCTCCCCGGGTAGCACTACGCCGCGAGGCTGCGCGTGCATCACGAACCGGATCACGAACGCACTGCAGTGGTACTGCGGCTCGACCAATCGTTGGTTCGCGCCGGAGTAATTAGCGAAGCCGGGAAACGGGCGCCGCAGGGGCGCCCGTAACCCAAAACCAACCAGCCAAATGAAATAGCCCCAACGCCGCCCAGCCGCGACGTCGGGCACTGGGTGCTAGCCAGGCGGGCCCGCGCCCGCGGGCACGAGCGTCAAAATATCCACTTCGGGGTCGAGTTGGTAGGCGTAGGGCGGCTCGAAGCCCTCCCCGCGAACGGCGCGAGCGCCCTGCGCGTATTGGAACATGTTGTCCCGCTCCACGACTTGGCCGGACCCATCGAGGACCATTGGGTCACTGACGTTGTGGAAGAAGTTACCTTCGACGAGCAGGCGCGCATTGACGCCGCTGCGAATGCAATAGTTGTTGCCCACGCTCGAGTAGTAGTTGTTGAAGATGTGGATGTCGCCGTAGCGTGCCCGAGGCATGCGCTCGATGACATTGTCGGCCCACCAGTTGTGGTGCATGGTGACCTTCAACAAGCCGGTGTCTTGCGTCTGATCGTCACCGGAGCCGATCAGGCTCGAAAAACGGTGAGCGCGAGCCGGGTCGCGGTACCAGAACCGGCTCCAGGACACGGTCACGTAGTTCGATTCGTTGGTAATGTCGAGGTTACCATCCGCGCCATCGGAGATGTCGACGTGGTCGACCCAGACGTGATGGCTGCGTCGGATTGAAACCGCGTCGGGCTCGTCCCCATCGTTGGCCGGCTTCGGGCCTTCGATGAAGACGTCTCGGATGACCACGTTCTGAGCGCGATCGATCTGGATTGAGGCTAAAATCGTGGGTTTGATCCCCACACCCACCAGCGTCTTGTTCGAGCCGATCTCGACTCTCGAGGTGCCGGTCCCCAAGACGCCGCACACCTGAATCACCAGCGGCTCCTCGGCTTCCCCAAACTGGCTCAGCTCATCCAGCGTCCGCGCCAGGACGACCCTGCCAGCGCTACCACCGGTGGTGCCATTCAGCCCGTCGGCAGCAATCGAAGCCCAGCCATCCGGCAGCGCAAAGACCGCCTCGGGAGCGACGTCCTCGCTTACCTCGCCACACTCGGGAGTGCCCGCGTTCAACGCCGCGACAGTGGGGATCGGTGCCTGGGCCGTGCCCTCCGGCGCCAAGCGCTCCGTCTCGCCCAAACAGGCGACCAGGCCCAATACCCCGACCGAGCTCACGACCAATGAGCTCGGATTTGCGCGGGATAGCGTCAACAGAACTGGGCCTCTAGGTTCGTGCCTGCAGCTTCCGCCCCAGGCACGAGCTCGAGCTCATGGGGCAGGAGTCGTAGCAGCCACGCTCGTGTCACTGGGCTTGTACTCTGTGCGCACGGCGACGTTGGCATTCAGGTTCTTGCAATGCGTGCCGTCCGCGCCAGCGCCGAGCTGTTTGGGCTCATTGGCGTTGTTGCTGGTGCCCTCGTAGGTCAAACACGTGGCGAATTTGCCGCCCGAGGCGTCGTACACCACGTTTTGGCCGCGGAACTCGGCGGTGTCCCCGTAGTTCACGTTGATGCCGGCCAAAGTCTTCGCGTTTTCACCGGCCACCGCTGTCACGTTCTCGATGATGACGTGCCGAGGGCTTTGCTGGCTGCAGTTGCCGCACGAGCGAAATAGCTTACCAAACCACTCCACATAGAAATTCTTGATGTGCATCGTGCCCTGGCGGTTGCTCTGAAACACTTTGTCTCGAGCCCCGCTTGCACCGCCGCCGTCGATCAGCATCGTGTCGGTCGGGCTTGCGCCACGGAAAGTCGCAGCGTCCTCACCGACGTTCTCCCACCACACGTTCCGCAGTGTGCAAGACCCCTTGCAGTGGACTCCGTCGGCCGCGGGGTGCCCCAGGATGACGTTGGTGAGCGTTGCTCCCTCGGAGAGCTTGAAGAGCGGTTGCTGGGTCTCGTTCTGATCAAACGTCCCCAGGGCATCGACTCCGAAGAACCGGGCCATCTCGCCGTCGAAGGTGCCGGCGACCTTGATGGTCTGGGACACCGGCTTGTCGTCCGTGGCCTTGGGCCAATTGACCAGGGGCGAAGTGACTGCCTTCGCCCCACCGTATTGCGTTGCCGAGGCAGATTGCTGATTGGTACAGGCGACGGCGCCTGACAGCACTGCCGCGAGACCGATGAACGCTCCGACAGAGCGAGCGGAGTTAGAGATTCGAGCAAGCATGGGGCGCTCCTTCAGTATTGCCGTGGCTTCGTAAAATGGTGAGTAGCGCGGCGGGGGACACGGGCCTACGCCCAGAAATGATGCCGCAACTGGCGCTGTTGGCCTAATGCGGGACGCCCCCCACCAGATCAGCCTTTTTTGTGGGGGCCGCCCCAAACGGCAGTTAACGGCCGAGCCAGCCACCGTCAACGGCCAGCACGTGGCCGTTGACGTAGTCGCTGGCGCGCGAGCTGAGGAATAACACCGCCCCCGCCAAGTCCTCCGGCTCACCCCAGCGCCCGGCCGGGATGCGCTCGAGGATCTGCCGATTCCGGTTTGGGTCTTTTTGCAGCGCGGCGGTGTTATCGGTCCGAATGTAGCCGGGAGCGACGGCGTTCACGTTCACTCCGCGCGACGCCCACTCATTGGACAGGGACTTGGTCAACTGCGCCACACCGCCTTTGGAAGCGGCGTAGGCGGGCACCGTGATGCCGCCCTGAAATGATAGCAGTGACGCGACGTTCACGATTTTGCCACGGCCCCTTTCGAGCATGTCGCGCCCTGCTAGCTGGCAGAGGCGAAAGACGCTGGTGAGATTGACCGAGAGCACCGTGTTCCAGTCCTCGACCGAAAACTCTACGGCCGGTGCGCGCCGAATCATGCCGGCGTTGTTGATCAAGATGTCGATGCGGCCGAAACGCTCGAGCGTGGCCCGAGTCAGCCGCTCCGGTGTCTCGGGGTCAGCCAGGTCCCCGCTGAGCGACAAAGCCTTGTGACCCGTAGCTTGCACCGCGTCGACCGTGCCTTCGGCCCCCCGCGTGTTGCCGTGACACGCCACGTCCGCACCGGCCCGTGCCAGGGCCAGCGCCAATGCCGCTCCGATACCCGCCGCGGCGCCGGTGACGAGCGCCACCTGCCCCGTTAGCGAAAACGGATGCTCGGCACCGCCCTGAGGTGCGCCTCCACTCATCCCAGCATTCATTTCCGACTGGCCTCGAGCCCCGAGCCGCCGTCCCCGAACTCCGGCTGAACATTGACGACACCAAAACGTCGATCTTCCACTTCACGTCGAGCCGCCATGAGCCAGATGAAATTGATTTTGTGCCCGGGGGCGGCCACGTTCGGGTGGTACCCGGCGGGCATGAGCACCGCGTCCCCCTCGCGCACGACCTGCACGAACTCCGGCCTGTCGCGGTCGGTGTAGACCAGCTGAATCCCAAATGCCGGAGCCGGCATGTCAAAGTACACGTACACCTCCTCCAGCATGTCCGTGTGCTCGTGAGGCGGCCAGCTCGTCCAGTTGCCGGGGGCGGAGTGGGTAAACCCAGCGACGATGCGGCCCGCCTTGACGTTGGCGCCAATGATGATGTTCAAGTCCCGGCGGCTGGCTTCACCCCCGGTCGTAAACTTCAGGGACGGAGTGCGCTTGACCTCTTCATAACGAACCACTTGTAGCGGATAATCCCCGCTCACCTCGGCGGCGACCTCCACCAAATCTACCTCGGTATCCGTATCGATCTCGACGAACGAGCCCCGCGGCACGTAGATCCCATCGTACAAGCCGAGGTCGACCGCATGGGTACCCACCTGCACGTGGCAACGCCCCTTCATGCACAACAACGCGGTTTCTCGAGCTCCCGTCTCGAACGAAGCGCGAGGGCTGTCCGCATCCAGCCGAACTCGACCATAATGCAGATGCTGTAGATCGCTGTTGCTCGGTGAAACAGCCAGCGTTCGGCCAGGCTGTGATGCGGTTTTGGTGAAGATGAGCCGACTAGTATCCAGCTGAGCTTGTGACATGAGGTGCCTTCCTGACGTGCCCTGCTGCGCGAGCAACGGGGCAATGATGAACTTGCGCGAAATACTGTTATGCAGATCCGCGTTGCTGCCAATCCGGCGTCATGAGCCGACGAGGACGAAGCGCGAGCGACTGCTCGTCGCCCCGGGGTGAGCGACGCTCATGACTGCGCACGGCGAGGGTTGCGCAATCAGTCAAAGCTGTCAACGGTCGAGAGCTTGGATGCGCGATGCCCCCATGCGCGAGCGCTCTGTTTGAGCCCGGAGTACCCGATGCGAGCCAGAAAAAGGCACCGTGGAGAGAAAGAAGCCTGAACGCAATATTGTGTGATCTAAGGCGCCAGGCTGCGCATTTACGCCGCAGTGGCATCGCTCTACCCAGCGCCCGCCGGGATCAGCATTCCGGTCGTGACGTGCACCTCGTTCTCGAGGGGCGGTCGCTCCACATTCACCGCCCGGCGCGTTTGCTCGGGGGCGAGCGTCGCTCGTGGCGTGGGTAGCGCGAAGCCACACCAACGCGCCGCGGCGAGTTACCCGCGTACGACTAAATTTCCCTGCCCAATTGGGGCCTTGCCCGCATCGCCACCGCTACCGAGGTCATGAATGAGTCTCAGGTCCGCCGCTACCCTCTCCATTCCGGTCGCCGCCGCACTCTTCGCTCTTTGGGGCAGCGTCAGCGGCTGTTCCGATGACGGGGGTACCCCCGCGAATACGGCTGGAACCGGTACCGCAGGTTCCCCAGCAGCCTCCGGGGGATCCAACGCAGGCACGGGCGGTAGCCCATCCGCGACAGCCGGTGCCTCGGGCAGCGGCGGCGCGGCTGGAGGTGCAGCCGGTGCTGCCCCGGCTGGAGACCCAGCCACTCCACTCGCTGAAGCCCAGTGCATGGGCATCGGCACCGGTCGCGCCTGTCTTCTCGTCGGCACCTGCGCCAACCGCCCTTGTGGGCTAGCGGATACCGGCAGTCGCAACTGTGTTTGCGGAGAAGGTGGCGTGCTTACCTGGGCCTGCACGTCCTGTGCGTACCCGATGGGTGCCGACCAGCCTTCGATATTGATTCCGCCCGGCGTGGGCGATGCTGGTGCCCTGGAGCCCTGTGTGGCTGGCATGTCCGACGGCGTGATTTGCACTCCCGACAGAGGTGACCGCTGCCTCGCGGCCAATGGCGAGGTTTGCGCCTGCTGGCTCGAAGAAGACCCAGGCGTCTCCCAGTGGGATTGCGACAACAAGCCGAGTTTCTGGCCCTAAAAGCCACTCCGGTTTCGGTCCCCTGCGTTGATTGACTGACACACCCGCCGAGCGGGTGCAGCAGATGCGGTGCGGTGCACGCCTTGACAAGATACTCCTACTCTCCGACCACGAAAGCCCTTGTCGGGCTGCTCGCTCTCTACGGGGCCGTGCCAGCGTTCCTGGCAACCCTGACCGGCACGGCGCACGCTCAGGACTCCTATGAGGAGGGGGGCAGGGACCCCGAGCCGAGCACCCCCATGCCAACTCCGGCGGCTGGGACTCCACAGGTGGCCCCGGCGCCCCAGCGGCGCTCCAAACCCCTCCAGGTGAGCGTGGGGCGTTCCCCCACCAGCCTGGACGTGGGCAACGAGGCGGACCTCATGGCGG
>JANOIG010000036.1:0-36295 GCA_031407405.1 Deltaproteobacteria bacterium
CGGACACAGGTACCCCTCCCACGAGCGGGAAAACAGACCTCACGCCAGCGCCTCTGTGACTCGAGGCGGCACGCGGATTTGCCGGGATTGGCTTGCCGGCCGTCGTGGGTCGTCTTTCCGGACGAGACCGCGGGCGATAGAGTCCGTCATAGGAGGGGGTCTCCGGACTGGCTATGTCGGAAGGCCTGCACGATACCCTGAGTAGAATCCACCTTGGCTAGATTTTTAGGCTAAATGAATGCCGGCACGCTCTTAGCGGGCAAATATCGGCTGGTGTCGCTACTCGGGCGGGGTGGCATGGGAGAGGTGTGGCGCGCCGATCGGCTGGGTTGGCAGGCCCCGGTGGCGATCAAGCTCTTGCATGGGCCTGCCACGCGAGATGCCCAGGCTCTGGACCGCTTCCAGCGCGAAGCTCGCCTGGTGGCAGGCTTACGCAGCATCCACGTCGTGCAGGTGCTCGACGATGGCGTCGATGACACCACCGGTGCTCCATTCATGGTCATGGAGCTGCTCGAAGGCGAGACGCTCGCGGAGCGCCTTTTGCGCGTCCAGCGGTTGCGGCCGGAAGTGGTGGCTCAGGTCATTTCGCAGATCGGGCGCGCGCTGGGGCGGGCCCACGACGCCGGGCTGATCCACCGCGACCTCAAGCCCGACAACATCCTCATCGTACGCAACGACGACGAGGAAATCCTCAAGGTGCTCGACTTTGGCATCGCCAAGTGGCTGGCCGCGCCGCAGTGGTCCCCGTCACGCACGCTCGCGGGCCAGATGCTCGGTACGCCGGTTTACATGAGCCCGGAGCATTTTGGGAGCGCGGTGTCCATCGACCACCGCGCGGATCTCTGGAGCTTGGGAGTCATCGCGTTCGAGTGCATGACCGGAGCTCTGCCCTTCCAAGCGGCGACGTTGATGGGTCTCGCGTTTCAGATCTGTTCGGGCAAGGCTCCGTTGCCCTCGAGCAAGGCAGCGGTTCCCGATGGTTTTGATGCCTGGTTCGCGCGCGCGGTGGCTAAAGAACCGGACCAGCGCTTCCCCTCTGCACGCATCATGGCGGAGGAGCTTCGGGGCCTGTGCGGCCAGATGCCGATGTTGTGGGAGCCGGAAGCCGCCGCGCCGAGCCTGCATTTCACACGCGAGAAGACCGAGCTCGAGCCGGTGCTCGAGCTGACACGCCGAGCACGTGCGTCAGCGTTGGGGCCCGGCTATCCGATCGACGAGTCGGACAGCGTCGCCCCGACGTTCGGAACATTCCGCCCGTTCAAGCGAGCGCGCGCCACGCGTTGGATCGGGGCTGCCGCGCTCCTTGGCATCGCCCTGGGCCTCGGCGTCATGCTCGCCGCAAAGCTGCAGCCAACATCTGTTGGTGTTCGGGTCGCGACGTTTCGCCAGCAAGCTTCAGCCCGTTGGCGCGGCACCGCCGCCAATATCCCACCGTCGGCCGCTAGCGCGGCTCGGTCCGAGCCAGTGCCCGTCGCCGACGCCGGCGCGGCGCTACCGGATCAGCTTACTGTTCCCCGGTCAGCTGGGCGTAAAGCGCGGGATTTTCGCTGAGCGTCGCCTCGTCGATGCAGCCGGTCCAGGCGCCGTCGGAGCACACGTCGAGGCCATGCACACAATTGGACAGGTCTCCATGCCGGCCGAGCCAGATGGTGCAGTCCTGGACGGCGCCGGTGTCGCAGCGGAGCGGTTGGGCCGTCTCGGCGAGGTCGAGCTCCACGTCGGTACCCGTGTAGGTCGGCTGTCCCGGCTCGCTCGCGCAGGCGACGCTAAAGAGCGCGGCGGTGAGGGCGGTGAGGAGTGCGGCGTTCCGAGCGACCATTTTGAGCACTGACATGATCTGCGTTAATGCAACAGGCGTGCCGGTTAACAGCAAGCGTTAACATCGTTAATAACCGGCCCCATTTTGAAACGGTGACGAAAGACGTCACTTCTCTTTGGAACCGGTGACACTTTTCGTCGTTAAGAAGGGTTTAGATTCTTGAGAAGGGCCTGACTTTTGGCTACCAAGCGATGCCCATAAAATCCGTCCCCCGAGGGGAGGCTCCGCTATCTGGGCCCGCCTTGGGCTCGTTCGGCCCCCCGTCTCGGAAAAAAGATATGGGACACCATCGAGGTGTGAGCCCGTCCAACCGTTTTTGGTTGGGCGTCCCAGCACCCACCTGCACGCCTGTCAGCCAAACTCCATGAACATTCGAAATATCGCCATCATTGCCCACGTCGACCACGGCAAGACGACCTTGGTCGACGCCATGCTGCGCCAGACGGGATTTTTCCGCGCCAACGAGGTCGTTACCGATCGCCTGATGGACAGCAATGACATGGAGAAAGAGCGCGGCATCACCATCACCGCGAAGAACGCCAGCGTCACCTACAAGGGCACGCGCATCAACATCGTCGACACTCCGGGCCACGCCGACTTCGGTGGAGAGGTGGAACGCATCCTGCTCATGGCGGATGGGGCGCTCCTGCTCGTGGACGCGGCCGAAGGCCCACTGCCTCAGACCCGCTTCGTGCTCGACAAGGCCCTTCGGCTCGGCATGCCCGTGATCGTGGTGGTGAACAAGATTGACCGCCACGATGCGCGGGCGGAAGACGTCGTCGACGAGATCTTCTCCTTGTTCTGCGATTTAAACGCCAGCGACACGCAGAGCAACTTCACCACCTTGTACGCGATCGGCAAGGAAGGTGTCGCGGGGCTCGATCTGGCGAACGTGGGCAACAACCTGGAGCCGCTGTTCGACGCCATCCTCAGAGTCGTGCCTGCGCCTCAAGGTGATCCCACGGCGCCCCTGCAGCTGCTCGTACATAACATCACCCACGACGACTACCTGGGCCGCTTGGCGGTGGGCCGCATCCATCACGGCAAGGTCGTCACCGGTCAGAACGTGGCCGTGATCCAGGAGGAGGGGACGATCATGGGGCGCATGGGCGTGCTGCAGACCTTCGAAGGCCCACGGCGCGCGCGCGTGACTGAAGTGTCGGCGGGCGACATCCTCTCCTTCTCGGGTTTCGAGAGTATCCAGATCGGCGACACCGTCGCTGCTCCCGATCAGCCCAAGGCGTTGCCGCGTATCATCGTGGACAATCCGACCATCAAGGTCAGGTTTACCATCAGTGACTCACCCTTTGCGGGCAAAGTGGGCAAGTGGGTCACCACGCGCCACCTTCGGGATCGCCTGCACCGCGAAGCGCGGCACAACATTGCCCTGCGGGTCGAAAACACCGAAGAGCCGGACACCTTCGAGGTGTTCGGGCGCGGTGAGTTGATGCTGGCCGTGCTGGCCGAGACGATGCGGCGCGAGGGTTACGAGTTTTGCGTTGGCATGCCGGAAGTGGTGAGGCGCATGATCGATGGCAAAATGTGTGAGCCGGTCGAGCGCGTCACGCTCGACGTCAACGAGGAGCACATGGGCACCGTGGCGTCGATGATGGGCGAGCGCCGCGGCCAGATGCTGGGCGTGATCAACCTGACCGACGTACGCCGCCGGCTCGAGTACCGCGTGCCGTCGCGCGGGCTGATGGGCTTTCGGTCCCTCTTCTTGACGGAGACGCGCGGCACGGGCCTGGTCAACTCCATCTTCGACGGTTGGGAGCCCCAGCCCAACGTGCAGATGCGGCGCCGCAATGGCTCGATGGTGGCGGACCGCGCTGGCCAGACCATCCCATACGCGCTCTTTCACCTACAACCGCGCGGCGTGCTGTTCGTCAGCCCGGGCGAAGCCGTGTACGAGGGCATGATCGTGGGTGAGCACAACCGCCCCAACGACCTCGACGTCAACGTGAGCAAGGAGAAGAAGCTCACCAACATCCGCGCTGCGGGCCGCGACGAAAACATCATCATCTCCACCCCGCGCACCCTCACCATCGAAATGGCGCTCGACCACATCGACGCCGACGAGCTGGTCGAGCTCACCCCCGACGCCATTCGCTTGCGCAAACGCGTGCTCGACAAACGCAAACGCCCGCGGCGCGACCAAGCGTAAAGCAATCTCTGCCCGGCAACCCGATCGGCTAAAAAACCCCGGCCCTCGAGCTTTCAGGCTACTGAGCGTGTGGCACGCTGAGCTGAGGTGGACCCATGGCGAAACGCAAACCGGTCCCACGCGAGCGCAGTCTCAAACGTGCCGCGCTCCGGGCCGCCGACAAGTGAGCTGCCCGCGCTGCGGCAAGCGGCGCTCGCTGTGGTTTCGCCTGGTCGGGCCGGCATTGAATTGACCACTAGGGGCGGGGGATGCAGCGGCGCGAATCGCGCGTGGCGTACATGGTCATATCTTTGGCGCCTTCGGTGATAGCGGATGCCGTGGAGCGCAACGTACGCTGATCGGCGAGCGACTGGAGGAGGCAACCTATGTCACGTCGGGATCAGATTTTGACCATTGCTGCTTCGCGTCCCCAGCTGGGCACCGCTGCCGCGTCTCATGGGGGAGGGGTGCCGGACGCGGCGCTAGCCGCTGACGCCGAGCTGACGGCACAGCTGCGCAACTTGGCCGACCACCGCGCGCTCGAGCTGGTGCTGGCCAACCTGAGGCGGAAACGCAGCGCGCCGCCGCCATCGACTGCCGAATTTCATGCCGCGCCGCGGTCTGAGCCTCGACGCAGGTTTGCTCCAGCGTTTGCGCGCGAAACCAGCTGGGGTTCGAGCCTGTCCAGCGGGGGAAGGCGCGGTGAAAAGCTGGGGGACCGCTGAAGCCTAATCACCCGGAGGTGCTGCGGCCAGCCAGGCTTTTCAGCCGCCATCACAGACCGCGTAGCCCCGCCTGCAGCAGTTGGGCGCGAGTGAGCTGACCCTCGAGCGTGAACGGGAGGGTGATGTTGAAGGTATCATTGCCGAGAGCCACGTTACCGCGAAACGTATAGGGAACGGCTTCGGCTGCCATGAACGGCGTCAACGCCGACATGTTCTCCCAGTCCACATGCAGCCGGCTCTGCACGATGCTCGAGCCGCGCGGTGGAATGCTGTGTTGGGGCTTGGAGCTGCTTCGCCCGAGCCTTTGTCCGTCGCCGAGGAAGAGCGTGCCCGTTACTTCCTGCACCGCTAGCGCATAGGTGTTGGGATTGTCGACGCGGAGCTCCACATCCAAATCCAGGCCGCGCAAGCTGACGGTAAGGACGCGGACCACCTGCGGTGTGACCGTCGGAGACCGCGGCGTCGCACAAGCGCTCAGCACACCCAGCAGGGCAGCCCACGCGAGACGGCGCCACGCAACCCCCAGCCAGGCCACGCCTAGCCAGGCCACGCTAGGCCACACTGGCGTGCGGCGCGTGCGGAGGTTATCCGGACCCAAGCGTGGACGGACCACTGCCTTCTCTATCGCTGGGCTCGCCTTCCTCGAGGTTTCGCGAGCTGGGGATCTTGCGAATCTCGGGCCGCGCCGTTTTCCACGCGCGCTGGACGATCCAAGAGAGCGAGCGGTCGAGTCGAGATGCTTCGTCCTTGATCTCTTCCAGCATCGCCTCGGGAAAGTAGAGGCTCTGCTTCCTCTTGTCGCTGGGGGTGCTGGTAGAGTCTTCGCCCGACCCCACGGGTTTGCTCGACGAGTGCGGTTTGCTTGTCAAGTCGCCGAGTATCCCGCTTTTTCAGGCGCGTTGTCTAGCCCAGGCGCATGCCTTTGATCGGCTCTTATCCCCCCTCCCTGATCGCCCGTCCGGTCCTTTTTACTTATTTTTGCCCTGATCAACCCTTACGTGGCGATTTGATGGCTGAAATGCCGCATGCGGCGCCGTGCCGCGCCATCGGAGAGGTCCTCTCGTCGCTGGCGGGGGGACGTGGAAAACGTCGCTCACGTTGCCTCGGGCCGAGCGCGGCGCACGGCGAGAGGGCTGCGCTCCGGGCGCCGTCGCCCCGGCGTGCCAAGCGCCGTCAGTCGGTGGTGAGGCATCGAGCACGTACGCCACTACCCGCTCCTCGCTGTCGAGCTCCGGTGGCGGAACGCCACGCCCCGAGTAGATGCGCTGCTGCCATTAGGCTTTGACTGCTAGGCAGCGACGCTCGCGGCTAGCGCGCTGAGCGCAAGCGCTAGGATCGAGGCGGTGACCGGCAGGGCTCGCATGAATCTGCCTAAAGGTAAGCGGTCGTCTTTGAGAAAAGCATCGGGATAATACAGGGGCCCTTTCGGCCGACTGAACGTGCACGTTCGGCACACAGCTTGCACTGTTCGGGGTGTTTCCAGCCGTAGCAGCGGTCTGCCCAGACCGGCCAAGGGAGCACCCGTGGCCTTCGATGGTTCGAACACCTCGGGTGATGTCCGCGTGATGCGCGGGCATTGGTGAGCGTTACCTCAACATAAGGATCACGAATGTCTACACGCGATATCACAATTCTGGTTCTGCTGGCTGTCGTCGTCATAGCCGCCGCGCTCGCGGTCGTCGCAGTGTGGCGGAATGGCCAAATCAGGCGTCGTAAAGAGCTCCACCTGCGCTTTGGCCCCGAGTACGAGCGCCTGTTGCAGGAGTATGATGACCCCCGGCGGGCCGAGCGCGAGCTCGAAGCCCGGGCGCAGCGAGTGCGCAAGCTGCACATCAAGGAGCTGACTGAAGGCGAGTGCAAGAGCTTTTCGGAAGCGTGGCGTCAAACGCAAGAGCGTTTCGTCGACACGCCCAGCATCGCTGTTCGAGCGGCACACGACCTAGTGCAGCAGGTGATGCGGGCGCGTGGCTACCCCGTCGATGATTTCGAGCAAGGGGTCGCCGACCTATCCGTGGATCACGCGACGGTCATCGAGCATTACCGCGCCGCCCATACGCTACATGAGGCCAATCGGCAGGGCCGCGAGGACACCGAGGAGCTGCGGCAGGCCATGGTGCACTATCGAGCGCTATTTGCCGACCTTTTGGGCATGGCCAGGGAGCCCAGCCCGAGCTCTCGCCGCCTGACCACCGCGCACGCCTAGGCGGTTCAGAGGCCCGTAGACGAGTCCCCTTTGATGCACGGAGAACCCATGGCTCAATCAACTCTAGATTCCAGCGTTGGCTCAGAACCCAGGCGCCCCAACGAGCCTTCGCAGGCTGACATCGAGCGGGAGATCGCTCGAGAACGCGCCGAGGAACCTCGCGACGGCAGAGCAACATCTTCCCCGGAAGAGCACCGCGGGCCACGCCCCGCGCTCGGCACCTCGTACCTCGGTGCAGGTACCACCGATGAAGCATGGCAGCGGTGGAGCCAAATTCAGTCCGACTTCGTCGATGATCCGCGCAACGCCGTCACCGAGGCCAGCGCACTCGTGAGCGAGGTCATCGACGACATCGTGCGCCGGTTTGAAACCGAACGCACGGAGCTCGAGCAACGCTGGTCGACGGGCGAAGATGTCTCCACCGAGGAGCTTCGGCGCTGCCTGCAACGCTACCGGGACTTTTTTGGACGCCTGCTCGCCAACCTGGGTGACGCTAAAGCTTGACGACGCGTCGGCGGAGGCCACTCCCTCGGCCTCCGCCAGCGGCGTGATGGCGCCACACGTTTCGGTTACGAGCTCGAGGCTTGCAAGCTGGCGCTGGCCTCGACCGATACGCTGATGCTGACCTGCGCCGAAGCGGCGGCTTGAACGGAGCTTGCCAGGCATGCGGCGCCGGACAGGCCGACCTCACCCAGCGCGGAGAACGCACCGATGCTCTTGCCGGCGACATCGCCGATCGGCCCGCGGAGCGCCAGAGTCAGGTTGACGGCAGAGCCAAACTCGCCAATGTGCGCGCGCAGCGCGCGTTGCAACTCGGCATCTCCGCTCACGACGACCGTGGCCTCGGGCGGCGGGCAGTCGACTTTGGCGCTCGCCTGAGCCTCACAGCTGGCGTGGCATTCGGCGCTGGCTTCGCAGCTCAAGTCACCGGTGCAAACTGGTGGGCTCACCTCGCCCGTGCACTCTCCGTGGCAGGTGCCCTGGCAGGTCGCAGAGCCCGGCGTGTAGGAGCACGTTCCATTACACGTGCCGTCGCAGGAGACCTCGCCGCGCGTGACGCACGAACCGGTGCAGCTACCTTCGCACTCTCCTCCGGAGAATTCGCCCTGGCAAGCGGCGCCGCAGCTGCCGGTGGCTTCACCCCCCGTGCAGCTACCCTCACAGGTACCGGCGCACGCGGCGCTGCTCGGCTGCCCATCACACGTTCCCTGGCACGTCCCTTGGCAGCTGCCCTCGAACTCGACCGAGCAACCCGCGTCGCAGCTACCCTCGAAGCGCGGGGCGGTGCACGTGCCCTGGCATTCGCCTTGGCAGCGTGCCGCGATGTCGGCGCTGCAGGTTCCGTTGCAGGTGCCCTGGCATTCAAAAGCCGGAGCGGTCACGTCACACTCGGCGTTGCACACGCCGTTGCACTCGACCACCACCTCGCCGCCCGTGCATGATGCCTCGATGTCGCACGCGGCGTCGACCTGACACGTCCCTTCACACTCGGCCTGCGCTCGGATGTCGGCGCTGCAGTTGAAGGCCACGGCGATCTCGACGGTGACGCCTGCATCCAAAGCGGCGCCGATGCGCTCGCGCAACCGACCACAGGCTTCGGCTGCGGTGGCCGCCGAGCCCTCCCCGAGATCTTCGTTGATGGCATTGCAAGCTGACAAGAAACTCGCTTCGACCTCCAGCGCGCGGTCTCGCAACAGCGCGGTGGCATCCGCGTACGCTCGCAGCGTCGCTTGTGCTCGGACCGTCGTGTCGAGCCCACTACAAGTTGGACTGACCCCGCCCCCGGATGACGAGCACCCGTGCGAGCCGAGCACGGCGATTGAACCCATGCTGAGGCAGCCAACTGCAGAAAAGAGAGCCGAGCCATTTGAGCGACGCATTCGTTTTGCTCCGTTGAAGAAAAGGAAAGGAAGGAAGCGAAGAAAGACAGCTGAGAAGACCGGGACGCCGGGCGCCCCCCTTTGGCCTGAGCCGCTGCGAATTGCTGGCAGTGGGTGGGCAAGCTCGATTATGGCAAGGCTGGCCTTAGCAAAAGGCGCGCCGACGGACCGTCCAGGCCCGCGACAGTGGCGAAACGGGGCGTTGCAGACTGGCGTTCCGTACTGCTCGAGCCAATGCGGTGGGACGGGCGTGTGGGCCTGGGGATTTTTGCCTCAGGCGATCCAGCCATCCCCGTCGCAGGCTGGACGGCAGAGTCCCGAGCGTTCGTTGTTCCAATGGCAGCGCGCCTGGACTGTGGTGGCCATGACTCGAATTGATGCCCACCAACATTTTTGGGCGTTCAGGACATGAAGCACTGGAAGCTGGCCGACCTTGTGCCCTACCTGGACGCTGCTCTCGAAGCGTTCGGCGCCCAGCGCCTGATGTTCGGCTCGGATTGGCCGGTGTGCACGCTCGCTATCAGTCACACGCGTTGGGCCGAGGCCATTCGCTCGTGGCTGGCTCCGCTGAGCGTGTCGGAGCGGGATCGCATCCTCGGTGGCACAGCCATCGAGGCCGACCAGCTTTAGGTCTAGACTCTTTCCAGCGCTGCGCCAATCGTCTCGAGCTGACCGAGTGAGGCGGCGCCCCCGCCCCCAAATTGTGCTACCAAGACCGGGTTCGCATGGACCGCCTTCGCCAACAATTGCTTCTGGAAATCGCCCGCCGGTACGGCACGCCGGTCTACGTCTACGACGCCGCCAGCGTGCGCAGCCAACTCGCCACTTTGAAGCGTTTTGATCGCGTGCGCTATGCGCAGAAGGCGTGCCCAAACATCCACATCCAGCGCCTGTTACGCAGCGAGGGCGCGGTCGTGGACTGCGTCTCTCTCGGTGAATTGGAGCGCGCGGTAGCGGCCGGCTTTCGGCTGAACACCGACCCCGCGGAGATCGTATACACCGCCGACATCCTGACCGAGTCGGTCATCGATCGCCTGGTTGCGACGGGCGTGCCCGTCAACGCGGGCTCAGACGACATGCTGACCCAGATCGGGCAGCGCCACCGGGGCCACCCGGTGTGGTTGCGGCTCAATCCGGGCTTCGGCCACGGCCACAGCAAAAAGGTCAACACGGGGGGCGAGTCGAGCAAACACGGCATCTGGCACGAGAGCTTGCCGACTGCACTGCGGCGGGTTCACGAGTTTGATTTGGACTTGGTGGGGCTCCACATGCACATCGGTTCGGGCGCGGACCTTCAGCATTTGGGCCGGGTCTGCCAGGCGATGGTGGTGGCCGTGGAGCGCTTGGGCCGGGACATTCGCGCGGTGTCGGCGGGGGGAGGGCTGTCCATTCCGTATCGTCACGGCGAGCCACCGGTGGACGTCGATGCGTATTTTCGCCTGTGGGATCAGGCTCGGCAGCGCATCGCGGCGCAGCTCGGGCATCCGGTACAGCTCGAGATCGAGCCGGGACGTTACCTGGTTGGGCCGGCGGGTGTCCTCTTGTCCGAAGTGCGCGCCACCAAGAGCATGGGCCAAAACCATTTCACGCTCGTCGACGCCGGTTTCAACGACTTGGTCCGGCCGAGCATGTACGGTGCCTATCACGAGCTCTCGTTGATCAGCCCGGTTGAGGACACCGCACGCCGCCCCGTGCGGCCCACGCTCGTCGCAGGGCCGCTGTGTGAGTCGGGGGATGTGTTCACGCAGGATGCTACAGGAGAGGTGGCGCCACGCCATTTGCCGGAGGCTCACGTGGGTGACATCTTGGTGTTCCACGACGTTGGAGCTTACGGCGCCAGCATGTCCAGCAACTACAACTCGCGGCCCTTGGCGCCCGAGGTCTTGATCGACGGAGACAGCGTGAGCCTGATCCGTCGCCGGCAAACGCTAGAAGAGCTGCTCGATCTCGAACGGGTTTGAGCTCGACCTGACCCATCCTTCCCCTTCAAAAATCATGCGTCAATATCGCGCGCGTCCGCCGGCAAATTTCGCGACCGTAGTCCGTCCATGCGCCTTCACCCCAGTAGCGGAAGCAGCTGGTTTGGGAACACATCAGGTGAAATAGCGCATTTTGGTAGCGGTGCTCGTGGGTCGGGACACCGTTCCGTGTAACTTTTTCGTGAAACAACGCGCTCACGCGTTCCATGTCGTTGAGCAAGGCATCGTAGCCCTTGACCCATGAGATGTCGTTGGTCCAACTGCCGCCGTCCATGTGAAAGCGGTCGTCCTCGCGTTTGAGCTCGTTGATGACTGCCGCCAGGCGTTCGGGGCCGGCTCCGCTCGGCAGGCGGTCCCAGATGCGTTTCTGCAACACTGGCTGCAGCTTGGGTAGGTGCTCCGGGCCGACTCCCATCAGCCTCAGCTGCTCGAGGTACTCGCTCACGTTGACGAGCGGCGTGTCGGTCCCGCTGGCCTCGGCCACGACCTGCAGGTACTTCGACGGGAATTCGTTCATCATCACGCCGCCGTTTTCGCCGTCCGCTATTTGCGTGACGAGGCGCGGCACGAGCTTGCCGCCGAGCGGCGCGCGCGAGAGGTTCTTCGCTTCGTAGTAGGGCTGCATTTGCCCGACCAGCTTGGTGTCGCTACCTTGCGTCTTGATGATGGCGATGATGCTGGCCGCCTCACCGCTGGAGCTCGTGCAAACCAACAGGTGTGGCAGATGCTTCTCTTCTAAAGCGCCACCGCTGCCGGGCTGCTCGACGCTGTGCTCCTGAACCAGCACCCAATCGTAACCCGCGTCCACCAGGCTCTTGACGAACTCGTAGGCGGTGTCCGGGTGGTTCGGCAATGCCATCTCCGACGGGGAGAAGCCGCGCACTCGTCCGAGGGCCTCCAGGCCAAACAGGGCCGCGAAATGCTGCTGCCAGGCCAGCACATGCTTCTTGTAGTCGTGGCTGGGTGTCGAGGGCGCCACGGCATGGCCCCACGGCGCACCCAGCCACTCCACCGCGTGGCGATAACGCACGCCGCAGGTAATGAGCCTCAGATCGTCGAAAACGTCGCTGAGGCCCATACGCCGCAGCCCGTGAAACAGGGTGCCGGAGTACTCCAGCATGACCCGGGGCTGCTGGCCCGCGTCCACCAGCGTCGAGATGAACCCGCTCATGCGCTTGTAGCACTGGTGAAACACCGAGGCGTTGTGGTTGTCGCCCTGATGTGGGTTGTTCAGCATGTGCTCGAGGTTGCTGATCAGTGCGGCAGAGGTTAGGCTCGTTCCTCCGTTCGGGCTTGGCCCGGCCGGGATCAGCGGCTGGTGCATGTGCAGGGCCACCGCGCTGGCGCTCCGGACGCGAGCGAAATCGATGCGCGATTCAGCGAACAGCGCTGCCCTTGGGCTTGCCGCCCGAGCCTCGGCAACCCTGAGCTCGTGCCCGGACACGCTCGGCAAGCCGCGCTCGGACTCCGGAATTTCCAACATCAAGAATGACGAGCTCTCGGCCCTCGAGCGGCGCGTCTATGTTGGGTGGCTGCCGGGTAGCCGCCCTCGACATTCGAGACGGCCCTCTGGGGGCGCTCTGGTGCGGGGCGCTGAGGGCGTGGTGGCTGAGGCGCCGAGTAGTTGCCCTGGACCCCGGCGGCAGGCCGCTGCGAGTGCTCGGGAGCTGGGCGCTGGGCATATTGAGGAGCTCCGCCGCCCTGAGCCGCGCCGTTCAGCTGTTTTGGCTTGCGCCGACGCCGCCGACGGCCCAACGCGGGGGCCGACGGATCTACGGTTTGGCTTCCATTGCGGGCGGCGGACTGGGCTCGGCTGACCAACAGATTGTCCGGGCCGCGGCGATCGTGAGCCGGCGCCGGCACCGGTCGGGGTGGCGTGCGGTCCTGGCGTGAGTTTTGCGCGGCGCCGCCATTGCCCGAATGCTGTGGCGCGGGACGCGTGTGATGAACGGAGCGGCTGGCCCCCCCGACGGCGCCGGGCGGGGGCGTGCCGGCACGACCCTTGACGAAGGCGGGCCTTTTGCCGCGCCCGTCGCCTTTGTTGACAATCACCTCGACGCGCCGGGGGCGTGGCGGCACTGGCCCGGCATTGAGCCCGAGCGCTGTGCGACGCCGGCGCTCGTCTTCATTGACCTCGCCAATGAACTCGAGGAGCGCGTCCGTATTCGCTCGCTTCTGTGAGCCTCGGTATTGCCCTCGGAGCACCGTATCCGGCGTCAGCTGGTTGCTCTCATACAGCGCCCACATCTCCTCTCCGTAGGGCACGCGCCGCCCTGTTGGCACGAAGCGCGTGAAGAAGCGGTGCAGGTTTTCCACGTCGCGGAGCAAGAGCTTTCTGGCGTTCTGGTTCTTCGAGGGGTCCACCGCCTGTGGGAAATCGATGATGACCGGCCCGTCTGCGCCGAGCAGCACGTTAAAGTCCGAAAGGTCACCGTGCACGACCCCCGCGCAGAGCATGCGCACGCAGTCACGCAGCAGCCGTTCATAGATGACCGTCGCCTCGTCGGGAGTAAAGTCGAGCTCACCGAGGCGCGGTGCGGGCTCACCATGCTCGTCGGTGACGAGCTCCATGATCAGTACGCCGTCGATGAAGTGATGCGGCGCGGGCACCCGGACACCGGCAGCCCGCAGCTTGTAGATCATGTCGACTTCGGTCGAGCGCCACGCCGCTTCGTCCTGATCCTTGCCGTGCTGCGAGCGTTTGTTGATGGCGCGCTGATCGCGGCTGTTGCGGACTTTTCGCCCCTCGGTGTAGTCGGCGCGATGTTTGAAGGTGCGGTTCTGAGCCTCCTTGTAGATTTTCGCGACACACTCGGTGCCCGCCGCGACCACCAAGTAAATTTGGGCTTCCTTACCGCTCATCAGCGGGCGTAGCACCCGCTCGATCACGCCCTGGTCGACAAGGGATGTAAGAGTATCCGGAATCCGCATGGCCGCCTCCCCTAGCACGCTGCCGGCTTTGGGGCCACCAGCACGCCCCGATCCGGGTCAATTGCTCGGGCGCTGCGACAACCGAGGTGACCAGGCCAAGGCTTCGATGGCAGTGATCACCGCGACCTGGATGTGGAGACGGCGCGCTTCGGTGATGGGCGAGCCATCCTGCTCCGCCAGTGTGAAGCGATCGAGGACGCGAGAGGCTACCGTACGCACCTCCGAACGCTCGACGCTGACCTGTTGGCCCGACAGAGCGCGCGCCAGGGTGAGCAGCAGGCCAGATCGGTCATCGGTCTCGACTTCCAGCGTGCAGAGCGCGCCGTCGTCGCCTTCGATGAAGCGGACACGCGTGTCGTGAGAGGTGCCGGCGGGTTCCTGCTCAGGTACCGGCAGCGCTTGCGAAGGATCGATCTTGCCTGCGAGAAGGTCGAGCAGGGTGGCCGAGATCGCGGCGGCGACATCGGTCGCGGTTGCCGCCGCGTCCGAGCTGCGGCCGCGCTGTTGCTGTAGGCGAAACAGGTCGAGCACCTCCCGATCGCCGCTGGCCAGCTTGCGGGTGTAAGCCTCGGCGTGCACGATGTCGAAGCCTTGCAGGCGCAGGGCGGCGGCGATGTTTGAAAATAAACCGGGGGCATCTTGCGCTACGACGCAGATGCCCAAACCCTCGCCCTCCACGGGCACGACGCCGATGCGCGCTGGGCCGCCACCGCGCGCTTTGGCTATCGCCGCATGCGTCCGTATTTCCTCGGAGCCGTAGCGGTTGCGATAACTGCCAGGCAGCGACGCGCTGAAGTTTTTCACCCAGGTGTCGTCGTCGCCGGACATTGCAGCACCATACCCCGCAATCATGGCCGGTGGTTCTCAAATTCGTTTCCGCAGCGTGTCCAGAACTCAAGCGGCGGGGCTCGTTTTCATGATCGAATATGAAAGATTCGCTACCCACGGGGGAGCGCGGCAAAATTCCTCGCCTTGCGGTCCAGAATCGTTCACCCGATCCTTCGGCGATCGATTCGTGATCGATACTGACGGGGGGTGGGCTCGCTTCGTGCGCTACATGGACTCAGCGTTCCGTTACGGTCTTTGGGCCGGACGAACGCTGCCTGGCAACTTGGCCCCTGGCTGCGGTGTAGGAAAGGCCGGAGGCGGCCCTGGATCATTCTGGATCTGCAAGATCCAGACGGTGCCGAGGCCAACTCCAACCAGCAAACCGCATAACATGACCAGTAGCAGGGCCGTGCGTGCACGGCGTGCGCGCGGCGCTGCTGCACCCACCAGTGGTGGCGGACGATCGGGCGTGTTTAGGGTGGGTGCCAGTGGCTTGCCCGGCTGCTGCCGCATCTCTGCGGTTTTTGAAATGGGTTTCGGGGCTTTATGCGCGTTCGGAGCGACGCCGCCTGGGCCTGGCTGCGGGTCGGGTCGGGGCGACGCGGGCGCCCGAAACCGACTCATCTCCGCAGTGCCCGGCGCTTGTGCGAGCGGAACTATGGGCACCTTCTCCGTCCCCAGCGGCACGACCGACGCAGGCGCTGGCTCCAGGCCGAGCACTGCCGATGCAGCTACTTGCCCAGCAACACTCAATTTTCCCGCAAAGGCGGAGAGCGCCCGGCGCATGGCCAGAGCACTTTCGAAGCGCGCGGACCGTTCGGGTTGCATCGCCCGATGCACCAGGTTCAAGAGCCCTTGCGGCAGACCCGGACACAGCTCGTGGAGCGGCCGCACCTTGCCGGTCACCACCTGGTGCGCCACCTCCAGAGGTGCGCTGCCCCTCGCGGGCAGGGCCCCGCTCAGCATTTCGTATAACATCACACCGACCGAATACAGGTCACTGCGCGCGTCCGCTTGATCGGCAGAAAAGGCCTGTTCTGGTGCCATGTATTCGGGCGTGCCCATCACCATTCCCGGACGCGTCAGGCTCTGAAACTCAGGTGATGCGCGCACCTTGGCAATGCCGAAGTCGAGCAGCTTCGCGAACCGTCCGACCCCTTGCTCATCCAAGAACACATTGCCCGGCTTCAGGTCGCGATGCACGACGCCGAGCGTGTGTGCACACTCCAGCCCGAGCAGGATCTGTAACCCGATGTCCACCGCCTCCTCGCGGCTCAAACCACCCTTCTTTTGCTCCAGGCGTTCTTGCAGCGACTGGCCGTGCAGGAGCTCCATCACCAAGTAAGGGCGGCCATCAGGCAATTGGTCGACATCCGTGACTTGAATGACGTGAGCGCTCTTCAACGTCGCCGATACCTGCGCCTCGCGCCGAAAGCGGTCTGCCACTGTCGGCACTTTCGCGAGCTGCGGCAAGAGCACCTTGATGGCGAGCGGTGTACCGAGGCCCGCGTGTTTGGCCTCGTACACGCTGTCCATACCGCCCACGCCGATACGCCGAACGATGCGGTACTTGCCTCCCAGCAGGTAGCCGGCCTCAAAATCCTTTCCGCTCGCCTGCTCGTTCGCCATGGGCCGTCGCAAGGGCGACGCTAGCACACGGTCCGGCTGGGCGCGCACCGGCTTTGGGGCAAGGGCGGAACCGCCTGACGGAGCCCGCGCCCGGCAATTGTCGGCGGAATGGGTTGACGGCGGCGGCGCTGGTTCCTACTGATTCGCCTGTGGCACAATGGCACTTTGCGGATCGTTTCATCGAGAGCGCTCGGCGGCTGAAGAACCCTCTGTGCGTCGGGCTCGACCCACATCTAGAACGCATCCCCGCCGAGTTTGGCGTCGTCCGGGATGACCTGGCCAGTGACGCCACGGCTCAGGGCGTGCGGGGCTTCTTCGAAGCCGTGATCGATGCGTGTGCGGGCAAGGTACCGGTCATCAAACCGCAGGTCGCGTTTTTCGAGCAGCTGGGCTGGCGCGGGTGGCGGGTGCTCGAGCAGCTCGTGTCGCGGGCGCGGGAGCGTGGGCTGCTCATCATTCTCGACGCCAAGCGGGGTGACATGGGCTCCACCGCGCAGGCGTATGCCAGAGCATATGTTTTGCCTTCGAGCCCTTGCCGCGTCGACGCGATCACGCTCAATCCGTATCTTGGCCTAGACAGCCTCGAGCCGTTTTTGGAAGCCTCGCGGGCGCACGGCATCGGGTTGTTCATTCTGGCGCGCACCAGTAACCCCGGCGCTGCGGACTTCCAGAGCCAAATGATTGACGCTGTCCCGCTCTACCAGCGTGTGGCGGAAGCCCTCGTGCCCACGGCGGAGGAGCTGCGCGGCAGCTCGGGTTGGTCCAATCTCGGTGTGGTGGCCGGCGCCACTTACCCCACCGAGGCTCAAAGTTTGCGGCGCGTGTTGTTGCATTCGCTGTTTCTGGTCCCGGGTTACGGAGCACAGGGTGCGCCCGTGGGTGACTCGCTAGCGGGGTTCGTGCAGCGGGGTCAGCAGTTGGAGGGTGGGATGGTCAGCTCGTCGCGCGGTATTCTGTTTGGTGAGGGGCCTGCGGCGGCGAGCATCGCCGAGTGGCGCATCGGGTTTTCTGCGCGGCTCGATGCCGCTCGGCGGGAGCTTTCCGAGGGTGTTGCGCTTGCGCCGGAGAAGGTGACCTTGCGCATTCGGTGATTTCACCGGCCGCGGGGGGAGGACTGTTTTCTCGCTCGTGGGGCCCTCCCCGAACTCGCGCGCTGCGCTGCGCTTGCTTGCTCGGACACAGGCCCCCCCCGCGAGCGGAAAAACCCACCTCCCGCACGCGCCTGATGTCTAGGCTAGGCGATCGCGCCAAGCACGGCGGCTAGGGCGTCGATGAGCGGGGGGTTGGGGGGAGTTGGGTCGAGCTCTGGGAGCTGGATGAGTGGGATGGGGAGCTCGGCGAGGCGTTCGGTCGAGGCGAGCTGAACCTGCTCTTGGATGGCGTGGGTGGCGGCGGCTTTGAGGACGCCACTGGCGCCTTTGGGCTCGAGGGAGGCCAGGGGAGTGAGCGCGCTGCGCTCTTCGGCGTCGAAGGTGAGGGGGCGCACTCGGTTGAGAACGACCGCGCCGATGGGCAAGGACAGCTCACGCCTGATGCGGCCGGCGAGCTCGATGGTTTCGTTGGTCGGAAGCTCTTCGGGCAACGTGACCAGCAGGATGGCGCTCTGCGCCGGGTCTTGCAGCAGTTGCCAGGCGAGCTCGGCGTCACGACGCAGGAGGCCTGCCGGGGCCACCTCCGTGATCACCTTGGGCAGGCGCAACATCTCGAAGCCGTGGCCCGTGGCCGGCGCGTCGAACACCACCGAATCGAAGCGGGGGGCGCCCCCGAGCGTCTCGGTCGTATGGTACCAGGCTTTGCCCAGCACGGCCCATTGGGGCAAGCCGGGCACTGCGGCTAGAAAGCTCTGCACATAACGGTTGTCGAAGAGGGCCGGGCGCGCCAGGCGCGGCTTGATCAACAGGCGTCCGTACTCTTTGAGCGCCGCCTCGGCTTGAAGGTGCACGGTGGACAGTTTGCCTCGATAGGGCGTGGGGTCTTCCTGCCAGCGCGCCCCCGGCAGAAGCTCTCGGTATGGCGCCGGGTCGGTCACCGCGAGCAACACGCGCCGCCCAGCGTTCAATGCTTGGGCGAGGCTGGCGGAGACGGTCGTCTTGCCCACGCCGCCTTTGCCCGTTACAAACAAGAAACGTCGCTTAAGCGGGCTCACGAGCTTTCATCCAAGGAACGGGCTAGTACGACAAAATGAAGGTCGCCGTCGCGCAGTTGAACCCCACGGTCGGCGCCGTGCAAGAGAACGCTCAGCGTATGTTGGAGTGGATGGGGCGGGCACAGGCTCAGGGGGCGCAGGTGGTGCTCTTCCCAGAGCTCTGCCTTCCGGGTTACCCACCCCGCGACCTATTGGATCGCCCGGGGTTCGTCAAGCGAGTCAAGGAGGCCACCCGGCAGCTCTCGGCGGCGACGCCCAGCGGCCTCACGCTGATCTTTGGCAGCCTGGGCGAAGCGCCCGCTGGGCCGGGCCTGGCGCTGACCAACGATGCGGTCGTTGCGTCGGGCGGCCGCGAGATCGCCCGCGTGAGCAAGCAGCTCTTGCCGACCTACGATGTGTTCGACGAAGCTCGCCACTTCCGGCCCGGCCCCCCCTCACAAAGCTTCGAGCTCGCGGGTCGGCGCGTGGTGGTCAGCATCTGTGAGGACGCCTGGGCGGAGAGCGCGGAGCTTGCCGGGCGTTATGCCGCCAACCCGTTGAGCGTCATCGCCCAGCAAAATGTGGAGGTGCTGTTCAACCTGTCGGCGAGCCCGTTCACGCTGAGCAAGTGGGGCCGGCGCGAGGAAATTTTCAGGGAAGTGGCGGCGCGCCATCGTGTGAACGTGATCGTGGCGAACCAGGTCGGTGCCAATGACGAGCTCATCTTCGACGGCACGAGCGTCGCCTGGTCGAGCGCCGGGCGACAGCTGGCCCGCGCCCGTAGCTTCGAAGAAGAGCTGCTGATGGTCGAAGTCCCAGCGCGCTCGGCACCTAGCGTCTCGGGCGTTGCCCGCGCCGAAGCGGCAGCGCAGGCGCTGAGCGCGGAGGCCGCGGCCTACGCCGCGCTGGTGCTCGGTGTCAGAGACTACGCCCGAAAATGCGGTTTCCGCCGCGCGGTGCTGGGGTTGAGTGGCGGCATCGATTCGGCGTTGACCGCGGTGATTGCGGCTGACGCGCTCGGCGCGGAGAACGTGCTGACGTTGGCCATGCCGACCCGCCATTCATCGCCGGGCTCGCTCATCGACGCCGAGGCATTGGCGCGTGGGCTCGGCCTTCGGCATCGGGTCGTCGACATCGATCCGATCTTTCAATCGTACCTCGATCAGCTGGGCCCGACGCTGGCTGCCTGCGGCACGCCCGGCGAGGGCGACGTGACCCTCGAGAACATTCAGGCCAGGATCCGCGGCGCGACGGTGATGGCGGCGTCCAACCGCAGCGGCGCGCTGGTGCTCACCACCGGCAATAAGAGCGAGCTCGCGGTGGGCTATTGCACGCTGTACGGTGACATGGTGGGCGGCCTGGCCGTGATCAGCGATGTACCGAAGACGATGGTGTATCGACTGGCTGCGTACGTCAATCGCCACACTGAGCGCATTCCGCGAGCGAGCATCGAGAAACCTCCTTCGGCCGAGCTGCGTCCCGATCAGACAGACCAGGACTCACTGCCTCCGTATGAGCTGCTCGACCCCATCTTGGAGTCGTACGTGGAAGATCAGCTCAGCCCGGCTGAGATTGTGGCGCGGGGTTACGACGCCGAGCAAGTCGAGCGCATCACGCTCATGGTGCGGCGCGCGGAGTACAAGCGGCGGCAAGCAGCCCCTGGCTTGATTTTGACGCGCAAAGCGTTCGGGCCCGGGCGCAGAATGCCCGTGGCCGGTCACGTGGAGGAGGCGCCGGTTCGATGAGGTGTTTCGTGAACGAGCGACAGGCGAGTACGAGTAGGGGCAGGCTGGGTGCCGTGGCTCTGAGCGCGATGGCCCTCAGCACGCTGGCGGCGCTCTGGGGCTGTCCGGCGGGAGAAGCCACACCTGGCTCGCCTCGAGCCGCGGCCCCGGTCGCCGCGCCCCCAGCCGCTGCCGGGGCGGCTGCGTCCGGGTCTCCAAAGGCCCCGTTCGCTTCGGACCCGTGGCATATCCCGGTCGGCCCCAAATTGCCGATCATGCCCGGTCAGGGGCTCGGTCCGATCCGGTTTGGGGCGCGCTTGGACACGATTGAACGCTTGATGGGCGAACCGTGTGCAGAGAAGCGGGAGGAGCCCTCGGGCACGCTCGTGTGCCGGTACGCTGCGCAAGCCGTAGAATTCTACCTCGAGGGCGGCGCTGTCACGAAAATCCACGCTCACCGTCTCGCGCGCCCGTTCAAGCCCAATTCCAAGGCTGACTTCGGCATCTTCAACGGCAGCTTCGTCGAAGGCGCCGCCTTTGGCATGTTGGTGGCCGGCGCTCAGGAGTCACTCGGCAAACCCAAGGCGGTGCGCCCAGTGGAGGGGGAGAACGCCTTCAGCACGATCGAAGTGCATGAATACGATGGCTTCTTGCTGGAATACGATCGCCTCGGGCCCGAGCGTGTGGTGCTCGGCGGCGTGATCCTGACCGCCCCCGCGCCCAAGTAACCTCAACCGCGCCGCCGGCGCTTCTTGATCAGGTGTTCGGTGATGGTCTTCTGACACGGCGCGCTCTCGACCAGGGTCCAGACGTCGTGCTCGGGCTTGTCGGCAGCGGCCTCGAGCAGAATGTCCGCGGCACGCTCCGGCGGGATGACGTCCAGGTGCCGCCCCGGCAGCTGCGCGACCACGGCGCGTGTGCGCAGGCCCTCCATGGTGCGGAGCATGCGTTCCATCAGCCCAGCGAAGATGGCATCGTCGAACTCCGTGCTGTGCCCCGCGCCGAACAGGAGCAGCTTGTCGAAGGGCAGCGCGGGTTTGGCAGGTATCATCAGCACTTCACCGAGCTCACCCGTGACGTAGCCGTCGAGCAGCAGGCGCGACACACGCCCAGCGCTGCGCCAATCCATCAGGCCAGCCACACCGCGCGGCGGTCGTTCGTCGGTAAAGATTGCGGCGACCAGCACCTCCATGCCGACCCGATCCAGCTCGGCGAGCTCTGGACTGACGAAGCGAAGCTCCATTAGGGATCCGAAGCCACGAAGGCGATGGGAATTTCGACGCCCCCGGTTGGGCGAGGGCGTCGAAATTCCCCGCTACGCCAGACATTTGCTTCGTTCACATCCGTTTTCCTTGGCATCGATTCCTTCAGAATCGATGCATCCGGAGCTCAAGCCGAGTGGGGCGTGGGGTCGTCGTCGTCCTCCGAGGCTTCTACTTCTTCGGCCCGCGCCAACTCTGGGCCCTTGCCTTTCGGCTCGTTCTGCCGCCCGCAGCCGTCGGCGATGCGGTCGAGAACGCCGTTGACGAAGGCAGCGCTCTCCGTCCCGCCGTAGCGCTTGGCGACTTCCACCGATTCATCGATGATGACGGCGCGGGGTATCTCTGGGTGTTTCAGCAGCTCCCAGGTGCCCAGGCGGAGCACGTTTCTGGCGATCGGGGTCATGCGCTCGAGCCGCCAGTTGGCGCTGGCGCGCACCATGTGCTGGTCGAGCTCAGGCCGTGCGCCGAGCACCCCCCGCACCACCCCATCGGCGTAGCTGCGGTCTTCAGCGTCCCCCGGGAATTCACGCCAAAAATCGCTAATTAGCGCCTCCGGCTCCTGCTGGGCGATATCTGCCGCATACAGCATTTGCAGCGCGGCTTCTCTGGCAGCAGACCGCGCACCCATGGTTCCCGTTTCGACACCGGCGCACCCTCAGGGGCCGAGCACTCCGCGTAAGGAGACCATTTCGAGCGCGGCGAGCGCCGCGTCGGCGCCTTTGTTGCCGCACTTGCCGCCTGCCCGGTCCAGCGCTTGCTCGAGCGTGTCGGTGGTGAGCACGCCAAACGTCGCAATCACCCCTGTCGAGCTCGAAACCTGCGCCACGCCCGTGGCAACCGCAGAGGCCACGTAGTCGAAATGCGGTGTGCCGCCACGTACGACCGCCCCGAGCGCCACGATCGCGTCGGCTTTGCCGCTGCTGGCGATGTGGCGGCAGGCCCAGGGGATCTCCCAGGCGCCGGGTACGCGCACGAGCGTGATGTCATCGTCATTGATGCCGTGGCGGCGGAGGGTGTCATGCGCGCCCCGCACCAGAGCCTCGACCACCAACTCGTTGAAACGAGAGGCGACGAGCACGAACCGCGCCCCGGGGCTGGCGATGGGGAAGCCTTCGAGAGTTTTCATGACGGCGAGGGGGTCACTTAGCACGTTGCCCGCTCGGCCCTGCCGAAAAGTTTCAGTCGGTATCGCCCCGGTTTTGGCCCAAGGGGATACAACCGATGACCTCTAACCCATACGCGTCGATGCCCGCGATCTTACGTGGGTGATTGGTGAGCAGGTGAATGCGGCGCAGCCCCAAATCCCTCAATATCTGGGCGCCCAACCCGAACTCCCGCAGCGGGGGCCCGGGTGGTGGGTTCGCCTCTTCGTTGGCGACGACGGGCGCGGGCCTGCTCGTGCCGTGCCGACGGCCGAGCAGCGTGAGCTCGCCCTGGACGTCGGTTTTGGGCGGCAAATACACCAGCACGCCGTGGCCCAGGCGTTCGATGTGCTCGAGCGCGTGCCGCAGGTCGTGACGGCCCTCGAGCGAGTCGGAGCCGAACACATCTGCGATCAACGCGCCGGAGTGCACACGACATGCCGTAGCAGGCTCGCTCGCCGGGTTGCCCTTGATCAGCGCCAGGAACGGGCCCGCTCCAACGCTGGTGTCATAGATGACCGCGCGCCACTCGGTCCCGGTTGCATCGAGCCGCATCGTGAAGTCCGCACGACGCCGCACCAGCTCTTCGGTTTGCAGCCGATAGCGGATCAAGTCGGCGATGGTCAGGATCTGCAGCTTGTGCTCTTCGGCGAACAGCTGCAGGTCCGGCAGGCGCGCCATGGTGCCGTCATCGTTCATGATCTCGCAGATGACGCCGGCAGGTAACAAGCCTGCCAAGGCTGCGAGATCCACGGAGCCCTCGGTTTGGCCCGTGCGCACGAGCACGCCGCCTTCCCGAGCCTTGAGCGGAAAGATGTGACCGGGGGTGACGACGTCCTCCGGGCGCGCCTCGGGGGCAATGGCCACCTGGATGGTGTGCGAACGGTCGGCGGCGCTGATGCCGGTCGTGACGCCGTGGCGCGCCTCGATGCTGAGCGTGAAGGCGGTGCCGAGTGGAGCGCCGCCCTGAGGCATCATCGCCAGATCCAACCGCTCGATCTGCCGGCCCGTCAGCGCCAGGCAAATCAGCCCGCGCCCGTACTTGGCCATGAAATTGATGGCCTCGGGCGTGGCGTGCTCGGCGGCGAACATCAGGTCGCCCTCGTTCTCGCGATCCTCGTCATCCACCAGGATCACGGGTCTACCGGCGCGCACCTCGGCTAGCGTCTTCTGCACGCGCTCGAGCAGGCCCGGGTCTGCGTCGGGCCGCCGCGGGCTGGTCTTGATTGAATCGGGTCGCAAGCGATGAGCCGTATAACCTCTTTTGCGCATTCGGTCGAAACCCGAAGCTGCTCGGGCGCCGGACCCCGTGGTTCTTAGCCCAAATGAGCGGCCGGCGCGACGAGGCCCCGGCCGGTAGGCGGGCGGCTCGGTGCGTGAGCGGCGCGAAATACCTACAAAAAAGCAGGACCGGGCGTCCAACAGAGCATCAGGCCGCATTGCGGGCTAGAGTGAACCCTGGTGACTGTCCCCGTCGCGCAGGGTCAAACGCGGCTTCCGAGATGGCTGGCGGCAGCGCTGTGGCTGGCGGCCCAGGCGTGTGGCCCGAGCTTCGAGGCGATCCAAGAGGGGGATTTGCGCTTCGCGCATTGCGACCGCTTGGACCTCGATCCCAATATCGCGCCCTCCCACCGCCTGCACTGTTGGCGCGAGTGGCGCCGCGTCTATACCTACGGGCAGACCCGCGACCGAGTGCAATACGCCCAACGCCGCATCGCCGAGGTGGTGAGCGGCGACACGGAGCCCTCCTTCGATTTGCCGGCGGCGGCGGAGCGCGATCCTGGTCAGGCGCTGCCCCGCGTGGGCGACCCCGGCTCAGGCTCCCGGTCGGTGCAGGGGGCAACACAGGTGTCCATCGGGCCCGCGCTCGCGCCGCAGCCCAACGCTTCAACCGTGAGCGAGGACTGCCGGTCGCGTTGCGAGGAGGCGCAGGTGGCATGTGCGCCGGGTTGCGAGACGCGACCCACGGGTTGTCAGCCCTGCCCGTCCTCGCTCGAAGACTGTCTGCGTGATTGCCCCGTCAACCCATGATGAGTGAGGTACGCTTCGGCTCGTCATGACCCGCCCGCCTCCGAGCTCCGCTCCGTCCCGTGTGCTCACCCCGCGCCGCGCGGAGCCTGCCGACAGCGTACGCCCGACGCGCGCGGATATTTCGCTGACCCATCTGCGGCACAACTTGCTGGCGTTGAGTCGGGCCGCCAGCGTGCCGGTGTGGAGCGTGCTCAAAGCCGATGCCTATGGCCATGGGTCAAAGGCGGTGGCGCGCACTTTGGAACGCGCAGGCAGCGCGGGCATTTGCGTGGCCCTGATCGAAGAAGGGATCGAGCTTCGGGAGGCCGGCATCGTGGTGCCGATTTTGGTGATGGGGGGGCACTACGGCAACGCCTGGGCGGAGCTGATTCGGCACCGCCTGACACCTGTGTTGTCGCGCCCGGATCAGCTCGCTAGCTTGGCCGAAGAGGTGCGCTTCGCGGGCGCGCCGGCGTTGCCCGTGCACGTCAAGATCGACACCGGCATGGCCCGCCTCGGTGTGCCGCTGGCAGCGCTCGGGGCATTTGCCAGCGCCCTCGCGCAGCAGCCCGAGTTGCAGCTCGATGGCGTGATGACCCATTTCGCCTCGGCCGAGAGCGATGCCGAGTCGGTGCAGCATCAGCTCGATCTGTTCGATGCTGGCTGCGGCGTGCTCGAGGCTCACGGCCTGCCCGTGCGGCGGCGTCATGCCGCCAACACAGCGGCGAGCATCGGCCATCCACGCGCGCGCCTCGACCTGGTGCGGCCGGGCATCGGCCTGTTCGGCATGGCGCCCGGCGTGCCGAGCGCACCCGCGTTGAGGCCCGTCATGAAGGTCCGCACCGAAATCGTCGCGCTGAGGACGCTGCCCAGCTCTGCCAGCGTGGGTTACGGCGCGACCTGGACCGCCCGGCGCGAGAGCCACGTCGCCACCATCCCCATGGGTTACGGCGACGGGCTTTCGCGCGCGCTCTCGAACCGCGGGCACGTGCTCGTGCGCGGCCGGCGCGCGCCGATCATCGGCGCGGTCAGCATGGATATGACGAGCGTCGACGTGACGGACGTCCCCGGCGCAGCGATTGGTGACGAAGCAGTGGTGCTGGGTTCGCAGCGCGGCCCGCTCGGCGAGGGCACGTTGACCGCCGAAGAGATCGCCGCGCACTGTGGCACCATCGCCTGGGAAGTGTTGACGGCGGTGTCGCGGCGTGTGCCCCGGTTTTATCGCGAGGACTGAGCCTCACGGGCCGGGCGCGCCGCAACCCCCGTCAGGCGGCTCTACGCGGCCTGGAATTTGGAGCCGACCTGCATGGGGTGGCGACCCAAGAATTCCGCCATCCCGCGAGCGACCGGCTCCGGGCGCTGCACGTGCAGCAGGTGGCCCACGTCCTCGATGCTGCACTCCTCGAGCTGCGGCAGCCAGGACCGAAGCAGGCCCGCGATTTCTACCCACATGGCCTGCGTGTTCTGGCCCAGCACCGACAGCACTGGCTGACGAATGGCGGCCACCTGCTGGGCGCCGAACTCCCAGTCGACCAGTGCCGGCAGCTCGACGCCGAAGAATGTATCGACATCCTGGAGCGACTGCGCGACGGCCCCGGGCACACGCTCGTCGAGCAAAGCGCGACACTCTTGCCACTCGAGACCACTTACGGCGCTCATGAAAGCGGAGAGAGCGGCTTCGTGCTTGCCAGCCGCGTAAAGCTCGAAGACGGGCGCCGCGCCCTGCACGAAAGCTTTGGCGCAGGACAGCGAGAGGATCGAGGGTTCCAGCACGGCCAGCGTGTGCACGAGCTGGGGCCGATCGAGGGCGAGCTGCAGGCCCACCGCGGCGCCGCTGGAATGACCGGCGACGTGCGCGCGACTCACCTCGAGATGGGCGAGCAGGGCCGCGGCATCGGCGGCGTGATCGGCGATGCTCACAGGACCAGGCGTACGCGTGCTCCCGACCCAACCGCGCTTGTGGTACGTGATCAGCCGGTAGTGGTCGGCGAGCGCCGGCTCGGACACGAGCGGCTTGAAGCCGTCCGCGAGAACGGGGCTGATCAGCAGTACCGGCTCTCCCGAGCCGGCTATTTCGTATTCGAGCTCCACGCCGTTGACCCTGGCGCGCTGCATTGGCTTTTTTCCCATATAGGCTCTCTCTTTCGATTGGTTGGGGCCGCCTTCCGTCAGCGGCCTCGGGCGGCTGTGGCGCGACCCGCCGCCTACGGGCACGTTGGCCGGCCGTGGCGGGCGGCTCGACGCCACTCACCTCCAAGGCGTGACAAAGCTCGTCACGGTGGGAACTTCGGTCGCTACCGCCGACCCCAGAAGGCGCCGGGCACCAGATCGGGTACAAGCGTCGAACGATGCACGAGGCCACCTCCCATACCCTCGTGGAACGAGCCCGTGACGCTGCGGCGCGGAGCGACTGGCAGCAGGCGCACGAGCTCCTGATCGAAGCGGACGAGAAGACGCCGCTCGTTGGGTCTGAGCTGCCATTGCTGGCCGACGTCGCATATGCCGCCGGTCATCTGGATGTCACCATCGAGGCCTGGGAGCGGGCTCACGCTGAGGCCGCAAAAGCTGGCGATCGCCTGACCGCGGCGCTGGCGGCGGTGCGCGTGGCCAAGCACCTGTTGTTCGACACGGCGCTGCTGGCCCCGGTCAGGGGTTGGCTCAAACGGGCAGAGCGGCTGCTCGAAGGGTTGGCCGAGACGCCTGTGCATGCCTGGCTGGCGGTCGTTCGGAACTACGAACGGCTGTTATCGGGCGACTTCGAGGCCGCCCGGCACTGGGCGCGGCGCGCCATCGAGCTGGGCACGCTGCACGATCCCGCAGCCGCGGCCATGGGTCGCCTGGCAGAGGCACGCAGCATGATTCTGATGGGCGATGTCTCAAACGGTCTCAGCCTGCTCAATGAAGCCGCCGTGGCGACGGTCAGCGGTGAGCTCGATCCGCTCTCGACGGGAGTCGTCTATTGCGAGCTGGTGTGCGCGTCTCAGGCGCTTGCGCAGTACGATCTGGCTGAAGAGTGGACCGCGGCGATGGAGCGTTGGCGGCATGGCCAGCCCGTGGGGAGCGTTCACGGCCGCTGCCGCGTGCACCGCGCGGAGATCTTCCGGCTGCGGGGCGCTTTCGCCGAGGCCGAGCAGGAAGCTCTCTTGGCTTGCGATGAGCTGCGCCCTTACTTGCGCCGGGAGCTCGGATGGCCGCTCTGCGAGCTGGGTCGCATCCGGCTCCGTCGGGGCGACATCCCAGGCGCGGAAGAAGCTTTTATGGCAGCTCATGAGCTCGGATGGGATCCGCAGCCGGGCCTCGCCATGGTCCAACTCGCGAGAGGCGACGTCGCGCTCGCCGTGGCGTCCGTCCGCGAAGCGCTCGACCACCCATCGAACGTCCCATCAAAAGAGTGGCCACCGAACACGGAGCTGCGTCGGGCGCCTTTGCTCGAGGCGCAGGTCGAGATCGAGCTTGCGGCGGGTGACCTCGGCCGAGCGGAGTCGGCAGCCAACGAGCTCGCGAGCGTGGCCGCGCTATTCCAGAGCAAGGCGCTGGCGGCCGCAGCGGCCTTGGCCGCCGGACGCGTGCAGTTGGCTCGGTGCGACGCGGCGGGTGCTCATCGTCAGTTCGAGGCTGCGCTGCATGGCTACATCGACATCAATGCCCCGTACGAGGCGGCGGTCGCCCGAGTCGGTCTTGCGCAAGCGTACCGTGCAGATAGAAACGAGGCGCGTGCTCTATTGGAGCTTCGGGCGGCTCAGTCGACGTTCGAACGAATTGGAGCGGTACGTGAGGCGGCTCAGGCTGCGCGGGACTGCAGCGCTGCTGGAGCGAACGAGAGCAGTGGGGTCGTGCTTCAGCTTCAGCCGCAGCCTCAGTCAGCCACCGCCCTCAGCGACGCGACCATCTTTCAACGCGAGGGCGACTACTGGTTGGTGGCGTTTGGGCCGAGCAGCGCGCGCCTGCGCGACTCCAAGGGTATGCGGTACCTGGCCCGGATGCTGGCCGAGCCGGGCCGGCAGTTCCATGCACTGGACCTCGTCGGCTTGGAGCGGGGGGCCGAGCTCGGCTCGATGGCGCCTGACAGTGGCGGCGTCAGCGAGCCGCTCGATGCACGCGCCAAAGAAGGATACCGTCGGCGGCTCGCCGAAATCGAAGAGGACATCGAGGAGGCGCGCGCGATGAGCGACCTGGTGCGGGCCGCGCAAGCGGAAGCCGAACGCGACTTTCTGGTGCGCGAGCTGGCCAGTGCGGTGGGCCTGGGCGGGCGAGGTCGACGAGTGGGATCCGCGTCTGAACGCGCGCGAAGCGCCGTCACACGCGCCATCAGACAAGCGATGACACGCATCGTTGCGCACAACCCAGCGCTCGGCCAGCACCTCGACCGTGTCGTCCGCACCGGAACCTATTGCGCGTACCTGCCTGACCCGCGAGCGCAGGTGGCATGGAAGCTATGATCGTCCGACCCTGACGGGGCTCAGGCTGCTTGTTGAGCCCGGCAAACTCCACGAGAGAACGTCCTTGGATGAATCGGGATGGGGCACCATTGATGTGCCATACTGCGTGCGTGATTGCTTCCTCACGGCCTCGCCTCAGTTATGAGGAGTACTGCCAGATCGAAGCAGAAAGCTCGATCCGCCACGAGTACCAACATGCCCATGCTTGGGCAATGGCGTGCGGTTCGCGGGAACATGCCGCCATCGCGGCCAACGTCGTGGCGTTGCTGGCCGTCGCATTGCGTGCCGGCCCGTGTCAGGTCCATGCCTCGGATCTGCGCATCCGGGTGCGAGCCGCTGGGCTCGCGACGTACCCTGATGTGAGAGTCGCTGCGCGAAATCGTGCTGGTCGGGCACGCCGAGCAACACATCCAGCTCTGGCGGCGTGCTGATGACGGGCGCTGGGTGTCATCCGAGTATCGGAGCGGGCTGGTAGAGCTGACGTCGGTAGGCGCGGTGCTGCCAGTTGCGGAAGTATTCCGAGACCCACTCGCGCAATAGCAGGAGAGAGCCTGGAGGGCGACGAAGCGCAGTCAGAATCCACGCGCTCAGGGCTGTATCAAGCGGGGATCGAAAGAGAATGGTAGGTCGCGAACGGCCCGCATCTGGTGCGCGTCCGGATGTAGGGGGTTCAGTATGTAGTTTCGTTCCATCTCCATCACCGCCGATGGCACGCTCAGGACTGCCGTGCGCAGACTCGATAGCCACGAAGACCCAAAGTCCTGGAGCGCAAGCGGCGTCGGATACGCTTGCCAGTCCGCGGTCAACTTCATCGGATCGCAGGTCTCGACGGCGACTTTGTCTGGGATGTCCAGCTCGAGCAGCCGCAGATCACTAGGAGCTAGGGACGGGTCGACGTGAACCAGTACCTCGAGAGCGGCTAGCGAGGGCGTCGCTGACGTGTACACGACAGGCCGCCCCTTGTGGTGCCATCGCCCAGACACGTACAACCCACCCGTCCCGGTCAGTCCGGAGGCGACGTATGCCTCTGCGCATATTCGCCACACCCGCACTAGCTGTGGATCCCATAGCCAACACGCAGAAGGACTTCCTCCACCTGACGCGCCCCAATGTCAGTGTCGAGCAATGTCAGAGGCGCCTCGTCACCAAGAGCTCGGTTCGGGCGCTTGAGCCAGGTCCGTGCCTTGTCGATGCCCCCTAAAACGGCATCGGCATGCGCCACAGTTCTGGCGACTCGGTAAAGACGATCGGACTCAGCCGCCGTCAGGTACTGATCCTCCTTACGGCGCGCAATCGTACGTTCGGGTATACCTAGAACCACTACGAGCTGTTTCAGGGTGAGATCGACTTCCTTCTGGAGCGCCTCGAGCGCAGAGAACGGGAGACCTTTCCTCACGGCGGTTCGGATTTCCAGAGGGGAGATCTGGCCCTTCTTCAGCATGCGGGTCGCACCCAAGAGCCGCAGAACGTCCTCGCCCGAAGCGGCCTCGCGACTATCTGCCATATGGCAATACTAGCACCGCCACTTGGCAGAGGCAAGGTGCCCAGCCCGGCTCAGGCCTGACTTCTCGAGTCGGCTCCGAGCTTCGACCGTGAGCTTCGGGAGCGTTGCCCTCGCTCGCGTCGCGGGTTCATGGTGAGTTCGGCGCCCCGTGACACACCGTCCACGTCGTCCGTGGTTCGGTGCTTGGAGACCTTGCGACGTTCGGCACTGGCGCACGCGAGCTGCGTCGAGGCGGCCCCACCCGCCTGGCCGTCTTGCTTTGGTTGTTGGCGTTACGGCTTGCGCGGAGGTTGCGACCTGCCAGCATCGTCGCCCGCCATCAGAAAGCGCGTCGCAGGGTTGTCACCGACGGCTTGATGCGCAAAGCCGAGGCCGCGCAGAGCGCCCTCGAGCTCCGCGCGTTCAGCCACTGGCACTTCGAACCCGCACAGCACGCGCCCGAAGCCTGTGCCCTGGTTGCGGTAGTGAAAGAGCGAGATGTTCCAGCGTGCGCCGAGGCTGCTCAAGAATTGTAGCAGCGCACCGGGCCGTTCCGGAAACTCGAAGGTGTACAAGACTTCGTCCCGCACCCCTTGGCCGAGGCCGCCCACCATGTGGCGGACGTGAGTCTTGGCGAGGTCGTCGTGGGTGAGGTCCAGGCAAGTGTAGGCTTTTGCTCTGAGCACGTCGCCGAGCGCGGCTGCCGACGCAGCGCCGTCGACGCGCACCCCGATGAAGACGTGCGCGTGGCTGCGGGAGGACAGCCGGTAGTTGAACTCGGTGACGCTGCGCTGCCCGAGCGCTTCGCAGAACTCGAGAAACGCGCCCTGGCGCTCGGGAATGGTGACCGCGAAGAGCGCCTCGCGATCGCCACCGACCTCGGCGCGTTCGGCGATGTACCCCAGGCGTGACAGCGAGATGTTGGCGCCGGAGGCGATCACCACGTGGGCGCCCGGCTTGTGGCCTCCGCGCCGAAGCAGCCGCTTGAGCCCCGCGATGGCCAGCGCCCCCGCGGGCTCGAATAGGGTCCGCGTTTCGTTGAAACCGTCCTGGATGGCCGCGCAAATCTCGTCTTGGCTCACCAGGAGCATGTCGTCGAGGTAGCGCTGGCACAGGGGCAGCGTGAAGCGTCCGACCTGCTTGACGGCAACCCCGTCGGCGAAGATGCCGACGTGGTCGAGCACGACCCTGCGCTTTTGTAGCAGCGAGTCGTGCATGGCCGCGGAGTCCTCGGGCTGGACACCAATGACCAGAAGCTCGGGGCGCAGCTCTTTGATCACCGATGCGATGCCCGCCGCCAAGCCTCCACCCCCCACCGGCACGAGGATGGCCGCCAGATCACGCGGCGCTTGGCGCAAAATTTCGAGGCCAATCGTGCCCTGGCCAGCGATGACGTCGAGGTCATCGAAGGGCGGAATCAGCGTCATGCCGCTGGCCGCGGCGACGTCGTCGGCGTGAGCCGCGGCGTCCGAGTAGCTGTCCCCCACGAGCTCGATTTCCGCGCCGTAGCTCTTGACCGCGAGCACCTTGATCTCGGGGGTCGTGCGGGGCATCACGATGCGGCAGTGTGCGCCTCGCCGGCGGCACGCGAACGCGACGCCTTGCGCGTGGTTGCCGGCGGAGGCCGCGATGATGCCGCGCGCGAGCTCTGCGTCACTCAGGTTGGCGATGCGGTTGTAGGCGCCGCGCAGCTTGAACGAAAAGATCGGGGTCAGGTCCTCGCGTTTCATCAGCACCGGCACGCCCAAGCGCGCGGACAGGCCTGGCGCCTCTTGCAAGGGTGTGGGCGCAGGCAGCACCTCGGTCACGCGTGCGTTGAGCACGCGCTTGAGCATGTCGTCCATGGTTCAGCTCGGCAGGAGGCGGAGGCGGGGTTCGTTCCAGCCCGCCACCACGGGGGCAACGCGGGCTTCGGCTTTGGCGGCCGCGATGAGCCCATCCATGGCACCCTTGTAGTCTGCCAAGGTGAGCTCCCCCCGCAACAATTGGACGCGCAGAAAGACCGCCGCCGTCTGCACCACGTCGCACAGGCAATAGTTTCTCACCAGCTCGATCTGACCGGCATGCACCAGGGGTCCGACGTCCTTGCCGTCCACTCCCACTTTGCCGGGCATCCCGCACAGCTTCGCCACGACGTCGAGTCGGCTGCTTCGAGCGGCCCCAAAGTCCGCGATGAAGTCCATCAGGTCCAGGTGCCCATCCGCCGAGAAGCGATAGCGGACATCGCGGGTCTGATAGTAGTAGCGAAAGGGGATCCCATGTCGCAGGCAGCGGCTAGCCAGCACCGGTAGGTCGAAACAGCGCCCATTGTAGGTGACCAGGTTCGGTTGTCGCTCATCGGCGAAGCGAGTGAAGTCGACCAGCGCATCCGCTTCGCTCTTGCCCTCGCCGATGACACCAATCCGGAGCACCGAGTAATTGCGGTCGAGCCACAACACTCCGATGGCCACGATTTCATGGTGTGGCGGAGCCGGCAGTCTTTCAATGGCACTGGATTCTGAGATCGGGAGCTCGGGGTCGATGATGGTCTCGATATCCAGCACGAGGTAGGAGCGGTCCATGCTTCAGCCTACCACGCCTCGTCCGACCCTTCGGGTTGGGCACCCTCCTCGCGAGTGACCCGTGGCTGGGCGCGGCGAGGGCTCGGGCGCCAACGCCCTCGAGGGAAGCGTAAGTGCCTGCTGTTTCGCGTTGTTTCCATGCTTCCGATGTAGTAGCCCGAAAGCAGGGTTTGGTGCCTCCGCGGCCCGCTCGGAATCTTTGTCTGCTCTGTTCCCCAATGAGCTCTGTTCATGAAGTCCTGTGCCATCAAACGTGCGTCGATAGAACATCGCCACCTCGGGACTGGTCATGGGGGGATCATCATGGGGTCATTTCACCAGGACATCTCTGATCTTCAATGGGGGCACGCCTCTCGTTGGAGAGCCCCAGTTGGGGAGATTTGACCCATGAACGGGTGCTTTGACCTTGGGGCGTTGTTCTCCGGAGCAATGTTCTCCGGGGCAATGTTCTCCGGGGCAATGTTCTCCGGAGCAATGTTCTCCGGAGCAATCCCCTGGGGACTGCTCCCCGGGATATTACTCCCAGCAGATGAAGCTCGTTTCCCGGCAAGCCGCGTTGATGTCTGTGCACCGCACTGGCAGGAATGACCGGAAGCATAATTGTCATCAACGTTGATATTCGTGAAACGCGCGTAGCACTCGTCGAAGAGGGCGTCATCGCGGAGCTGCAGATTGAGCGGGCTTCGCACCGCGGCACCGTCGGTAACGTCGTGCTCGGCAAGGTCACGCGGGTTTTACCTGGAATGCAGGCAGCCTTCATCGATGTGGGGCAAGAGCGCTCGGCGTTCTTGCACGTCGAAGATCTGATCCGGCCCGACGATTTCGAGCTGTATCTAGCGGGCGACGCTGGCGAGCAGAACGAGTCGTTCCGCGGCACGGGTGAACGCAAAGCGACCCAGCTCCGCGAGGATGAGGACGACGACGCTGACGACGAGGAGTCCGGCGGGGCCGTGTCTCAGGCCCTCAACGGGCGAAGCGGTGGTGGTGCGTTGAGCGGCGCAGAGGAGCTCGAGCCAGCGGTCGCGAGCGCTGCGCTCGGAAGGCAGCAGGATGCCGACGACGAAACGGGGGACGATGCGCTCGACGTAGACGGCTCCGAGGACGACATCGTCTCCGAAGACGAGGCTGCAGAAGCGGGTGCCCTCGAGGACGACGAGTCCGAGGCGGATGATGGGGACGAGCTCGATGAGGTCGAAGACATCGACGCCGATGAGCTGGACGACGAGGACGCCGACGAGAGCTCGGACGAAGACGATGACGATGACGACGTCCCGCTGGCGGCTCGTCGGTCACACACGCTAGATGAAGGCGTCCCGTCCGACGTGCCCGTCTCGGGTCGCGAGCCGGGCGGGGATTCACTCGGGCCGCCATCGGCGGGCTCCACGTCCGGCGCGGCCGTGCCTGATGTCCTCGATTCTGATGTCCTTGCTTCCCCGGCAGCCCTGGGCGGCTCGCGGGCGCCTCGAGCGCGTGGCGATAGGCCGGCCGCGGGTCGATCGGGCGCCGTCGGACCCAATGCGGGCCGAACGGAAGCGCTGCGATCGGGTACGGGTCGCGCCGATGTCGCGGGTGCTCGGTCGGATGCGGCCAGGGGCTCCGACAGCACGCGCGAGGGTGGGAATCAGGAGCTGGGTCGAGGTCGGGGCGGCAACCGCCAGCGCGGGCGCGGCGGGCAGCAAGGCTCACGCGGTCGGCGTGGCCGGCAGCGCCCCAATGGAAACGACAATTCGGGTGCCAATGCCAGCGCCAATTCCAATTCCAAGCTCGTGCGTGGCCGGCGTGCCGTGCGCGGCAAGGTCGGTGGGGGTAATGGCGGGCGGCATTCGGATGCGGCGGCGCCCACCCGGGTGACCCGCTCGGTGCCCATCACGGACGTGGTCTCCGAGGGAGATATGGTCGTGGTTCAGATCTCGAAGGAGCCCATCGGGACGAAGGGTGCGCGTGTCACGAGCCACGTGTCCTTGCCTGGTCGCTACGTCGTGTATTTGCCCACGGTCGATCACCTGGGTATCTCCAAGCGAATCGGCTCGGCGCGTGAGCGCCAGCGGCTACGCCAAGTGATGGAGTCGCTCAAGCCCGCCCGCGGCGGGCTGATCGTGCGCACCGTGGCCGAGGGCCTGACGAAGAAGCAGCTCAAGGCGGACGTGGGTTACCTGATTCGGGTTTGGGCGGAGGTGTGCAAGCGGCGAGAGACGGCCAAGCCCGCAGAAGAGCTGTACACCGAGCTCGATCTGGTGCTGAAGGTCGCCCGCGATTTGTTCACGGATGAGGTCAAATCCATCGTCATCGACGATCGCGATCAGTACGCACGGCTGGTGCGCTTCGTGGAGATGTTCTTGCCCGAACGGGTCAAGGACATCGAGCTCTACACCGGTAGTGAGCCCATCTTTGACGCCTATGGCATCGAGGACGAAATTGGACGGGCGCTGAGCCGCAAGGTGCCGTTGCCGAGCGGTGGATCGTTGATCGTCGATCAAGCGGAAGCGCTGACGGCCATCGACGTCAACACCGGTCGTTATGTCGGTAAGGGCAGCAAGGATCTGGAAGAGACGGCGTTGAAGACCAACCTCGAAGCGGTCGAGGAGATCGCGTATCAGCTGCGCTTCAGAAACATTGGCGGTTTGGTCATTTTGGACCTCATCGACATGGAGAAGTACCAAAACCGGGAGAAGGTCTGGCGTGCGCTGGAGACGGCTCTGGTCAAGGACAAGGCCAAGACCACGCTCAACCGAATTAGCGAGCTCGGGCTGATCGAGATGACGCGGAAGCGCACTCGGGAAAGCCTGGGGCGAATGCTGCATGAGCCGTGTTTTTACTGCGACGGCACCGGGCAAATTCAGTCGAAGGCCACCATCGCCTATGAGATCCTGAGGCAGATTGGGCGCGAGCGTTACAGCTTGCCCGGCTATTCAGTAGTGGTGAACGCTCACCCGGCCATCGTGGATTTTCTGAAGACCGTGGACCGCTCCGCGCTGGACGAGGCGGAGCGGCGTTACGCGCGGCGCATCGAGCTTGCGCCGCGCACCGAGTACCACATCGAACAATATGACATGCAGGGCAAGTAGGTTTCAGCAGAGCCCGGGGGCATGGCGTGGATAGTCGGCGTCACGATCAGCGCTTGACGATCAACAAGGAGTTTGACTCCTTCGATCAGTTTGTCCGTGAATACGTCACCAACATTTCCAAAAGTGGCGTGTTCATCAAGACGACCGAGCCGCTCGCCGTCGGGTCGATCGTGAATCTGAAGTTCACGGTGGTGATGGAAGGGGTGGAGACCATCGAGGGTGAGGGGGAAGTGGTGCGGGTGGAGCGAAACCCCTCCGGGATGGGCGTCGTGTTCCGAAAGCTGGGGCACTATTCGCAGACCCTGGTAGAGAAGCTCCTGACCCAGGCGCGAATCGATACCTGACCG